>JBFWXO010000001.1:0-296435 GCA_050187355.1 Vicinamibacterales bacterium
AGCGACGAGCGCTACCTCGCAGCCCAGGGGCTCAAGGCGACGGACGTGCGTGGCGTCATCGCGATGGGATCGATCATGTGGGACGACGAGTTTGAGGAGGCCTTGAAGGTGAACGGCCGGGAGCGTGTGGAGGCGACGTTCGGACGCCACCCGGCCTACCGGATGTACGCCAATCTGGACGCGTACCTGGATCACTGGCCGATTCGCCACGTCCGGGCCGGACTGCCGGCCTTCCTGTTCTTGATTGCCGAGAGCGAGCAGGAGCAGCCGCCGGTCCTGAAGACCAACAAGAAGTTCGTCGAGGACGCGCGCCGGCTGGGAAACGCGGCCGACTACAAGGTGCTTGTCGACCGGACGCACTACAGCGCGATTCGCAAACTGGGTGAGCCAGCCGATCCGACGTTCGAGGTCGTGCGGGAGTTCATCAGACGGCTGAGCAGCGACGGTCGGTGAGGCCGACGCACGGCGTAGCCTGAACGGGCGGTCACGTGGGGCGTCGCCGTCGAGCGACGGGGCGGGCTGTTGAAGTCATCGAGGAGGACACGACGGTGGATCCCATCAGACGCAAGCTACTGAAGACCGGTGCCGCGGCCACCGCAATCGCCGCCACGACGCGGGTGTTTGCGCAGCAGCCGCGCAGCGCGGGCCCGGGCGCGTTCTACGAGAAGGGGCCGGTCCGCATCTACTACGAGCAGGAGGGCAGCGGCGTCCCCCTCATGCTGCTTCCCGGCGGCGGGCTGAACTCCACGGTCGCGGGCCTGAAGCGGGGGAACCCCTTCGATGCGATCGGGGAGTTCAGGGGCGAGTACCGCTGCATCACGGCGGACCTGCGCAATGCGCCCTCCGGGCAGTCCACCGGTCCCGTCGAGGTCGACCGGCCGTGGGAGTCGTATGCCGACGACCAGATCGGGCTCATGGACCACCTGGGCATCGACAGGTTCATGGTGATGGGCTTCTGCATCGGCGGCCCCTTCATCTGGAACCTGTTGAAGCGCGCGCCGAACCGGATCGCGGCCGCCGTGGTGGCGCAGCCCGTGGGCTGGCGTCCGGAGATGCGCGACCGAAGCTACGCGGGTGCCTTCTGGAAGGGCTGGCCCGCGCAGATCGCGGCCGCGCGTCCCGACATCACGGCGCAGACGGCCGAGCAGTTCGTGGTGAGGATGTTCGAGACCAATCCCGACTTCGTCTTCACGGTCACGCGCGACTTCGTGCGCACGTGCCAGACGCCGGTGCTCGTGCTGCCGGACGACGTACCGGCGCACCCGTACGACGTCGCCATGGAGTGCGCGATGCTCGCGCCCAAGGCCGAGGTCAGCGTGTTTCCGTGGAAGGAGCCCAAGGAGCGGATTCCGCTGGCGGTGCGCCAGATCCGGTCTTTCCTGCGGGCGCATCGGCCCACGTCCGCGTGAGGCCGTCCATGCGGCGCGCTGACCGCGGCGCGTGAGCGTCACCGCGACGGCCCGCCGGCTGTTCAGTGGGGAGGTGTTTCAGGCAGGGTCGGATCGGCCCGAGCCAGGGAGGGATCGATGCACGGAATGAACGTTCGGGTCCGGATTCAGCCGGGGAAGGTCGACGAGGCCGCACGGCTGCTGCGCGAGGAAGTCATGCCGTCCGCGGCTCGCTATCAGGGGTTCATCCAGAACTTCCTGATCGTCGACGCGCCGAACCACCGCATCGCGTCGTTGAGCGTCTGGGCGACCGAAACCGACGCAAAGGCGATCTACGAGGACGAGGGCGGCTTGTACCGAACCGCCATCGCGAAGTTGACGCCCATGCTGGCCGAACCCCCGGACGCCTGGATGGGCCCTCTCACTCGCGTGGACAAGTGAGGCATCGACCGGGCCGCCGTGGCCGCGTCACTCCTGCGCCTGGCCTTTTCGTACAATCGGGCGCGCGGCCACGAGCGGCCGCGCCGTGGGCGTGGAGCGCCCGTGTGGAGGCCGGATGGCGAGCACGGAATCGCGCGTGACGATTCACATGGCCGCGAGTCTCGACGGGTTCATCGCCCGGCGGGACGGCACGGTGGACTGGCTCGAGACGTCGGACCGGTTCGAGCAGGGCGAGACGCTGGATGCGGCGTACGTGAAGGAGTTCCTCGCCGCCATCGACTGCTACGTGATGGGCTCGCGGACCTACGAGACGGCCCTGGGCTTCGAAGCCAAGGGCCTCGGGTGGTCCTACGGCGACACGCCGACCTTCGTCCTGACCCGTCGTGAACTGCCCAGGACCCGGCCGTCCGTCGAGTTCCACGCCGGCGATCTCGCCTCGTTCGTGAACGGCCGGCTCAAGCCGGCCTTCCGCAACATCTGGGTCGTGGGCGGCGGCACGCTGGCGGGGGAGTGCCTTCGCCTCGGGCTGGCCGACGACGTGCGGTTCTCGCTCGTGCCGATCCTGATCGGCGACGGCATCCCGTTCGCCGCCGGGCTCGGCCGGGACGTGGCGCTCCACCTCGCGGAAGTGAAGGCCTACAAGAGCGGGATCGTGGCCCTTCGGCACGAGGTCCGGCGAGGCCAGCCCCCGGCGGAGGCGCCCGGCGACCATGCTGTTCACCAAGCGCCTGCGTGACGGCATCCGCCGCGGGCGGATCCAGTGCACCGTGCGCATCTGGACGCGCCTGAAGGTCAAGGTCGGCCGGCGGTACCGGATGGACGAGGGGCACGTCGTGGTGGACGCGATCGATCGCATCCGCCGCGCCGACATCACGAACGCGCTGGCGCGCGAGTCCGGGTTCGACGACGTCGAGGACCTGCTGCAGACCGCCAGGCACGGCGAGGGGCACGAGATCTACCTGATCCGGTTCCACTACCTGGCGCCGGGCGCATGGGACGCCACCGGCGAGCCGGCGGCCGGGCCTCGAACGTCACGGCGGACGGCGGGCGCGACCTCGCCCGAGCCTGGGTCGGACCTGCTCCGGCGCATCCGGCGCGCCGTGCCCGCGCGCCCGCGCCCGAAGTCCCGCGGGCCTTCCTGACACCGTCGTAACGGGCGCCACGCGCGAACGGCGGGTCGCCGCCGGGATCGTGTGGCACGATCGATCCAGGTCCGGACCACCGCGCGCGAGCGCACCGCCACCTTTCTAGGAGCCACCGTGGAATATCTGACGATCGGACTGGTAGCAGGTCTCCTTTCCGGGCTGTTCGGCATCGGCGGCGGCGTCGTGATCGTGCCGGCCCTCATCCTGGTGACGAAGATGGCCCCGGAGACGGCCACGGGCACGTCGCTCGCGTCGCTGCTGCTGCCGGTGGGCGCGCTGGGCGCGTGGTACTACTACCGCCACGGCTACGTGGCGATCGGGCCCGCGGCCTGGATCGCGCTCGGGCTCGTCGTGGGCGCGTGGTTGGGCGCGCACGTGGCGCTCCGGCTGCCTGCCCGGGATCTGCAGCGGGCGTTCGCCATCTTCCTGGCGTTCGTGGCCGGGCATCTCTGGCTGACGGCCCGCTGACCGCGCGTCGCCGCCCGGAGGAGACGCCGCAGACCAGGAGGACCCGCATGCCGCCGCTTCAGCAGTTCCAGCGCACTCGCTACTTCTCGGGCCGGATGCTCTCGGCGGAGGACCTCCAGCGCGAGCAGGACTATCACCGCGACAAGGGCCGCCTTCACAACCGCCTGCTGCACGGCTGGGGCGTCGTGGACGGCCTGCAGGTGTCGGTGGACCGCGGGTCGATCGTGCTGTCGCCGGGCGTCGCCCTCGACTGCGCCGGCCACGAGCTCGTCCTGCCCGATCCGGTGCGGCTGCCGCTGCCGCGCCGGGCGGGCCGCTACGTCCTGACCCTCCGGTACACCGAAACGGCCGTGGACCCGTCGCCCGATCCGGATGGCGGGATGCCGCCGGGCGCCATTCGCGAGGAGGTGGCGGTCGAGCTGTGCGATCGGCACCCCGCGCCCCGCCACCCGCGGCCCGGGCCGCCCGGATGTGGGGAGGCCCACGCGCTGGGCCTGGCGACGGTGACCCGCCGCGGCGCCCGCTGGGCGGTGACGCCGCTCAAGGTGCGCCTGCGCGGGTGAGCGGCCGGCGCGCGGCCCCCACGTGGGACGGCCGGGGCGGCTTGCCGGCGGCTACTGCGTGGTCAGCAGGACGCGGTCGCCGGACCGCGACTCGTACTCGAACACCACGCCCGGGCCGTATTTCTCGAGGTCCTCGGGCGTCAGGCGCACGCCGCGGTCGTCGAAGCCCGACACGTACTCGCCCACCATGATCGGCCCGCGCTTGAGGCGCAGCAGCCACATCGGGATGGACAGCGAGACCAGCGCGTCCTCGTCCGCATCCCAGGCCAGGACGTGGATGGCGGACACCGAGCCGGCGTTCTTCCTGGTCTCGATGCCCTTGACGAACTCGGGCCGGCGGTCGTCGCCGAACTCCACGATGGGTCGCTGGTCGGCGTACTGCCGGCGGGCGTCGTCGAACGCCCTGGTGGCTTCGGTCCGGCTGGCGCCGTGGGTGACGTCCAGGTTCTGGCGGAACCACGCCACGCTGACGGCCGCCAGGCCGATGACCACGAACACCAGCAGGATCGCCACGCCGGCGACGATGGGGAGCCACTTGCGCGTGCGCGAGGCCATCATCATTCCTTGACGAAACGGGCCGGACTCCAGTTCAGAGCACCAGCTCGGTCCCGGCGCCCGTCACGACCGCGCGCCGATAGGCCAGGTCGGCGGCCACCACGTCCTCGACGGCCATGCCCAGGGACTTGAAGATCGTGACCTGGCCGGCGTCCTGACGGCCCGCGAGGCGTCCGGCCACCACCTGGCCGAGCTCGCCGGCCACGTGCGCGTCGGTGAAGCGGCCCTCGCGGATGCCCTGCACCACGTCGCCCGCCTCCACGAGCGCGGCGGCCTTCGAGTCCACGAACACCCGGCCCCTGGCCACGAGCGCCGGCGCCATCTCCCGCTGGTCGGGCCGGCAGGCCCCGACGGAGATGACGTGCGCGCCGGGGGCGACCCAGGCGTCCTCCACGACCGGCGTCGGCGAGGACGTGACGAGCACGACGATGTCCGCGCCGTGGACGGCCGCCTCCGCCGAGTCCGCCGCCGACAGCCGGCCCGGCACGTGGCCGCTCATCTCGGCCACGAAACGCTCGCGGCTGGACGCCTTGGGGCTCCACACGCGGATGTCGCCGAGCGGGCGGACCGACGCCAGCGCCTCGAGATGGCTGCGCGCCTGGACGCCCGTGCCGAGGATGGCCAGCCGCGACGAGTCGGGCCGCGACAGGTGACGCGCCGAGACCGCCGACACGGCGGCCGTCCGCGCCTCCGTGATGTAGCGGCCGTCCATGACGGCCAGGAGGGCCCCCGTGTCCGGATCCAGCAGGAGGATCGTCGCCAGGTGCGAGGGCAGGCCCTTCGCCAGGTTCTCCCCGAACACGGTGACGAGCTTGGCGCCCAGTTGCGGCGGCTGCTCCACGTAGGCCGGCATCACGCCGAAGTACGCCTTCTGCGGGCCCACCGTCAGCACCGAGCGTACCGGCTGCACCACCTCGCCGCCGGAGAAGCGTGTGAGCGCCACTTCCATGGCGTCCACGAGATCCGCGGCCGGGAGCAGCGAGGCGACGTGTTGTTCGGTGAGCAGGCGGAAGCGCTGGGACATGCGGGCATCCTCGCACAGGTCAGGCGCCCGGTGTCCAGGCGGCGGCGCTCGACGCCGCGGCCAGGACGGTGTTCACGTGAATCGCGACGATGTCCTCCACGTCCGGCGCGTAGCCGCCGCTCATCGTCACGGCCACGGGAATCCGGGCGAGGCGGCAGCGCTCGAAGACCATCCGGTCGCGCGCGGCCAGGCCCTCCATCGACAGGTCCAGGCGCCCCAGCCGATCGCCCGCGAACGGATCCGCGCCCGCCAGGTAGAAGGCCAGGGCGGGCCGGTGGCGGTCGAGCACCGCGGACAGGTGGCGGTCGAGCTCGGCCAGGTACTCGGCGTCGGCCGTGCCGTCGGCGAGCTCGACGTCCAGGTCGCTCTGCTCCTTCCGGAACGGATAGTTGCGGGCCCCGTGCATCGAGAAGGTGAACACCGACGGGTCGTCGCGGAAGATGGCGGCCGTGCCGTTGCCCTGGTGCACGTCCAGGTCGATCACGGCCACCCGGTCGACCCGCGTCTCGCGCTGGAGGGCGCGCGTGGCCACGGCCACGTCGTTGAAGACGCAGTAGCCCTCGCCGCGGTCCGCGAAGGCGTGGTGGGTGCCGCCGGCGAGGTTCGCGGCCACCCCGTCGACGAGGGCCGCCCTCGCCGCCGCGATCGTGGCGCCCACCGATCGGCGCGACCGCTCCACCATGCCAGGCGACCACGGGAAGCCGATGCGGCGCTGCACGTCCGCGGGCAGGGCGCCGGAGGCCACGGCCGCCACGTACGCCGGGACGTGCACGAGCCGGATCTCGTCCCACGCCGCCAGCGGCGCCTCCACCAGCTGGCCCGGCGCCAGCACGCCGTCGGTCACCACGCGCTCGCGCAGGCGGGCGTACTTGGCCATGGGGAAGCGGTGCGCCTCGGGCAGCGGCAGGACGAAGTGATCCGAGTAGAAGGCTCTCACGTCGCGAGGCTCCCGGCCGTTTCACACGGCACGGCCGGTGTGGTACGGTCCGCTCCGGCATGATCCACCGAATCCGCACGATCGACGCTCACACGGCCGGCGAGCCCCTCCGCCTGGTCGTGGACGGCCTGCCGGCGCCCGAGGGGGCCACCATGCTCGACAAGCGGGAATGGGCGCGCAAGCACCTGGACCACCTGCGCCGGGCGATCATGCTGGAGCCGCGCGGCCACGCGGACATGTACGGCGCGCTGCTGACGGAGCCGGCCACCGAGGGCGCCGACGCCGGCGTGCTCTTCATGCACAACGAGGGCTGGAGCACCATGTGCGGGCACGGGACGATTGCCGTCGCCACCATCGCGGTCGAACGCGGCCTGATGTGGGACGCCGGCCAGAGCCCGGGCGCGGGCATCGTGGAGATGACGCTCGACGTGCCGGCCGGCCCGGTGCGGACGCGGGCGCGCACCGCCGTCGTGGACGGGACCACGCGCGTCACGGACGTCTCGTTCCTCAACCCGCCCTCGTTCGTGCTGGCCCCCGGCGTGCCGGTAACGGTCGCGGGACGGGTGTGCACCGTGGACGTGTCGTTCGGGGGCGCCTTCTACGCCATCGTGGACGCCGAGTCGGTGGGCCTGTCGGTGGACGTCGCGGCCCTGCCGGAGCTGAAGCGGACGGGCATGGCCATCGCGCGCGAGGTCGAGCGGGTGGTGAAGGTAGTCCACCCCGAGGAGCCCGGCCTGACCGGCGTGTACGGCACGATCTTCACGGCCCCCGCGCGGGAGGACGGCGCCCACCTCCGGAACGTCACGATCTTCGCCGACGCCGAGGTGGACCGATCGCCCTGCGGCAGCGGGACCGCGGCCGTCATGGCGGTGCTGGACGAGATGGGCGTCCTGCCCGCGGCCGCCGACGCGTTCGTGCACGAGAGCGTGATCGGCACGCGCTTCCACGGACGCATCCACCGGCGCCTGCGCGTCGGCGATCACCCGGCCATCGTGCCCGAGATCACGGGCAGCGCCTGGATCACGGGCGAGCACACGTTTCTCATCGACGCGGACGATCCGCTGCGGGCCGGCTTCCGGCTCTGAGCTACTTGGCGGGCGCGGCCGCCGCGAGCGAGGCGAGCTTGGCGAAGTCCACCTTGCCCGCCACGTCCTGGAGCACCTTCACGTCGTCGACGCGATCGCCCTCGACGGTGACGAGGAAGCGCTTCGCCACGACGAGGTTCAGCTCGCCGGACTTCCGCTCCGAGTTCCACTTCTCGAAGCCGGGATTCCCCGACAGCGTGGTGGACTTCTCGTAGCCGTCGTCGGTTTCCTTCTCATAGCCGGCCGTGAGGAACATCGCCCACGGCGCGATGAGCACCTGGTTGAACGCGGAATCGACGATCTTCACGTCGATCCGGCCGTTGCTGCCGTTGGTGTACCGGACCTCGGTCTGCGAGAAGGACACCGGCGCGGTCATCCGTTCGCCTTTCGGCTTGCCCATCGTCCAGCCGGACACGGTCGGGAACGCCGTCTGCAGCTCGCGGAAGCTCACCGGGTCCGACATCTTGCCGTTGTTGCCGCCCAGGGCCGCCGCCATGCCCTGCATGGCCTTGGCGAAATCCTCCATGCCCTTGCCGGCCTCGCCGGCCGCCGCCTCCGAGGCAGTGTCTGCCGCGGCCGCACCGGCCTTGGCCATCTCCGCGCCGGCCTTCGCCGCCGACTCGGCCGCGTCCTTCAGCGCTTCCGCCGCCTTCTCTTCCGGCGACTTGCCGCAGGCCACGCTCACCGCCACCGCCAGCACGACCGCCACGCCCATCGGAACTCGACGCATGTCCATCCTCCGACCGCGCTCGAGGCGCGCGTTTGGGATGATAGCGCGAGATGCGGGCGCGGGCCCTCAGTCCGGAACCGTGCGCGCGCGTGCCGAAGTGCGCCAACTGAAGTTTCGCGGGCGGCGGCCGATTGCCTTCCCATGCAGACCCGCTCCCTACGGACACCGGTGCTCTCGCGCGTGAGCCTGTCGGCCGTCGCGCTCGTCGCGGCCACGTCGCTCGTCTCCACCGCGCCCGCGTCCGACACCGCCGACCCGCTCGCCCGGCTCCGCTCGGGCAACGAGCGCTTCGTGAAGGGGGCCAACGCCGACGTGGCGCTCGGGCAGGGCGCCCGCCAGCCCCTCACGCAGGGGCAGCACCCGTTCGCGATGGTGCTGTCGTGCGCCGACTCGCGCGTGCCGCCCGAGTACATCTTCAACGTCGGCCTCGGCGACCTGTTCGTCATCCGCTCGGCCGGCGAGGTCATGGATCATTCGGTGGCGGCCAGCCTCGAGTACGGCGCCGAGCACCTGCACATCCCGCTGCTCGTGGTGATGGGCCACGAGTCGTGCGGGGCCGTGACCGCGGCCTCGCAGGCCGAGCACGGCGAGGGACCGAACCTCGACTACCTCGTCACCCACATCCGCGCCGGCATCCAGCGGACGCCGGAGGAGCAGCACGATCTCCGGACGCTCGTCCTCGCCAACGTCGAGCAGGTGATCAACGACGCGCTCGCGGGGAGCGCGATCCTGCGCGGCGCCTCGGCGTCCGGCCACCTGAAGGTCGTCGGCGCGTACTACGAACTCGGCACCGGGCGCGTCATCTTCTCCGAGCCGGTCGGTGCAGCCACCACGGTCGCGGCGCACAAGTAGCCATGCGCGGACGGATTCTCGCGGCCCTCGCGCTGTCGGCCGGTCTGGCCGGACGCGCAGCGGCGCAGTCGCACGAGGCGGCCGCCGCCGGGCACGATGCTCCGGCGGCCCAGGCCGCCAAGGCCGCGCCGGCGGAGGCGGGCCACGACCCCACGCCGCCGAAGGGCGGACACGACGCCGCGCCGGCCAAGCCGGCGCCTAAGGTGTCCACGGTCGTGGCGCCGTCGGCGGCGAAGCCGGCGGGCGGCACCGCGGCAGCGGCGGGCGAGCACGGCGCCAAGGCCGGCGGCTACGTCGCCACCGGCGCGCCGGCGCGCGGCAAGTCATCCGAGGGCGGCCGCAAGCCGCGCCCGGTCGTGTCCGGCGCGTCCGCGCTCACCTCCGGGACCTCCGCGGCCGGCGCGCATGGCGCCGCACCCGCGGATCCCGAGCCCGAGGCCGGCGCGCACGGCGAGGCGCCGGCGCCCAAGCCAGCCCCTGAGCCCGCGGAGAAGCCCGCGGAGAAGCCCGCGGAGAAGCCCGCCGCCGGTCCGCGCAAGGCCACGCGCCTCACCGAGGTGCACGGGCGCATCGCCGCCGCGCTCGCGGAGATGCACGCCGAGGACGCCGCCGAACGGGCACCGGCGGCGCACGGCGAAGGAAGCGCCGAGCACGGTGAGACCGCCACGGGACACGGCGACGCCGCGGCCGGTCCGAACGCCTTCGTGCCACGGGTGTCCATCTCGTGGCCGCCCGCACGCTGGACCGTGACCTGGCCCGAGCCCGGGCGCGTGTGCCTGACCTGGCCGGTCGAGGCCACGGCCCCGGCCACGCCGGCGAAGCGTCCCACCCGCGACTGACACGATTCGCGACAGCCCTCGCCAAATCGGTCGGCCGCGGCCGCCGGGTCCGGCCGCGTCTTCGCGAAAATTCCTGGGAATCCCGGGAGTCTCGAGCCCCGTCCCGCCCGGCAGGGAGTTTGCGAAGGCTCGCCGTACCATGCGCGCCATCCGCTCGGGGCTCCTGGCCCTCACCGTGTTCGCCGCCGCTCAGGGGGCCGGGGCGCAGTCGTCGCCCGCCACCATCGGCGGCGCGCTGCCGCCGCTCTTCCCGGCGGACAACTGGTGGAACCAGGACGTCAGCCAGGCGCCCGTCGCCGCGGAGTCGCCGGCCCTCATCGGCTTCATCAACAACGGGGGCACGCGCCGGCTCCACCCGGACTTCGGCGGGTATGCTGGCACGGGCAACGACATCTACGGGTTCCCCTACGTCGTGGTGGCGGGTGACCAGCCCAAGCGGCAGGTGCAGTTCTACTACGACGACGAGAGCGACGGCGTCGGCGTCCCGTTCTACCCGATTCCCGATCAGGCCATCACGCAGCCCTACTGGATCGAAGGCGGCCCGGCCGGCAACCAGTCGCCGGGCGGCGATCGCCACATGCTGATCGTCGACAAGGACAACAAGAAGCTCTACGAGCTGTACGACCTCGGCTGGGACGGCGCGAAGTGGACGGCCGGGTCGGGCGCGGCGTTCGACCTCCAGACCAACGCGCGGCGGCCGGACGGGTGGACGTCGGCCGATGCGGCGGGCCTGGCCATCCTGCCCGGGCTCGTGCGCTACGACGAGGTGTACGGCCCCGGCGAGATCACGCACGCGTTCCGGGTGACGGTGCGCGCCAGCAATAACTATTACGTCTGGCCCGCCTCGCACAAGGCCGGCAGCAACACCGCGGCGCCGCCGATGGGCGCGCGGCTCCGCTTGAAGGCGTCGAAGGACATCTCCGGCTTCCCGCCCGAGATGCAGAAGATCTTCCGCGCCATGAAGAAGTACGGCCTCATCGTGGCCGACAACGGGTCGGACATGTACATCAGCGGCGCCTTCGACCCGCGCTGGGACAACGACGTCCTCAACCCCGCCTTCCGTGGCCTGTCGGCCAGCGACTTCGACGTGGTGCAGCTCGGGTGGCGGGGGACGACGACGCCGTGCAATCCCGGCACGCCCTCCAACCTGTGGGCGACGGTGAGCGGCTACGACGTCCAGCTCGGCTGGACGCCGCCGGCCGGAAGCTGGCTCGGGCACTACCTGGACGCCGGGTCCGGGCCCGGGCTCTCGAATCTCGCCTCGGTTCCGGTGCCGGCGCCCGGCACGACGATTGGGGGCCGCGTGGCCGCCGGCCGCTACTACGTGCGCGTCAGGACCGCGGCCGCCTGCGGCGTGGGCCCGTCGTCGAACGAGGTGGTGGTGGACGTGCCGTCGGGCTGCGCCGTGCCTGCCGCCCCCGGCACGCTGACCGCCGGGGTCTCGGGCCGCATCGTGTCGCTGCAGTGGGGGCCGTCGACCAACGCGGCGTCGTATCTCGTGGAGGCGGGCACCGCGCCGGGCGCATCGAACCTCGCCAACCTCGACGTGGGCGGGGCGCGCGCCATCGGCGGGCAGGTGGGGCCCGGGACCTACTACGCGCGCGTGCGCGGCCGGAGCGCCTGCGGACTGGTCGGCCCCCCGTCGAACGAGGTCACGGTCGTCGTTCCCTAGCGCGGTCGCGCGTCGCGCTCCCGGACGGTCCCGTCCCGCGCCCGCACACCCGCGCAGGGCGAGGGCGCGGCTGGCGGCGCGCCGGACGGCGCCAGACGGCCGGACGGCTGGCCGCGGGTTTGCTGCCGCCGCGGCATGCGACCGCTGCTCCGTGACCTCCGGCACGCCGTCCGCTCGCTGACCGGGCGGCCGATCCTGGCCGCCACGACCGTTCTCACCCTGGCCATCGGCATCGGCGGCACGACGACGCTCGTCGCGCTGTCGGCCGCGCTGCTCCGCCCGCTGCCCTGGCCCGACGCGGACCGCGTCGTCCGCGTGTTCGAGACGGGCGGGGACAACGCGTTCGGCGTGGCGTCGTTCCCGAACCTGGACGACGTCGCCCGCCGCGCCCGGTCCCTGGACGCGCTCGCCATCCACCAGCAGACGTTCGTCGGCTACGGCCTCGGCGACGACACGATTACGGCCGCGGTCGAGCTCGTGAGCGGGCCGTACTTCCGCATGGTCCGGATCCCGGTGGCGATGGGACGCCCGCTGAGCGACGGCGACGACCGCGAGGCGGCCCGGGTGGCGGTGGTCAGCGATCGCTGGTGGCGCACGCGCCTCGGGGCCGACCCGGCGGCGATCGGGCGCGTCGTGCACCTCAACGGCGCGCCGTTCACCGTCGTGGGCATCGCCCCGCCGCTGTTCCACGGCAGCTACGACGCGCTGGGCACGGACCTGTGGGTGCCGCTCACGACCTATGGCGTCGTCCGTCCGCGCGGGCTCGACATCCAGCGCCGCGGCTGGGGCTGGCTGCAGGCGACGGCGCGCCTCGCCCCCGGCGTGTCGCTGGCCGCCGCGCGTGCCGAGATTGCGGGCATTGCGTCCGCCTTGCAGCAGGAGTATCCGCGCGAGAACCGCCGGCTGGCCTTCACGGTCGTGCCCGCGGCCCTCCTGCCCGAGTCGATGGGCGGCGACATCGACCGGCTGCTGGCGTTCGTGGCCGCCATCGCCGTGCTGGCGCTCCTGGCGGCCTGCGCCAACGTCGCCAACGCGTCGCTGGCCGGCGTGGGCGAGCGCGGCTCCGAGATCGCGGTGCGGATGGCGCTGGGCGCGTCCACCCGGGACATCGCCCGCCTCTGGATCGCCGAGAGCCTGGTCGCGTCGGGCGCCGCGACGGTCGTGGGGGTGCTGATGGCCGTGTGGGCGCGCGACGCGCTCCTGGGCGCGCCGCTGCCCGCGGGCCTCGAGAACCTCTCGCTCGACGTCCGCATCGACTGGATCGTGGCGGCGGCCGCGACCGGACTGATGGCGCTGGCGACGTGCCTGGCCGGGGTGCTGCCGGCGCGCCGGGCCGCGCGGACCGATCCGGCCCCGCCTCTGCGCGACGGCGCCGCGTCGAGTGTCGGCGGCCGGGGCGGGTGGCTGCGGTCGGCGCTCGTCTCGGCCCAGTCGGCGGCGGCGCTCGCGCTGGTGGCACTCGCGGCGCTCCTGGGACAGAGCCTCTGGGCGGCCGGCCGGCTCGATCTCGGGTTCGATCGCCGGCAGCTCGTCGTGGCCACCGCGAACCTGAACGGCCTGGGCCTCGACGACGCCGCCAGCCTGGCGTACCACGACGCGGTGATGGCCCGCATCCGCGCGCTGCCCGGCGTCGAGGCGGCCACGGCCGCGGCGATCCTGCCGCTTGGCGGGCACGACGAACGGCGCGGCGTGGCGATCGAGGGGTACGTCCCGCCCGACGGCGATCCCGTGGTGTCGGTGCCGACCAACGTGGTCTGGCCGGGCTACTTCGAGGTGATGCGGATTCCGCTCGTCGAGGGCCGCCCGTTCCGCGACGCCGACGCCAGGGCCGACGCCCCGCTGGTGGCCGTGGTCAACCGGACGATGGCGCAGAAGTACTGGCCGTCGGGCCGGGCCGTCGGAGGTGTCCTGCGGCTCGGCGCCGACCAGGTGGAAGTGGTGGGCGTTGTGGGCGACGGGACGTACTTCGCGATCGGGGAAGCGCCGATGCCGTTCCTCTACCTGCCGTATGGCCCCGGGCAGCCCCATCTCGCCGGCCTGACGTTCCACGTGCGGACGGTGATCGATCCGGCGGCGATGGTACGGCAGCTCACGCGGGAGCTGCGCGCGCCCGATCCGCGCGTCCGCGTCGAGGACGCCATGACCTACGACGCGCTGCGGGCCGCCGCGCTCCTGCCCACGCGGGCCATGGGCTGGCTGAGCGTGGGATTCGGCGTCGTGGCCCTCGCCCTGCTGGCCGTCGGCGTCTACGGCGTGACGGCCTATTCGGTGGCCGCGCGCCGCCGCGAGCTCGTGCTGCGCGTGGCCCTGGGCGCCCACCCCGACGCCGTCCGCCGATCCGTCGTCGGGCGCGCGGTGGTCACCGGACTGCCCGGGCTGCTGGCGGGCCTGGCGCTGGCGACGGGGCTCGGACAGCTCCTGCGCGGCGTGCTCGTCGGCGTGGCCCCGATCGAGCCCTGGCCGCTCGTGCTGGCCGCGGGCGGCGTCCTCGCGCTGGCGGCGATCGCGGCCTACCTGCCGGTCCGGCGCGTGGGACTCACCGACCTCGCGCGCCAGTTGCGGCGCTGATCGCCGGCCGACGTGCCGCGCGATCCGGGCGTCGCGCCCGGGTCCGCCCGCACTAGCAGCCGATGGCGAGTCCGTCCTTGCGCATGTCGGACCCGCCGAGCAGCACGCCGGTGGCGGCGTCGATCATGATGGCCTGGTAGCCGCCCATCTGCCCGCGTCCGTCGCGCAGTCGATGCCCGCGGGCTTCGAGGGCGGCGCGGACGCCCGGCGGGATGCCCCGCTCCACGGCGAGGACCTGGTCCATGTGGCGCACGCGCGGCGACTCGCCGGCGGCCTGGACGTGCAGGCCGAAGTCCACGAGCTTGGCGACGATCTGCGCGTGGGCCTGCGCCTGGTTGTCGCCCCCCATCACGCCGAACGACACCCACGGCCGGCCGTCCTGCAGCAGCATCGCGGGCACGAGCGTGTGCAGCGGCCGCTTGCCCGGCCCGACCTGGTTGGGATGCCCCGGCGTCAGCACGAAGCCCGACGCGCGGTTGTTCAGCACGATGCCCGTCTCGCCGGCGACGATGCCGGCGCCGAAGCTGGCGAAGAGCGACTGGATGAACGACACCACGAGGCCGCTCGCGTCGGCGGCCGTCAGGTAGACGGTGTCGCCGCGGTCCTTACCCGTGAAATCGCGGGCCGCGCCGCCGGGGCCGCCCGTCAGTCCGGGCGCGTACGTCTTCGCGGTCCGCATGTCGATCTCGCCGCGCCGCGCCGCGGCGTACGTCTTAGAGACGAGCGTCTGGAGCGTCGCCTCCGGCACGCAGGCGCGGTCGGCGAGGTACGCGGCGCGATCGGCGAACGCGATCTTCTTCGCCTCGGCCACGACGTGCAGGTAGTCGGCGCCGTTGTGGCCCATCGCCGCGACGTCGAAGCCCTCCAGGATGTTGAGCATCTGCAGCGCCACGAGGCCCTGCGTGCTCGGCGGCATCTCGTACAGCGCCACGCCGCGATAGCCAGTGGCGATCGGCGTCACCCAGTCGGCCGTGTGCGCGGCCAGATCGCGGGCCGCGAGGAGTCCGCCCCGCGCGCGCATGTCCGCGTCGATGGCCTCGGCGATCGGTCCCGTGTAGAAGGCGGCCGCGCCGTCCCGGGCGATCTGCGCCAGGGTATCCGCGAGCCGCGGGTTGGAGGCGAGCGCGCTGAGCCGCGGGGCCGCGCCGTCGGGGAGGAACGTGGCGGCGGTGGCAGGGTCGCGGGCCAGGCGGGGCACGGCGTCCTGCCACTCGTGCGCCATCAGCTCCGCCACCGGGTAGCCGTCGCGCGCGTGGGCGATCGCGGGCTCCAGCAGCCGGTCCAGCGGCCACGACCCGAAGCGCTCGAGGAGCGCCGTCCATCCGCTGACCACGCCGGGCACGTTCACGGCGAGCGGACCGTCCGCCGGCATCGTGGTGTGCCCGGCGGCCGCGAAGGCCTCGGGGGTGGCGCCGGCCGCGGCCCGCCCGCACGCGTCCAGGCCGTGCACCTGCCGCGACGCCGGGTCGTACACGAGCGCGAACAGGTCGCCGCCGATGCCCGTCATGGAGGGCTCGATCACGGCCAGGACGGCGGCCGCGGCCACCGCGGCGTCCACGGCGTTCCCGCCGCGCTGGAGCACGTCCAGCCCCGCCGCCGAGGCCAGGGCCTGGCTGGTCGCGATCATGCCGCGGCGTCCGACGGCGGGGGACCGGGAGGCGGACGGGTTGCCCCACGGACGGTCGCCGTGCGGCGTGAAGGGCGTGGCGATCATCGTGGCGCGTTCCTGGGGATGGGGGACGGGCCGGCCGGCGGCGTCCGCCAGCGGGCCCCTGGCGCCGCCATTCTACGTCCGCGCGGGACGCCGCCCGCCGGACGGCCCGCGGCGGGCGCCACGCCCGACCGATCGCGATGAACATTCGGCGCGCGGGGCCGTCCATACAGGTGTGCGCGCCGTGAACGGCGTGCCGGGATCAGGAGGTCTTGAACATGTTTCGCGTGCTGGACTGGAATTTCTCCGGAACGGCCGAGCCCGTGGTGGGCGCACTGCTGCTCACCACGATGATCGTGATGCTCGTGCTGCTCTGACCCTGGAGGCCGCGCTCGCGGCTTCGATTCCGACGCCTGGCGCCGACCGATGCGGTCGCGGCCAGGCGTTCGTGCGTACGGCTCAGCGCGCGCCGCTCGGCTGGTCGGCGGTTGCCAGGTAGCTGCGGCGGGCGCGCACCGTGACCCCGGGCCGCGTGACGCGCACGTCGAGCTTGTGCGGCCGCCCGTCCAGCGTCTCCGGCGCGAAGGCCAGCAGGTACTGGCTCCGCAGCTCCTGCGCCACGCGCGTGAAGGTCGACGCCATCAGGTCCGTCTTCTGCAGCTCGAAGTAGCCGCCGCCCGTCTCCTCGGCGATGCGCCGCAGGTTGCGATCGGGCCGCGACCGGATCCGCCGCGCGCCGTTGAAGAAGTCCACCGACAGGCCCACCCCGTAGACCATCACCTCTTCGTCGCGCGCCCGGGCGATGACGTCGCCGAAGCGGACGCGGCTGGCCGTGTCGTCGCCGTCGGTGAAGAGCAGGATGACCTTGCGGCCCTCGGCGTCCTTCAGCGCGTCCAGGCTGAAGCCCATCGCGTCCCACAGGCGCGTGGCGTTGCCGAACTGCAGGTCGTCGAGCGCCGCGATGAGCTCGTCGCGATCGTTCGTGAAGGTGCCCGACAGCTGCAGCTTGTCGTTGAACGCCCCCACCTGCGCCTTGTCCACCGGCAGCAGCCGGATCAGGAACTGCTCCGCGGCCTGGTTCAGGAGCTTGAGGTGCTCGGTCATGCTGGCGCTGGTGTCCAGCATGACGACGGCCGTGAACGGCTGCGGGTCGTTCGAAAACGAGGTGACCGTCACAGGCCGTCCATTGTCGAGGATCTCGAAGTCGTCCTGTGTGAGATCGGCCACGAGGCGGCCGGAGGCGTCGGTGGCGGTGGCGTAGACGGGAACGGTGCGGACCGACGAGCGGAACGTCGGCTGCGCGCTGACGGCCAGGAGCGACACCGCCACCAGGGCGACCGCGATCGGGAGGGAGCGAGTCATGCTGGCGAGCCTCCGGGACGACGACGGCAGGGACCGGCGGCGCGTGCCCGGCCCGATCTCAAGGGTACGTCAAGGTCACCGTGAAGCGCACGGCATCGGCCGAGTCGGCCGGCGCGTAGACCACGACGCAGTACGACCCGAGCGCCACGGCCGAGCTCACCTCGACCGACTGCAGATCGCCCGACGTGGACGAGATCGCGGGCAGGCAGCCGGAGCCGTCGGCTCGCGGGATGCCCAGCGCGACCGACAGCGCCGTCGGGGGCGAGATGTCGCTGACCACGGCTTTGGCCGAGCCCGTGATCTGGGGCACGAAGGAGCGCGACACCGACCCGCCCGGACCGATCGATCCCGGGAAGGACACCGTCACCGGCGTCGTGATGGGCGGGGTGACCGTGCTGCTGGCCGACGTCGGGGTGTCGTTGCCGCATCCGGCGGCGAGCAGCGCGGCGAGGGCGCACGAGGCGATCAGCGCGCGCGGCATCACTGGAAGTACCCGATCCGGATGGCGAACCTGACGGGCGCCGTGAGCGTGCCGGCATCCGACACCGAGACGCAGTGCACGCCCTGCGTCGTGTACTCGCGCAGTTGGGGGGTGAGGCCGGCCGCGACCGTGACCGTCGTGGTGGCGGCGCACCCGGTGCCGCGCGGCACGCCGAACCCGAGGCGCACCGGCGTGTCCAGCACGTCGCGGCCGTTGGCGGCCGTCACGCTGGCCAGGGTGACGAACACCCCCGAGTCCTGCGGGATCGTGAAGGAATAGAACGCCGACTCCTGCGCGCCGACCGTGCCCGTGAACAGGCGCGCCGTGCTCGACACGAGGCTGTCCGGGACGCTGGGCGACGTGGGCGTCGGGGTGTCGTTGCCGCAGGCCGCCGCCAGGGCCGCCAGGGTCGAGAGGCCGACCGCTACCACCAGGCGGGTCACGGGTGGGTGATGGTGACGGCGAACGAGGCCGGGCTCGCCAGGTTGCCGATGTCGTAGACGCGGACGCAGTGGGTGCCCGCCGACAGCGTGGTGCTGATGTGCGGACCGTCGCCGGACTGCGTGTTGAGGGAGACGTCGGTCGGACAGTCCGTGCCGTCGGGCACGCCCACGCCAAGGCCCACCCACACGGTGGTGGGGACCGGCCCGCCGCCCACGGCATTCAGGGTCGCCGTGACCGTGCCGTTGGTGGGCACGTCGAACGAGTAGAACCGGTAGCCGCCCACCGGCAGGGTGCCGCTGAAGTCCTCCGACACCGAGGCGTCGGCGACCGGCGTGGTGGTGGTGTCGGTCGTGGTAGGTGACGTGGGGTTGTCTTTGCCGCAGCCGGCGACCAGGGTCAGGAGCGTCAAGGCAAGGACAGGAACACGAACGCAGGGTAGCATCGGCCTCCGGGCGAGCAAGAGTCTTACCACGAGCATACACGCTCCCGCCGAGCCTCCGCCGCCGTCGGGCCGCCCGCGACGTCCCCCGAACCGGTCGTTTCGTGCAGTCCCGGCCGCTCGCCCCGACTCGTCCGTCGAGGCGGGGCCCTCGGCGTTACCATGGGGGCACCGTGCCGCAGCCAGTCGATCCGGGGCTCTGCGGACGCTGCCGGTGGCACCGCCTGGTGCCGGGGGCGGTGTCGACGTTCTGGATGTGCACCCGGAGCCTGACGGACCCGGCCTTCCCCCGGTATCCGCGCCTGCCCGTCCGGGCCTGCCGCGGGTTCGACGAGGGGCCCCCCGGCGAGGCCGGGTCGTGACCAACCGCCGCGGCGTGGCCGCGGGCCTCGCCCTGGCGCTGGTCGCGTCCGGCGCCGCCGGATCCGGCCGGGCCGCGCAGCCCGAGCCGACGCTCGCTGACGTCCTCGCGCGCGCCGCCGCCTACGTCCGCGGCTACGAAGAGCGCTTCTCGCTGCTGGTGGCCGAGGAAGAGTACGTCCAGGAGATCCGTCGGCCCGACAACAACCCGGGGGGCGGGAACCTGTCGCGCACCAACCCCGGCGGCGGGTTCTCCACCGGCGGCGGCGTCCGCAAGCGCCAGACCCTCAAGTCCGACTACCTGCTGGTCCGCGTCGGCGGCGGCGGGGGCTGGCTGCCGTTCCGGGACACGTTCCAGGTGAACGGACGCCGCGTGTCCGACCGCGGCGACCGTCTGGCGAAGCTGTTCCTGGAACCGACGGTCGGCAGCCTGGATCGCGCGTCGCGGATCATGTCCGACAGCACCCGCTACAACCTCGGGTCGATGACGCGGACCATCAACATCCCCACGCTGGCCCTGCTGTTCCTGCACCCCGACGTGCGCGCCCGCTTCGAGTTCACCTTCGCCGCCACCGACCAGGTGGATGGCAAGCCGGCCTGGCGCCTCGAGTACCACGAGCGCGACCGGCCCACCCTCATCAAGACCACCCGGGGCCGGGACCTGCCCGTCTACGGCGAACTCTGGGTGGACGCGGCCACCGGCACCGTCCTGAAGACCATGATGACGGCGGCCGATCCCGTGATCCGGGCCGTCGTGACCACCACCTACCGCCCCGACGAGGCCCTGGACTTCTGGGTGCCGTCGCGGATGGAGGACTACTACAAGGCCCTGAACGACGTGGACGAGGTGACCGGCGTCGCCACCTACGCCAACTACCGGCGGTTCACGGTGGCAGTGGACGAGGTCATCCGGCGGGGGCCGCCGGGATAAGCGGTCGTCCGGCGGGGTGCCGGGTTAAGCTGGGGAGATGCGGATGACGATGGCGAAGACGGGATTCGGGTGCGTCGTGGTGCTGACGGCCGCCGTGCTCGGCGGGTGCGCGGATGCCCAAACCGCGGCGTCCGCGCCGCAGGCGCCGGCGCCGGGGACGGGCCAGGCCGACCAGGTGGTGGCCAAGATCGGCGACAAGACCTTCACCCTGAAGGACGTCGAGTCCCGGTGGCAGGAGGACGACCCGGCCGAGCGCGCCCGCGTCACCCAGCTGCTCTACCAGCACCGCCGCGCCAGCATCGACCAGCTCGTGAGCGATTACCTGCTGGATCAGGCCGCGGCCAAGGCCGGCACGACGCGCGAGAAGTACGTCGAGGCCGAACTGGAGAAGCGGCGCCAGCCCATCACCGAGGCCGAGATCCAGAAGGTCTACGACGACAACCGTGACCGGGTCGGCGCCTCCACGGTGAACGACCTCCGCGAGTCGATCACGGCCTTCATCCAGCGCAACCGCGACGCCCAGAACCTGGCGGTGATGGTGGCGGACCTGAAGCGGAGCGGCCCGGCCGTGAACATCTCGCTCGACCCGCCCCGCTACGACGTGGAGATCGCCGATCACGATCCGAGCCGGGGCCCCAAGGACGCGCCCATCACGATTGTCGAGTTCTCCGAGTACCAGTGCCCGTTCTGCGCGCGCGTGACGCCCACGCTGAAGGCGCTCGAGGAGAAGTACGCCGGCAAGATCCGCCTGATCTACAAGGACTTCCCGCTGCAGACCCACCTGCAGGCGCCCAAGGCGGCGGAGGCCGCGCACTGCGCGGGCGACCAGGGCAAGTACTGGGAGCTGCACGACCGCATGTTCCAGAACCAGCAGCAGCTGCAGGTGCCGCAGCTGAAGCAGAGCGCCGGGGCGCTCGGTCTCGACCAGGCGAAGTTCGACCAGTGCCTCGATTCCGGCAAGTACGCGTCGATCGTGCAGGAAGACATCGCCTACGGCGAGAAGATGGGCGTCGGATCCACGCCCACGATCTACATCAACGGCCGCCTGGTGTCGGGCGCGCAGCCGCCCGCGGTGTTCGAGGACATCATCGACGACGAACTCGCCCGCAAGGGCGGGAAGTAGCGCCGGCCGGGGGGCGCCCGCCCCCCGCGCTACGGTCGCAGGACGATCTTTCCCCGCGCGCCCGGCGTCATCACGCGCCGGTGCGCCTCGGCGGCGTCGGCGAGCGGCAGCTCGGCGGCGACCACGGGCCTGAGCGCGCCCGAGGCCAGCGCCTCGCCGACGGCCGCATGCGCCGCGGCCATCTCCTCGTCGGTGAGGCCCCACAGCGCGAAGCCCGTCACCACCGACTGCTTGCCCATGATCTTCCGCGGGTCGATCTCGATCCGCCCGCGGTTCCCCACGACCACGATCCGGCCCCGCGGCGCGATCATCGTCAGGTCCGCGTCCAGGTTGACGTTGGCCAGCATCTCGATGATGACGTCCGGGCCGCGTCCGCTCGTCAGGGCGAGCACGCGGTCGGCGTGGCCGGCCTCGCGGTGGTCCACGACGTGGTGCGCGCCTTCGGCGGAGACGAGGGCCAGGCCGTCGTCCGTGCCCGCCGTGCCGATCACGGTGTGCCCCTCGGCTCGCGCCAGCTGCACGACCGACAGCCCGACGCTGCCGCTGGCGCCGTGGACGAGGACGACGTCGCCCGGGCGCGGCCCGGCGCGGCGGAGCGCTTCGTGCGCGGTGACGCACGGCACGCCGACGGCGGCCCCCTCGGAGAACGACACGCGCTCGGGCAGGGGATGCGCCTGCGCCGCCCAGCACAGCACCACCTGGCGGTAGGCGCCGTACGCCGTGTGGTCGGCCGTTCCGCCGATGAAGACGCGGTCGCCGATCGCCGGCGACTCCACCCCCGGCCCCGCGGCATCCACCACCCCGGCGCCGTCGGCGCCGGGCGAGTACGGCAGCGTCGGCTTGATGGCGTAGGTGCCGCTCAGCATGTAGGTGTCGAACGGGTTCACCCCCACCGCCTCCAGCCGAACCCGCACCTGCCCCGGCCCCGGGGCCGGCTCCGGAATCTCGTCGAGGCGGAGCACGTCGGGCCCGCCGAACTCATGCGCGCGGATGGCGTTCATGGAGGGGATTCTAGTCTGGTGGCTGGTGCGGAGAAATGAGTAGGGACCAGGGACCAGGGACCAGGGACCAGAGGATTGCGATGCTCTCGCTACTGCGACCGTTGACGTGCGTCACCCCGGTCCCTGGTCCCCAGTCCCTGGTCCCTGCAGGGTTCGCCACCGTACACTGTCCCCGATGACCTGGCTGTCCCGGCTCGAATCGCCTCAGAACGCCCTGGCCGTGCTCACGGCCATGATCACGCCGGCGGTGCTCATCTCGGCCTGCGGCGCGCTCATCTTCTCCACGAGCTCGCGGCTGGGCCGCGTGGTGGACCGCGTGCGGACGCTGTCCGAGCGCTTCGAGAACCTGGCCAAGCACCCCGAGACCGACGAGATGGCCGACGACCGCCGGCAGCTCGTCTTCGCCCAGCTCGATCGGCAGACCTCGCGGGCGCGGCTCATTCAGCGCGCGATGGTGGCCTTCTACACGGCCCTCGGGATGTTCGTGGCGTGCAGCGTCTCCATCGCGATCGTCGCGGCGCTGGCCGGGGCGTTCACGTGGGTCGCCGTCGTCCTGGGCGTCGGGGGCGGCCTGTTCATGCTGTACGGCAGCGTCCTGCTCGTGATCGAGTCGCGGATGGCCATGTGGGCCATCACGTCGGAGATGGACTTCGTCTGGAAGGTCAGCCAGAAGTACGCCGCCGGCAAACTCGACGAGGCGCGCGGCGGCCCGGCCACGTGGCTGGGCAAGCGGATCGGGTAGGCGGCCGCCTCGTCGTACGCGCCTCAAATCCGAGTGCTATAGTGAGCGACTCCGCGGCCACCGCGCGTTCGGCGCGCGTGTTGCTGCCGCCGACCGGGGAGGACCGATGAACACCTCCGTTGCGATCTCGCTGACCGTGAACGGTCAGATCCACAAGCACGAGGTCGATGCCCGCCTGCTGCTCGTCCATCTGCTGCGCGACCACCTGCACCTCACCGGCACGAAGGTGGGATGCGACACGAGCCAGTGCGGGTCGTGCACGGTGCTGGTGGACGGCGTGGCCGTGAAGTCGTGCACGGTGCTGGCCGCCCAGGTGGACGGCGCCGCCGTGACCACCATCGAGGGCCTCGCGCCTCCGGGCCAGTTGCACCCGATCCAGGAAGCCTTCTGGAACATGCACGGGCTGCAGTGCGGCTTCTGCACGCCGGGGATGGTCTTCGCCACCCACGAGCTGCTCTCGCACACGCCGGACCCGACGCCCGAGCAGGTGCGCCACGGGCTGGAAGGCAACCTGTGCCGGTGCACGGGCTACCAGAACATCGTGCGCGCCGTGCGGTCGGCCGCCTCGGCCATCGGGGGGACGAAATGAGCTCGCGCATCTTCGGTTCCGCCATCCGCCGCCGCGAGGATCCGCGCCTGCTCACGGGCACGGGCACCTTCACCGACGATCTGTACCTGCCGGGCATGGTCCACGCGGCCATGCTCCGGAGTCCTCACGCGCACGCGCGCATCACGAGCATCGACACGAGCAAGGCCAAGACCGCGCCCGGCGTCGTGGCCGTCTACACGGGGGCCGACACCGACGGCGTGCTGAAGCCGATGCCGTGCGCCTGGCTCGTGCCGAACGCGGACCTCAAGGTCGCGGAGTATCCGGTGGTGGCCAAGGACACCGTCCGCTACGTGGGCGACGTGGTGGCGGTGGTGGTGGCCGAGACGCCGTACCAGGCCTACGACGCGCTGGAGCTCATCGACGTCAAGTACGAGACGCTCGGAGCCGTCGTGGACCCGCAGAAGGCCGTCGCGGCCGGCGCGCCTCAAGTCCATGCCTCCGCGCCCGGCAACCAAGCCTTCCACTGGACCGTCTCAGGCGGCGACGCGACGGCGGCGTTCGACGCGCCCGGCACCGTCGTGGTCAAGGATCGGATCATCCAGCAGCGCCTGATCCCCACGGCGATGGAGCCGCGGTCCGCGCTGGCCCAGTGGACGGCCATCTCGGGCGAGCTCACCCTCTGGAACACCACGCAGAACCCGCACATCGTGCGGTTCATCGCGTCGATCGTCACCGGCGTGCCCGAGGACAAGCTGCGCGTGGTGGCGCCCGAGGTGGGCGGCGGGTTCGGCAGCAAGATTCCGCAGTACCCGGGCGAGTTCATCGCCTGCTTCTGCTCGATGCGCCTGAACCGGCCCGTGAAGTGGACCGAGACGCGCAGCGAGAACTACATCGCCACCACGCACGGGCGCGATCACGTGCAGGAAGTGGAGATGGCCGGCACGCCGGACGGGAAGATCACGGGCCTGCGCGCCACCGTGTGGGCGGGCATGGGCGCCTACCTCTCCACGGCCGCGCCGGGCATTCCGACCATCCTGCACGGCCTCATGCTGTGCGGGCCCTACCTGATTCCGGCCGTGCACGAGGACGTGTACGGCGTCTACACGAACACGACGCCCGTCGAGGCCTATCGCGGCGCCGGCCGGCCGGAAGCCACCTACATGATCGAGCGGCTCGTCGATCGCTTCGCCGCCGCCATCGGCAAGGACCCGGTGGAGGTGCGCCGCATCAACCTCATCCCGAAGTTCGACAACGGCCACGCCGTGGCCACGGGCCTCACCTACGACAGCGGCGCGTACCACGAGAACCTCGAGAAGGCGCTCACGCACATCGGCTACGACGCGCTGCGCAAGGAGCAGGCCGACGCGCGCACGAAGGGCCGCTACCTGGGCATCGGCGTCTGCACCTACGTGGAGATCTGCGGCCTGGGGCCGTCGCAGGTCGCGGGCGCCGTGGGCTTCCAGGGCGGGCTGTGGGAGAGCGCCATCGTGCGCTTCCACCCGTCGGGCAAGGTGAACGTCTTCATCGGCTCGAAGCCGCACGGCCAGGGCGAGGAGACGACCTTCGCGCAGATCGTGTCGTCGGAGCTCGGCGTGGACGTGAACGACGTGAAGGTGGTGCACGGCGACACGGACAAGACGCCCATGGGCTGGGGCACCTACGGCAGCCGCACCACCGCCGTGAGCGGCGCGGCGCTGGCCGTCGCCCTCCGGAAGATCAAGGAGAAGGCCACGGCGCTCGCCGCCCACCTGCTCGAGGCGTCGGTGGAGGACATGGACTACGCCGACGGCAAGTTCTTCGTGAAGGGCGCGCCGGCGCAGGCCAAGACCATCCAGGACATCGCGCTCATGGCCAACGTGGCGTGGAACATGCCCGCGGGCATGGAGGCCGGGCTCGAGGCGTCGTCCTTCTACGATCCGCCGAACTTCGTCTACCCGTTCGGGTCGCACATCGCCGTCGTGGAGGTGGATCCGTCCACGGGCGCGGTCGCGCTCAAGCGCTACGTCTGCGCCGACGACTGCGGCCCCCAGATCAACCCCATGATCGTCGAGGGCCAGGTGCACGGCGGCGTCGTCCAGGGCATCGGGCAGGCGCTGTGGGAGGAGGCCGTCTACACCGACACGGGCCAGCTCGTGACGGGGTCGCTGATGGACTACGCGATTCCGCGCGCCGACGTGCTCGTGGACATCGAGGTGCTGCACACGGTCACGCCGTCGCCCCATCATCCGCTGGGCGTGAAGGGCATCGGGGAGGCCGGCACCATCGCCTCCACGTGCGCCGTCTACAACGCCGTCATCGACGCGCTGCGTCCGCTGGGCATCCACGACGTGCGCATGCCGCTCACGCCCGAGCGCGTGTGGCAGGCCGTCCAGACCGCGCAGAAGGGAGCCTGAGATGTTCGCGTCCTCGTTCGAATATCACCGCGCCACCTCGCTGGCCGACGCGCAGCGCCTCCTGGCCGCCACGCCCGGGGCCAAGCTCCTCGCGGGCGGACACAGCCTGCTCCCGGCCATGAAGCTCCGCCTCGCCGCGCCCACCGCGCTCGTGGACGTCAGCCGCGTGGCCGAGCTCCAGGGCATCACCAGCACCTCCGGCGGCATCCGCATCGGCGCGATGTCCACCCATCTCACGGTCGCCACGTCGGATGTCGTGAAGGGCGAGTGCGCCGTGGTGGCCGAGACGGCCGCCCACATCGGCGATCCCGCCGTCAGGAACCGCGGCACGATCGGCGGCAGCGTGGCTCACGCCGATCCCGGCGCGGACTACCCCACGGTGCTCACGGCGCTCGGCGCCACCATCGAGGTGACGGGCGCCTCGGGGTCGCGCTCGATCGCGGCGGCCGACTTCTTCCAGGGCGTGATGACCACGGCCCTCGCCGAGGGCGAGATCGTCACCGCGGTGGTCGTGCCCGCGCTGAAAGGCAACGGCGCGGCGTACGCGAAGTTCGTCCATCCGGCCTCGCGCTACGCCGTCATCGGTGCGGCGGCGGTGGTCCAGGTGTCCGGCGGCACGTGCGCCGGCGCCACGGTGGTGGTGGGCGGCCTCACGCCCCTGCCGACCCGTCTGCCGTCGGTCGAAGCCGCGCTGAACGGCAAGGCCCTGGACGCGGCCGGCATCGCGGCGGCAGGAGCGAAGGCTGCCGGCGACCTGGGCGACGACGTGATGGGCGACGTCTTCGCGTCCGGCGACTACCGCCGCGGCGTCGTGGGCGTGTGGGTGGCGCGGGCGCTGACGGCGGCGGCCGCACGCGCGAAGTGACCCGGCCCGCGCTCGTCGGCTCCATCGACGAGGTGGAGGAACGCCTGGCCGCGGCGTCGTACGTCGCCGACCGCGGCCTGGCCGTGTCGATCTACCTGGCCGTCACCCTGGGCCGCCCGCTGTTCCTCGAAGGCGAGGCGGGCGTGGGGAAGACGGCCGTCGCGCACGCGCTGGCCGGCGCGCTCGGCACCGAGCTCATCCGGCTGCAGTGCTACGAGGGGCTGGACGTGTCCCACGCGATCTACGAGTGGGACTACGCCCGCCAGCTCCTCGAGCTGCGCATCCACGAGGCGGCCGAGGGCGTGGACCGCGACCGCGTCCGCGAACAGCTCTTCAGCGAGCGCTTCCTGCTGAAGCGCCCGCTGCTGCGCGCGCTCGAGGGCGCGCCGGGGCGGCCGCCCGTGCTCCTCATCGACGAGATCGACCGCGCCGACGAGGAGTTCGAGGGCTACCTCCTGGAACTGCTCTCGGAATACAAGGTGACGATTCCGGAGCTCGGCACCATCGCGGCCGTGGAGCCGCCCGTCGTGATCCTCACGTCGAACCGCACCCGCGAGGTGCACGACGCGCTGAAGCGGCGGTGCCTGTACCGCTGGATCGAGTACCCGTCGTTCGAGAAGGAGCTCGCCATCGTGCGGCGGCGCGTGCCCGCGGCGGACGAGACGCTGGCGCGGCAGGTGACGGCCGTGGTTCAGGAGCTGCGGACCGCCGAGCTGTACAAGGCACCCGGCGTGTCGGAAACGCTCGACTGGGTGTCGGCGCTCGTGGCCCTGGACAGGCGCGCGCTCGACGCCGCCACCATCGAGGACACGCTGGGCGTGGTGCTGAAGGCGCGGGAGGACGTGGAGGCCATGCGCGGCGATCGCCTGCAGGGGCTGCTGTCGCGCGCCATGCTCACGGGAGCGCGCCGGAGCGGCTGACGCCGTGGCGCTCGCGCACAACCTCCTCGTGTTCGGGCGCCTGCTGCGGCGCCTGGGGCTCGACGTGCCCACGGACCGGATCGCCGACGCGTTGCGCGCGCTCGTGGCCACCGGCGTCGGCGACCGCGCGGACGTGAAGCACGTGCTCGGCGCGCTGGTCATCCGGCGCCGGGAGGACGGCGCGGTCTTCGACGCGGCGTTCGACGCCTTCTGGCAGGACCACGGCGAGCGCTGGGGCCGCCGCGACCTGCGCGCCATCGGCGAGCCGCGCTCGGGTGTGGACCTGCAGGTGGAGGTGGTGCTGCCCGAGTCGGACGAGGCGGGAGGCGCCGGGGTGGACGAGCCCGGGGAGCGCGACCTGCCCGAGGCCGAGATCCGAACGTTCAGCCGCGCCGAGCGCCTGCGCGACGCGGACCTGGCGGACCTCACGGCGGACGAGCTCGCCGAGGCCCGTCAGGTGCTGTCGTCGCTGGCCTGGGATCCGGGCCGCCGTCGCACGCGCCGCTGGGTGCGCGGTCCGGGTCCGCGCATCGACCTGCGCCGCGCGCTCAGGGCCGCCGCCGGCACGGGCGAGATCGTGCGCCTGCCGCGGCGCCACCGGACCACCCGCCGCCGGCCGATCGTGGTGCTGGTGGACGTAAGCGGATCGATGGAGCGCTACGCGCGCCTGCTGCTGCACTTCGCGCACGTCTTGACCGAGGCCGCGTTCCGCGTGGAGGCGTTCGCGTTCTCCACCCGGCTGACCCGCATCACGCGCGAGCTGCGCTCCCGCGGCGCCGCCGACGCCGTGATCAACGCCGCGCGCCAGGTGCCCGACTGGTCCGGCGGCACGCGCATCGGCGACGCCCTGCGCGAGCTGCACGTCCGCTGGGCCCGGTACGTCCTGGGGCGGGGCGCCGTGGTGCTGGTGGTGTCCGACGGCTGGGACCGGGGCGACCCCGGCGTGCTCCGCGACCAGGTCGCGCGGCTCCAGCGGAGCTGCCATCGCCTGATCTGGCTGAGCCCGCTGCTGGGCACGGCGGACTACCGCCCGCTGACACGCGGCCTCGTCGCGGCGCTGCCGTACGTGGATGACTTCCTGCCGGTGCGGACGCTGCGGAACCTGGAGGATCTCGCAGCGCATCTCGACGGACTGCCGGCGAGACGCACGGCGCGCCGCAGTCAGCCGTCGGCTGCGGCGATCGCGTCGTCGTAGTGTTGCAGTGCCGCCGACCGGAAGCCGCAGCGCCTGAGCGCCGTCACCCTGCAGCATCATCTCGCTCTGCGGCTGGGTGACTCCGCGCCCGCCGGGGATGCGAGCGGTTGCCGGGCGCCTGTTGGGTCCCGTCGCGAGGCACCCGCAGATTCGCCGCCACTCGTCGCAGCAGCCCGATCTCGCGTGGCAGCGAATCCGCCGGCGCGGGGTCCCCGACGCGCGGACTGTGCGCGTTGGGGTGCCTACCCGCCTCGCGCCACCCAACAGCCCGGCCGTCCGCTCGGGTTGTGGGCTTCGTGGAGCAGAGCACAGCCGCTGATCGAGACGATGCCGCAGGGCGACGCCGCAGCCCTACGCGGTCCGTATTCCGCTCCAACCCGCGACGAGCGCGGGTCGGACCCAGCCGCGCTTGCGGCCAATGTGCCGAGCGTAGGCTAGTCTAGCCGGCCGGATGTGAATGAGGCGGTTGTCAGGCGGGACGTGTGGCAAGTGCGACGCAGTTGTCCGAGCATTGGGCGAACCAGCCAGGCTTGAAGAAATTCGTGCTAAGCCTTGGAGACACAGCTGGCCACCGGGCCTCCTACCCGATGCGGTCTCGAGCAAATCATCTCGGCGGCCAGTGCTGCAGCCCAATCATCTTGTGTTCGATCTCCCGTAGCGGCACCGGCTCGCGCTCGATGCTACGACGGACCGCTCCTGCGACCAGATCGGCGAGCTGAATCAAGCGCGACTTACTGCTATCCGAAAAGCTCACGTCATTCAGCGAATTTACTGGGA
This sequence comes from Vicinamibacterales bacterium, assembly GCA_050187355.1. Classification (GTDB taxonomy): domain Bacteria; phylum Acidobacteriota; class Vicinamibacteria; order Vicinamibacterales; family UBA2999; genus CADEFD01. Next base: position 29,502 of record JBFWXO010000001.1, read on the forward strand.
GGCCCGAGTTTTGCCGCCGCAAGTAGTCGGCCAACTGTCGCTGAAACTCGACCGTTGAGTGCTGATCGATAACCAAGTCGGCCTGCCAGGCGAGAGTCAAGAGATCACCGACCAAGAACTGCATAGCGTAGCGGTACAAGGTCTTTGGATCAGCAAAGCCAGGCGAATTGAGTCGCTGCTTATCGAAGCAGGCGGCTGCCCACTGGTAGTCAAGCAGCGACAGCTCGCGGAGGACTCGCGCATGTTTCGCAACCGACAGTCCCGACGTCTTTAGTTCGTGTGATTCTGGTCGCCGAATTGTGGCGAAGGCATTCCTAAACCGCTGGTCAAGTGAGGCGAGCTCTTGTCGCGACTCGATCACCACAGCCGCCACAACGAATGACGTAGGGTTGCGATCACCGGTATCCGGATTGCCGGACTCGTCGATGTAGACAATGGCGCGCTCGCGATTCACCGGAATCGCTGTTGCGTGACCATCAAACAGTTTCGTTCGCTTGGCTAGAGCGCGCAAGTTTCGCGCGTGCCGCATTTCGGCCCTGATTCGCCAAGAATAAAACCCAAGGGTTGCGTCGGCGTCCTCAGGCGTCAAGACCAAGAAAACGCCGCGGTTTGACGTTCCGATGAACACTCGTGGGTCGCGTCTCAATGGACCAAGAAGCTTGTGCTGGAGCGCCTCCCGTGTGTAGCCTCGCGTAAAGCGAACCTCCCTGAGCAACGCGGGAAGCGTCACCGGATCCGTTGACGAGACCTCGTGGTCCAAGAGGTATCGAAGTAGTCGGCGCTTATCTTCGCCATGTAGGTCGTTCGGATCCGGTCTCCAGTTCTCCGCAAGGCGAAGCAGTCGATGCCGTGGCATAACGCACCTCCATGCAGTCCGCGCCGCTCTCCACATCTGTGGTTCGCTTGCAGCGGCATCGTGAGTTGTTGGCGGGTAAGGCGTCGGAGCCGAACCACTACCTACCAGATGCGCCCGACAAACTCAATTCCGCGCCAACACGTGGTCGACGGGGCGTCGGCTACGGGAATGTCTGGAGGGCGGCCAGGTCACGCTGATCGGTCCCGTTCACGCGGCCAACACGGGCTTGGATGAGCGCTGGGCCTGCGCGACGGCCTCGCCTCCGTCATCCGCCAGGATGTCACATTGCGTATATACTGAATCCGTGTTCGAGTGGGATCCGCGAAGGCAGCGGCCAACGCGGACAAGCACGGCGTGAGCTTCGAGGCCGCCGTGACCGTCTTCGCGGACCCCGACGCGCTGGACGGGCCTGACCTCGCGCACTCTGCGGTCGAGGCTCGCGCGCTCCGTCTGGGACGCGCCGCCGATGGGCGGGTGCTGATGGTGGCGTACACCGTGCGCAGGAGTGACCAAGATGCCGAGAAAATCCGCCTCATTAGTGCGCGGCGGGCGAGCCGCCGGGAGCGCGCGGCGTACCAAGCGCGCGCTTGACTTCAGCGACATCCCGGAGGCGTCGACCGAACAGCTGCGGTCGATGCGGCGCGTTGGTCGGCCGCCCCTCGGCGATGCGCCGCGGCAGCTGATTGCCATTCGGCTCGACGCCCGCGTCCTCGAGCAGTTCCGGAAGGAGGCCAAGCGTCGTCGGGTTGGCTACCAGACGCTGATCAACGAGGTGCTGGCGCAGCACGTCCGGAAGGACGTCGCGTAGGCGGGCTCTGACAACGTGCGCGCTCGGCTTGGACGATCCAGCTCGTCCCGCCGCCGGGTCGGACACGCCGGAATCCGTCGATCTCATCCAGTCCTGCCTCGCGGAGTGACGTTCAGACCATTCATCGATGAGGTCCAGATGGCCATGGTCACCATTTCGCCGAAGTTCCAGGTCGTCATTCCGAAGGAGATCCGGGCGCGCCTGAAGCTCCGTGCAGGGCAGAAGATGCACGCCATGGTCTACGACGATCGCATCGAGCTGGTCCCGGTTCGCCCCGCCAAGCAGCTCAAGGGGTTCCTGCGAGACATCGCCACGACTATGGCGCGCGAGCGGGATCGCGTGTAAACGGCGTCGATTCGTCGGACTGGTACCGACCTGTCGGTGCGCTGGTCCGTCTCCGCCCTCCCGGAATTCAGGCCGTTCAGGTCTTCTCGGCATCACGGGAAGGACTTCCTCCTCGCCCCGGCACGACGATGCCGGCCAGGAGGTCGTGATGACCAGACAGCAGCGGTTCAAGTACGAGATGTTCGTGCGCGTGCGCGACTTCGGGACGGCGCATGCGGCCCTGTTCCCCGAGGCCACCAAGGGCGGCCAGGCCTTCGCGCGCGTGGTGGCGGCCGTGGCCGCGATCGACGAGCACGCGAAGAACCACGTGATCGGCCGGGCCGAGGCGCGGCGGGTCAAGACGGAGACGCGCGAGGCCGTCTTCGAGTATCTGAAGACCATCGCCGCCGCCGCGCGCCGGGTGACGCGCGTGGAACCGTCCGTCAGCCCGTTCGTGCTGCCGCCGCACCGGAGCCTCGGCGCGGAGCTCGCCACCGCCCGGGCCTTCATGGAGGCCGCCGCCACCCGGCAGGCGGAGTTCGAGCAGTTCGGCCTGCCGTCCACCTTCATCGGCGATTTCCGGACGGCGGTGAATCGGCTGCAGCAGGCGGGCGGACGTGCGCCTCAGTAGCAAGACGGTGCGGCGCAAGGCGCAGGCCGGCATCGCGACCACGCTGGCGGAGGGCCTGGACGCCGCGCGGGACCTCGACGTCATCGTGGCGATCGCGACGCGTCAGTCCGATCCCACGACGTACGCGGCGTGGACCACCGCGCGGCGGATCGAGGGGCGGGGATCCAGCGCTGCGAAGGCTTCTGTGACGCCGCCCGATCCGGAGCCCGTCGCTGCGACGGAACCGGTGCCGGTCGTGGCACCCCTCGCGCCGCCCGCGCCCGCAGCACCGCCGGTGTCGGTCCTTCCGGTGCCGGCGCTCGGTGAGCTGGAGAAGGCGTCGTGAGACGCATCCGGTCGTCAGAGATCCACGTCGTCCGCAGCGCCTCGACTGGCCGGTGGGTCGTCCGGGCCTTCGTCACCACCGAGCGCGGATATCGCACCCAGGCGGAGGCCGCACGCGCTGGCATCCGTCAAGCGAAGCGGCGCCGCGTGGACTTGGTGATTCACGGGCGCAACGGGCGCATCCGCTCGAAGGACAGCTACGGCAATGAGTCGCCGCGGCGGGACAGAGAGCACTGAGTCAGGACCAGGGCGGGGCACCAGGAGGCGCCCCGCCCTGGCACCCGCAGCGTCGGTGTCCACTCATACGCGAGGCTCGAAGTAGGCATGAGGCACGGTAGGAGGATAGGCAGGATGAACGAGTCCTGGGGGCAACGGCACCGGCGTTATTCGACCTTGATCCCCGCAGGCGCGCTGCGGTCTCCCCTCCTTCGCATGGATTCGACGTCCTAGGGTGTCTGCAGTGTCGGGGGCGGCTGCGGCGCATGGCCCTGATTACCCTCCGCCCCCGTGCTTCGGATCCTCACGGACCTGGGCCTGCCGGCGGACCTGCCAGTACTGCGGCCCTCGCGCGATCCGCTCCAGGAGGCGTGGGTCGACTCGGCGTCGGCCGACCAGGGAAGTCCCGAGACGATCGGCCGAGCGTTCGAGGGCGTGGCGTGTCTGTAGAGGGTGTGCTATGTCCGTTTGCGCGTGCAGGGCGGCGGCCTCGCGCTATTCTGCTCTGAGTGAAAAGGGGCGGGAAAGCGTGCACCGTGACCAACCGGGTGCTCAAATCCCGCTGGAGGGAGAGTTGGCGCGAGCGGCAATCGCGAACAATGATAACGGGCGATAGCGGCAGCGGATCCACTCCGTCGTATCTCGGCGCCCTCATTGGACGATGACGAGCATGAGAGCTTACATCTTTGTGTCTTATAGCCGCCACGATGCGCAGGTCGTGAGCCAACTTGTGCGTCTCTTGCGCTCGGCAATCGCCGGAGTACCGTCAGTCACCGGACGCGAATGGCAGTTCGTGTTCCAGGACACCGACCACATTCCGGTAGGCTCCAACTGGGAGGAGCAGATTGACCTGGCAATTACGTCGGCAGGGCGGATGTTCGTGTTCTGGTGCGAACATTCTGCCTCTTCTGCTCAGGTCAGGAGGGAGTACGAGTTGGGGGTAAAGAGCAATATTGTTGTGGCGCCGGTTCTCGTCGACGACACGCCATTGCCCGATGTTTTGTCAAGAATCAATGGTATCGACCTTCGCGAACTCCGCATACACGGTCCATATCGCCGTCGTGCGTTCCCGAGACCGGGCGAGCGAAGTCCGGAACGGATTCTCTCTGAGGGGTTCTCGACAGCTCTTGGAGTCGACCCGAATGCGATGCTTACGAATCTACACGGCCACGAACTTGGCAAGCTTCTGGAGTGTGGCGGATTCCGATAGCGGCCCTGTCGAGTGCCTTCCCGCCGGAAGTTGCCGCCCTGTAGCGCTCCCGGATGGCGAGGTCGCGGCTCTCGATGCTGCTCAACTCTCGCCGTGCCCAACGCGCTCCGGCACCGCTTCGGTGGGCCTGCGCACGTCTGGTCCACTATCCCTACGACATTCCGCTGGGCTCTAGGAGCCGACTGCTACTCACAGACCGGGGCCAGAGGCATATGAACGACTTCGGCAGACCGGACGCCGCGGACAGCAAGCCCTCCACCGTACGGCAGTGTCTCGACTTGGCGATGGCGGCCGCCCAGCGCGGCGACTCCGACTCCGCGATCGCCGCGTATGAAGCCGCCATCGAGATGTTCTCGGATGCGGATCCACCTGACTGGTGGCCACTCCTCCACTTCAACTTGGGGAACGCCTACTTGAGCCGGCGCTCAGGCGATGGGGATCAGAATCGCGAGGCGGCGATCGGCGCCTTCTCATTCGTCTTGAGCTCGGTCTCGCGTACCACCCACCCAAAACTCTGGTCCGATGCTCTCAATGACATGGGAAACGCTTTCGCGCGTCTCTCACGCGGCGATCGGCTGGGGAATCTTGAACAGGCAATCAAACTGTACCGGTCCGCTCTCGAGGTTGGGCCGCCTCATGTCCCGCTTCGAGAGTGGGCGCTCACGCAGCACCGGCTGGCGTTGACCCATCTTGATTGCGGGACCGCTGGCGACGGTGAGCATGTTGAGCAGGCCATCGACGCGCTGCGCGCTGCATTGATGCCCGCCGAAGCCGGACTATCGGGGTGGCACCGAGCTCAGGTCATGGAAACACTGGGTCGAGCGCTTCTATTGCGAGGCAGCGACGACCGGGCAGCCCTCCTGGACGAGGCTGTGCAGGCGTATTGGGAGGCGGCAGAGATCTACGAACGGGACGGATACCTCAGCGATCAACAGCGAGTGGCCGAACGAATCGCCCTACTCCGGCTGGGGTCAGCGGACGAAGCCAACGCGCGCTCGGGCACCACGAGTCCGTCGGCTTCGGGTGCCGAGCCGTGGTTGGTCGACGCAGTACGTATCCTGTTCGATCGGTCCTCGGGGCGATCGTCGAAGTTCGACGATCTTGACGACGACATCCGCCTTGCGAAGATCGTCGAGTCGTGCGATCGCTGGACTCGTCGCTACGTGGAGGAGCTGCAACAGTACGACCTGACGACGCCGCCCATCTTGGAGATCATCCGGAGGTACCGGTTCCTCGTCGCGCCCGACCCGAGCGTCAATGCAGAGGTCGTGCTCATCGACGATACGCCGCTGATCGTGTTGAATATCGGACTGCTGGTTGGCCTTCACTTTCAATGCAAAGTCGGGCAGCTCTTCATGTTCATGGAGGCACTTGAGAGCCAAGGGCATCACGGACTTCGGGACCGATACACCCATGAGATCGCGACGGGCGCAACGAAGGTTCTCATGTCGCACGTCCTACACCAGACCGGTTGCCCACCGCTCGTCATTGCGTTTCCATCGCGGATCCGGATTCTTGGGTCCTTGATCACCTTTGCGACCGAACAGTTCTTGCTGCTTCACGAAGTGGCGCACGTCGAGGCCGGACATCTTCGAGGACGGCACAGTTCTGAGCTGGCGCAGAGGTACACGTCGGTCATTTCAGAACGCGACACACTCGCGAAGCGGGAGGAGTACGAGGCGGACAAGCTCGCGATCGGCTATTTCCGGAGCGACAAGCGAATCTGGGAGGCGCTCCCGGAGTTCGATTCGCTAAGGTGCGCACTTAGCGGCACCTTTACCGTATTGTCCTTCCTGGCCTTTGTGGAGGCCGCGGTAAATAGCTCGACAGACACACACCCGCTCGCCGTGAACCGCTTCGAGGCTATTTGCCGGCATGTGGGCCACTCCAACGATTTCGACGAATGGCTGTCGAGTGCGGTGCGGGACCATATGCAGATCGAGAAAGGCGAACCGCTGTCTCGAGAAGAAGGTAAGGAGTGGCTTGTCAGGATGACGACGCGTCTGAATGAGATAGGCGCCGAGCTCGTAGCGCTGGCGTCTGACGGTGGCCCCGAAAGCGAACACTGAAAACTAGAGAGAAGCCGGTTCTGACGGTGGCCCCGAAAGCGAACACCGAAAACTAGAGAGACGTCAGGACGTTCTGGGGCGACGAGAAGCTGCGGCTGATGGGGCAGTCGAGCGCGGCGAACGCCCCGACTTCAGGAACCACGATCGATTCGGCGCCGAACTCGGGAGGACTGGGGCCCGTCAGCGCTGTTGCGCTCGTGTGTGCGGGCGTCTTCACCTTCGTCACGTGTGGTGCGTGGATCCTGGGTTACGCGGAACCGGTAGACGTTGGCCTCGCAGCAAGCGTCTTCTCGCTGCGTATGATGGGGACTGTCGTTGCGGTCCTTGCGATGCAGGGGTGGGTGCTCTGGAGCGAAATCTGGACGGGGCTGTCCTGGGTTGCCGGCTTCGGTCTCCTGGGGTGGATGAACCAGCAGTCCATGTCTGGTCTCGCCGTCCTCGCGGCCCTGGCGGTGCTTGTCGTCGTGGTCGGCAGAAGAGACCCGGCGTTCGTGAGTGACGCGCCGCGAGTCGTCCGGCGCGGGATGCTCTGGTGCGCTGGCGGCTCGCTCCTGCTGCTGTGGCTTCCCTCGCACGTGGAGTTGACGGCCCGAGGCTGGCGGGCGCTTCACGAGGCGCTTCCCTGGCTCATGGTCCTCTGAGCTGACAACCTGGCCGCTAACGACGGGGTATCGACTGCATGTTGTCGATATAGGTCTGGATGGCCTCGTGGATCCGATCCTCTGGCGTCGGCAGCGGAGGCGGGCCAGCCGCGACTCTCGTCGCCACGTACGTCAAGAATGCGGCGGCCATCTGTTCCGCCGTCTTCCGCACCTCCTCGTCGCGCCGGGCGCGCGCCGCCGCAGCGCGCCGCTGTTCCGCTCGCCATGCCACATCTTCCTCCTGCAAGCGGCGGAGCATGATCTCCACGACCGGCTGTCGCGGCACGATCTGAAGGGCACGTTCGCAATCAGCGATCGCCAGCCCGAGTGACGCCTTGTCGGACGCATACACCATCGCGCGGAGAGCGTAGGCTTCCGCATTCCGCGGCTGTAGTCGGATCACCTCGGTGAGGTCCGCGGCCGCCTCTTTTGGCGAGAAGCCGAAGAACGGCGCGGCGTGCGTCGAAGCGCGCATCATCAGGGCGTCGATGCTGCCTGGGTCGGTCGACAGCGCCATCCGGAACGCAGCATACGGACCTGCTACGCCGCGCGCCGCCCCGCTCATGACTTCGTCGTTGGCGCGATAGGCGATGGCGGCCGCCGCCAGCCAGCCGACAACGTCCTTGGTCCGGCGCGCCCGCTCCTCGAGCACGCGCTCGAGAACGCCGTGACGCCGCCAGTCGTCGATGCGAAGGCCTTCATAGGTGCGTGGCGTCGTCACCCGGGGCGCGAAGCGGGCGGACGCGCGCAGGTCCGGCAACGCCTCGGTCGGCTGACCGGCCAGGTACCGAGCCGCACCACGCATCGCAACCGCTTCGGGGTTGGGGCCCAGATCGATCAGCGCGTTCAGATCGGCGATGGCCGCCGCGTGCTCACCGAGCAGCAGACGACCCCAGGCCCGGCCGCGAAGCGCCTCGGCATCGCGCGGCGCTTCTTGCAGGACGGTCTCGAAATCCGCCACGGCGTCGCGATACTGCTGTTGCACAAGGCGGGCCCAGCCCCGAACGGAGTGGGACTCGGCATCCGGGCGCAGGGCGATGGCGCGGTCGAACGAAGGGAGGGCCAGGATCGGGTTGGTGAAATAGGACAGCCCGCGGCTGAAATGCGCTTCCCGATCGTCCGGGTCGTTCGCAATCAACGCGTCCAGGTCGCGGCGGGCCAGCCCACCGGCACCGGTCACCGCGTACAGGTAGCCGCGGCGGCGCACGGCCTCCAGACACTGTTCGTCGGTCAGCGAGCCGCTGCCGATGCGTGCGCTCAACTGCCTGATCTCGGCCTGCGCCTTCTGCTCAGGCGTAAGCGCGCCGGTTGGCGCGGCGGGCGCTGGCGCCGGCGCGGCCGATCCGGTCGTACACGGCAGTGCGACCGAGCGGCCCGACGAGCCGCCGGCCGATGGCAACGAGTCACGTCGAGCCACCGTTCGTGGCGCCGCAACACCGCGCTCGGCGCGACGACCGTTCGTCGGCGGCCGCGCGCCGGCAGGGGCAGCCTGCCCGTCGGCAGGGAAGGCGACACGAACCGTGATCGTTCGCGGTCGCCGTAGCGTGGAGGCGTCATACACCCATTGCCGCACCGCGGTCAGCGCCGCCTCGTCGAGCATGGGCACGGAGCGAGTGACTCGGGCGTCCGTCACGCGGCCGTCAGTGCCAATCACCAGGCGGACGACGACCGTGCCCGCGACGCCCTGCTCTCGAGCCGCCTCTGGATAGATCGGCGCGACGTCGACGACCTTCCGCAGCGTGCCAGCCCCTTGTCCGAGGGCCGGCGCTGCGACGGACCACGCCAGCAGCATCACCGTGATCACGATCGGCATGTCCGGCATTTCACCACACGCGTGTGGCGGTCGCAATGATAGGTGACCGCGATGAGGCCGTCGCCGAGCGCCCGCCGGAACTCGTCGCTGCGGTGACTGGCACACCCCTGCGGCGTGGTCCGCGGTGTGAGAAGCCTGTTGCGCCTGGAAGCCGAGTCGCTCCAGTCGAAACCCTCAACTCCCTGCTGGTAGCGCCGTGCCCATACAGTGTCAGCCCAGACGCCTCACCGCTGCGACAACTTGGACGGGTAGCCACACCAGAAACAGGAGTCCCGCACACACGATCACGTTCGCGATCAGCCGTCCAGGAATGGCATCGGGCCTCATCGTCAATTCCAACGGCGGGGCCTGATCATTGGCGAGATAGGCGCGGAGCGGATCACGGAGGCCTTGCAGTTCCAGCTGATCGGCGAAGAGGATCGTCCGCACTCGTCCGCTCGCGGTGTTCAGGTACATCGTCGACGTTGGCCCGCCGGGACCTGACCGCGCATCACGCGTGGCCCCACCGCGACTGGTCGACTCGATTTCGTCGACGGATTGCAGCCCTGGCAACGGTGTCCGTCGGATGCGCACGCGGTCGAAGGCGACGATCCAGCGCAGTTCGCAGTCGGGTGCGCCGACCGTTCGCGCCGGACACGACAGGCGAACGGTCGGCGCCAACAGTGTCTGTAGGCCGCACGCAAGAGCGATGAGGCCGACGCCCCAAAAGGCCGCCGACGCGATCCCGCGAACCGAGTTCGGATTGTGTGCCACTGCAGATCCCCGCGTCGGCGTCAGTGCGCGGCTCCCCGCGTCGAGATCGGCGCACTCTGCATCGGCGTCTCGATCACTCGGACGGTGTGTTCACCACAGAGTCCACCGTCGCTGCAAATACCACCCGCACGGACTGTACTCCGTTCCGACATCGGCCGTCCTCAACGATCGGCGGGCGTCAGCACGCCTGGGCTTCCTATGATGTCGGTGTCGTCAACGTCCAGAGTATGGAGTCCCCCACGCACTGAGAGACGAAGGGCGGTCAGGCCTCGCCCCGGGAAGACGTTCACGGGAAGGCCAGGCGCAAACCGCTGTTCCGCCTTGACGACAAAACCGAGCGCGCGTACCGCTGGCCAGGAGCCCGCAATCCTTCCCGCAGGCGATCGGCGGCACTTCTGAGGCACGGCGGAACCGTACTACTCCGGGCGGATACGCTCAACTCCCGACTCGTCGCGATCTGGCGACCGTGAACCTGGGCCTGAGGGGCAGACCGGAAGACGCCGCCTGCCTCGCCTGATTCAACGAAGCGGCCGTCAGCGTCCACGGACGATCTTCCGTGCCACTCCTCTTGACAGTCCATAGGGCGAGGTGTAGCGTCCTGTAGGCAACCGATAGGACAAGCGCGCATGGACGCCACCAAGACCGACGTGCCCCCCGGTACGCTCGACCTGCTGCTGCTCAAGACGCTCTCGCTCGAGCCGATGCACGGGCTCGGCATCACACGCCGGCTCGAGCAACTCACGCGCGGCGCGTTCCGCGTGAATCCCGGCTCGCTGTTCCCGGCCCTGCACGGCCTCGAGGAAGGGGGCTGGATTGCCGGCAGCTGGGGCCGCTCCGAGAACAACCGGCGCGCTCGCTACTATCAGCTCACCGCCACCGGCCGCCGGCGCCTGCAGCAGCAGGAGCGCATCTGGCGCCGAACCGTGGCCAGCATCGTGCGCGTGCTCGAGGCCACCTGACGCCATGGCCGCCGCGCGGCGCCTGGCGCGCCTGCTCGACAACCTGTTCCGCCGCCGCGCGCGCGATCGCGATCTGGACGAGGAGATCGAGTCCTACCTTGCGCTGGCGGCCGACGAGAAGGCACGGGGCGGCATGGACCGGGAGGCGGCCCGCCGCCGCGTTCTCGCCGAGATGGGCGGCGTCGAGCACGTGCGCATCGGGGTGCGCGAGCGTCGCGCCGGCTACGGGGTCGAGGCGCTGGGCCTCGACCTGGCATTCGGGCTGCGGCTGCTCGCGCGGCATCCCGCATCCAGCGTGGTGGCCACTGCCACAATGGCCCTCGGCATCGCCGCCAGCGCCGCCATGTTCGCCGTCGTCCACGCGGTGCTGTTGGCGCCGCTGCCGTATCCCGGCGCGGATCGCCTGGCCTTCGTCGGCCCGACCTCCAGGGACGGGCGTCCGCACTTCTCACCGCCCGACTTCGTGGACTTCCGCGAGTCGTCCGCGGCGTTCGAGCGCTTGGCCGCCATTCAGGGTGGCGGTCTCGTCACGCTGTCGGCCCGCGGCGCCACCTCCGTCGTACGGGCGCGCGAGGTCACGAGCGGCGTGCTCGCGGTGTATGGCGTCAGTCCCCTCGTGGGCCGGGCGCTGCAGCCGTCGGACGAAGACGCCACCAGGTTCGCCGTGCGGACCGATCCCGCGTCCCCGGCGCCTCCGGGCGCGGCGCTCATCAGCCACCGGCTCTGGCTCGAGCGCTTCGGCGGCGACCGTGCCGCCATCGGCCAACTCGTTCAGCTCGACTTCCAGCCCTACGAGATCGTCGGCGTCACGCCACCGGGTTTCGAGGTGCTCATCCCGGACGAAGCCGACTACCGGGCGCCGGTGGACGTGCTGGTGGCGACCCGGATGGACTTCCCGACGATGCCGCGCGATGCGGCCTTCCTGCGGGTGGTGGGGCGGTTGCGGCCGGAAGCGACGATCGAAGCGGCCCGGGCCGAGGCCACGCTGTTCGCCGCGCGGCAGCGGACCGCACACGCCGTGCATCGAGACGACGGTTACGAGATTGCGGTCACCTCGCTCCTGGACTCGATGACTCGTCGGCACGCTCCGGCGGTGGCCCTGCTCTTCGCCGGCGCCGTGTTCCTGCTGGTGATTGCCTGCACGAATCTCGGCGGCCTCGTCCTCACACGGGCGGTCGCGCGGGAGCGCGAGTTCGCCCTGCGCCTGGCGCTGGGAGCCGGCCGTGGCCGCGTGGCGCGCCAGGTCGTCACCGAGGGCGCGTTGCATGCCGTGTTCGGAGTGGCGCTGGCGCTGCCGCTCGCGTGGTGGCTGCTGCAGGGGCTCGTACGGATGGCGCCGGCCTCCATCCCGCGCCTGGACCAGGTGACGCTCGGGACGGCACCCGTCCTGTTTGCGTGTGCCGCGGCCTTCGTCTCCACCACCGGCGTGTCGCTGGCGGCCGCCGCGCGCCTCACCCGCACTGCCGCGATTGGACCAACGCGCCACGACACGCGCACCATCGCCGGGTCGGGGCCCGGCTCGTGGGAAGGCGCGCTCGTGACGGCGGCGGTGGCGGCCTCGGTGGTGACGCTCGTCGGCACGCTGCTGCTGGCGGCCAGTCTGTCGCGCCTGCTCCAGGTGCAGCCGGGCTTCGATGCCGAGGGGGTGCTGACGGCGGACTTCTTTCTGGCCGAGCAACGGTACCCGCGCTACCCGCGTCCGGACGCGCGTGTGCGATTCGTACGCGCCATCGCGGACCGCGTGTCGCGCCTGCCGGGCGTCGACGCTGCGGGGCTGGCGCTCGTCGTCCCTCTGGGCGGCCAGGACGCCGGCCACTCGTATGCCAGCGAGGCGATGGCGTCGGCCCTGCGCACGCCGCCGCCCGCGCGGTATCGGCCGGTAACGCCCGGGTACTTCGACGCCATCGGCACGCGGCTCCTGTCCGGCCGCGACTTCGACTGGGTAGACGTGGAGCAGCATCGCCTGGTGAGCGTGGTGGACCGGCGGCTGGCCGAGCGGGCGTGGCCGGGCGAGGAGGCCGTCGGGCGCCGGCTGCGCATCGAGCGCTGGACGACCGCCAACGGCGGCATCGGACTGGAGCCGCTCTGGACCGAAGTCGTGGGCGTGGTCGAAAACGTCCGGAGCGCCGACCTCGGCGCGGACGACATCGAGACCGTATACCTGCCGTACTCGCTCTACGCGGTGGCCGAGCTGTCGGTGCTGCTGAGGGCGTCGGTGAAACCCGCCACGCTCGCCGAACCGCTGCGCGCCGAGTTCGCTCGCGTGGATCCGGAGGTGCCGCTCCTTGGCGTCCGCGAGATGAGCGAGGTGGTGGCGCAATCCGTCGCCCCGCAGCGGTTCGAGGCGACCCTGCTCGCCATTTTCGGGCTGACGGGCCTCACGCTGGCCCTCATCGGCGTCTACGCAGCGCTGGCCCACGTCGTCGGCCTCCGACGGCGGGAGATCGGTATCCGCCTAGCGCTCGGGGCGACGCCAGCCGACGCGCGGCGGCTGGTGCTGCTGGGCGGGGGCCGCGTGCTCGCGGCGGGTATCGGTATTGGCCTGATGGCGGCGCTGCTGCTGAGCCGACTGCTGGCCACGCGCCTGTACGGCGTGAGCCCGGTGGATGCCGCGGTGTACGCCGCCACGGCTGCGCTGGTACTGTTGGCCGGCCTGGCGGCCTGCTACGTGCCCGCGCGCCGCGCCTCGCGGCTGGATCCGGTGGCGACCCTGCGGGCGGAGTAACGGCGATTGGCATGCTACGCAGGCGTCGACACGGTGGCGCGCTACCTCAACATGCCCGCGCGCGGGCGTGCCCCGCGAGCCCGTGAAGGCGGCGCTCGTCGTCCACGGCACCGCGGGCAAGGACACGCTCACTCGAGTACGAGGCGGTCGCCACGCATCCCGAGCACCTCGAAGCAGCCGGGCTGGACGACGCCGACGTTCAAGAGGTGCTCGACGCCCTGGCCACGGTCATGGAGCCGGTGCGACTGGCGTCGCTCCGCTCCAGGAGGAGACCAAAAAGGAAGGGCCTGACACTTCCGACGGACGCGGAGACGGTGACGACGTCGGCCTCGCCATACAGCCTGGCGAAGAATCAGATGGCCGCGTGGTTCGTCGTCTTCGGCTCGTTCATCTTCCTGACGGTCACCACTGGCCAGGCGGCCGCACTGTCGTCGACGGCTCTCACCCTGATCGGCCTCAGCGGCGCCACGGGGCTGCTGGCCGTGGCGAGCGACAAGCGGAAGGCGAGCGAGCGCGAGACCCTCACTGCGGAGGAGGCTGCGCTGAAGAAGGAACTCAACGATCAGGGTGGCGTGAACGATCAGGTCACCGCGGCCGCGCCTGGCAGCGACGACGCGACCCGCCTCAGCGCGGCAATTGGCGCAAAGGTCCAGCGGTTGGCCGCGGTGACCGCACGGCTGCAACAGGGCCAGTGACCGGTGTCACCACCAGCCGCGGATGGCTGGTCAACATCCTGAGTGACGAGAATGGCATCAGCTTCCACCGCCTGCAGATGCTGGCGTGGACGCGCCTTCAAAGTTCCGGAGCGGCAATAGGCGGTCACGCGCCGGATGCTGTCCGGCCGCGTTCCGCGGGATCAACTCCGCCACAGACCTGGCCACGACCATCGATCCGAACGCCGCGCCGTCCGACGAGGCGCAGACGCTCGTCGCCGGAGGGTCGCGGGCACGACGCCTGCGCTGGGGTTCGGCAGCGCCGCAGTCCCATGCGTGACAGCTCCCTGGCCGTCCGGGGCGTCGTTCCTCAAGAAGCCCGCCTACTGGCTTTCCATTGCCGGCCAAATCCCCGCTATCCTCCATGCCTGAAGGGGGGATCATGGGCGCCTATGCTGAAGACGCTGCTGTGGCAGCGAAGACCGGCACTGAAGCTTATGACGCGTTTCTTTCCTATCCAAGCTCCGAGCAAAAACAGGTGGCCAGGATCCAGAGGTTCCTCGAGAGCTACCGTACCGCGGGCCGGCGCTTGCGAGTCTTCTTCGACTACAAAGACATCCGCGGCGGCGAGTTGACCGCTGAGATCCAGGCCGCGCTGGCTCGTTCTCGCACGCTGATCGTCTGCCAATCCCCGGCAGCCGTTGATTCGTTCTGGATGGGCAAGGAGATCCGCCTCTTCCGGCAGCTCCACGGCGACACCAACATCGCGATTGCCCTACTCTCCGGCGATGCAGGTCTCCGCTGTCCCGACTTGGACACACTCGATTGTCGCCGTCACGATCTGAGACGGGGTTGGTTCATGGGCGCGCGCAAGGCCAGGACGCGTCTGGAGTTGTTGCGGCTGCTGGCTCTCGTCAGCGACGTGGACCTACGTACGTTGCGCAACTGGGACCTGCGACAGCGGCTGCGTACGGCGGTAGTTACAGCAGGTTTGGCGTTGCTTCCGTCCGCTGGTGTTGCATTGCTGCCGATTGACGACTGGCAGAAGTTGAACCTTACGGTGCAGACGATGACGCAGCGAGAGCCGCAGCCCCTGTACGTCATCGGAGCGGAAGCTGACGGTGAGGTTCTGCGCGTCGCCTCCCGCTTCCGCGCGCCAGGACCGCAAGGATTCCGAGACTATATTCGCAATACCGAGGGAAGGCCCGACCAAGTCGAGCCCAAGTCTCCATTTGAGCCTGTGCAGTTCAAGCGGCGCCTGCTTCCTCCCGCACTCCTGCCCTTCAACGTGCGCGCCAGAATTCCTTCACTCGACACGGCGAAGTACACGAGTCGAAAGGCGGCCGGCCAACCCTTCGTGGGCGAGCCCGCGCCGGGAAGATACGTCACCGTGCAGCCTGTGGCGCTGACCGACGAAGAGGAGGCACAGTGGCGGGACGCGATGGCGGACGTCGCGGTAACGCTTCCAATGCCGGTTGCCAAGTCGTCGCTTGTGGCGGTTTGGGAGAACAACGTGCCCAAGGTGATGGAAGTGGACGGACTGACGCCGCGGTGGCAGGAGCAGGACACCTCCGGCCCGACCTCGCCGGCGAACGGCTTGGCCATTGCCTGGAACGGCAACGAACTCTGGCTGGGCGTTCCGGGGAGGGACGCAGAGTCCGATGGCGGACTGTGGCACAGCCTTGACGGAGGTATGCGCTGGACCAAGATCGATGCTTTTCTGAGCGTGTCGTCCGTTGACGTGAGCCCCGGCGGGACCGTGACGGTCACGGAGACGCACTTCAATCGGTGGCGAGGACCGTTTCTTGAACCCTACGCGAGCCGGGTGCTTGAGAGGCTGCCGGGTGCGCAGTCGTGGACCACCGGGCAGGCCCCACCGTTCGGGACGCGATCAGAGGTGGAGTTCTGCGGTTACTTCCGCGGAGAACCCGTCATTCGGGTCGATGAGGCGCTGTTTGTCCACCGGCGCGTAGCTTTGTGGAGAGAGCTATCGGGCTAGGGCCAGCTTGAGGCTGGCCGGCTGAGACGCGGGAGACGCGCGCCACGTGCTCCACCCGGCGGTCGTCTCCGCGCTGGCGCTCGGTGTGCCACCGGCGTCCGTCACGAGACGGATCGGGGTGTTCGCCGTCGTGGTGGGCAGCACTATCAGGCCACATCCGTCCGCGGCTCGCGGCTGTGGGTTGCGGCCACCGCAAGATCTCACTGGACGCGCCCGGTGTTCGTCAGGACGATATCGGCTTCGAGCAAGGACGCGGCGTTCGAGGATATCGGCGCGAACTATTGCGGCGAGAATGGAACCGCGAGCGTGAACGTCGCGGGGACGGGCACACCGCCGACGACCGTGGTCTCGAAGCGCCACTGCTTCACAGCGGCCACGGCCGCGGCATCGAACGGTGGCCGAACCGTGAGTGGACGCACGTCGACCACGTCGCCGCTGGTGCCGACCGTGACCTCGAGCCGGATCACTACCGGCTGCATATCGACGACTGTTGCCGGATACTCGCGCAGCACGCGTGTCACGACGCGTGGTGCCGCGACAACGGTGGCGCGCCGACTGCACCCGGGCTCCAGCCGCCGGGCTCTGGGGTCGGCGTAGGACCAGGCGACGAGGCGAGTGGAGATCACAGGATTCAGTGGACACTCAGTTTCCGGGACTTGTGAGCGGCCTCGGAACTGCTCCGGGCTGACGCCACCGAAATGGCTATGCCAGCGTGAGCGATTGTAGAACGTCTCGATGTAGTCGGCGATGGCGAAGGGCCACGACGCCATGGGCAAGGACGGCATGATGGGGGAGACCTACGGGCTCACGAGCACGGCCGTGGACCTCTCGAAGCACGTGGGCCACAAGGTGACCGTCACGGTGAAGGCGGGTGGCGGGATGATGGACCGCCACATGATGGACCACGACATGAAGGACGGGTCGATGAAGACTCTGCCGGTCTCGTCGCTCCCGATGATCGCGGCCACCTGCAAGCAGCGGCACGGCGCACCGCGGCTCGCCACCGGCTGACCGTTGTGCTGCGCGAGTCGCGTCCCTGGGCTGACGGCGACGGGCGTGCCGTACGCGTGAACCTCGGCTACGGCGTGGCGTCGAAGGCGGGGTCCACCGGGACGCCAAGCGCCGTGGCCAGGTGGTTCGTCCTTCCCGCCATCGAGATGATCGAGAGCAGCTCGGCATACTGCGCGTCGGTCATGCCCTTGGCGCGCGCCGCCGCCGTGTGGGAGTGCACGCAGAAGCTACAGGCGTTGGCCGCCGACACGGCGATGTAGATCATCTCCTTCGTCAGGGGATCGATGGCCGACGGGGTCGCCATCACCTGCTTCAACTCCTGCCACGTGCGTTCGAGGAGGCCCGGGTCGAAAGCGGGCGTGCGCCAGAAGACGTTGATGTAGTCGTTCTTGCGGGTGGCGCGCATGTCGTCGAAGACGGCGCGCACGCGCGGATCGGATTCGGGATCGGATTGGGGTGCCAGCGTGGCCATGCGTCAGTGTAGTGCCGGGCGCAGCGATGCCGGCGAGCTCCGAGTGCACCGTGTGGGCCGGCGAGAGGGTGAATGCGGCGCCGCCGGCACCGGCGAGATCGTGCGCCTGCCGCGGCGCCACCGGACCACCCGCCGCCGGCCGATCGTGGTGCTGGTGGACGTGAGCGGATCGATGGAGCGCTACGCGCGGCTCCTCCTGCACGTCGCGCACGTGTTGACCGAGGCCGCGTTTCACGCGCGGACTCGTCGCGGCGCTGCCGCAAGTGGACGACTTCCTGCCGGTGCGGACGCTGCGGAATCTAGAAGATCTTGCGGCACATCTCGACGGCCTGCCGGCGAGACGCACGGCGCGTCGCAGTCAGGCGTTGGCCGGGGCGATCGGCCCGTCGTAACTGTCGCGGCTCCGCTCCAACTCGCACCCGTGTAAGAACGGGGACAACGTCAATCCTACGCATCTCCACACCTGTCGAGATGTTCATTTCACATCGGGTAGCAGTCCGAAAGAGCGCGCAAACTCGTCCACGACCGGTGTCAGCTGCTTCTTCAGATTCTCAGTTCCGGTCCACTCGATGCGGTTGTACCCATGAAGGTCGAAATGGACCGGAGTACCCTTCTTCGAGGTAAGAATGAGCTTCTTGTCCAGCCCTCTTGCGTACCCGATCTCGTAGTACACGTTCGCTCGCTCGTTCGTCAGGTCGGCGATGACGAAGCCGCACGTCTGGATATGATCGTGGATCGCATCAATTATCTGGTGGGTATTGGCGGCCGGCCGAGAATCGGTTCGGATCGCTTGAAATCCGGCCTTCTTGCAGACCTCCTTGACGGCGGCCCTGTAGTCCTCCATGTCGTCGGTTTCCGCGAACGACATGATCAGAAAGACGTCACGGGACAGGGCCGCCTTCTCCGCCAGCGAGACCACTGACTCGGCGTACTGCTGGATGGCCTTGTCGGTGGCGAGCACCGCCTTGGACTTCGTCAGGACCTGGAGATCGTCCTGGTTCAAGCCGGTGATCTTGATCTTCTCGAGGGTATCGGGCAAGTCGTCGAAAATGTCGCCAGCGGCCATGCCGAAGGTCGCCACCGGCAGGATCGGAGTGCCGGTCTGACGAGCCCAGTTGGCCGCTGTGTATGTACCGGACGCATCCCCGAAACCGCCCAGCAGGATCAAGACGTCAGCCTGACTGATCGGTTCCGGCACCGCCAGTCTTCGACCGTCCATCAGGTTCCAATGTCCGATCGCGCTGCCGCTGACCCCGCCTCGCGAAGTCCGAGGAGCCTGTCCCTTCGGATGGTAGCTGACCACTGTCTTGGCAGGATCCAAGCCCTTCGCTTCGGCGGCGTCGCACGCCGCATCGATGACCAATGCGTCCAGGGAACTGACATTCCCGCAACGTAGCTGATGCTTCTGAAGAATGACCTGCTCCGCGAGGCGCTTGGCGAATTGGATGATGACGCGACCGTCCTCTGTGTCGGCGGTCGCTTCGTCGAATCCGCCGGTGATCATGATCTTCAATGGCAGCCCCCTTTGCGTCGTTCCGTCGCCGGCAGGAGAGACCACAAGTCGAGAACAGGCTGGCAGACGGCATTCGCCTCGACGTCCATTCTGGTCGTCCCGCGGGCGAGCTGTTGTATACCTTGGACCGTCTGTCGGCGCCAAGTATTTCGTCATCCCTCGGTGACCGTTGAACGGATGCCGAATCGCGACAGGACAGCTGGGCGACCTGCCCGGAGCCAGCCACGCGTGACGTCACCGGAGCGGCCGCGACTCATGGGGCCACGCAGATGGCGAATCCGTACACGAGTCGATCCTGGGCCGTCGGGTTCTCGTACGTGACGAACCAGCCCGTGGGCGTCTCGCCGTCGGTCAGTTGCGGGTATGGTCCGCTCTGCAGCAGCACGAGTCCCGTGACACCGCTCGTCATGCCTCCGCCCCCGGTGGCGCGTTCGCCTGGTGCGCAGCTCACGTACACTGTTCCGCCGAAGTAGGCCTTGGCTGGCGCCGTGTTCGTCCGCACCAGCACGCTCGTGACGCCAGACGGCCCTCGCGGTCCGGCCGGTCCCGTGGCTCCTGCCGGCCCCGGCGGCCCCTGGGGCCCCGGCGGTCCGGGCGCGCCGGTCACGCCGGCCAGCAGGTCCGCGTTGCGCACCGCACGAGGCGCCGAAGGGTGCGGCGGCAGGAAACTGGGGGAGCTCGACGTGATCGCCTGGAGGTAGTAACGGTCGAGCACGCTGCCCGTGAACGGCGGGACGACCGTGGTCGACGCCTGGCCCGAAGGGTCGAGCACCCCTTGCGCCAGGATCGTCACGTCCAGGCCGACGCCGAGCGGGACCCCGCCGTAGGTGAGTCCGGCATTCACGCTGCTGCCGATCAGGACGAAGAAGTCCCCGGGCGGCCCGAGCACGGTGGCCGTGACGCCCTGGCCGGGGGCGGCGACGGTGGCCGACAGGGTCAGCTGCGTCTGCGCAAACGTAATGGCTGGCGGCACGAACGCCGTCAAGGACAGCAGGACGGACAGGCGGGTGAACACGGGCGTCTCTCCCTGGACACGACGGTCCTGTCCACTCAATCGAAATCCACGCGGCGGATCCGCCACCGGGCGGCGCCGGGTCCCGCCTCAGCCGCCGCCGCGGATTCCAACGCTGGGTGGGCGAGGGCCGTCCAAGACACGACCGCCGTGCGCCGCCACCTCCGCCTCGCCTTCCACGCGCTCGTCCGCCAGCCGGGCTTCACCCTGACCATCGTCGGGATGCTCGGCGTGGCCATCGGCGCCAACACCGCCATCTTCGGTCTCATCAACGGCGCCCTGCTCCACGCGCTGCCGTTCGACGCACCCGATCGCCTCGTGATGGGCCGGGCCACCTTCAGCGGCGCCATCAACCCGATGGTGTCGGGCTACGACTACTACGACTACCGCGAACAGAGCCGGTCGTTCGAGTCCCTGGCCGCGATGGGCCCGGGCGCGAGCCCCGTGACCGTGCTGGTGGACCGGCAGCCGGACCGGGCCAACGCGATGCTCGTCACCTGGGACCTCTTCCCGACCCTGCGCGTGGCGCCGGTGTTGGGCCGGTCGTTCGCCGAGTCGGATGCCGGCGCCGGTCGGGACGGCGTGGTGCTCATCAGCCACGGCTACTGGCAGCGGCGCTTCGGCGGGTCGCCCGACGTCCTGAACCGCGAGGCCGTCGTGAACGGCGCGCCGGCCACGATCGTCGGCGTGATGCCGGCCACGTTCCACCTGATGGCCGACACGGACGTGTGGCGGCTCACCTACCGCGACGGCCCGATGGCCAACGCCCGGCGCTTCCACAATCTGCTGCTCGTCGGGCGCCTGGCGCCCGGGGTGAGCGTGGCGCAGGCCCAGGCCGACGTGGACGTGATCTCCAGCCGGCTGGAGGCGCAGTATCCCGAGAGCAACCGGAACAAGGCCCTGCGCATCACGCCCTTGCAGGACGCGCTCGTGGAGAACGCGCGGCCGCGCCTCTGGATGCTGATGGGGGCCGTCACGCTCGTGCTGCTCATGGCGTGCGCCAACGTCGCGGGCCTGCTGCTCGCGCGCGGCCAGCAGCGCGTCCGGGAGGTGGCCGTGCGCACGGCGCTGGGCGCCCCCCGGCGGTCGGTGATCGCGCAGTTCCTGGTCGAGAGCCTGCTGCTCGCCGTCGTGTCGGGTGCGACCGGCCTGGGCGTGGCCGTGGTCCTGCGCGGCCTGATGCTCGGGCTGGCGCCCGTCAGCCGGCTGGGGCCCGGCGCCGCGAGCCTGGATGCCACCGTGCTGCTCTTCGTCCTGCTCGTCTCGGTCGTCACCGGCGTCGTCTTCGGCGTGCTGCCCGCCGTGCGCGCGTCGTCGGTGGATGCGGCAACCGAGCTCCGGGCGGGCGCCAGGACCACCGAGGCGCGGACCGGCACCCGGCTACGAAGCGGTCTCGTCGTCGTCCAGGTCGCGCTGGGCGTCGTGCTCCTGATTGGGGCGGGGCTCCTCATCAAGAGCCTCGCGAAGCAGATGGCCGTGGACCTCGGCTTCGAGCCCGCCCACGTCCTGACCGCCGGTGTCACGTTGTCCGAGCAGGACTACCCGTCGCCCGCCGGGCGCGCGGCCTTCTTCACGTCCCTCGTCGACGAGGTGCGGGCCCTGCCCGGCGTGCAGGCCGTCGGCCTCGTCAGCCAACTGCCCATCCGCCATCCGGCCGGCAACGTGTACGTCCGCCGGCCCGGCCAGGAGGCGGTGTCCACGATGGATCGGTCGGCCGATTTCCGCGTGGTGCTGCCCGGGTACTTCGAGGCGATGCGCATGCCGATCGTCGCGGGCCGGGACATCGGGGACGCGGACCGCGACGGCCGCACGCGCGTGATGGTCATCACCCGCTCGCTGGCGGCGCTGATGTTCCCTGGCGAGGATCCCCTGGGCCAGACGCTGATCGTCGATCTCGGCGAGCCGGTCCCGCACGAAGTCGTGGGCGTGGTGGCCGATGCGCGCCTGCGGCGCGTCTCGAGCGAACCGTTCCACGCGATGTACATGTCGGCCCTCCAGACCTCCCGCTTCGCGATGTACCTCGCCGTGCGCACCGCCGGCGATCCCGAGGGCGTCGTCGCGCCGCTTCGCGCCCTGCTCCGGCGGAAGGACCCCACCATCGCCCTGGCCGAGCCCACGAGCATGGCCGCGATCGTGGACGATGCGCTGGCCGATACCCGCGTGGTCACGCTGGCGCTGGCGCTGTTCTCGGCCGTGGCGCTCGGGCTGGCGCTGGTCGGCCTCTACGGCGTGCTGGCGTACTACGTCGGCCAGCGGCGCCGCGAGCTCGGCGTGCGGATGGCACTCGGGGCCAGCGGGGGCGACGTGCTGTCGCTGGTGCTCGGCCGTGGACTGAGGCTCACGGGCGTCGGGCTCGTCGCCGGCCTGGCCGGCGCCTACGTGGCCACGAGCGTCCTGGGCGCGCTGCTCTTCGACACGGCCCCGACGGACCTGGCCACGTTCCTCGTCGCGCCGCTGCTCTTCGCCTTCGTCAGCGCTGCGGCGTGCCTGATGCCGGCATGGCGGGCCTCGCGCGTGAACCCGGTGGACGCGCTGCGCGCCGAGTAGCGACCACAAGACGCCCATCCACCTCATGCGTAGACAGGCATCGGGCCGCCCGATCCGTGAATCCGCATGCGCGATTCCGCGAGACCGACGCAAGCGAGGTCCGCTCCGGCCCGTATAATTTTCGCGTCATGGGGCAGGACGACGCCTTCGCTCGTATCAAGGACCTCGTGATGCGCGCGCGGGACCTGCCGCCGGCCCGTCGTGCCGCGTTCCTCGCCGAAGCGTCGGGCGGTGACGCCGCGCTCGTGCGCGAGGTCGAAGCGCTGCTCGCGCACGACGTCAGCGTCGAGCTGCTCCAGACAGGTGCGGTGCTGGCGCGCGCGGTGGCGGACGTGGCCGCACCCGAGCCCGTCGCGCCCGACCACGTCGGGCCCTACCGCATCACGGGTGTCCTGGGCGAAGGCGGCATGGGCATCGTGTACCGCGCCGAACAGGACGAGCCCATCCGGCGTACGGTGGCGCTGAAGCTGGTGCGCCGCGGGATGGACACGGACCGCATCGTCCAGCGCTTCGAGCTGGAGCGGCAGACGCTGGCCCGCATGAACCACGCCGGCATCGCGCGCGTGTTCGACGCCGGCGCCACGGCGGACGGCCGGCCCTACTTCGTGATGGAACTGGTGGAGGGCACGCCCATCACGGAGTTCGCCGACGCGCGGCGGCTGGATCTGGCGGCCCGGCTCGACCTCTTCGTCACGGTCTGCGAGGCCGTGACGCACGCGCACCAGAAGGGCATCATCCACCGGGATCTCAAGCCGTCCAACGTGCTGGTGGCCGACGAGGGCGGACGCGCCCACCCGAAGATCATCGACTTCGGCATCGCCAAGGCCATCGGCGACGACGGCGAGGGACTGACCCTCGGCGCGCGGGGCATCGGCACGCCGGCGTACATGAGCCCGGAGCAGGCCGGCGTCTCGGAGGTCCCCGTCGACACGCGAAGCGACGTCTACGCGCTGGGCGTGCTGCTGTACGAGCTCCTCACGGGCCACTCGCCGTACCAGATCGACTCGGGGACGCCGGCGGAGTTCCAGCGGGCGTTCTACCGGACGGCGCCCGTCCTCCCGAGCGCCTCCACGCCCCCGGCGCCCCTCCGGTCCGCGGACCTGGCGGGCGATCTCGACAGCGTCGTGCTCAAGGCCATCGAAGTGGACGCCGACCGGCGCTACGCCACCGTCGCGCAGCTGGCCGAGGACCTGGACCGGTACCGCCGGGGCCTGCCGGTGTCGGCGCGGGCGGCCACGTGGTCGTATCGCGCCGCGAAGTTCGTGCGGCGCAACCGGCTGGCGGTCGGCGCGGCGGCGGCGGTCCTGGCCGCGCTCGCCGGCGCCCTGGTCGTCTCGCTCGTGAGCCTGCAGCGCGTGTCCGCGGAACGCGACGCGGCGCGGGCGGCGCGCGACGCCGCGCAGGCCGCGCGCGAGACGGCCGATTCCACGACCGACTTCCTGGGCAACATGCTGGCCTCGGTGAATCCCCTCGATCGTGGCGCGGGCAGCACCGTGGACGTCCGGATGCGGGACGTCCTGGACGACGCCGTCACGCGGCTCGACGCCGGTGCGGTGGCGGATGGGATGGCCGAGGCGCGGCTCCGGCAGTCGCTGGCGCGCTCGTTCCGGGCGCTCACCGTCCTGGACGTGGCCTGCGCGCAATACGCCCGCGGCGCTGAACGGGCCGCCGAGGCCGGCGGCCCCACCAACGCCACCGCCCTGGCCGTGGGCAGCGAACGAGTTGACTGCCTGATGCAGGCGGGCCGACGGGCCGAGGCGCGCGAGGCCCTGGCGCCGCTCGTCGACGCCTGCGCCGAGCCTCTCCGCCCTGGCGTGCCGACGGAAGGTTGCGCGATGGTCCTGGCCAGCCTCGGCAACGTGCAGTTCACCGAACGCAGCTACGACGCCGCGATCGGCACGATCCGGCGAGCGCTGGCGATCCACCGGTTCCCGGACGACGCCCGGGAGCGGCTCAACATGCAGTGGCTGCTGGCCATCGCGCTCTCCGAGCAGGGCAGCCACAACGAGGAAGCGGAAACGCTCATGCGCAGCGTGCTGGCGCGTCAGGAGCAGACCCTCGGCAAGGACCACTTCCGTGTCGCCTACACCCTGTCCGGGCTGGGCATCCTCATGCAGAACATGGGGCGGTTCGACGAGGCCCTCGCCTTCCACAGGGAGGCCGAAGCCCGTGGTTCGCGCGTCCTTGGCCCGGACAACGAGGTGACACTCCGCAGCCGGCACCAAGTGGGCCAGACCCTGTGCGAAATGGGACGCTTCGAGGAATGCCGCGTTGTCGTCGAGTCCGTGCTACAGGCACGGGCCAGGCGCGGGGAAACCAACAGCCCCGGCGCGATCCTGGCCGCGTACACCCTCAGCAAGGCGCGCCTGGGCCTGGGCGATGCCGAAGGCGGGCTCCAAGGTCTCCGGAACGTCGTGCGCACGGCAGGGCGCGTGTTTCCCTCGGGTTCCCTCACGACGGCGTTGTATGCCGTCGTGCTCAGCGAGCAGGCGACCAAGCTGAAGCGGTACCCGGAGGCGGCGGAGGTGGCGCGGCGGGTCTACGACCAGACGTCCGGCAACCAGGAGGCACGCGCACGTGAACTGACGAGACGCGCGGCCGCCGTCCTGGCGGATGCCTTCGAGGCGCAGGGCCGGCAGGACGAGGCCGCCGAATGGCGGCAGCGGGCCGATGCCGGGCCGCCCGCGAGCTGAAGCGGGGCAGGGACGCGCCCGGTGCCGCCGGCGCGTCCCCATCGCCGCCTAGATCAGGTCGGCCAGCGCCTTCCCGATCGACGTGCCGAGATCCTGCGGCCGCGCCGGGTCGAGCACCACGCTCACCCGGTGCAGCTGGCCCTTGAACATCACGTCCACGAAGAGCGTCATCCGCGTCTCGAAGATCGGCTGGTCGAAGCCGATGGCCACGACCTGGGGAATCGCGCCCGCGACGCCGTTGGCGATGTCGCGCGCCGTGGCCATGAGCTCGTCGCGCGTCGGCATCTGGCGCCAGGCCTGCTCCGTGCTCGCCATCCGGTCGCTCGTGGCCGGCAGGGCGGCAACGGCCGCCCGCGCCGTCGTCAGGCGGGCCGCCTGCGTGGCGCTGACCAGGTCGCGGGTGTAGATCGTGCCGAGCAGGGTGACCTTCACCCTCAGCACCTGGTTGGCGAGCACCTTCGCCAGCGCGGCGTCCAGGGCCGTCCGGACCGTGTCGTCGTCGCCGGTGGTCACGAGCGACTTCAGCGAGCGGAACTGCGTCCGCATCGCGCCCACCTGCGAGCGCACCTGCGACTTCGCCGTGCTCTTCCCCGGGGCGTACCACGGCCACTCGCTGTCGATCCTGGCCAGTGCCGTCCGCTCGCCGGCGTCCAGCGCCGAGAGGGCGCCGTCGCAGAAGGCCGGAACGAGGGTGCGCATGCCGCGCAGGCTCAGCTCGAACTCGTAGTCCTTCGTCGCCTGCTCGTAGTCCGCGAGGGCATCCGCGATCGACGCGGCCACCTCGTCGGCCGACTGGACGACGGCCTGGGCCGCCTGCGACTGGAAGGCGTCGGGCACCGACATCGTGCCGCGCACCCGCGTCGTGCCGTTCACGGTGCCGACGAATCCCTGCACCTGCATGTCCAGATCCGGCGAGTCGTAGCGGCCCGTGATCGTCAGCCCGGTCTTGTCGACCAGCATGCGGCCCTCGACGCCGATGCCGGCCACGCGCGTGACGCCGTCGACGCGCAGGTACCCCGAGTCGCCCTGGAAGGGAATCCACACCTCCACCGACCGCCGGCTGTCGACACCGAGCGCGCCCAGGCCGTCGTCGGACAGGCCCTGGAGCCGGAAGCCCGTCGCGTCGATGTGGAGGCTGCCTTCCACGGCCATCACGTCGCCGAGGTCCACGTCCACGGCCTCGCCGAAGGCGGAGGCGTCGACGGCGAAGCGGCCGTCGGTGTGCAGCACGAAGTCGGTGCCGCGGCTGCTGACGTAGGCGTAGGCGCGCAGCCGGGCCTCAGGCTTGAAGGGCATGATGTCGGGCAGCCAGCTCGTATCCGGCTCGATCACGCCGCTGAAGTAGGCCTGCTGCACGCCGTTGGTGATCTGGACGGCCGCGGTCGCGTCGCCCAGGTCGAAGCCGAAGTTGGCCAGTTCGCCCAGCTTCTTCACCTTCAGGAAGCTGTAGGTGAAGGTGAAGTGCCCGTTGGCGCCCAGCTCGTCCGGCGGGCCGACGAGGACGGCGAGCGCGTTGGTGGCCGGGTCGCCGCCCTCCGGCTGCATCGCGTGGGTCACGAGGTAGCCCGACATCTCGACCGGCAGCGTGCCGAGCTGGAAGCTGCCCATCTGGATGCGGTGCCCCTGGAACTCGCGCGCGAACGCCTCGATGCCGTAGGTGGTGCCCGGGCGGAACGGGATCAGGCCCTGGACGGACACGCCGAAGCCGGGCATGCCGCCTTCCTCGGGCCCGTCGTCATCGCCGGCGTCGCCGCCGTCCGGATCGCCGTTCGGGTCGTCGCCGTTCGAGTCGTCCCCGCCGCCGAGGCCGGGCAGCGAGTAGTCGCCGGCGAAGAAGAAGAACGGGTCGAGTGGGTCCAGGATCAGCTTCGCGTTGACGCCGGCCGGGATGGCGAGCGTGAGCGGCTTGGTGTCGCCCCCCATCCCGATCTCCATCGCGAACCCGGAGTCGAAGGCGAAGTAGAAGTAGGTGCGGTCGTCGGCGAGCGGCACGTCGAGGTCGATGTTCGCGCCCAGGTCCATGCCGAACTGTGCAACGGCGGGCTGGGTGATCTCGACGATGGCGCCCGTGATCGGCGACGGCACGCCGGCCGTCCCGTGGACACGGGTGAGCCGGCCGGTGCCGTCCCCCTCGAAGACCAGCGCGGCCCCGGCCATCACGAGGCGCTCGCCGCCGACCAGCATGGCCACGTCGCCCGTGACGTAGTAGCCGGACCCCAGCGGCAGCACCGCCGAGCGGGCCGCCTCGAATCCCACCGTCATCGGGCTTCCAGGGGGCGTCAGCGTGAGCACGGTGGTGTTCTGCGCCAGGACCACGCCGGGCGTCAGGATCAGGACCGCTGCCAGGACTGCGCGTCGAACCATCATCGAAGACCTCCTCGCCTGGGGGCGCCGGGGCCGATCGCGTGGTGACCGGCATCCCCTTCATCCAGGACATGCGGAAAGGCCGGACGGATCGCGCAACGCGTCCCGGGGCCCGCCGGGGCGCGCCCGCGCCCGTGGCGGCCCGCGGCGGGCCTTTCCGATTCCTGACCAGGGGCGCATGCCGCGCCCGCCCCATTCGACCCGCCGGCCGGGCTCGCCCCGCCGCGTCGGGGGAGGACCGCATGTCAACCGCACTCGCCGCCACGTCCACCGCCACTGCCCGTGCCACTGCGCTCGCCGACCGCCTCGAACAGGGCGCCGCGGCTCTCGCCGCCCTGGCGCGCGGCCTCACGGACGCCCAGTGGCAGACCCGCATTCCCGGCGACGGCCGCACGGTCGGCGTCGTCGTCCACCACGTGGCCAGCGTCTATCCCATCGAGATCCAGCTGGCGCAGGTGCTGGCGTCGGGCAAGCCGGTGACGAACGTCTCCTGGGACGACGTCCACGCGATGAACGCGGGGCACGCGCGCGACAATGCCGCCGTCACGAAGGACGCCGCGCTGGCGCTCCTGGCCGAGAACAGCGCCGCGGCGGCCGCCGCCATCCGCGCGCTGACCGACACGGAGCTCGATTCGGCCGGCCCCAACTCCCTCTACGCCGAGGCGCCCCTCACGTGCCAGCACATGCTCGAGGACCACGCCGTGCGGCACAGCTATCACCACCTGGCGAAGATCAAGGCCGCGCTCGGGCTGTAGCCGGAGGTCGGGTGGCCGCGGGCGGCGGCGCGAGCCGACCGCCTCCGGCTACAATCCGTGCTCGATGCGGATCTGGATCGCCGGCGTCGTGGTCCTCGGCATACTGGCCGCCGGCGCCTACGGCCTCCGGCAGGGCACGCCGCAGGACGTGGTCGACGCCGTGCGGACGGGCGATGTCGAGGCGCTGCAGGCGGCGCTGCGCCGCGATCCGGCCAGCGCGCGGACCAAGGTCTACGGGCAGGCCTACGAAACGCGGGCCGGGCGGATCGCCGCGCGCACCCGTACCGGCCAGGATCCCTGGGAGGGGCGATACCTCATCCACGACGCGGTGGAGTTCGCCCCGGATCCACGCCCTGTCCTGGAGGCGCTCGCGGCCGGAGGCGCCGACCTCGCGGTGCGCCTGCACGGCAGGACCCTGCTGCACCTGGCGGCCGCCAAGGGGGACGTCGACGTGGCGGCGTGGCTGCTCGACCACGGTGCGGACCCGCACGCGGGCATCGAGTGCGACGACGGCTGCGCCGAGCGCGGCTACACGCCACTCCATTCCGGACTGGCCGTGCGCGACGAGGAGATGACCGCGCTGCTGCTCGCACGGGGGGCGCCGATCGAGGCCGCTGGCGCCGATGGCCGGACCGCCATGCACGTGGCCGCGCGCGGCAAGCTGAGCGGCGCGCTCGTGCTGGCGCGCCACGGCGCGGACCTCGCACGGACCGACGCCGCCGGGAAGACGCCCTACGAGCTCGCGCGGGAACTCCCGCCCGGCGCGGCGCCGGACACGGCGGACGTCGCCGCCTTCGCGCGGTGGTTCGCGCCCGGGGGACCCTTCGCCGCCGTCTCCGCGATGGCGCGCGCGACAGGCACGCCCATCAGCGACGACGAGGCACGCGCGGTGATGGCGTCCATCGGGACGACACCGCCCTGATCCGGGTCCCGGCGCGTTCCCGCGGCCTCGTCATCGCGCGGTCGAGGACGGTATAGTGGCCTCGGGAGTGGTCGATGCGTCGTCTGATCACGCTGCTGCTCGTGGCGCTGCCCGCGCTGGCCGACGCGCAATCGCATCCGGCCGACCGCCAGCCCGGCGCGACGCCCGGCCCTCGGCCGCCGGCGGGGTGGTCCCTGCCGCCGATCGGGCTGCCCCTGCCCGACATCACGCCCACGCTCGCGCCGCTCGGTCTGCCGACGCCCGCGGATGGCCCACGGCAGGAGCATGAGCGTGCGCCGCGGGGCCCCCGGCACGTCGCGGGCAGCCGCGGATGGGGACCGCGCTCCTCGAGCGTGATTTACGTCGTGCCGGCCTACCTTGCCGAGTCGCAGCCGGAGGCGGCGCCGCCGCCGGCGACGGCGGAGCCCCTCCCGGAACCCACGGGCACGCTGTGGCTGGACGTCGAGCCCCGCGCCGCCGAGGTACACGTCGACGGCGCCCTGGTGGGGACGACGCTCGACCTGGGCGGGGCGCTCGCGCTCCCCGCGGGCCTGCACCGCGTCGAACTCCGGGCCGACGGCTACGACAGCATGGACGTGTCCGTGCGGGTCGAGGCCGCCGGCGCCGTCACCCTCCGTCGCGTGCTCCAGCCGCAGGGGACGCCGGCGCCGCCACCGGCCGCGCCCTCCGCCTCCATCACGCGCAAGCCGTTCTACCTGGTGCCTGGCTGCTACCTCGGCGACGTGCCTCCGGAAGAGGCCGGTCTCCCGGCCCGGTGCGACCTGACGAAGACCGTGATCGTCCGCCGCTGAAATCCGGCAGGGGAACTCGGTCCTCCCGGTGCGGCGCCGGCCGCGGCGCCGCCATAATGGCCGCATGACACTCGAGGGCACCTACACCTTCCAGGCCAGCCGCGACCGCGTCTGGCAGCTGCTGATGGACCCGGCCGTCGTCGCCTCGTGCGTGCCCGGGTGCGAGGGACTCGAGCCGATCGGCGAGGATCGCTACAAGGCGCGCGTCGTGGCGGCCGTGGCCGCCATCAGCGGCTCGTACGAGGGCACGGTGGCCATGCTCGACAAGGTGGCGCCGGAGTCCTATCGCCTGGTGGTCGAGGGATCGGGACGGCACGGCTTCGTGAACGGCGAGTCGCGCGTGACGCTCCGCGAGGACGGGGGCGCCACCGTCGTCGAGGTCACCGGCACGATGGACGTCGGCGGGACCATCGCGAGGCTCGGGCAGCGCCTGGTCGGCAGCGTGTCGAAGATGATGCTCGACCGGTTCTTCACCTGCCTCGGCACGAAAGCCACGAGCTGAGCGCGGCGCCCGCCTGTCGCGCCGCCCGGCATCGTCAGACCGGCGGCCATGGGAACATCGCGCGCCGTTCGGGGTCCAAGCTGACATGCCGCGTCGCCTCCTGTTGTCCGTGTTCGCCGCCGCGGCGTGCCTCGCCGTGCCCGCCCGGGACGCGGCCGCGTGCTTCTGCGGCGGGCTCGCGAATCCGTGCGCGACGCTGTGGTCCGGGGACCGGGCGCCGGTGCTCTTCGAGGGCACGGTCGCGTCGATCGAGACCCGCGTGATCGACGAGGTGCTGGAGACGGGCGGCATCGCGCGGGTGCAGCCGCGCGAGATGCGGGAAGTGCGCTTCCGCGACGTGCGGCCGCTCCTCGGCCGGCCCGCGAACACCGTGCTCACGGGCATGGGCGGCGGCGACTGCGGCTACCCTCGCTTCGTCGTGGGCGGCCGGTTCGTCGTGCACGCCACCGACGAACGCGTCGGCCTCACGACCGGGACGTGCTCGTTCACGGCGCCTGTGGCCGAGGCCCGCGAGATCCTCGACTACGTGGCCGGGCTGTCGGCGCCGAGCGCCGGCGCCCGCATCGACGGCACGGTCGTGCTCGCCCGGCGCGAGCACGTGGGCCTGCCCTCCATCTCGACCACGCCGCTGCCCGGCGTGACGCTGCAGCTCGAAGGGCCCGTCCGTGGCTCGGCCGTCTCCGATGCGCGAGGCCGCTACAGCTTCGGGCCGCTGCCGCCCGGCCGGTACGAGGTCGCGCTGATCACGGGTCGCGACGATCTCGTCAGGGCGGGCCCCCTGCGGCAGCCGGTCGCGTTGAAGCACGCATACGCCTGTGCCACGCCCTACGCCGAGTTCTTCGCCAACGGCCGGGTGGCGGGCACGGTCGTGGACCTCGACGGGCGTCCCGTCCAGGCCGCCCGGGTGTCGCTGCGGGCCGCGAACATCGAAGGGCAGGAGTACTTCGAGTACGACACCACCGCGACCGACGCCGACGGTCGCTATCGATTCCAGTCCCTGGGCGAGGGGCGCTATGCGGTGGGCGTGAACCTCGAGTGGGGAGTGCGCCAGGACAGCCCGTGGGTGCCGGCGATGGCGACCGACGAGCGCGGCGCCCCCGCCGTCGTGGCCCTGGCGCACGCCGCGCAGGTGGAGGTGCCGCCGATCGTCGTTCGCGTGCCCCCGCCCGCCACCGTGACGGGCCGCCTGGTGCGGGCCGACGGCCGGCCGGTGGCCAACGCGCGGGTCCGGGCCACCAGCGCCGGCGAAGGCTTCCGCCGATTCGGCGAGGGCGTCGAGGCCACC
Organism: Vicinamibacterales bacterium; assembly: GCA_050187355.1. Lineage (GTDB taxonomy): Bacteria > Acidobacteriota > Vicinamibacteria > Vicinamibacterales > UBA2999 > CADEFD01. Next base: position 61,371 of record JBFWXO010000001.1, read on the forward strand.
ACCGACCCCCTGGGCCGCTTCAGCTTCGCCCTCGGCGCCGGCCTGGCCTACCGCATCAGTGCCTGGCTCGACACTGGCCGCGCGGAGGTGGACGCGGTCGTCGAGGATGGGACGCAGGTGACGCTCGTGCTGACGCCGCGTCGTTGACCGCCGCGGTCCCCGCAGCGTCGCATCGATTGCCCAGTCTCGTGTCCGCGCTGCCCATGTTGGGGTGGCGGGTGCCGCGCGCGTCGCCGTCGGCCCGGCCTGGCGGCCGGTATGCCGCTTGCTCCCTTGGGGGGCGTGGAGGCCGCAACCCGCCGTCACGTCGCGCGCACGCCGCCGGGGGCCGCGCGCCGCGATGCCCAGGATCTCAGCCGTGAACGGTCCGCGCGGCGTCGGGACGGGGGATGACGGTGCCCGCCCGCTGGCTGTTCGTGGTCGCGTCCCTGTCGCTCGCCGCGGCGGTGCTCTCGACGCTGGTCGTCGCCGTCGACATCGCCGGCGGGCGGCGCCAGCGCATGTGGATCATGAACGTCGTGTGGCCGCTGACGGCGCTTTGGAGCGGTCCCCTCGGACTCTACGCGTATTTCACGGTGGGCCGGGCGCCGGCGGCGGGAGGGCGTCGGGAGGTGCCGGCTCGCGAGAAGGCGTTCTGGCAACAGGTGGCTGTCGGTGCGACTCACTGCGGGAGCGGATGCACCCTGGGCGATCTCCTGGCCGAGGCGCTCGTGACGATCGTGCCGGTGACGCTCCTCGGGAGCCATGTCGCCGGCACGTGGGCGATCGATCTGGGCCTGGCGTTCCTGCTGGGCATCGCCTTCCAGTACTTCACGATCGCGCCGATGCGGCATCTCGGCGTCCGCGACGGCCTGGCCGCCGCGCTCAAGGCGGACACGGCGTCGCTGCTGGCCTGGCAGCTCGGGATGTACGGCTGGATGGCGCTCTCGCTCTTCGTCTGGTTCTCGTCCGAGACCCTGCCGAAGGGGGGGCCGACCTTCTGGTTCATGATGCAGTTGGCCATGGTCGCGGGATTTCTCACGAGCTATCCCGTGAACTGGTGGCTGCTGCGTACCGGGCTCAAAGAGCCCATGTAGCCGCGCGGCCGTCGGGCGACTTCGCCACGCCGCGTCATGGGGACCGGGTGGCAGACGAGGAGGCGACCATGACCTGGGGCCTGTGTCGTTCGTGCAAGTGGTGGCAGATCGAGCCCGGCGCCGCCATCGGGAACAACACGATGGGGCTCTGCATCGACGAGGATCTGCAGCCGTTCGTGCTCCGCATCTCGGGCAACGGCGGCTGCGCCCGCTTCATGGAGGGAGCGCCGGCGCGGGCCGAGGGCTCGAGCGCGGCGCCGCCCACGGCGGCGCCGCAGCGCTGATCGAGCGTCTCGCGGTGTTCCCGCGCGGGCGGCCGCTCAAGGCACGATGAGCGGCGTGTCGAGCCGGATCCGCAGGATCGTGCCCGCCGGCAGCGTCACGTCCTGGCCCTCCGTGGCCGCGATCACGCCGCCGCCGCCCACGAGGATGCCCGTCAGGACGCCCTTGAAGCCGCCCAGGATGCCGCCGATGATGGCGCCCACGCCCGCGCCGGCGCCGATCTTGGCGGCGTCGCCCTTGTAGCCCTCGCTCTCGAGGGCCTGCGCGACCGTCGCGCGCACGCGCATCGTCTCGTTGCGCACGGTGACCGAGTCGAACAGCAGCGTGAGCGAGCCCTTGCGGTCCAGGCGTCCCGGGCGGTTCACCGCGGTCACCGTGCCGCGGAACACCGAGCCGGCCGGCACCAGGACGTGTTCCCGGCTGTCCACGTTCACGACCGTCGTGGCCTCCACGCGGTCTTCCACCTGGGCATTGGACGACGAGACCGACTGCAGGAGCCGGACGTCGATCTCCGTGCCCACCGGCAGTTCCCGATCGCCGCCGGTCGGCTGTGAGGTGCTGATGCCGCGCGCCGCTGCCTGGGCGCGCGTGCGGAGGCGATCCAGGCGGGTGCGGACGTCGGTCAGTTCCGACTGCGACACCTTGCCCTCGCGGCGCAGCTTGCCGCGCAGGTAGGCGATGTCGTCCTTCACCTCGGCCAGTTCGCGGTCGAAGTCGGCGGCCCGGGCGGCGTCGCGGCTGCGGGCCTGCCCGATGTCCGTGGCGACCGACGCGGCCGTGTCCTCGAGCGCCTGCAGATCGGCGGTCGTCACGTCCTGGGCGGCCAATGTCGTGGCGAGAGCGAGCACACTTGCGGCGAGTACGAGTCGGTACATCGGGTCCTCCTGGCGGCCGTGACGATCGCGCGCCGAGTCCGGGGGCAGGCCGGGCCGGGGGGCGGCACGGCCGACTCCGCTGCGTCGAATCGCGGCTGTCCTGCCAGTCTAGTCCGGGGAGCCGCCGGCGCGACCACGGCATCGGCCGAGCCGGACTGCGATATCCTTCGGGGCCTTTGGGGACCAACGACCCTACGGACCGGGGACCAGGGACCGGGGACCCGGCGGCACCCCGCCACGCCGTCACGCTGCACAAGGACGAATCTCAACCATGCGGAAGTCCACTCTCTCGCTCACCCTCGTCGGATTCGTGGCCCTCGTCGGGGCCCTGGGCGCCCAGGCGCCGCCGGCGCGCACGCCGGCGATGACGGAGAAGTCGGCCGGCAGCGGACCGCTGGACCGCCTGGCGTTCCGCCAGATCGGGCCCGGAGCCCCGTCGGGGCGCGTGGACGACTTCGCCGTCCTCGAGAGCGATCCGTCCACCTTCTACGTGGCGGCCGCCACCGGCGGCATCCACAAGACCACCAACGGCGGCATCACGTTCACCCCGGTCTTCGACAACGAATCGACGTCCTCGGTCGGCGACATCGCCATCGCGCCCACCGACGCCAATCTCGTCTGGGCGGGCACCGGCGAGAACAACAACCGCCAGTCCTCCTCGTGGGGCGACGGCATCTTCAAGTCCACCGACGGCGGCCTGACGTGGAAGAACATGGGCCTCCGCCAGTCGAAGCACATCGCGCGCGTGCTCGTGGATCCGGTGGACTTCGACGTCGTCTACGTGGCGGCGCTCGGGGACCTGTGGGGCGCCGGCGGCGAGCGGGGCGTCTACAAGACCGCCGACGGCGGGCTCACGTGGAAGCGGACCCTGTTCGTGGACGACGACACCGGCGCCACCGAGCTGGTCATGGATCCGTCGAACAACAAGGTGCTCTACGCCGCCACCTACCAGCGGCGCCGCGCCCAGTGGGGCATGAACGGCGGCGGGCCGGGCAGCGGCATCTGGAAGTCGATGGACGCCGGCGAGACGTGGACGAAGATCGAGAACGGCATCCCGGCCGGCCCGAAGGGCCGCATCGGGATGGACGTCTACCGGGCCAACCCGAACGTGCTCTACGCGCGCGTCGAGCACGCCACCGAGAGCGGCGTCTACCGCACCGACGACGGCGGCGCCCACTGGCGCAAGATGAGCGACGTCAACCCGCGGCCGATGTACTTCAGCCAGATCCGGATCGACCCGCAGACCGACTCCCGCATCTACGTCCTCGGCGTGCAGCTCTTCGTGTCCGACGACGCCGGCAAGACGTTCAGGAACGACGGCGCCGAACGCATCCACGTGGATCATCACGCCATGTGGATCGACCCGCGCAACCCGCGCCACCTGATGATCGGCAACGACGGCGGCGTCAGCATCTCCCAGGATCGCGCCGAGCACTGGTCGTTCCTGCCGAACCTGGTGTTCGCCCAGGCGTATCACGTGGCGTTCGACATGCGGACGCCCTTCTACCACGTGTGCGCCGGGCTGCAGGACAACAACACGTGGTGCGGCCCGAGCGCCACGCGGACCAACTCCGGCATCGCCAACGACGACTGGTACGTGATCACGGGCGGCGACGGCTTCCAGCCCCTGATGGATCCGACCGACGAGCGCGTCGTGTACGGCGAATCGCAGGACGGCCGCATGAGCCGCGTGGATCGGACGACGAACGAACGGACCACCGTCCGGCCCGAGCCGCTCGAGGTGAAGGAGGGCGATCCGACGTCCTACCGCTACAACTGGGACACGGCGATGCAGCTCTCGCCCCACGACCCGCGCGTCATCTACGTGGGCGCCCACATGCTGATGAAGTCGAGCGATCGGGGCCGTTCCTTCGCGCCCATCAGCGGCGATCTCTCGACGAACACGAACCGCGAGACGCTGTCGATCATGGACACGAACGACAAGGAGGTGAAGATCGCCCGGAACGACGGCATCACCACCTGGGGCACCATCGTGACGCTCGAGGAGTCCGCGCGCCGGGCCGGCGTCATCTGGACCGGCACCGACGACGGCGTCGTCAGCGTGACCCGCGACGGCGGCAAGAGCTGGGCGAACGTGTCGGCGAACTTCGCCGGCGTGCCCAAATGGACCTACGTGTCCGACGTCGTGCCCTCGCAGCACGCCGACGGCACCGCCTACGTGACCTTCGACGGGCACCGCGGCGGCGACTACAACACCTACGTGTTCGCCACCACCGACTTCGGCGCCACGACGCGGTCGATCGTCAACAACCTGCCCAAGGGCGAGGTGGCCCGCACCATCTTCGAGGACCCGAAGAACGCGGACCTGCTGTACCTCGGCACCGAGACCGGCCTCTGGGTGTCGTTCAACCGGGGCGGCGCCTGGACCCGCGTGAAGGCGAACCTGCCCACGATGCCCGTCTACGAGATCAAGATCCACCCGCGCGAGAACGACCTCATTCTGGCCTCCCACGCGCGCGGCGTCTGGATTCTCGACGACGCCGGCATCATCCAGCAGTGGGCGAAGGCCCAGGCCGCCGGGACCTTCGCGTTCGATCCCGAGCCCGCCACGGCGTTCAACCAGGCGAACGACAAGATGAAGGGCTTCGAGGGCGACATGCAGTTCCTGGGGCTGAACCCGGCCCCGGGGGCCACGCTGGCCTACCGGCTCGGCGCCGACGCGAAGCAGGTGAGCTGGGTGATCCGCGACGGCTCGACCCAGATCCGCGAGCTGGCGGGGGACGAGATGCGCGGCCTCAACACGGCCGGACTCCAGATCGTGAAGTGGGACCTGCGCATCCAGCCGCTGAAGCCGCTGCCGCCGGCACCCGGCGGTCAGGGCGGCGGCGGGGGCGGGGGCTTCGGCGGGGGCGGCAACAACGGCCCGCTCGTCGTGCCCGGCACCTACCGCGCCACGCTGCGCGTGGACGGCAAGGACGTCCAGACCGTGAACGTCACGGTGAAGGGGGATCCGGACATCCAGATCAGCGACGCCGATCGCCGGACCTGGTTCGAGACGGCCCGGGACCTGCACCAGCTCCAGCAGCAGGCGACCGACGCGGCGGCCATCGTGCAGACGGCCAGCGCGCAGATGCGCCTGCTCGAACAGCAGACGCGCAACGCCACCGTCCCGCCCGGCCCGAAGAAGGCCATGGATGACCTGTCCGCGGAACTGCAGCGGCTGCGCACGCGGTTCGGGCTCGGCGGCCCGGGCGGCGGCGGTGGATTCGGCGGGGGCAACCAGAACATCCGCGGGCGGATCGGACAGCTGAAGAACGCCGTCATGGGCTCGACCTCGGTGCCCACGACGACCCAGACGGCGCAGATCCGCGAGGTGCGCGCCGATCTCCCGGCCGTGATCCAGGGCGCGGAGGCCGCCGGCAAGCGAATGCCGGGCCTCGTGCGTGACCTGGTGGGCGCCGGCGTGATCTTCACGCCGGTCAAGTAGCCGACGCCGCGCCATCGAGGTGTGGCCGGGCGACCACGGACGCGTGGCCCCCCGACCACACTCGACGCGCGCGTCCACGGCCGGAATCGTCGCCGCGGGTGCGTCGCAGCGTCCCGCGTCTGGCGCGGCTTCTGCAGCGCGGCCGTCGATGGTCTCGCGCCCGGAGGGCTGCGTCGATGCCGACCGTGCCTGGCGGTGGCTGCTGGTCCTGGCCGCCGGACTCGTGGCCGGCGGCGCCGCGGCGCTCGTGTGGGCCCGCGCGATCCGGATCGTGGCGGCCCGCGGGCTCCTGCCGCGATGGGACCTCGCCGCGCACCTGTTGAACGGCTGGACCGACTACCACTACCTGGCGACGGGGCAGCTCCACCGCCTGGCCTGGGACCTGTGGCAGCAGGGCTACTGGCCGCCGGGCCCGTCGATCTGGCAGATGCCGTTCTATGCGGGGCTCGGCGGCACGTTGACCGCCGGCCTCGCGAGCGGCCTGGGGGCGTTCGTGGTGGCGCTGTCGGCGAGCGTGGCGGCCCTCGCCATGGACTCGGGCCGCCGCGCGCTCGTTCCCACCGCGATCTTCCTCCTCTTCGCGGCGACGTCGCCGTTCGTCCTCGCCCATGCCTCGATCGCCATGACCGAGATGCCGGGGGCCATGGCGCAGGCGATGGTCGTCGCCTGTTACGTGTGGTGGGAGCGGAGCCGGCGGCCGGCGGCGTCGTGGGCGTTCGCGCTGTCGCTGGCGGCGCTGTTCTTCACCAAGTACAACTACTTCCTGCTGCTCGCGGCGCCGCTCGCCCTGCACGTCTATCTGACCGACACGGCCGGCCGCCCGTGGCGGGAGCGGGGCGCGGCCCTCGCGTCCCTGGCACGCGCGTCCGTCGCCACTCCCGTGAGGCGCCTCATCGCGATCTACCTGCTCGTCCTCGGCCTCGTCGCGATCACGGGAGGCACCGCGTTCACGGTCGCCGGGCAGCGCGTCGCCCTGCGCACGGTCGGCTATCTCGCGCACCCGCTCCTGTACGGCGTCCTGGCGCGGCTCTGGTGGCTGCACCGGCGGGGACGCCTCGACTGGGCGCGGCTCCGGGCGGCCGATCCACGCCTCCGCCCGCTCGCGATCGGCTGCGCCGCACCGATTGCCGCGTGGCTCGCCTCGCCGTATCCGAACCACGTCAAGGACGCCGCGAACCTGCTCGTCAACATTCCGATGGGCGAGCCCACCGCGCGGCAGGGCCTGGCCGCCTATCTCGGAGCCGTGCGGTCCGACTACTTCCTGCACGATGCCCTGTTCGGGCTCGCCCTGGGCGGCTTCGTGCTGGCGCTGGCCGGCTGGCGATCGTCGACACCGCTCGTGCGCCTGCTCGTCCTCAGCGCGCTCGTGCAGTTCGCCCTGGTCACCCTGCACCCCACGCGCGACCCGCGCTTCGTGCTGCTCGCGCTTCCGCCGTTCTGGCTCGCGAGCGCGGCCGCTCTCGGCCGGCTGACCGCGCGGTGGCGCACGGGCACGGCCGTCGCGCTGGCGGGGGGCATCGGCGCGGTGGCGCTCGCTGGCGCCGGGCGCGCGGTGGAGAGTCCGGCGTTCGAGCGCCGGGCCTTCGAGCACTACGTCGACAGCCCGGCGTTGGCCGCAGCCTTCGAGGCCATCCGCGCCGCGAGCGCACCGAGCCCCCTGATGATCGTCGGCCGCCTCGAAACGGCGTCACCCGGGCTGCTCGGGTGGCAGCTCGGCCCGCCCACTGGCGCCGCGGCCTTCCCGCGGGAGGTGCTGCGCGACCAGGACGAGCGGGCCCTGGCGTCGGCGCCCTTCGTCCTCTATGCCGCACCGCTCGTCGAGGTGACGTGGCCGCCTGGCAACGCGGCCGAGAACGCGCGCGCGACGGCCCGCGTCCGCCGCCTGGTCGCCGCCGGCACGCATGCGGTGGTGCACGAGTTTCGCGTCGCCGACGCCGGCCTGTCGCTCACGCTCTACCGCCGCCTCGGCGCGGCAAGCCGCCAGTCGCGTCCGGACTGACCCGCGGGGATGACTGGCCAACCCCTTACGACGCACGCCGCCTCCCGCGCGATTCAATCCGCCCGGCGTCCGGCCGCGTAGGGATCGGCAGGCCCATGTTCGTGATCCCCCTTGCGCCGCCGGCCGTCTCGCGGCGGCCCGGCTCCTGGCTGCCGCGGCCGGTGGTGATGCCTTGTCGGGCCGCGAAGGGCTGTGTCACGATGCCGGCCGTGTCGGCCACGGCGTCTGCCGCCAGTGAGGACCTCGCGCTGCTCCGACGCATCGCGGCCCGCGACGAGCACGCCCTGGCGGCGTTCTACGACCGCCAGAGCGGGATGGCCTACGGCGTGATCCTGCGCATCCTCCGCGATGCCTCGGACGCCGACGACGTGCTGCAGGAGACGTTCGTCCGGGTGTGGTCGCGCGCCGAGACCTACGACCCGCGCCTGGGGTCGCCCACGGCGTGGCTCATCCGCATCGCCAGGAACCGCGCCATCGACCGCCTGCGTGCCAGGCGCGTGCGCCGGGACATCTCGATTGCGCCGGTGGTCGTCCGCGACGGCCAGGAAGCGCCCGTCGCCGAGCCGGAGGATCGAGTCACGCCGGAGGTCGTCGCCCAGGACGCGTCCACGACGAACGCGCTGCGCGCCGCCCTGCAGGGGCTGCCCGCGCCCCAGCGCGAGCTGATCGAAGCGGCCTTCTTCGAAGGCTACACACACCACGAGCTGGCGTCCCGCTTCGGCATGCCGCTCGGCACGGTGAAGACGCGCATCCGCACCGGTCTCCTGACGATGCGGGGGCGCCTGGAGCAGGTCACATGATTCCCGACGACGTCGAAGCCCTTGCCCTGGCCGACGCGGCCGGCGCGCTCGACGCCGACGAGCAGCGCGAGCTGGCGGCGCGGCTCGCCACGCTGCCCGACGAGGTGCGCGAGGCCGTCGCGAGGCTGTACGAGACGACCACGGCCCTGGCCGCCTCGGTGGCGCCCCTGGTCCCGCCGCCGCACGTGCGCGAGCGGGTCCTCGCCGCCGTCCGCGCGCCCGGGCGTTACACGCTCCACGCCTCCGACGCCGACTGGTTCGACACCCCGTTCCCGGGCATCCGGGGCCGCGTGCTGGCCGTGGACCAGGCGCGCGGCATGGCCACGCTCTTCCTGCGGGCCGAGCCCGGCGCCGTGTACCCGTCGCACCAGCATCACGGCCCGGAGGAGTGCTACGTGCTGCGCGGCTCGGTCGTGATCGACGGGCGCACGCTGCACGCCGGCGACTTCCACCACGCCGACGACGGCTCCCTCCACGCCGAGATCACCACCCTGGACGGCGCCGACGTGCTGATCGTGGGCGCCATCGAAGACTACCTGCCCGCCTGAGGGCCGGCCCGCCAGCCGCCGGATTCGGAACCGGCGGCGGTCCCCGTCAGGGCCGCCGCCGATCGGATGGCGCCGATGGTTCGCGCGCCAGCGCAGGCCGGAGCGCTCAGGGCCGCGGAGGCTTCGCGCCGGCCTGCCCCCTGGCCGCCTTCGATGTCCCGCCCTGGATGACGGCCGCGCGCTCCAGCACCCGCGGGTGCTGCACGCCCACGTCCAGCACCGCGGCGATCTCGCGGCGGGCGTCGGCCTTCCGGCCGTTCTTGAACAGCGCCCAGGCATAGGCCTCGCGCGTGTAGACGTCGCCCCGCCGCGCCATCTCCTGCTCCGCGATCCGCAGCGCCTCGGCGGGCTGCTTCCCGGGCCCGGCGTAGTAGGCGATGAGCTCGCGGTTCGCGTTGTCCTCGCCCGCCATCTCGGCCCGTGCGCCCTTCTCGAAGGCCCGGTAGCTGGCCGCCGCGTCGGTCGCGCGGCCGGCCCGCGCCTCGGCCTCGGCCAGTTCGTACAGGTTCTCGGGATGCGGCGCGCGCGCGTAGCGCCGGGCCTGGAGGTCCGCCGCCTCCCGGAACCGCTTCTGGGCGGTCCGGACGTCGGCCAGGCCGCCCAGCGCGTAGTGGTAGTCGGGGAAGAGCGCCAGCGCCTGCTGCAGCGCCTGCTCCGCCGCGTCGTAGCGGCCCCGGAGGAGCTCCAGGTGGCCGATCTGCGTCAGGACCCACGCCCGGTCCTCGGTCTCCTGGAACGGCATGCGGTTCATGACGCCCGTCATCAGCTCCAGCGCGCCTTCGAGATCGCCGAAGAGCTCGCGGAGGTAGGCGGTACGCGTGAAGGCCGGGATGTTGCCGGGCCGCAGGTCGAGCATCCACTGGGCCGAGCGTTCGGCGTCGTCGTAGTGCCCGAGCTCGATATTGGCGTCGGTGAGCATCCCGTAGACCATCAGGTCGTCGGGCACGCGCTTGTTCAGGGTCGTGGCGAGCTCGAGCGCGGCCGCGAACTTGTGCTGGCCCAGGAGCGCCCACGTCCGCACCTTCAAGGCCTCGAAGTCGTTGGGCTGCAGCTCCAGCGCCTTCCGGACCATCGTCTCCGCCTCGGCGTAGTAGCGGGGATCGGCCGTCTCCCGGGCGCGCTGCGTCAGCGCCAGCGCGAGATCGGTGTAGCCCTGCGCGTGCGCCGGGGCGCCGGCGATCTTCTCCTTCGCCAGCGCGATCTTGCGCTCGGCCGGCGAGCCGGGGCCGGCGGCGAGCGCGTTCGGTCGGAGCGGCTGGGCCCCGAGCGCCGAAGCGTCCCGGGCCTGCGGGGCGCGGAGCGACGAATCGCCCCCGGCCCGCTGGGCGAGGAGCGCCGGTGCGCTCCCCGCCATCGCCGCCGCGACCACGACCGTCAGTGTTCGCATCGTCATGGTCATCACTCCCTGGGGCCGCCTACAGGCCCGGGCACACGCCGGTGCAGCCGGGCTCGTTCGGATCCACGTGCCGGCTGTTGCGGCCGTCGTTGGCCGGCGGCACGAAGGGGAAGGTCGTCTGCTTCGGCCGGTCGTTGCTGTTCACGCCGTCGCCGATGCGCGTGCCGAACGTCGCCGGGTTCGCGAGGATGCCGGCCACGGCGCGCGCCGCGATGTCGGTCACGTCGTCGTCGGGCCGTCGTCCGTTCGGGAACCCGGCCGGATCGTCGTTGTTCGTGTCGCCGTCGAGCAGCGTCAGCAGGCCGAGGCGCTGCTGCTGGGCCGGCGGGGTGGGCGGGATGCCGGTGTTGACGCGCAACAGGTCGGCCACGGGCCCAGGGGGCGTCCCCGCGGGAATCGTCGGCCCGCTGTACTGCAGCAGGGGCGCCAGGTCGAAGCGCGTGCCCGATGGGACCGGGATGCCGATCGAGTCGAAGACGTCGGCCAGCAGCGGGCGCGCGAAGAAGGAGACGAACTGGCGGTCGCGCCGGGGCTCGTCCATGCTGAAGCGGTCCTTCGAGCCCGTCCCGATGATGAGCTCGTTGATGAGCGGGTTGCCCATGCGCTGCACCTGGCGCCACGGGCCCTGGCCGATCGGGCCGTTGCCCTCCACGGGCCGCCGGCGCACCGTGATCTGCTGGCGCGACGTCGTGCCGTAGGTGCCGAGCACCGCGAGCGGATCGGTGTTCGGGTGCGTCTGGAAGTCGCGGGTGAGGAACCGCGTCGGAATCTCGATCGCGATCGTGTTCACGTTGTAGCCGGCGACGTCGTCGGGGGCGACGTTGGTCGTGCCGGCGTCGTCGGCCGGCGAGAGCACGCCGCCGCCGGCGGCGGCCCGGAAGTTCAGCGAGTCGAAGGCCGCACCGAGGTCGATGTAGAAGGGATCGTCGGTCGTGCCGGCGAAGACCCGGATGCCGTTGCCGAGGTCGTAGATGCCCTGGTCGTACAGGGCCTGGTAGTTCGGCATCGTCCGCGGGCCCACGTTCGACGGGACGGCGTAGAGCGTCCGGTTGCCACTCAGGTTGAACGTCTGCCCGGCGAGCACCGCCGTGACCGAATAGGTCTGGCGCAGCCCGAGGCCATCGGAGCCCGGACCGTCGAGCGCCGTGATGGGGGGGATGCCGAGGAGGCCGCCGACGAACCCGGTGAAGACGCCCGGGTTCCGCTGCTCGGTCTGGAACCGGAACTGCAGCGTGACGTCCTCGACCGCGTCGTTGTCGTTGTCCACCTTCATCTCGTAGAGGAGGTCCGGGTCGAACGGGAAGTAGTTGGGGCCGTTCGCCGGCTCCAGCAGCGGATCGACCGACAGGATCATCGTGACCTTCGAGGGGGCGTTGTAGCTCACGAACGTGTCCCAGTCCGTGATGTCGGCCGCGCGGTCGATCGCCGTGATCGGCGCCTCGCGGTGACTCGCGGTGTAGACGGCCAGGGGCGCCGCGACGATCGCCGCGGCCAGCGTGGTTCGGAACAGCAAGCGGGTCATGTCAGTCTCCTCGGGAGCTGACTACGGCCCCGGGGCGGCATCGGATTGCGCGCGGCCGACATCCGCGCGGCGGGACGGGCCTAGGGGCGAGGAGGCGCGCACCTCCATCCGGTGGAACCCCGCTCGCTTCGCGTGGCCCTGGTCGCCGCCTTCTGAGCGGGGGGCGCCCGCGCTCAGGCGTCAGGCGAACTCGAGGACGGGCAGGTCGGTCCGGGTGGCGAGCGCCAGCATCCGCCGCAGCACCGCGAGGTGCCCGGCCGCGTCCCCGGCCGGCCCCAGCGGCGCCCCGAGGGGAGCGTTCACGGCGAGCGCTCGCGGCGGCTTCAGGCGCCGCGTGATGTCGGGCATCACCGACAGCGACACCGTCGCGATGCCGCGCCGCTCGAGGGCCGCCTGGACCAGACTCACGGTCTGGTGGCACATCGGTCAAACCGGCACGAGCAGCGCCACGTCGACGCCGTCCGCCTGGAGGATCCCGGCCGCTGCGGGCGCCGAGTCGTCGATGAGTTGGGTGGGCTCGGTGATCGACCCCATGAACGACAGGTGCCGGGGCGCCACCTCGCCGATCTCGCCGGCCCCGGCCATGGCCTTCAGGCGGTCGAGGGGAAAGACCACGTTGGGGTCCACGCCGAGGGGCCCGGCGTCGAACGCGTCGCTCCGGTGGTGCATCTGGAGCGTGGCGAGGGGCAGATCGCGCGCAAGGGTGCGGTAGGAGCAGTCGCCCCCGCGCCCGGTGATGTCGAAGGGGCGTTCGCCCGGCCCGGTGAGGCCGGCGCTCGTGACCAGCGCGACCCGCGCCTCGGCGACCGGACGGCCCAGGATCGCCGCGGGGACGCCGCCCGACACCCGCCAGCGGTAGGTCCGCAGCAGGAATCGGTATTTGAACGGCAGATCCGTGGGGTACATCGGGACACGCCCATCGCCCCGACGGGCCGGCCGATCAGGCGGCCTTGTCGAGGTTGTCCGACCAGAGGTACTCGGCTGTCTCCTTCACGATGACGCCGTTCAGGGCCAGGAGCGAGACGAGGTTCGGCACCGCCATGAGGCCGTTGGCGACGTCCGAGAAGCTCCAGACCGCCTGCAGGGTCGAGACCGACCCCGTGAACACGGCGGCCACCCACACCACGCGGTAGTAGGTGTTGATCGGACGGCCGAAGAGGTACTCCGCGGCCACCTCGCCGTAGTAGGCCCAGCCGAGGATCGTGGAGAAGACGAAGGTGAGGAGCCCGATCGTGAGCACGAAGGGCCCCACCGTGGGCAGGTCGGCGAAGGCGCGCTGGGTCAGCGCCGCGCCGGCCAGTCCTTCCTGCCAGTCGCCGGAATTCACGATGACGATGCCGGTCAGCGCGCAGACGACCACCGTGTCCCAGAAGGTGCCCGTGGACGAGACCAGCGCCTGCCGCACGGGGTTCTTGGTCTGGGCCGCGGCCGCCACGATGGGCGCGCTGCCGAGGCCGGACTCGTTCGAGAACAGCCCGCGCGCGATGCCGAAGCGCATCGCCTGCGCCACGCCCGCGCCCAGGAACCCGCCCACCGCCGCATGGCCGTTGAAGGCCGAGCTGATGATGAGGGCGACGGTGTCCGGCACCTTCTCGAAGTGCATGGCGATCAGGATGAGGCAGCCCAGGATGTAGAACGCGGCCATGAACGGCACGAGCCGCTCGCAGACGCCGGCGATGGACTTGATGCCGCCCAGCACGACGATGCCGGTGAGCGTGGCGAGGAGGGCGCCCGTGGCCCAGTGCGGCACGCCGAAGGTCTCGTTGGCCATGGTCGAGATCGAGTTCGCCTGCGTCATGCAGCCGATGCCGAACGCGGCCACCGCCGTGAGCAGCGCGAAGAGCTTGCCCAGGAACCGGCTGCCCAGGCCGCGCTCGAGCGCGTACATCGGGCCCCCGGCCATCGTGCCGTCCGGCGCCCGGACGCGGTACTTCACCGCCAGCACCGCCTCGGCGTACTTCGTCGAGACGCCGAAGACGCCCGTGAGCCACATCCAGAAGACGGCGCCGGGACCGCCGGCCGCGATCGCGGTCGAGACGCCCACGATGTTGCCGGTGCCGATCGTGGCGGCCAGGGCGGTGGTGAGCGCCCCGAACTGGCTGACGTCGCCTTCCCCTTCCTTCTGGCGCGAGAAGGACAGCTTGATCGCTTTGGGCAGGTAGCGTTGGATGAAGCGCAGCCGGATCGTCAGGAAGACGTGCGTGCCGAACAACAGGATGAGCAGCGGCGGGCCCCAGACGAGGTCGCTCGCCTGCGCCAGGAGGGCTTCGAGGCTCTGCATGGGCGTGCAGTGTATCAGCCTTCCCTCGCGCGGCCGGCCGCCGGCCGCCGGTGACTATAATCCGCCCGTGGCCTTGTCCCCGGGCTCACGGCTGGGACCGTACGAGATCGTGTCGGCCCTCGGCGCAGGCGGCATGGGCGAGGTGTACCGCGCCCACGACGCGCGCCTCGGCCGTGACGTGGCCATCAAGGTGCTGCCGGCGGCGTTCGCCTCCGACGCCGATCGCCTGCGGCGCTTCGACCAGGAAGCCCGGGCCGCCGCGGCGCTCACCCATCCGAACGTGCTGGCCGTGTTCGACGTGCACACGACCGGCGAGGTGCCGTACCTCGTGTCGGAGCTGCTCGAAGGCGAGAGCCTGCGCGAGGCCCTCCTCCGGGGGCCCCTGCCGCCGCGCACGGCCGTGGCCCTCGCCGTGCAGATCGCCCGGGGCCTGGCCGCCGCCCACCAGAAGGGCATCGTCCATCGGGACCTGAAACCCGCCAACGTCTTCGTGACCGCCGACGGCCGCGCCAAGATCCTCGACTTCGGCCTGGCGCGCGTGGCCGACGTGCGCGACGCCGATGCCGTCATGACGACCCTGCCGGCGGCGCCGGCGACGCACCCGGGCGCGGTGCTCGGCACCGTGGGCTACATGTCCCCGGAGCAGGCGCGGGGCGAGCCCGCCGATGCGCGATCGGACATCTTCGCGCTGGGCGTCGTCTGCTACGAGATGCTCGCGGGCCGCCGCACGTTCGCCGGCGGCTCCGAGATCGAGGTCCTGTCGGCGATCCTCCGCGACGACCCGCCCGAACTCCCGGCCGACCTCGTGCCCGCGCCCCTGGAGCGCATCGTCCGCCGCTGCCTGGAGAAGCCGCCGGCCCAGCGATTCCAGTCGGCCTCCGACGTGGCCTTCGCGCTCGAAGCGTTGTCGGGCACCGGTGCAGGCGCCCCGAGCGCCGCGACGGCCGCCGCGCCCCCGCCCGTGCCGCGCCGCTGGACGCCGGCGCGCGTGCCCCTGGCGCTCGGCGCGCTCGTCGTCGGCGCGCTGGCCGGCGGCCTGGCGATGTGGCGCCTGGCGCCGCCGCCCGCGCCCGGGCCCGTCACCTACGACGCCAAGACCTTCGACCGGCTGATGGTGACCAACGCGCGGTTCATGCCCGACGGCCAGACCATCGTCTACAGCGCGGCGACGCGAGGCTACGCGCCCGAACTCTTCGTCGTGAACCCCACCGCCGAGGCTCCGCAGCGCCTGGGCGTTACCGACGCGCACCTGCTGTCGGTGTCGTCGAAGGGCGAGCTCGCGCTCATCGTCAACGCCAGCCACGAACAGCAGCGGCTGTACTCGGGGACCTTCGCGCGCATGTCCCTCGGCAGCGCGCCGCGCGCCGTGCGCCAGGACGTCCGCGAGGCCGCGTTCGGCCCGGATGGCGAGGCGCTCGCGATCGTGCAGGTGCTGGGCAACGGCCGCGACCGGCTGGAGTACCCGATCGGGACGCCCCTGCACGAGGTCAGCGGCTACCTGAGCGATCCGCGGGTGTCCCCGGACGGCACCTGCGTGGCCTTCGTGGCGCACCCCTGGCTGAACGACGACCGCGGCACGATCATGGTGGTGTCCCGGGGCGGAGCGGCCACGGCGTTGACCGAGGAGCTGTGGTCGGTCGAGGGACTGGCGTGGTCGCCCGATGGCGCGCGCGTCGTGTTCTCGGGGAACCGGTCGGGTGGGTCGTTGATGGAGCCGATGTCGGCGCCGGCCGACGGCAGCCGGCCGGCGCACACCGTGCTGGGCGTGCCCGGGCGCCTGATCGTCCACGACATCGCGCCCGACGGCCGGTGGCTCGCCGTCCGCGAGGACCTCACCTTCGGCGTCCGCGCGCGCGTGCCGGGCAGCGACGAGGAGCGCGAGCTGTCGTGGCTGGGGTCGTCGGGCGCGCGGTCGCTCTCGGCCGACGGCCGCACGCTGCTGATGGTGGACGTCGGCCCGCGCGGCGGCCGCGACTACGGCGTGGTGCTGCGCGCCACCGACGGTGCCTCCGATGGCGTGCGGCTCGGCACGGGCAGCGCCCAGCGCCTGTCGCCCGACGGCGCGTGGGCCGCCGCCGTCATCGCCGATCCCGCCGAGATCGTGCTGTATCCGACGGGGCCGGGCGACGCGATCCGCCTCGGCAAGGGCCGCTTCGCGACCATCGACTCGGTGGACTGGTTTCCCGACGCACGCCGGCTCCTCGTCTGCGGTTCGATGTCCGGGCAGGCGCCCCGCTGCTTCACCCAGCCGGTCGACGGCGGCGCCCCGGCGCCCGTCACGGCCGAGGGCGTGACCGCGGCGCTCGCGCCGGACGGCACGACCGTGATTCTCACGGCCGCCGACGGCGCCGCGGCCGTCTCGGCGCTCGGCCGGACCGAGGCACGGCCGATCGCGGCGCTGACGCGCGCCGACCGCGTCGTGGGATGGAGCCGTGACAGCCGGGCCGTGTTCGTGCAGCGCGGCTCCGGCGTGCCGGCCGCCATCGAGCGCGTGGACCTGGCCACGGGTGCCCGCACCCAGGTCGCCGCGCTCCGGCCGCAGGGCCTGGGCAGCGTCGCCAGCCTGCTCGTGGCCGACTGGGTGGACGAGGGCCGCTGGTACGCCTACAACTACACGATGGTCCCGTCGGTGCTCTTCGTCCTCGGCGGGATTCCGCAGTAGCCGTCCGCCATGGCCCAGGTCTACGTGTCCTACCGCCGGGGCGATGCCTCGGCCCAGGCCTCGCGCCTGGCGTCCGACCTGACGGATCGGTTCGGCGCCGACCAGGTGGCCGTGGACGTGCCGATGCGGCGCGGGTACGACGGCCTGGCCGACGTGGTGCAGGCGGTGCAGGGCGCCGACGTGGTCCTGGTGCTCATCGGCCCGCGGTGGGCCGACGCGCGCGACCCGCGCGGCGATCGCCTGATCGACTGGGGCGCGGACCAGGTCCGCATGGAAATTGCGGCGGCGCTCGAAGCCGGACGCCGGCTGCTGCCCGTGCTCGTGGGCGGCGCGGAGTTCCCGGCCGCGGACGCCTTGCCCGAGGACATTCGCGATCTCACCAACTGGCAGGCCCTCCGGCTGGACGACGAGCGCTGGCGCGAGGATCTCGACCGGGTCCTGGACGTGCTGGCGCGGGCCGGCGTGGCGCCGCAGGCCACCGCCGTCGTGTTCATCAGCCACGCGTCGGCGGACCGCGAGTGGGCCACGACGATCGCGACCGGGCTGGAAGCCCGCGGCCAGCGCTGCTGGATCGCCCCGCGGGACGTGCCGGCCGGCACCGCCTACGCCCGCGTCATCCCGCAGGCCATCCGTGCCAGTCGTGCCATGGTCGTCATCGTGTCTCGGCGGACGGGCGCCTCGGAGGACGTGCTCATCGAGATCACGATGGCCAAGAAGCACGGCGTCCGCCGGATTCCCGTGCGCATCGACGACGCCCCGCTCGACGACGGGCTCGACTACATGTTCAGCCAGTCGCAATGGCTGGACCTGCGAGCGGCCTCGCCGGCCGATGCCGTCGCGGCCCTGCTGCCGATCCTGGCCGGCTGAGTCCGCGCCCTTCCGGAGGCGCCGTCAGCGCGTGGTGGCCGCCGCGGTCGTCCCCGGGCCCGCCTCCGGCGGCAGCACCGGCAGCGGCCGGTCCTTGTCGCCCACGAACGCGTCACGCGTGAAGCGGAACCCGAACGGCTTGCCGAGCTCGTCGGCGGCATAGGACGGCGCCGACGGGTTCTCCTGCCAGTACGACCAGCCGAGCCCGCCGACCAGGAGCCCGCCGCCGTCCTTCACGAACGCCTCGACGAGCGGCACGTGGTGCGTGGCGAAGTCCGGAGGCGGCGTCCAGTCGCTCGAATACCAGAGCACCGAGGCGCAGGCGAGGTCCTGGTCGAGCGTGTCGGGCCGGGTCACGACGAAGTGCCACCCGCGGCGGGCGATGAAGGCCTGGACGGCCTGGATGTCGTCCTGGCGGGTGTAGGTGCCTTCCCAGTAGACGATCGTCGTCCCGGCGGCGCAGGTGGTCGGCGGGCCCACCGCATCCAGCCACCGGAGGGCGTTCTCGGCGAACACGAGGTTGTCGGCGCCCTGGCCCGTCCCGGCGTTCTCCCGAGGAATCTCGGCGTCGCTGACCAGGCCGTCGTGGGCGTAGACGAGCACGTGGCCCAGGCCGTACTCGCGTGCCGCGATGAAGTCGCGCGACTCGTTGTAGCCGAGATCCGACGTGTTCTCGACCGTCTGGGGCAGCTGCGCGATCGAGAACCAGGCGTCGTCGTCGCCGTCGCCGGGCGGCGCGTTCTGGCAGAGGCCGTAGGCGCAGACGCTGCCCATCCAGCCGCTCGTCATGTAGAGCTTCAGCGACGAGAACAGGCTGCGCACGGCGCGCTCCTTCTCGAACTCCGCCCGTTCCGCCTCGGCTGCCGCGTCCTGCGCCGCCGTCCGCGCCTGGGACGCGAAGATGAGGCTCGCCACCGCCAGGACCGCGATGGCGATCGTCACGGCGATGGAGGCGTAGCGGGCGTTGCGGCGTCCGCGCACGCTCCGCTCGGCGAAGGCGCGCTCGCGGGCGTTCAGCCACGGCGCGGCGTGTCCGCCCTTCAGGAGCGGCGCGAGCATGGCGCTCCGGACGCTGTCGGCCCAGAGCAGCCCCTTCCTGGCGGCCGCGTCCGCCGCGCGTGACCAGTCCAGCGCCGCGGTGGCCAGCTTCTGCCGCGTGGCCAGCGGCACTGGCTCGGCGTTCACCTCGTGCATCCAGCCGATCAGGCGCGCCCAGCTCCTGACGAGCGCGTCGTGGGCGGGCTCGGCGTAGCTCTCGCCGTCGGTCTCCTTGCCCTCCACCACGAGGCGGGCCGCCGTGAGCCGCTTCTTCACCTCGTCGACCCGCGTCGTCTCGGCCGGATCGCGGTACTCCAGCTCGGCGTCGCTCACGCGGCGCTTCACCAGGCTCCCGGCGCCGCCGCTCACCATCCGCAGCATGAGCCGCTGCATGGACTCGCGGTGCGGCTGGTCGAGAGCGTCGTACTCGGCGTCGGCCCGCGACCTGAGCGCGCCCACCACGCCGCCGAGTGCGTCGTAGTCGTCGCGCGTGAGGGCGCGGTCGGTGGCGCGACGGGTCACGTAGCGGACGTACATCTCGCTCAGCGCGAAGGAGAGGAGCGGCAGGCCGCCCGGCGTGTTGACGACGTCGTCGAGCAGCGTCTCGACCAGCGCCGGCGGATCGAAGTAGAGCACCTTGGCCGACGCGGGCTGCTCGATGACGGCCTTGAGATCGGCGCGGCTCATGGGCGGCACCACGAACCGCCCGTCCTTCCAGCGCGGCGCCAGGGCAGAGCGATCGAACTGCGGCTCGAAGTCGGTCCGCAGCGTGAGGACGACGGTCACCTGACGCGGGCACCGGTCCAGGATCGCGGCCAGGAGCGCGGTGACCGTGTCGCGCGCGGAGGCGGCGCGGGCCATCGTGACGAGTTCCTCGCACTGGTCCACGACGAGCAGCAGCCGCGTGTCCGGACTGGCCGCGCACCAGGCCGTCACCGCCGCGGCGATGGCCTCCGGCGTGCCGGCCACCGGCGCCGGCGCCAGCGTCCCGACGGCATGGGCGATGGAGTCCAGCGGCGACGAGCCGGGGCGGACCACCGGGAGGATCCGCCAGCGCCCGTCCCGCTCCAGGCGAGGGAGCACGCCCGCCTTGACCAGGCTGGACTTGCCGGTCCCCGACGACCCGAGCACGGCGACGAAGGGCTTCGCCTCGATGGCCGCCTGGAGCGCCTCGATGGCCGCGTCACGGCCGAAGAAGAGAGCGGCGTCCTCCTTGTCGTAGGCGGCGAGGCCCTTCCAGGGGTTGGCGTCGAAGGTGAGCGGCGGGGCCTTGGGCAGCGAGACGTCGCGGCCAGGCGCCAGGAAGATGAACTCGCCCTTCTCGTGCTTCGGGAGCTGCCACAGGCACGGCGTCTGCCGCTTGCCGGCCTCGATGCTGGCCGGCTGGAGGCGGTCCTCGATGTAGAGGTAGAGCTCGGTGGCGGTGATGACGCCGTCGCCGCCCGAGCGCGGGACCACGTCGCCCTGGCCTTCCAGCGCCTCGAAGAGGGCCAGGGCGAACGGCGAGTGGTCGCCCTCCCCGTCGCGGCTGCCGAGCGCGCCCGTCGTCAGCCGATCGAGCGCCTCCTGGTCCTGGGAGGCCGAGGTGAGCACCTGCCACGCGGGATCGTGCACGAACCGGTCGTACCGCTCCTGGTGGATCACCTCCGGCAGCGGCGTGAAGGCGCGGGTGCCGCTCCAGCGGAACGCGCCCGAGAAGCACGAGTCGAGGATGACCAGCATGTGCCGGCAGGGCAGGGCCACGAGCGCGTCGTGCACGAGCGGCATGTGCAGGAACGTGGCGGCGTCCGCACGATTGGCGTCGGCCGGCAGCAGGTACCCGTTCGGTCCCTGGTCGCCGTCCACGGCCACGCCATGGCCCGCGAAGTAGAAGCACACGCGATCGTCGGGGCCGACCGCGGCCGGCAGTTCGTCCTGCAGGAGCGCGACGAGCCGCGCGCGCGTGGCCTCGGCATCCACGACGGCGATCACGTCGTAGCCGTGCTGCCCGGCCAGGAGCTCGCCGACCCTGCGCGCGTCGTTCACGGCGGTCCGCAGGGAGGGGATGCCGGTCGTGTACTGGTCGATCCCGATCACGACGGCGATCGATCGGCGGAAGGGCGGAGGGGGAGGCGTGCCCGGCATGGCGGAATGCTGCGCGCGGCCGCCGTGCAAGTCAAAGCGTTTCTGGTACACTCGCGCGCGTCTCGGACGCCACCACGGGTCCCCTCACCCAAGGAGTGCGACGCATGCCAGGAAAAGACGAAAAGCCTCGCGGCATGGGAACCAAGCGCGGCGCGGCGACGACAGCCAAGAAGGCCGCGACGAAGACGGCGAAGAAGACCGCCAAGAAGGCGGCGAAGAAGCGCTAGTCCCTAGTCGTCGACCGGCAGCGGGTCCAGCGCGATCCGGTGCCACCCGGTGGCCCTCGACAGCGCGAGCGCCCGATAATGGGCGGCGTCGTCGGCGGCCACCGTTTCATCCGTGGCCTGCAGGTACGACTCCTCGAGATCGGCCGGCCGCACGGGCTTGTAGAAGAGGGCGGTCCCCTTGTGGTGGCGCGTCTGGCTGTGATGCCAGCGCACGAGCGTGCCGGCCACCGCGCGTCCCAGGGCGGCCGCCGGCTCCGCCACGGGCTGGCCCTCGAGCTTGGCGAGCCGCGCGCACAGCGTGGGCACGTCGAGCAGCGCCGGATCCCCCGGGAGCTTGCCCCGCTGCGGCGAGCCGACACGCGACCCCTCGAGGGCGCGCGCGTACGCCCGGCGCCGCGCCGGATCCTGCCGGGCCGCGTCCAGGGCGTCGGTCAAGGCCGTCAGCGGCGCCACGATCCCGGCGGCCGCGCTCAGGTCCAGCAGGGAATACGGCACCGCCTCGAGGTCCTCGCGGTTCGCGGGGTCGTCCAGGAACTCCGCCAGCGCTCGCGCGACCCCGAACGCCACGTCGTACGCGCTGCCCCCCTCCCCCAGCTTCTGCATGAAAGCCCGCCAGGGCCACGCGCCCGACGCCGGCGCCATCGCCTGCGTGGCCACGAGGAACTCGGTGGAGTTCCTGAGCTGGTAGGCGGTCTCGAGGCAGTTCATGTAGCAGTCGCGGAAGATCACCACGTCGGCCCGGCTGCCCGCGCCCTTGAAGCCCCTGACGAGAGCGGGCAGGCGCATCGTGTCCTGCGTGTGGCTGCCGGGCGTCCGGTCCTCGAAGAGCCCAAGCGGTCCGGCGGCATGTCCGAAGAACGACACCACGTACCGGTCGGCCGGACATTCCGCGCGTCCGAACCTGAGGAACTCCTCGAGGACGTCGACGTCGGTGGCGTTGAGATCCGACGGGTCGCGCTGCAGCCGGACCGTGGCCTCCCCGGCCTCCACGCTCGCCTCCACCTGCTTCCACAGTTCGAAGCGTTTCGGATCGATGTCCGAGAATCCGCGCCGCTTCGGCTGGACTCTGGTCACGGCGCCGCGATAGACGCCGCGCCGGCCCTTGAAGTCCACCTGCGCGGCCAGGCTCACCTTCCGGAGGTCGGCGGCGTCGCAGAGCGCCTCGAGCTCGCCTCTGGCCGTGGTGTCGAGCAACGTGGACGAGTGCGTGTCCTCGGCGATCGTGTAGGCCAGCACGGCCCACGGCTTTCGGGCGGGCGCGGTCTCGGGCATGGCGGGGGGCTCCTCTGGCAGCTTACGCCGTTCCCAGCCAGGCGAGCACCTGCCGCCGCACGGCCGGGTCGGCGAAGTACTTCGTGTGCGCCACCGCCGCGTCGCCTTCCAGCAGGAACGGCGACGGCACGGGGAAGAGCGACGCACCCTCGGCCGTGAACGCGCCCATGGACGGCACGACCAGGTCGTTGCCGCCATGGAAGAGCGCGTCGAGGGCTCGCGACCGCACGAAGTGCCGGAGGCCAGGGTCGGACGGCACCATGTTCGACGCGACGGCGAAGTAGCGCGTGCCGCCCACCTCGGCCGGCGCGTTCAGCCACCTCGCGAAGTCGCCTTCGGGATGCATCGCGCGGAGCCCCGTCAAGGCGTCCAGCGCCCCGATGGCCGCCAGCTTCGCGAACTCCACCAGCATGGTGAGCACCGGTGTGCCCAGCTGGTCGGGCAGGAAGTTCACGACGTTGGTGAAGACATCCAGCAGGCGCTGCACGTGGGCGGGATCGGCCAGGGCCGTGCCGGCGTTCGGGACGCCGACGAGCACCACCTTGCCGATACGGATCCGGCGGCTGCCCAAGGACAGCTCGCTCTGCTTTTCGGCGAGCACCCGGCTCACGAGGCCGCCGCGCGAGTGGCACACGACGTCGAGCGTGAGGTCGGCGTCGTCCGGCATCTGCGCGGCGAGCCAGCGGACGTTCTCGGCCGGGTCCTCGGACAGGAACAGGTGGTCGAAGGCGAACACACGGCCGCCGTAGATCCGGTGCAGCGCCTCGACGTCTTCCCTTGGCAGCGCAGCGAAAGCCAGGTGCGACCGGCTGAACGTGCCGTGCACCATCAGGAGCGCGCGACCACCTCCCAGGCGGCGCCATCCGTCCGCGTCGAGCGCCGGCACGTCGTCGCGCGTGTAGTCGTCGGGCGTGAACGTGCGCACGCGGTACGGCCAGCGCGCGGTCTCGAGCCAGTGGACGGCCGACGCGCCCGCCCGGCCCAGCATCGGCTCCAGGATGGGGAACACCAGCTCCTTGATGACCTTCTTGCCCACCAGCCCGATCACGCCGCGGCTGCCGGGCACGCCCGGCGCCTCGTCCGGTACCGCGCCCGGGATGACGTAGGTGCGCCCGGCCGCCCGGCCGTCGCCGCGCGTGGCCGGCGCTGCCTCGGCGAACGCCCACGACACGACGCCCAGCTCGTCCGACGCCAGCACCATCTGGCCGAAGCCGTCGGGCGGCGGCCTGAGCTGCACCGAGACGGCCGCTGGCTCGGCCCCCCGCGTCGCGGAACCCGTCACGCGTGCGCCGTCGATGACGACCGTCCGTTTCATGGCGACGTCGGCCGCCTCGAGCGCGTCCTGGAGCGACGCGGTCGCAAATCCGGCCGTCTCATCGCGGCCGTCGGCGCCCACGCCCGTGCTGACCGTGCCGGTGAGGGTCGGCGTGGCCACCACCGCCTGACCCACCGCTGTGGGCGAGGACGCCAGGGCCGTGGCCCGCCGCCGCACGAGCAGCGACCGGGCGTGCACGGTCCACTCGGGGCCCTCCTGCGCGGGCGGCGCCGGGTCGGGGTCCACCGAGAACCCGCGCGTGGCGCCTGCCGCGCGCTGCAGCGACACCGCCAGCCGCGAGGCGGCCGGCCGAGCGCCGGCGCTCCGCACGGCGGCCTGCGCCAGGCCGCTGAAGTCCACGGCCTCCTCCGAGACGACGAGCTTCACCGTCTCCAGCGAGTCCACGCCCTTGAACGGATCGCCCAGGTCCACGAAGGGGTAGTTGGGCGGGAAGGTGATGGGGCCGGTGAGGCTCCTGTCGGTGACGCCCGGCGCGAGCTGCAGGTGGGCGGGCACCGTGATCTCGGCGCCCGTGCCGACGTAGATGACGGCGACGAACAGCGGACGATCGTCATGGTTGGTGATCTGGAAGCGGACCCGCTGGCCCTCCTCGATGACGACGTGGCCGCCGTCCGCGTCCGCCGTGGCGACGACGTAGCCGCCGTCCGGCGCCTGGCGCAGCACCTCCAGCGTGACCGCCCCGCGCAGGCGCCCGGGCACCGGGTTGTCCAGCGCCAGCACGCGCTCGACCCGCGCGATCTTCTCCAGGTTCTGGACGACCGTCCCCTCGTCGCCCCGCGCCTTCAGCGGCATCACGAGCCCGCCGGTCCGGTCCACGACGGCCCAGCGCGGCTCGTCCAGCGGGCCGGCCTGGGGGACGGGATCGCCGGGGCCGACCGCGGCCCGCGCCGACAGCAGCGAGACGCGGACGGAGGCGGCGCTCCCGGGCGGCGCCGCCGCGAGCAGGGTGGACGCGGCCAGCCGCGCACCGAACGCGGCCTCGGCGTCCGGGTCGGCCAGCCGCACCGCCAGCGGCGCCTCGCCGTGCGCGTGCGCGGTCTCGAAGGCCCGCGCCCCGGCGGCGATGCCGTCGCCGGCCTCCCGGATGACGTCGGCCTCCGCGGCAAAGGGCGTCACGGTCCTGACCACGATCGCCCCGAGCGCGGTGGCGGCGTCGTTGGCCTTCGCGCCGGCGGGCTGGACGGCGTAGGCGGATCCGGGAGTCACGCCTTGAGCCGATCCAGCGGCGAGCGTCACCGTCGTGCCGGTCCGGCCCGCGATCGCGACAAATGGCGCCGGCGGCACCTCGTCCATGCCGAAGACGAGCTTGTCGGCCGTGCCCTCCATCTGGGGGTGCTGGCTCTTGTTGTAGGCGGAGACGCGCGCCGCCACCAGTTCGAACACGTCGCGGTAGGTGGTCGCGGCCGTGGCGGTGCCGAGCGCCTGGCAGAGGAAGTAGGTGAGCGCGCCGTTGGGCCCGCTCCCGTCGGCCGGCACGTACTCCATCGCCTCCTCGTCGTCGCGGCAGCCCGAGATGAGGACGTAGCGATCGCCCAGGGGCAGCCAGCCGCTGGCGCCCGACCGCGTCCGCGGCAGGGCGCCGCCCGGGATCGGCGAGGGTGGGAGCCGCGACACCGGCCGCAGATCCGGCGCCACGGCGCGGGTCTTCGCGCCGAACGCGTCGCGCGTGATCGTGCCCGAGTGGCACGCATCCACGAGCAGCGTGATGTGCGGCGTCTTCGCCGCCAGCGCCACGAGCTTCAGGTGGATCTCGTCGTCGGTGATGTCGCGGTTCTCGTGGGGCTCGCGTCCCGTGTCCCAGGGCATGAGCGTGCTGTCGAAGCCGCTCGGCTCGTCGCCCTCGCGGTCGCGCATCTGCGAGCCGTGCCCGGCGTAGTGGATGACCACGACGTCGTCGGTGCCCGTGGCCGCCATCAGGGCGTCGAACGCGGCCAGCATCGCCTCGCGCGTCGCGTCGGCGTTCAGCAGCTGGGTGATGTTCGCCTCGGGGAACCCGAAGCGGTCGACGAGCAGGCGGCGGACCAGGCGCGAGTCGTTGGCGCAGCCGTCCAGCGGACGGATGTTGGCGTAGTCGTCGATGCCGAACAGCAGCGCGCGTCGGGTGTTCACTGGAGCGTGACCCGCTGCTTCCACACGAGCACGCCCCGCCCGTTCCTGGCGCGCAGCTCGTACGGGCCGGTCCCGGTCGGCGTGAACGTCCCCCACCAGTTGCGGGGCTGGGAGCGCCCCGCCTCGCGATCCGTGGTCAAGGTCGTGGGCGTCTGCGCGAAGGTGCCAGCGGCGTCGACGGCGCCCCACGAGAACGTCAGCCGGTCGGACACGGGCGTCCTCCAGACGACCGAGAAGTACAACGGGAGCCCGGATCGCAGGGTCGTCTGCGTGGTGGTGCACCTGGTGCCGGCGAAACTCCCGGCGGCGCAGATCAGGATCTGGTCCACGGTGGCCGACGTCGCCCGGACCTCGGCCAGCGAGGCCAGCGCCGCGCGAGTGGCGGCGGCCGTGGGGCTCGACGGGCGCAGGCCCTCGACCGTGACCTGATAGTCACGCCATGCCTGCTCGCGCGCCGGCAGCGCCTCGGCCTTGTCGATTGCCTGCACGGTCGCGAACTCCTCCGTCAGCGCGTTCAGCTGCGCCACCGAATCCCGAAGGGCCTTGGCGCCGGCTTTCTCCCGGTCGTTCAGCGCCGCCATCTCGTCCACCGAGCCCAGCATCCACTCGTACGACGTGCGCACGTCCGCGAACCGCGCGGCCACCGCACGGTCGTCCAGGGAGTCGTCCTCGAAGGCCCTGACCGCATCGCGGTAGGCGTCACGGAAGGCGTCCTTGTCGCGCGCACCCAGCGTGATCGAGATGCCCCGCGCGTCGGTGAGCGTGGGGAAGGCCGTGAGACGGGCGCGCACGTCCGCCGGCGCGCCGTTGGGCGGCGGCCGCAACGCGGTGACGACGGCATCCACCGTACGCGACTCGGCGGTGACCTCCCGGGGCTCGATCCGGACCGTCCCCGCCGGCGATTCCGTCCATTCGACGCCGTATCGCGCGAGGGCGCTCCCCTGGATGTACTGTCCGTTCGCGTCCGTCATCTGCAGCCTGGCCGTCACGCTCTCCCCGGTGGCGATCGTCGTCGGATCCAGCGCGAACATCTGCACCTGCGCCGGCTGGCTCGGACCGGACAGCGCGTACACGGCTCCGCTCACCAGCGCCACCACGACCACGCCCGCGACCGCCAGCTTCACCCAGAGGGCCTGGCGGGACGCAGGGACCGGCTCCGGCACCCGCACGGTGGTGTCGCGCGGGGGCGGCGGCGCGGTCTCCCGGGTCGCCGGCGGTGGCACCGCGCCGGCGAAGTCGAACAGGACGCCGTTGGGCGATCGCATGAAGAGCACCGGAATGGCCCAGTCGAGCGTGTTCCGCTCGGCGAAGAACATCTGCCGGCGGCCTTCCGCAAGGGCCGAGTCCACGGGCCAGCCCCGAGCGACGTTCGAGTAGAAATGCTTGGCCAGGACGATGGCTGCGGCGTCGGGCACGGGCCGCTGCATGGCGACCACCGCGGGGATGCCCTCGAAGACGAGCGAGGTCGCGACCCCGGAGAAGGGATCCGCGGAACCGGCCGCGGCGCTCTGGGCGGTGTTGCACGCATTGAGGAACACGAGGCGGACCTCGCCGCCCGCCTGGAGCGCTGTGGCGAAGGCCTCCGCCTCCACGAGGTCCTCACCGCCCGATTCCCGGTGCAGCAGCAGCACGCCCCGGCCGCGATGGAAGTCCCCGTGGCCCATGTAGTGCACGACATGGACGGTGCGGCCCTCGGCGCGCGCGCGGGAGAGCGCGGCCGCGATCGTCTGGATCGTGGCGTGATCGACGAACGTGATCTCGACGTCCGGGTTGCCCGACAACGCGGCCTCGAGGTTGGCGCGCTCGCGGTCGAGCGCCAGATCCTGGCGCGGGTTCGCCGCCACGACCAGTACCCGCAGCGGGGGCGTGAACCGCCCGACCTCGAACGGCTTGGGCACCTCGAGGTAGCGCACGATCGGAGAGTCCGGACGCAACCCGAAGTGCTTGTACTTCGACTCGTCGTGGAGGAGCTCCCACGGCAGCCGCGCCAGATCGGCCACGGCCGGGTCCCGCGTGTTCATGGTGAGCTTCAGCCGGACGCCCGCGCCGGCGCCCTTGGCGTCGGTCATGCACTCGGCCAGCGCCCGGCTCATCTCCGGCTCGGAGAAGAGCAGGTCGTAGAGCACCTGGCCCACGCCGGCGCCCCGCCGCTCGGGCTCGGGATCCGACGGGACGTCGGGCGTGAAGGCGCGATCGGCGCCGGCCGAGCGGGCGCTGGTTCCGCGGTCGGCGATCTGGCCCAGGAGCTCGTCGACCTCGCGCTCGAGGGCCACGGAGGCCTGCAATTCGCCCGAGGCGCGCGACGAGACCCGCAAATCGAAGCGTCCGTCGCGCCGGCCCAGGATCTCGATGTTGAAGTCTCGGAACTCCATGGCGGCCTCCCGAGGGGGCGCGGCCAGCAGGGAGCCGCGTCGGGCCGTCGGATTGTCGCAGTGATTATGCGGCGGTTCCCGCCGGTGTCAAGGGAGGCTCAGCGCTCGAATCGCAGCTCCCCGCGCGCGGACGTCAGGTGCAGGCGCGACGCGTCCAGCCGGACGGTATGGCTCGTCTCGAGCGTCGTGGTGAACACGGTGTCGAGCGGCGCCGTGGTGCAGACCGCCTTGGTGCAGGCCAGCAGGCTCACCGTCAGCACGTCGCCGTCGAGCGTGGTGCTCGCCGCGCACGTGTTGCAGTCGGCCTTTACGAGCATCCGGTCGTCGGCGACCGTGACCGTGAAGCGCCGCTCGGTGGACGGCTCCGTGTGCGAGACGGAACTGGTCTGGAGGGAGGCCAGGTGCCAGGTGCCGTCGAGCCGGGCCGCCGAGGTCGGCGCCGTCAGGAGGTCCCCCTCGCTGCAGGCAGCCGCGGCCACCAGCACGACGGCCGTCAGGACCGCTCCGAATCGCGCCACGGCTCAGTCCTTGTCGCTGACGGGCTCGGCCGCGGCCAGGAGCGGCATGCCGTCGGCGGCGCCGGTGCCGATGAGGCCGGTCTCGCTGTAGACGCGCAGCTTGTCGCGCGTGTCGATGATGTCGAGGTTGCGCATCGTGAGCTGGCCGATGCGGTCCTGCGGCGTGAAGAAGGCCTCGCCCTTCTCCATCGTGAGGCGCTCCGGCTTGTAGGTGAGGTTCGGGCTCGTCGTGTCGAGGATCGAGTAGTCGTTGCCGCGCCGCAGCTCCACCGTCACCTCGCCCGTGATCGCCCGTGCCACCCAGCGCTGGGCCGTCTCGCGCAGCATCATGGCCTGCGGGTCGAACCAGCGGCCCTGGTAGAGCAGGCGTCCCAGCCGTCGGCCGTTGTTCCGGTACTGCTCGATCGTGTCCTCGTTGTGGATGCCCGTGACCAGCCGCTCGTAGACCAGGTGCAGCAGCGCCATGCCCGGCGCCTCGTAGATGCCGCGGCTCTTGGCCTCGATGATGCGGTTCTCGATCTGATCGCACATGCCCAGGCCGTGGCGTCCGCCGATGACGTTGGCTTCGGTGAAGAGCGCCAGCGCGTCGGCGAAGGTGTGGCCGTTGATGGCCACCGGGTGCCCTTCCTCGAAGCGCACGCTGACGGTCTCGGCCTTCACGGGCACGTCCTCGCGCCAGAACGCCGCGCCCATGATCGGCTGGACGATGGTGATGCCCTGGTTCAGGAACTCCAGGTCCTTGGCTTCGTGCGTGGCCCCGAGGATGTTCGAGTCGGTCGAGTACGCCTTCTCGACGCTCATCTTGTACTCGAAGCCGTTCGCGATCATGTACTCCGACATCTCCGTGCGCCCGCCGAGCTCGTCGATGAACTGCTGGTCGAGCCACGGCTTGTAGACGCGGAGGTTCGGATTGGCGAGCAGGCCGTAGCGGTAGAACCGCTCGATGTCGTTGCCCTTGAACGTGCTGCCGTCGCCCCAGACGTTGACGTCGTCCTCCTTCATGGCCACGACGAGCATGGTGCCCGTGACCGCGCGCCCGAGCGGCGTGGTGTTGAAGTAGGTCGCGCCGCCGGTGGAGACGTGAAAGGCCGCGCACTGGATGGCGGCCAGGCCTTCCGCCACGAGCTGGGGACGGCACTCGATGAGCCGCGCCTTCTCGGCCCCGTACGCCATCGCCTTTTTCGGGATGTCGTCGTAGTCCTGCTCGTCGGGCTGCCCGAGGTTGGCGGTGTACGCGTAGGGGATGGCGCCCTTCGCCCGCATCCAGTGGAGGGCGGCGCTCGTGTCGAGCCCGCCGGAGAACGCGATGCCGACCTTGTCGCCGACCGGAAGTGCCTGCAGGATGTTGCCCAACGACCGCTCCTTGTGAACGCTCTATGATACTTGCGCGCGGCGCCGCCCGCGTCCGCGCCGGGAACTGCACGGGGTGGAGCGCGCCGTCCAACGAAGTCGTCGTCTCGGTGCCCTGAGCGTCGCGATCCTCCGAAGAGAGCCGGGCGACCGCCACTGAGCCCCGCACGCCAGTGGAGTCGTCGACTCGACTGGCAAACCGGGGCTAGCTCTCCGGGAACAGCCGCTGGAAGTTCCCGAACATGACGTCGGCAATCTCCGTGTCGGTGGCGCCGGCGGCCCCGAGCGCCGCCCACTGCGTGTCCAGCACGTCGAGCTGCCAGCCGCGCGGGAAGTACGACGAATCGGTCCCGAAGAGCAGGCGCCGGGATCCCACCACGTCCAGGGCCGTGCGGAACACGTCGGTGAGCGTCAGCCCCTTCGTGTAGCGGAGCCACCGGTTCGACGACGACGTGTCGAAGTACACGTTGGGACACGCGTCGGCCAGCATGAGCGCCTCGCGGAACATGCCGGCGCCGAAGTGGGGCAGGATGAACGGCACCTCCGGATGGGCCGTGGCGAGGGCCTGGAGATCCAGCGGGTTGCCGTAGCGCATCTCGAACTGGCTCGGCAGCCCCAGCCGGGCGCGGGCGCCCACCGTGAGCACACCGCAGTGGACGAACACCGCCGTGCCCTTGAGCCCGGCCGCCATCTCCACCACGCGCCCCGCCTCGGGCCCGTAGAGCGGAAAGCGGTGCATGGCCGGGAACAGGCAGATGCCGCGCAGGCCGTGCGCGCCGGCCCAGGAGACGCGGTCGCGGGGTCCTTCGGCCGTCGGATCGAGCATGTAGAAGCCGACGAAGCGGGTGGGATGGGCCTGCACCGCCGCGGCCACGGCCGCCTCGTCGCCGGGCACCGAGGCGATGATCGCCGCGCGCGCCACACCCTGACGGTCCAGTTCGTCCACCCAGCGGTCGGCGAACGCGTTCACCGAGTCCGGTGCGTCCCACCCCAGGGCCCGCGCCACGAACTGCACCCGCCCGTCGGCCGGAAGGCCCTTGGCGGCGCCGAGCGCGTCGAAGAACCCCGGAGAGAAGAAGTGCACGTGCGCGTCGCAGGTCATGGCCGTTGTCCCGTTGCCGCGTAGGCGGCGATGCGCCGGCGCCATACCCACGTCAGGATGACGCCGCAGACGATGAGCCCCGTCGAGAGGCCCATCCACAGGCCTCGCACGCCGAGGCCGAAAGCAAAGCACAACGTATAGGCGATGGGCAATCCAAGGAGCCAGTGCCCGGTGAGGTTCACCACCATCGGCGTCCGGGTGTCGCCCAGACCCCGCAGCACGCCCGTGGCCACGGCCTGCAGCCCGTCGAACAACTGGAACACCGCGGCGATGAGCAGCAGCGACCCGCCCAGCTCCACCACCGCGGCGCCGGGTGAGAAGAGGCCGACGAGCCATCGGGGCACGAGCAGGAACGCCGCCGCCGTCGTGCACATGAACGCCCCGCCCAGGGCCAGCGCCGTCCAGCCGGCCCGGGCCGCGCCGTCCGGATCGCGCGCGCCCACGCGGTTCCCCACGCGGACGGCCCCGGCCGACGCCACGCCGAGCGGGACCATGAACGCCATGCCGGCGATGTTCAGGGCGATCTGGTGCGAGGCGCTCGACACGGGATCGAGCCGCCCGGCCAGGGCCGTGGCCA
The DNA here is from genome assembly GCA_050187355.1 of Vicinamibacterales bacterium. Classification (GTDB taxonomy): domain Bacteria; phylum Acidobacteriota; class Vicinamibacteria; order Vicinamibacterales; family UBA2999; genus CADEFD01. Next base: position 93,152 of record JBFWXO010000001.1, read on the forward strand.
GCGCGAAGACGCCGACCTCGATCGAGATCTGCGACGCCGCCGGGAAGCCAAGCCGCCACAGGCGGGCGAAGCGCTCCCAGGACAGGCGCCGCGAGATGGAGCGCAGGCCGCTGGCGCGCGCGCGGTCGTACCACCAGGCCGCCGCCAGCAGCACGCCCACCATGTAGGTCCGCGAGGCGAACGTCGCCCACGCGGCCCCCGTGACGCCGAGCGCCGGCAGCCCGAGGTGCCCGTAGATGAAGGTCCAGTTCGCGCCCGCGTTCACGAGGTTGGCGGTGACGAGGGCCGCGGCCACGGGGGCGACCGCGTGGATGCCCTGCAGGTAGCGGCGCAGCGCCGCGTAGAGCAGCAGCGGCAGCGTGCTCCAGAGCACCACCGAGAAGTAGCCGTCGAGCAGGGCGCCCACCTCCGGGTGGAACCCCAGGCGCGGGATGGCCGCGACCAGCGCCAGGCAGGCCAGGGTGATCGGCACGGCGATGCCGGCCCCCATCGCCAGGCCGTGCACGAGCCACCGGTGGCAGTCGCGGTGATCGCCCGCCCCGTAGGCCTGCGAGACGAGCGTGTCCAGTCCGAGCAGCAGGCCCATGCCGAAGATCGCGGCCGCCATGTGGATGGCCGTGCCGATGCCCGTGGCCCCGATGGCCGCCGGGCCGAGGGGCGCCACCATGATCGTGTCCACGATGCCCATCGACATCCAGCCGACTTCGGCCAGGACGACGGGCACCGCCAGGCGCAGCATGGCCGGCAGTTCGGCGCGGAGATCGGAGGGCGTCAGCGTGCGGGACAAGCTGCGCAGCATCGTATCCCGGTCCCCGCGCCGTTCGTGCCGTCCCGCCGCGGCTCGCCGGCGCCCGGCGCTGCACGCACCCGCGCGTGGCCGCCCGCCGCCCCGTCGCTCGCGGCGCCGCGCCGACGGCTGGTGCAGGGCGTGGCCTGATTCGGCACACGAATCGATCGCGCTCCCGCGCGACCCGGTAAGCGCGCGGGCGTTTCGCGCGTCAGTCCCCGGTATTCGGATTGCAGAGCTGCTCCCGCGGGAAGGCACTGCCGGATCCGAAGGGGAGGTCGTCGTGCTTCGTCGTGTGATCGTCGCCGTCTTCGTCGCCGCAGCCGCGTGGGTGAGCCACGGGCCGGCCGACGCGCAACCCCTCACCACGCATCCGCGCATCTGGGTCCGGCAGGCGGACCTGCCCCGGCTCCGCGCGTGGGCCACGCCGGCCAATCCGCTGTATCAGGACGGCATCCTCGTGGTGGCCACGCAGTTCAAGACCCGGATGGACAACGGCTCGCTCATCGCCGGCGATGCGGGCACGACCTACGGCTACACGCAGTACCCCGTGGAATGGGCCGCGCAGGTCTTCGCCTTCATGTCCCTCGTGGAGAACGACCCGGCCGTGCGCGCCGACTACGCGAACCGCTCGCGCGCGCTGCTCATGTACATCATGAACAAGGCCGTGCTCGGGCCCATCCCCGGCGACGGGGACTACCGCGGGCGCGTCTTCGCCACCGACATGCGGTCGCTGTTCTACGGCGACGCCTTCCCGACCACCGTGGACTGGATCTACCCGGTCCTCACGCCCGCCGACAAGGCCACGATCCGGACCGTGTTCCTCCGGTGGATCAACGAGAACCTCAAGGCGACCACCACCGGGCTGGATCATCCCGAGCCGGTGTGGGTGCTGAACGACAGCGCGCTCCTGAGCGACAGCACGCGCGTGAAGACGTCGGCCAACAACTTCTACAACGCGCACATGAACCAGATCGGGCTCATGGCGCTCGCGCTCGACGCCGCCGACGACGTGGGCCCGCCCGACAGCTACGGCAAGGGCGTGCGCGACTACCTCGACAACGCGATCGGCGCGTGGCTGTACGTGCACCACCACATGATGAACACCCTCGAGAAGGGCGGCGTCCCGCCCGAGGGCCTGGCGTACGGCCCGACCGGACTGGGCCGGGCGGCCGAGTTCATGCTGGCGCTGTACACGTCGGGCAACGCGGACCCGGCCGTGCGCGGCCAGCAGGTGCGGATGGACACGCCGTTCTTCGACGACGTCCTGGCCGGCTACATCCACTCGTCGAGCCCGAAGAAGGTCATCGTCCATCCGGACGAGGCGTACAAGGGCACCGTCTACTTCGTGGCCGATCACGGCGACACCTACAAGCTCTACTACCAGGGGATGACCACGCTCCTCGGCACGATGGGCCTCCAGGCGATGCTGTCGGGCAACACGACCCGTCTGAACGCCATCCGCTGGATGGAGATGCACATGCCGGCGGGCGGCGCCGCCAGGCTGGTGGAGCGCGCGCGCGACATGAACTACGTGCGCGACTGCCTGCTCACCTTCATGCTGTTCGACCCGGCCGCCCCGGCGCCCACCGATCCGCGGCCGTCGCTGCCCCTGTCGTGGTACGCCCCGGGTCCAGGGAAGATCCTGGCCCGCACGAGCTGGAACGACACCGCGTCGTGGTTCACCTACACGCTGCCCTGGCTGGGCATCGACCACCAGTTCGGCGCCGCCAACATGTTCGAGTTCTACCGCAAGGGCGAGTGGCTGACGAAGCAGTGGGCGGGCTACGGGATGATCGTGGCCGGGTCGGACTACAAGAACACGCTCGCGCTCGAGAACGCGCCGCCGTCCACGGGCATCGACTTCTGGCTGAGCAACTACAACCACCGATCCCAATGGCTCTACGGGCCCGGGGGCGATCCGGTGCTGAAGGCCCGCAGCCTGCAGACCGACTACACCTACGCCCTCGGCGACGCGACGAAGTCCTACAACAACCCGGCGGCGGGCTCCACCGACATCAAGGAGGCCACGCGCTCGATCCTGTGGGTGAAGCCCGACACGATCTTCGTCTACGACCGCGCGGAGTCGTTCACGGGCGGCCGCGAGAAGCGTTTCATGCTGATGCTGCCGTCGGCGCCGTCCTTCGCCGGCACCCGATCCACGGTCACGACGGCCACCCAGCAGCTCGTCGTCGACACGCTGCTGCCGGCCGGCGCCCTCATCACGGGCGACACCCAGATCCCCAACGGCAACGGCTACAACGAGTCGGCCGAATACGAGAAGATGACCTACCGCCTGAAGGTGGACGCGCCCGGCGGTCCGGCGTCCGCGCGGTTCCTGCACGTGCTCCAGGGCGCCGACACGGGCGCGCCCGTGCCCGCGGCGCAGCTGGTCTCGTCCACCGCGGGGACGCCCTTCCAGGGCGCCGCGGCGGGGCACGTGGTGGCGATGTTCCCGGTCTCGCTCGCGGCGCCGTTCGCCGGGGTCGCGTATCCGGTGCCGGCCGGCGTCACCGTCCACTACATCACCGGGCTCGTGCCCAACGGCACGTACACGGCCGCCGTCGCCGGCGGCCAGATGGTGGTGCAGCCCGGCGGGAGCCTGTTCGCCGACAGCGGCGGCGTGCTCCGCTACCCGGGCGGCGCGCCGCCCCCGCCCCCGCCGACCACGCTCGCGCTCACGGTCACCGCGACCGCCGCCTCGACGGCCGTCGGCGGCGCGGTGGTGGTGAACGTGAACCTGGTGCCCGGCGCCGCGCCTCCGCCGGTGGACGCCTACCTCGTGGTCCAGCGGCCCGACGGCTCGTACCACTCGCTCCGGCTGGGCGGCAGCTACGTGTCCGGGGTCGTCCCGATCGCCCGGAACTTCGTGCCCTTCGCCTACAACGGCCCGGTGTTCTACATGCCGTTCCCGGCGGGGAGCCCGCCCGGGGTGTACACGCTGTACGCGGCGCTCACGCAGCCCGGGACCGTGAACCTGTTGACGCCCATCTCCAGCTTCACCGTCGCCGTGAGCCCGTAGCCGCGTGGCCGCCGGCGGGGCCGTCACCGCCCCGCCGCGGCCTGACGTCGCGGAAGGCCTCCCCCCGCCTGGCGGGAATGGGCCGCCGATGGCGTGAACGCAGGCAGGGGCGCTTCCGCGAGTGCCGCGGGGCGGCGAAGGGCTCCGCCGGCGCGGAGGCCGGTGGGCGCCCCGGGGAGCGACGCGGTGACGATCGACGGTGTGGTCTCGGGTACGGCCTACTGCCCTGGGTGTCAGTCGCCGGTGGCCGGCGACGAGGTCGTCACCTGCCCCGTCTGCGGCCTCGGCCGCGCGTCGGCCGGATGGCCGGAAGACCGCCGCCTCGGCCGGACCGTGGCCGGCGGGCACTATCGCGTCCGGCGCCGGCTCGGGGCTGGAGGCTTCGGCACGGTCTATCTCGTCGAGACCGTCGTCGGATCGCTCAAGCGGGCGCTCAAGGTGCTGCATCCCGAGTGGGCGGCGGACCCGGCCGTGCGCGACCGCTTCATCAACGAGGCGATCGTCCTCGAGCAGCTGAACCACCCGAACATCGCGCGGTGCTACGCGGCCGGCGCGCTCGACGAGACGGGCGGCGAGCCCTACCTGCTGCTGGAGTACGTGGACGGGGTGCCGCTCTCGTCCGAGCTGGCCCGGGGAGGCACCGCGGCGCCGCTCGATCCGAGGCGCGCCGTCCGCCTGGCGAAGCAGATCGCCTCGGGCCTGGTCGTCGTCCACGCCAATCGCGTGCTCCATCGCGACCTCAAGTCGCAGAACGTGCTCGTGATCGATGCCGGCAGCCCGAGCGAACGCGTGAAGCTCGTGGACTTCGGCATTGCCGGCGCGCTGGGCCGCGACACCGAGACGCGCGTCGGGACCCTCGGCACCCCGCTGTGCATGGCCCCCGAGCAGCTGGACCTGCACGAGACGGTGGACACGCGCGCCGACCTCTGGCAGCTCGGAGCGCTGCTCTTCGAGATGCTCACGGGGCGGCCACCCTACGTCCCGGGCTCGGGAGGGCTCGCGGAACTGCTCGCGCTGCACCGCCAGCACGTCGAGAGCGGGCCCGACGCCAGCCGCCTCCAGCCCGAGCTGCGCGCCTGGCCCGATCTCACTCGTCTCGTGTCGCGGCTGCTCGCCTCCGACCGGGGCGTGCGTCCGACGTCGGCCGCCGAGGTGTGCGAGGCCCTGGCCCGGATCGAACACCAGTTCGCGGGTGGGCCGGCGCCCGACAGCGCGCTGGCGCTCCTCGAGACCCTGTGCGCGCATCCGAGCGAGCGCGGCTGGTGGGCCGTCTGCCGGCACCTGGCGTCGAGCGACGATCGCGATCGCCTGGCGGCCGCGGCCGCGCCGCTCCTGGCCGACTGGCCCGAGGCCTGGCGCCGGGCGCCGCTGGCGTGGTGGGACACGGTGAAGCGCGGCGATGCCCATGCGCTCTGGAGCCTCGCCCGCTGCCTCGATCTGTCGGGCCTGTCGCTGGACGACGCCGCGGCCGAGGCCATCGCGGCCAACGCCGCGCTCGCGACGATCACGCACCTGTCGCTCGCCGACAACGTGCTCGGCCCCGCGGCGGCGGCCGCGCTCGCCCGATCGCCGCACCTCTCGGCATTGAGCAGCCTGGATCTCTCGCACAACCGGCTCGGGTCGGACGGCGCCGCGCACGTCGCGGCCAGCCCGATGCTGCGTCGCCTGGCACGGCTGAACCTGGCCGAGAACGGCATCGGCGCGCGTGGCGCGGCCGCGCTCGCCGCCGGCGTGGTGCACCCGGCGTGGCTCGACCTTTCGGGCAACGACCTCCAGGCCGAGGGCGCGGCCGCCCTGGCGGGCGCGCCGTGGGCGTCGGCGCTGCGCCACCTGGCGCTTCGCGACAACGCCATCGGATCCGACGGCCTCGGGGCCCTTGCCGTGTCTCGCACGCTCTGCGGTCTGCGGGGGCTCGACCTCTCGGGCAACGGCATCGGCCCGGGCGGCGCCGCCGCCCTGGCGCTCGCGCCGAACCATCCCGACCTGCGCGAGCTGGACCTCGGCCGCAACGCGCTGGGGCTCGAGGGCCTGCACCTGCTCGTCGCCTCGAGCCGGTTCTCGGCGCTCGAGTCGCTCGGGCTCGCGTCGAACGACATCGGCGCCCAGGGCGCCATGGCGCTGGCCTCGGCGCCGATGGCGCGGCGCCTGAAGCGCCTCGACCTCTCGGACAACGCCCTCGGCGATGCCGGCCTGGCGGCCTTGCTCGGCGCCCCGTATCTGTCCGGGCTGCGCACGCTGCGCATGGCCCAGAACGGCCTGACGGCGGCCGGCGTCGTGCTGCTGGGCGGCGCCCCGCCGGAGCTGGCCGATCTCGATCTCTCGGCCAACACGATCGGCCGTCCGGGTGCGCAGGCGCTGGCGGCGACGCTGCCGCGCCTGCGGCTGACGACCCTCTCGGTGGCCGACTGCGACCTCGACGGCGCGGCCCTCGCGGCCGTCCTCGCGGCGGCGCCCGCACCCCTGACCGGCCTCGACATGGCCGGCAACCCGGTGAGAGACGACGGCGCCAGCCAGCTGGCCGCGACGACCACTGCCGTGACGCTCGAGCGTCTCGACGCGTCGCGCTGCGGCCTGGGGGCGGAGGGCTGGGTCACCCTCGCCGGGTGGACGGCGCTGGAGAGGCTGCGCGCACTGACCGCCGATTCGAACGGCCTCGGCGACGCGGCCGGTCCCGCGCTGGCCGCGGCGATCTCGCGCCTGTCGGCGCTCGAGTGCCTGCGGCTGCGAGACAACGGACTGGGCGGCGCGACGTGCGCGGCCCTGGCGGCATCGGGATGGGCGACCCGCGCGGTGGCGCTCGACCTCGCGCTCAACGAACTCGGCGACGAGGGCGTCGGCGCCCTGCTCGACCGGACACGGTGGAACGCGCTGACCGAACTGGGTCTCGAGCAGAACGCCGTGGGCCTCGGCGGGGCCGCGGCGCTGTGGTCGTCCCCCGCCCTGCCCTCGCTCGTCCGTGCGGGACTGTCCCGGAACGCGTTGGCCGGCCTCGTGGATCTCCACAGCCTGGCGCGGCGCCGGGTCGAGTGCCTCGAGGACAGCTTCGCCCGGCTGACGCCGCGGGCGGCCGACCTCGCCGCCCGCTTCTACGCGCGCCTGTTCGAGCGGTATCCCTCCGTGAAGCCGCTCTTCGCCCACACGTCGATGCGCCGGCAGCAGCAGCACCTCGTGGCGGCGCTCACGCTCGTCATCGACAACCTGCGATCGCCCGAACTCTCCGAACAGCACCTCCAGGCCCTCGGGGAGCGGCACGCGGGCTATGGGGCGTTCCCCTCGCACTACCCCGCGGTGACGGGCGTGCTCATCGACACCATCCGCGATACGCTGGGGGCCGACTGGAACGAGGAGGTCGAGGCCGCCTGGCACGACGGACTCGAGGCCGTCGCGGGCGCCATGATGCAGGGCGCGCGCGGTCGGTAGCGGCCGCGCTGGCGCCCCGGATCAGTCGTCGCGCAGCGCGATGTTCGGGTCCACGCGCGAGGCGCGCCAGGCCGGCAGCCAGCAGGCGACGGCGGCCACCAGCGTGATGGTGGCCACCACGGCGGCGATGGTCGCCGGATCGGTCGGCTGCACGCCGAACAGCATGGAGGCGATGAGCCGGTTGAGCGCGACGGCCCCGGCCAGGCCCGCCACGATCCCCACCGAGGTGAGGCCCAGGCCCTGCCGCATCACCTCGCCCAGGACGCTGCCCTGGTCGGCGCCGAGCGCCATCCGGATGCCGATCTCGCGGCGCCGCTCGGCCACCATGTAGGACAGCACCCCGTAGGTGCCGATGGCGGCCAGGAGCAGCGCCAGGCCCGCGAAGCCGCCGAGGAGCTGCGCGAGCAGGCGCGGCCGCTCGATGGACTGCTCGAACACGGCGTCCATGTCGCGCAGCCGCACGATCGGCACGGACGGATCCTCCGCCCGGACGGCGGCCTCGAGCGTGGGGCGCAGGCCGGCGGCCGGCAGGGTCGTGCGCAGCACGACGTTCAGCGTCGTCGGGGCGAAGGCGATCGGCGCCTGGGCGAGCGCGATCTGGTCCACGAGCAGGTACAGCTCGGTGCCCGTCTTCTGATCCACGCCGCCCTGCTTCACGTCCTTCGCGACGCCGATGACCGTGAAGTCGGGCACCTGCGCGAACGGCGCGAGCCCGGGCTTCAGCGTCTGGCCGATCGGATTGCGGTCCTTCCAGAACGTGTTGACGAGCGTCTCGTTCACGATCGCGACGGGCCCCGAGACCGCGTCGCTCGCCTGGAACGACCGGCCCTGGACGATGGGTATCCCCATCGTCTCGAAGTACCCGGTCATCACGCCCTGGTAGTAGTCCACGTTCTCGAACGGCCCTTCGGGGGGCGCCGTGTAGTTGCCGATGTCGGTGTCGTTGGCGTCGAGGGGGCGGTTCGGCGGCAGGCCCGACATGGCCGTGGCGCCCTGGACGCCGGCCACGCCGCGCAGCCGGTCGAGCAGGCGCTGGAAGAACTGGGCCCGCGGCGCGGGCTGAGGATAGTTCGCGGCGGCCAGCGACAGTTGGAACGTGACGAGCCGTGAGCGTTCGAAGCCCGCGTCCACCATCGACAGGTTGTAGACGGTGCGAATCAGCAGCCCGGCGCCGATGACGAGCATGACGGCGAGCGCCACCTCGGCCCGCACCAGCCCGCGGCGGACGTGATGCCGCGCGGCGCCGGTGGCGCCGCGCGCGCCGCCCTCCTTGAGCGCGCGCGCCAGTTGCGAGACCCGCGTGTGGGTGAGCGGCGCCAGGCCGAAGACGACGCCGGTCAGCATCGGGATGCCCAGGGTGAAGAGCAGCACCGACGGATCCACCGCGACCTCCGCGGTGCGGGGGAGGCTGGCGGGATACAGGCGGAGCAGGGCCCGTACGCCGGCCCGCGCCAGCAGCAGGCCGATCGCGCCGCCCGCCAGCGACAGCAGGAGGCCCTCGGTCATGAACTGGCCGACCAGGCGCGCCCGTCCGGCCCCGAGCGCCGTGCGCACCGCGAACTCCCGATGGCGCGTCTCGGCGCGCGCCAGCATCAGGTTCGCGAGGTTGGCGCACGCGATGAGCAGCACGAACCCCACCGCGGCCTGCAGCAGCCAGATGGCCTGGCCGGCCGTGCCCAGGATGTGCTGCTGCACCGGCTGCATCTGCAGGATGTGCCCGGTGCCCGCGTTCGACGGCGCCCCGCCGGCGGCGGGCGCCAGCGGCGCGAAGACGTGATTCTTGACCCCGGTGCGGTCGCTCCAGGTCGCAATCAGCGACTGCAGCTCGGACTGGGCGGCCGCGGGCGTCACGCCGTCCTTCAACCGGCCCACGAGGTACAGGAAGTGGCTGCCGCGGTTCAGCCGGTTGCCCGGGTTGAGGCCGATCGGCATCCAGATCTCGGTGCGGTTGTCCATCACGTCCGCGCCCGGCGGCATGATGCCGATCACCTCGCGCCTGAGGCCGTTGACCTCGATCATCCGGCCCAGGACGTCGGCCCGCCCGCCGAACGCGCTCTGCCACAGCTCGTAGGACAGCAGACAGATCGGCGGCAGCGGCGCCGGGGCCGTGGCGTCCGGCGCCGGGACCACGTCGGTCTCGCCCTTCGAGAAGCGTCGGCCGGCCAGGGGCTCGATGCCGAGGGCGTCCAGGAGCGCGTCGTCCACCGACGCCGACCGGGCCCGCGTCGGCCGGTCGCCGGCCGTGAGGTTGACCTCGCCCGTCGTGTAGGCGCCCACCGCCGCGAACGACCGGGTGAGCTCCTTGAACTCGAAGTACTCCGGCGGCGACACCCAGAACGAGTCGAAGCCGAGTGCCGGGAACTGCGTCGTCAGGTACATCAGCTGGTCCGGCTTCGGGTACGGCAGCGGCCGGAGGATGACGCCGTTCACGATCGAGAAGATCGCGGTGTTGGCGCCGATGCCGAGCGCCAGCGTGAGGATGCACACCGCCGCGAAGACCGGCGCCCGACGCAGGCTCCTGACCGCGAGACGGAAGTCCTGGCGAAGACCGTCGAGACTCATGGGGGCTTGGACGGGCGGGAACAGCCGAGCGTTCGCGTCACAGGACGAAGCCGGGGACGAGCGGCGGGTGGGGCGGCGAGCCCCGAGCCTCCCCACGGCGGATGCCGCTGAGGTGCCCTGGCAAGTGCGCTACAGTGGGCGCGCGACCCAGGGGCCGCGCCGGGCCCGGGCGACGTTCCCCTCGGAGGTGCCCCGTGATCCTGCGCGCGAGTCTCGTCCTCTCCCTCCTCTGCTGCGTCACGCTGGTGCCCGCGCGCGCCGACCAGGTCGTCGATGGCCGGATCGGGCCCGGCGCGCTGTACCGCCTCGTCCGCCCGTCGAACTGGAACGGGCGCCTCGTGCTGTACGCCCATGGCTTCGTCGCCAAGGGCCAGCCCGTGGCGCTGCCCGCCGAGGCGGACCTCCTGGCAAGCCTGCTCGTGCCCCAGGGCTTTGCCGTGGCCTACTCCAGCTTCTCGGAGAACGGGTGGGCCGTGCGGGACGGCGTGCAGCGCACGCTGCAGCTGATTGGTCTCTTTACGTCGACATTCGGTCCGCCGACGGGCGTCTACCTCGGCGGCGCGTCGATGGGTGGGCTCATCGCCATCGAGATGGCCGAGCGGTTCCCCGAGCGGTTCATCGGCGTGTTGCCCGCCTGCGCCGTCGCTGGCGGGACGCGAGCGCAGTACGACTACCTGGCGAACACGCGTGCGCTCTTCGACGTGTTCTATCCCGGCGTGCTTCCGGGCGACGCCGGCCACCTGCCTCCCGGAACCGACGTGACGACCCAGATCGTCCTGCCGGCGCTCACCGCCATCGGCGCCAGCCCGCTGGGGGCGCTGACGCTGGCCGCCGTCACGCAGACGCCCGTCCCCTTCGCCTCGGGCGCCGAACTCGCCCAGTCGGTCGTCACCGCCCTGGCCGGCCACGCCGGCTCCTTCGACGATCTCGTCCCCGAGCTGGCCGGCCGGCCGTACTTCGACAACAGCACGACGCTCTACACGGGCGCGCTGCCGCCGTCAATCCTGGCGGGCATCAACGCGGGTGTGGGCCGCTTCGAGGCGTCGCCGGCGGCGCTGAGCCTGATGGCGAAGCAGTACGCGCCCACGGGCCGCCTGGCGATGCCGATGCTGACCCTCTCGAACTCGCGCGACCCGGTGGTGCCAGGCTTCCATCGAGCCGCCTACGGGCAGCTGGTGACGGCCGCCGGCAACGGCGCGCGACTCGTCCAGCGGACCGTCGACCGGTACGGGCACTGCGACTTCACTCCGGCTGAACTCGCGACGGCGTTCTTCGACCTCGTGGCCTGGGTCGAGTTCGGCGTGCCGCCGGCGCCGTAGCTCGTCCCGTCCAGGGGCTTCGACGCGAGGCGCTAAGATGCGGACGCTGTCACGCCGTCAGCTGTTGTCGTTGGCGGCCGTGCCCGTCCTGTCCGGGCGGGCCGCGGCCCGCCCGGTGGACCGCGAGGCGGTGCACCTCCAAGGCGAGGCCGCGTACGGCGCCGGCACGCTCCCGGCCGGCATCCGGTCCCGGCTCGTGCAGGGCGTCAACGGCATCGCGATGCACGTGCTGGAGGCCGGCTACGCGCCCGCGGGACGGCCGGGCCTGCTCCTGGTGCATGGCTTCCCGGAACTCGGCTACAGCTGGCGCAAGGTGATGGTGCCGCTGGCCGAGGCCGGTTACCACGTGATGGCGCCCGACCAGCGCGGCTACGGCCGAAGCGGCGGCACGGAGGTGACCTACGACGACGACCTGGCGCCGTTCTCGACGCTGAACCGCGTCCGCGATCTGCTGGCGCTCGTCTCGGCCCTGGGCCACAGGACGCTGGCCGGCGTCGTCGGCCACGACTTCGGATCGCCCGTGGCGGCCTGGTGCGCCCTGACGCGCCCGGATGTCTTCCCGGTCGTCGTCATGATGAGCGCGCCCTTCGCGGGCGCCCCGCGCCTGCCGTTCGACACGGCGAACCGTCCCGCCGCGGGCCCGGCCCCGGCGACGCCCGACATGGACGCGGGCCTGGCGGCGCTCACGCCGCCCCGCAAGCACTACCAGACCTACTACACGATGCGCGAGGCGAATGCCGCGATGTGGCATCCGCCGCAGGGCCTCCACGCCTTTCTCCGCGCCTACTACCACGCGAAGAGTGCCGACTGGCCCGGGAACCGCCCCCATCCGCTCGCGGGAAATACGCCCGAGGCCTTCGCCGAGCTCCCGCGCTACTACGTCATGGACCTGGACAAGGACATGGCGGCGCAGGTGGCCGCCGACATGCCGACGGCGGCCGAGATCGCGCGTTGCCGCTGGCTGCCGGACCGCGAACTGGCTGTCTACGCCGCCGAGTACGGGCGGACGGGGTTCCAGGGCGGGTTGAACTCATATCGGGTCGGACGGACGCCGCGTCTGTCCGCGGAGCTCGCGCTCTTCGCCGGCCGCAGGATCGACGTGCCGGCCGGCTTCATCGCCGGACGATCCGACTGGGGCACCTACCAACGCGCCGGCAGCTTCGAGGCCATGCAGAAGACCGCGTGCACGCGGTTCGTCGGCGCGCACCTCGTGGACGGCGCCGGGCACTGGGTGCAGCAGGAGCAGCCGGAGCGCGTGGTGGCGGCCGTGCTCGAGACGCTCCGCGCGCGGGCCTGATCGCGGGACGGTCGGCCGCTCCCCGGGGCTACCGCTGCGCGGTCGGACGCGCCGCCGGCGCCTGGCCGGGCCTCGACGGCATCTGCTCCTTCGTGAAGCGGGGCAGCTTCTCGTCGCGCATGGCCAGGTGGTACACGGCCGACGCGATGGCCATCGCCGACATCTGGGCGTCGCTCTCGATGATGCGCTCGTAGGTGTCGAGGTTCGTGTGCCACGTGTGCGTGCCGTACTCGATCGGGTCCTGGCCCACGCCGATGCCGGGCAGCCCGATCTCGTTGAACGACGTGTGATCCGAGCCTCCGCGCGCCCGTGACCGCGTCGTCGCGGCGCCCATCAGCCCGTTGCCCTCGAACGGCGCCAGCACCGGCCTGAGCACGGCGGCCGCCTCGGGCGGGCCGAACACCGTCATGCCGCGGGCGCGGCCCGTGCCCGAGTCGATGTTGAAGTAGCCGGCGAAGTCGTTGTACTCGGGCTTCGGGCTCTCGAAGGTGCCGAAGTGCTGGGCCACGTAGGCGACCGACCCGCGGAGCCCCTGCTCTTCACCGCTCCAGAGCGCCAGGCGGATCGTGCGGCGCGGCTTGACGCCGATCGCCTGCAGGATCCGGATGGCCTCGAACATGGTCGCGCAGCCGATGGCGTTGTCGGTGGCGCCCGTGGCCGCGTGCCACGAGTCCAGGTGCCCGCCGAGCATCACGACCTCGCGGGCCTTGTCGGTGCCCGGGATCTCGGCGATCACGTTGTGCTGGGTCCGGCCCTCGGGATAGTCGTGGTTGACGATGGTCGCCTCGATCTCCACGACGCGGCCGCTGGCCATGAGGCGGGCGATGCGGCCGTAGTCCTCGTTGCGCATCACCACGGTGGGCACGGCCTTGGCGACGTCGAAGGTGCGGTTGTTGAACGCCCGGATCTGGCCGTGCTCGCGCCCGGCGTCGTTGATGCGGAGCGCCGCGCCCTGGGCCTTGAGGAAGACGTTCAACTGCTCCTGGAACTGGTCGTTGGTGAGCGGCGCCATCTTCGGATCGGCCGGCGCGGCCGGGGCGGCCGGCGGTCCGCCGAAGTTCGACGGCGGCGGAGTCGCCGAGAACTGTGCCCGCGCGTCGTTGTCGTCGCGGCGCTTGGCGGGAGGATCGATCGAGACGGCGATCGTGGCCGGCGGGCCCATCATCACGGCCCGGCCCTTGAGGTTGCCGGTGAGGCGCTTGAAGAAGGCGTCCGCGTCCTGCTGCGTGGGCCGCTCGGGCGGCGTGACGAGCACCGTGGCCGCCGTGACGGTGCCCGGCGTGCCGGGCGTCCAGGCCAGGGCCTCGACCACCAGCGTGTCCTTGACGGGCGACACGAGGTGCACGGCCGTCTTCTCGTTCAGCCAGCCGGGATGACCGAAGTCCCAGTCCTCGAGGTGCGCGTTGGCGAGGCCCCACGCCGTGGCCTGCTGCACCACCCAGTCCTGCGCGCCGCGGAGGTTCGGCGAGCCCGTGAGCCTCGGCCCGTAGACGTCCGTGAGCACGCTCAGCGTCCGCATGATCTGGGAGTTGTCGATCGCCTCCCGCCGGATCTTCCACATGATGTCGTGATCGACCGGCTCGGGAGGGGCGGCCGGCCGGTTCTGGTCTTCCTGCGCCAGGGGCGCGGAATGGATTCCAGGAGCCGCGACGAGGGCCACGGCGACGAGGACGGCAAGGCGTGCGGTACGCATCCGCGGACTATACACCCGGGGCGCACGCGGACACGCCGTCCGGCGCACGGTCGGCAGGGCCCACCGTGGCGCGTGTGGCCGTCTTGAGCGGCCAGCCCGTTGACGGGATACTGGGCCCGCATGTCCGCTGCGCCCGGCTTCCAGCACGACTGCTTCCTCAGCTACCGCCATGTGGACGACGTTGGCGCGGACGGCAGACCGGGCGGCGGCTGGGTCACGCGGTTTCACGAGGCGCTCTCCGGCAGGCTCGGGGAATACCTGGGCCGCCCGGCGAAGGTCTGGAGGGATCCTCGGCTCGCCGGGAACGACGTCTTCGGGGCGGAGATTGACGACAGCGTGGCGGCGTCGGCCGTCCTCGTGCCGATCGTCACTCCCGGATACCGTCAGTCCGACTGGTGTGCGCGCGAGTTCGCCAGGTTCCGCGAACAGGCCGAGCGCGAGCGCCGATGGACTGTCGGCAACAAGCTGGCCGTGATGAAGGTCGTGCGCACCCCGCTCGACGGCGATGAGCACCAGACGTTCCCGGTGGACACTCTCGGGTACTGGTTCTTCGAGACCGACCGCGCAACCGACAGGCCCGTGCGCTGGGATCCGGGCACTGCGCCGTACATCAAGCGCCTCGAGGAGTTCGCGCAGGACCTCGCCGGGTTCCTGGCGCGGCTGTCGTCGGCTCGCGCGGCCTCGCTGGAGCCGCCGCCCGTCGAGGCCTTCGCGAAGAAGACGCTCCTGGCCCTCGACGTCACCGGGCTCGAGGGGCGTTCCCCGGTGCTGGTCGTGTCGTTGGTCGCGGCCGATCAGCCCGACGAGTTGTCGGCGCGCCTGGCCCGGGCCAAGGACACGATCGGGCTGGACCCGGCCGCCGCCGTGGATCGCGCGGCGATCGACCGCCTCACGCGGAACGGCCTCGACTACGGGGACGACGCCGAGTGGCTGCGCGACCGCGTGGCGACCGAGCTGGCCACCCTGCCGTGGGACGGCTACGTGAGCTTCGCTGCCGCCGCACGCGCTGGTACGGGCGGGCAGGAAGACGTCGTGCTGCGGCTGGTGCGGGGCGTGCTGTTCGACAGGATCCGGGGGCTGATCGACACCGACGTGGAGGTGGTGCTCAGCGCGCGTCTCGCGCCGTTCTGGCAGGGCATCTCCGAAGCCGCATCCGTGTACCGGCGTGAGATCGCGGCGATGGATGCCGTCCGCGTGGTCGGCGCATCGTCGGTGCGCGGCGGTGGCCGCCGCGACGCGGCCGTCGAGATCGCGGGCTATCTGGGGGCGATCACGGCGGCCCGGCTCGCCGATCCGTCCTCGTCGGCCGCCTATCGGTTCGCACGCGTCTACCCCAACAAGCTCCGGCTCCTGCACGACGTCGCCACGGGCGCGCACTACTCGCGCCGCCGCCCGCTGCCCGCCGGGTGGCGGGTGTCGTGAGGGCGGCGGTTCAGCGCCGCTGGCGAATCGCGTCGAGCTGGGAGCGCAGGCGTCCGGCGACCGCCCCCTCGGCCGGAATCGAGCTGACGTAGTCGATCCACCCGCGCCAGTACTGCAGCAGCCGCTCCTCGTGCCAGTCCTGGCCGACCTGCGCGCGCGCCTGGTGGTTGGCGATGCCGTACCGCCGCGCGTAGTAGAGCTCCTGGCGGAGGCGCCGCTTCTCCCGGGCCGGCACGCGGGGGCCGGAGGCGTCGCCGACCGACAGGCCGGTCACGAACTGGCTCTTGCCCCGCCACTGGCTGCGCACCTTGTCCTCGCGCAGCGCGAAGCCCTGGCCCTCGACCACGCGCCGGATGGCGTCGAGGTCGGGCGGTGCGTCGCCCGAGAACGTGAGGTCGTCGGCGTAGCGCGAGTAGCGGACGCGCTGCAGCGTCGCGAGGCGTGTCAGCTCGGCATCGAGCGTCGTGCACACGAGGTTGGCCACCACCGGACTGGTGCTGGCGCCCTGCGGCAGGCGTCCGTTCAGCGTGCAGACCCGTGCGAGCACGGCGGCGATGGCCGGGTCGCAGCCGAGTCCGACGAAGGCCCGGGACACCTGGTCGAGCCGGATCTGGTCGAAGAAGTCGGCGATGTCGGCGTGGACGATCACCCGGCGCCCGACGTGCAGCTCGGCATTCGTCCGCGTGGAGCGGCCGCGAACGAACCCCTGGACGCAGTCGGGGAACGACACCGTGTCCCCGATATCCCGCGCGATGTTCTTCTGGAGCTGGTGGAGGACACCCCATTCGGGCTTGTGAATCGTCCTGAATCGCCCGCGATTCTTCGCCCCGCGCTTGGGCACCTGCATCAGGCGGTAGTGGCTCTGCTGGTCGACGGTGCGGACGATCGCGTCCAGGTCCTCGGTGGCCACGCCCCAGACGAGCGAGATGTGGTCCCGGCTTCGCAACTGGTCGAACCGGACGGGCGGCATGGAAGAAGCGTCAGGGCGGATGGCAAAAGTAATTGATGCAAGTGACGGGCACGACTCGCGCCCACAGCTCGTATCCGGCCCTGACGGGGCAACCGTAGTGCGCCCCACAGCACGTGTCAATCCGGGAGCTGGCGGTCGGAGCGGCGCCGGAGCGAGGCGATAGAATGGGCAGGCCCGACGGCGGGCTCGATCCATGCCTTCCTCGCCCCGGCTGCTGCTCACTCTGACGGTGAACGGCGAACCCGCCGTGGCGGCCGTGGACCCCGCGAAGACCCTGCTGGAGGTGCTCCGCGAGGATCTCCGCCTCACCGGCACCAAGCACGGCTGTGAGCTCGGCGAGTGCGGGGCGTGCGCGGTCCTCCTCGACGGCGAGCCCGTGCTGTCGTGTCTGGTCGTGGCGCCCGAGTGCGAGGGCCGGACGGTGGTGACCGTCGAGGGACTGGCGCGCGACGGGCGGCTCGACCCCCTGCAGGACGCCTTTGCCGACCTCGGGGCCGCGCAGTGCGGGTACTGCACGCCGGGTCTTCTCGTGACGGCCCGCGCGCTGCTCGACCGCGAGCCGCGGCCGTCGCGGGACCGGATCCGCGAGGCCATCGCCGGCAATCTCTGCCGGTGCACGGGCTATCAGCAGATCGTGGACGCGATCGAGACGGCCGCCAGGAGCGGACGCCCCCCCGAGGCAGGCGAGGCGCCGCCGTCGCCGGAGGTCCCCCGATGAGCGGGCCGACCAGCCGGGGCGACCTCGTGGGCCGTGCCCGCCGCCGCGTGGACGGGCGCGCCAAGGTCACGGGCCAGACGGTGTTCGCCGACGACCTCCTGCCGCCGCGCACCGTCTTCTGCAAGCTGCTGCGCTCGTCGGTGCCGCACGCGAGAATCGCGGCCCTCGAGACGACGCGGGCGCGCGCCGCCGCCGGCGTGCTGCTGGTGCTCACCGGCCAGGACTTCCCCGAGGCGTACGGCATCCTGCCGGTCAGCCAGGACGAGCATCCGCTGTGCCGCGACGTCGTGCGCTTCGTCGGCGATCCGGTGGCGGCCGTCGTCGCCCGCGACGAGGCGACGGCGGAGGCCGCCCTGGCTCTCATCGACGTCACCTACGACGTCCGCCACACCTTCGCCGAGCCTCAGGACAGCCTGTCGACGCCGGAGCCGCGCATCCACGACTACGGCGACGAGGGCAACGTCCACAAGAAGGTCGCGCTGCAGTTCGGCGACGTGGACCGGGCGATCGCGGGCGCCGATCACGTGTTCGACGACGTCTTCCACTACGCCGGCAACACGCACCTGCCCATCGAGCAGCACGCCACCGTGGCGCTGCGGGATCCGGACGGCAAGCTGGTGGTCTACTCGTCCACGCAGACGCCGCACTACCTGCACCGGGCGCTCGCCAAGGCGCTGGGCCTGCCCGCCGCGCACATCCGCGTGATCGCCACGCCGAACGGTGGCGGCTTCGGCGGGAAGAGCGATCCGTTCAACCACGAGATCGTGGTGGCCCGGGCGGCGCTCGATCTCGACCGGCCCGTCAAGATCTGCCTGACCCGCGAGGAGGTGTTCTTCTGCCACCGCGGCCGCCATCCCGTGCTGATGCGCTTCCGTACGGGCGTCACGGCCGACGGCCGCATCACGGGCATGGACCTCCAGACGCTGCTCGACGGCGGCGCCTACGGGTCCTACGGCGTGGCCAGCACGTTCTACACGGGCGCGCTGCAGACGGTGACCTACCAGGTGCCGACCTACCGGTTCCGCGGGTGCCGCGTCTTCACGAACAAGCCGCCCTGCGGCCCCAAGCGCGGGCACGGCACGCCGCAGAGCCGGTTCGGGCAGGAAGTGCAGCTCGACAAGATCGCCGAGCGCCTGCGGATCGACCCCGCCGACCTGCGGCTCCGGATGGTCGCCCCCGCCAACACGCTCACGGCGAACTACCTGAAGGTCGGCACGATCGGCCTGGCCGCGTGCATCACCCGGGTGGTGGAGCGCGCCGGCTGGCGCGGCAAGCACGGCAGGCTGCCCTACGGACGAGGCGTGGGCCTGGCCTGCTCGTCGTACCTGTCCGGCGCCGGGCTGCCCATCTACTGGAACGCGATGCCGCATTCGGGCGTGCAGCTGAAGCTGGATCGCAGCGGCGGCGTGGCGGCCTTCTGCGGCGCGACCGAGATCGGCCAGGGCAGCGACGACGTGCTCGTGGCCTGCGTCGCCGAAGTGCTGGGCATCGACCCGCACGACGTGCGCCCGGTCACCGGCGACACCGATCTCACGCCCGTGGACCTCGGCTCGTATTCGAGCCGCGTGACGCTGATGATGGGGAACGCCGCCATCCAGGCCGCCGAGCGCGCGCGGGATCTGGTGGCCGAGGCCGTGGCGAGGACGCTCGACGTGCCCGTGTCGCGGCTCGTGTTCGCGGAGCGCCGCGTCTTCGACAGCGAGGATCCGGCGCGGGGCCTGCCGTTTGCCGAGGCCGTGTCCGTGGCCGAAGCCGCCTTCGGCACCATCGGCGCGACCGGCTCCTACACGCCGCCGGCGAGCGCCGCGCGCTTCAAGGGCGGCGGCGTCGGGCCGTCGCCGGCGTATTCCTACAGCGCGGCCGTCGTCGAGGTGGAGGTCGATCCCGAGACCGGCTGGATCGTGGTGCCGCGCGTGTGGATCGCCCACGACATCGGCCGGGCGCTCAATCCCGTGCTCGTGCGCGGGCAGGTCGAGGGCAGCGTCTACATGGGCCTCGGCGAGGCGCTGATGGAGGAGCAGGCGTTCCGTCGGCTGCCGCCGCGGCTGTCGTCCGCGCTCGTGCACAAGTTCCCGTCGATGCTGGAATACAAGAGCCCCACCAGCCTCGACATGCCCGAGATCGTGACCGACCTCATCGAGGACCCGGATCCGGCGGGACCGTTCGGCGCCAAGGAAGTGGGGCAGGGGCCGCTGCTGCCCGTGATGCCGGCCGTGGCGAACGCCGTCTTCGACGCGGTCGGCGTCCGGATCGACGAGGTGCCGATCACGCCCGAGAAGATCCTCAAGGCGCTGCAGGCCGCGGCGCAGGGCAAGCCCGCGCGCTACGGCCCGGCGGCGTTCCCGGAGATCGCGTGGCCCGAGACGCTGCTGGTGGCGCCGCCGTGGGAAGGCGGCGACGGCACGGCCAGCAACGAGCCCGCACGGCGCCCCCGCAAGGCGACCTCCCCGGGATCGGGGGTGCGATCGTGATGCGGCTGCCGCCCTTCGAGTACCGCGCGCCCCGCACGGTGGCCGACGCGGCCGCCCTGCTGGCCGAGGCGCCTGGCGAGTCGATGCTGCTCGCGGGCGGCACCGACGTCCTGCCGAACATGAAGCGCCGCCAGCAGACGCCGCGCGTGCTCGTCGGCCTGCGCGGCATCCGGGAGCTCAGGCGCCTGGAGGTCGACCGCGCCGTCCGTCTCGGCGCCGGCGTGACCTTGACCGACCTCGTGCGAAGCGACGCGCTGCGCGCGCGTGTGCCCGGCCTGTGGCAGGCCGTGGCCCAGATCGCCACACCGCACCTGAGAAACGTGGGCACGATCGGCGGCAACCTCTGCCTCGACACCCGCTGCACCTACTACGACCAGGGCCCGGAGTGGCGCAAGGCCATCGGCTACTGCCTGAAGAAGGACGGCGCCACGTGCTGGGTCGCCACGTCCAGCCCGACCTGCCTGGCCGTGTCTTCCACCGATGCGGCGCCGATGCTCCAGGCGCTCGGCGCGCGGGTGCAGCTCGTGTCGGCACGCGGTGAGCGCCGGGTGGAGGTCGCGGACCTGTACGCCAACGACGGCATCGCGTACCTCACGCGCCGGCCCGACGAGATCCTGACGGCCGTCGAGATTCCCGCGACGGCCGGCCGGCGCAGCACCTACTGGAAGCTGCGCCGCCGCGGCGCGTTCGACTTCCCGGTGCTGTCGGTGGCGGCGGCCGCGCGCGTCGAGGCGGACGGCACCGTGACGGAGGCCCGCGTCGTGGTCGGCGCGGCGGCCTCGCGCCCCATGGCCGCGCCCGCCGCCGATCGGGCGCTCGTGGGCCGCACGCTCACCGACGATGTCATCGCCGAGGCCGCGGAGGGCGCCTACGCCGTGGCCAAGCCGATGGACAACACCGACTTCGAGCTCGTCTGGCGCAAGCGCATGACGCGCACGCTCGTGGGGTACGCGCTTCGCGAACTGCGCGGCGACGACATGCGCGAGGCGCGACTGCGCCTGGCGCGACAGTCCCTGGCCATGGTGTCCTGACCGGAGTTCCGGAGATGCCGACCGTCGAGACCCTCAC
Source organism: Vicinamibacterales bacterium (assembly GCA_050187355.1). GTDB lineage: Bacteria > Acidobacteriota > Vicinamibacteria > Vicinamibacterales > UBA2999 > CADEFD01. The sequence goes on from JBFWXO010000001.1 coordinate 113,901, forward strand.
CCCGCCCGGCACGCCCACGCCCATCGGGCCGTACAGCCACATCGCCCGCGTCGGCAGCCACGTCACGATTGGGGGCACGGCCGGATTCGATCCGACCACCGGCGCCCTGGCGGGCTCCGACGTCGCGTCCCAGACGCGGCGGATCCTCGAGACGTTCCAGGTGATGCTGGCGGCCGTGGACTCGGACCTCGCGCACGTGGTCCACGTGAACGTGTTCCTGCTGGACATGGCGGACTTCGAGCCCATGAACCGCGCCTACGTCGAGGTGATGGGCGACCTCCGGCCGGCCAGGACCGTCATCGGCGTGGCGGCCCTGCCCAAGCCCGGCATCCGCCTCACGATGAACCTCACGGCCGTGACCCGCGGCTGACGCCCGCCCGGGCCCCGCTACAATGGCGCCGATGACGCGCCCCCTCCTCCTGCTGGCGGCCCTCGCGGCCGCGGTGGCGATGCCCGCGGCGCAGGCGCCGGGCACCGACATCCTCATCGAGAAGAACGTCGAGGCGCGCATGCGCGACGGCGTGGTGCTGCGTGCCGACGTCTATCGGCCGCGAGTCGAGGGGAAGCGTCCCGCCCTCCTCCAGCGGACCCCGTACTCGAAGAACCCCGGCTCGCCCGACAGCCAGTTCCATCGCCTCGCCCGGGCGGGATTCGTCGTCGTCGTGCAGGACACGCGCGGCCGCTACACGTCGGACGGCGTGGCCGTGCCGCACGACGAGGGCGCCGACGGCTACGACACGATCGAGTGGGTGGCCGGCCTGCCGTACGTGGATGGGCGGGTGGGGATGTTCGGCGGCAGCTACAGCGCCACCGTGCAGCTCCTGGCCGCGCCGCTCCAGCCCCCGCACCTCGTGGCGCTCTTTCCGTCGGCGTCCTACGCCAGCCGCTACGACATGGTGTTCCAGGGCGGGGCGTTCTACCTGGGCGACGGCCTGAGCTGGAACCTGGGGCAGGGCAAGGACGTGCGCCGCCGCCAGCTCGATCCGTCGGCGGATCGCGACGGCGAGCTGGGCCTGACGCCGGAGGAGCGGAAGCAGCTGAACGACGAGTGGTACTGGCAGCTGCCGCTCGAGGCCACCGAGGCGATGCAGGTCCGGCGCTACTCGCCCGGCTACTTCGACATGCTGGCGCATCCGTCGTACGACGCCTTCTGGACGACCTTCGACGTGGCGATGCGGCATCCCCGCTTCGAGGTGCCGGCCTATCACCTCACCGGCTGGTACGACAGCCTGCTGAACGGGACGCTCGCGAACTTCTCCGGCCTGCGCGCGCACGCGGGCACCGAGCGGGCCCGCCGCAATCAGCGGCTCATCGTGGGTCCGTGGACGCACGCCCGGCCCACCGCGTCCACCACGACGATTGGCGGCGTGGACTTCGGGCCCGAGGCCGGCTTCGACTCCGAGGGCCTGATCGTCCGCTGGTTCCGCCACTGGATGGGCGCCTCGCCGGCGCCGGCGCCGGACTGGGACGGCCCGCCCGTCAGGATCTTCGTGATGGGCGAGAACACGTGGCGCGACGAGCAGGAGTGGCCGCTCGCCCGGGCGCGGTCCACGCCTTTCTACCTGCACAGCGCCGCCGGCGCCAACGGCCTCGACGGCGATGGCCGCCTCGATCGGGCCGCCCCGGCCGCCGCCGAGCCGTCCGACACGTTCACCTACGATCCCGCGCACCCGGTGCCCACGGGGCGCTTCGGCGCCTACTCGCGGATGCCCGTGGACCGGCGCGAGTTCCAGGCACGGAAGGACGTGCTGGTCTACACGTCGGCGCCGCTCACCGCACCGCTGGAAGTAACCGGGCCGATCCGGGCCGTGCTGTGGATCGCCTCGTCGGCGAAAGACACGGACTTCACCGCCGCCGTGAGCGACGTGCACCCCGACGGCACGGCGCGGGCGCTCACCGACGGGATCCTGCGCGCGCGCTATCGCGCCAGCAAGACGACGCCGGAACTGCTCGTGCCCGGCGAGCGCTACGAGATCACGATCGAGGTCGGCGCCACGAGCAACGTGTTCCTGCCCGGACACCGCATCCGCCTCGAGGTGTCGAGCAGCAACTTCCCGCGCTACGACCGGAACCCCAACACCGGCGGGCGCTTTGCCGGCGACGCCGAGGTGCAGGTGGCCCGCCAGACCGTGCTGCACGACGGGCAGCACCAGTCCTACCTCGCCCTCCCGGTGATCCCGCGATGATTCGATTCCGGACCCCCTCCCCGCTGCGTGGCGCCGCCCTCGCCCTCGCGCTCGCGTCCCTGGCCGCCTGCGGCGGATCCGGCACCGCCCCGGAGACGGCGTCGACAGGCGCGCCGGCGCCGCCGCGGCTGAAGCTGGGCTACACCCGGCGGACCTCGGCGACGCAGCAGGACCTCGAGACCCGGTATCGCGCGCTGGTGGACGCCGGATCGATGTCCACGCTGCACCGCGCGCTCACGGCCCGGCCGCATCCCGCCGGCTCGCCCGGCACGGCCGAGGTCGTCGCGTTCCTCCAGCAGACGCTGGCCGGCTACGGCTTCGACGTGGAGACCCACACCTACGACGTGCTGCTCGCCCGCCCGCGGAGCGTGGCCGTCACCCTCGCCGCGCCGGCCCGGGAGGCGCTCACGGTGTCCGAGCCCGCCATCCCCGGCGACCCGACCTCGTCCCATCCCGAGCTCGGCGACGGCTACATCGCGTATTCGGCCTCGGGCCGCGCGCGCGGCGACGTCGTCTACGTGAACTACGGACTGCCCGCCGACTACGAGGAACTGGCCCGCCTCGGCGTATCGCTGCAGGGCCGGATCGCGCTCGCGCGGTACGGCCGGAGCCACCGCGCGGTCAAGGCCTTCACCGCGGAGCAGGCGGGCGCCCGGGCGCTCGTGCTCTACAGCGACCCTGCCGACGACGGCGCGGCCAGAGGGCCGGCGTGGCCCGACGGGTACTGGCGCGGGGAGGACATGCTGCAGCGCGGCAACGCGAAATACAGCTGGTTCTTCCACGGCGATCCGCTGACGCCCGGTGTCGGCGCCACACCCGGCGCCGCGCGCCTGCCGGTCGCCACCGCGCCCACGCTGCCGAAGATTCCGGTGGTCGTGCTCGCCTGGAGCCAGGCGCAGCGGATCATGGCGGCGATGGGCGGCGCGGCCGCCCCCTCGCGCTTCCAGGGCGGCATGGAGACGCCGTATCGGGTGGGCCCCGGTCCGGCCGTGCTCGAGGTGGACGTGGACATGGACCAGGGGCTCCGGCCCATCCACGACGTCGTGGCCACGCTGCGCGGCGCCGCGGTGCCGGACCGCACCGTGCTCTTCGGCGCGCATCACGACGCCTGGACCTTCGGCGGCGTGGATCCCGGCACCGGCACGACGGCGCTCCTGGAGACCGCGCGGGCCCTCGGGGAGCTGGTCAAGGGCGGGTGGCGTCCCGCCCGGACGATTGCGTTCGCGTTCTGGGATGCCGAGGAGTTCGGGCTCGTCGGGTCCACCGAGTACGCCGAGGCGTTCAAGGACCAGCTGCGGCAGTCGCTCGTCACCTACGTGAACATCGACATGTACATGAAGGGCCGCTTCGACCCGGGCGGCGTGCCGTCGTTGAGCGCGTTCGTCGCCGATGTGGCCCAGGACGTGCCGCAGGGGGCGTCCACGGTCTACGCGGAGTGGAGGGCGAGCGAGACGGCGAGGCAGAAGCCGACGGACCCGTCCACGTTCGTGCCGCGCCTGAAGGCGCTCGGCAGCGGCGCCGACTTCGTGCCGTTCCAGGACCACCTGGCCGTGCCCACGATGGCCATCGAGTTCATCGGCGAGAACGGCTACGGGTTCGGCACCTACCACTCGAACTACGACTCGCGCGCCTACGCCGAGCGCATCGCCGATCCGGGCTTCGCGCAGGGCGTGCTCATGACGCAGGTGCTGGGGACCATGGCGCTCCGCATGAGCGAAGCGGACGTCCTGCCGTTCCGGTACACCGACTACATCGCGGCCCTGACGCGCGCGCTCGACGACGTTCCGGCGTGGGCGACCGACGCCGGGCTGCCCGGCGACGTCCGGTCGGTACGGGTCGGGGCGGACGTGGCGGCCAACGCCGCGGCGGCGCTCGAGACGGCCCTCGACCTGGCGCTGTCGGCGGGCACGATCTCGCTGCGATCGGCGTCGGCCGTGAACGATCGGCTGAGCCGCATGGAACAGGTGCTGGCCGACGACGACGGCGCGGCCGACACCCGCTGGTACCGCCACGTCTTCTACGGCTGGAACATCTACTCGCTCTACGACGGCCAGCCGTTCCCGGGGCTGGCCGAGGCGTTTCGCCTCAAGGACGCCCGGCGGGTCGATCGCGAACTGGATCGGATCCAGCGCGCCCTGCGTCGGATGACCGACGAACTGGTGGCGACGCGTGCGCTCGTGCCCTGAGCGCCGGCCGGCGGCCGCCGGGCTCCACGGCGGGCCCGGTCCGTTCCCGCTCTGACGCGTGCCTGACGCTTTGACGTTTGCCGCGGGAGCGACTACCGTACGCCGCCATGGCTGAGACCCCCAACCGCTGGAGGATCCCCATCGGTGCGGTGCTCGTGCACATCTGCATCGGCTCCGTGTACGCGTGGAGCACCTTCAACCGGCCAATCCAAGCCCTCTTCCCGGATGCGCCCTGGTGGTTCAGCCCGCCGTACACGACCTTCACCACGGCGCTCGCGCTGCTGGGGCTGAGCGCCGCCTTCGGCGGCCCCTGGGTGGAGCGGCGCGGGCCGCGCGTGGCCGCGGCCACGGCGGCGCTGTTCTTCGGCACCGGCCTCCTCGTCGGCGGGGTCGGCCTGGCCATCCGGCAGTCCTTCCTGGTGTTCCTCGGCCTGGGCGTCATCGGCGGCATCGGCTGCGGCCTCGGGTACATCTCGCCGGTGAGCACGCTGGTGAGGTGGTTCCCGGATCGCCGCGGCATGGCGACCGGCATGGCGATCATGGGCTTCGGCGGCGGCGCCTTCGTGGCCGGCTACCTGAACGTCTTCTTCATGAACCTCGTCGGCGTGGCGCCCACGATCATGACGCTCGGCGTCGTCTACCTGCTGGTGATGTTCGCCGGCTCCCGGCTGATGGAGTCTCCGCCGCCCGGCTGGCGGCCGCCCGGGTGGACGCCGCCCGCGCGCACCAACCCCATGATCACGGACCGCAGCGTGACCAGGAACGACGCGCTCCGGACGCCGCAGTTCTACCTGCTGTGGGGCATCCTGTTCATCAACGTCACGGCCGGCATCGGCATCCTGGCGCAGGCCTCGCCCATGATGCAGGACATGTTCGCCAAGACGCCGCTCGAGGCCGGGGCCGTCGTGTCGCTCATCAGCATCTTCAACGCCGGCGGTCGCTTCGTCTGGGCGTCGGGCTCGGACTACATCGGCCGGCGCAACACCTACACGATCTTCTTCGCCGTCCAGCTGGCGCTCTTCCTGCTGATTCCCGGCCTGGCGGCCCAGGGCGACTGGTGGCTCTTCCAGGTCAGCCTGTTCGTGGTGTTCACCATGTACGGCGGCGGCTTCGCCACGATTCCGGCTTTCCTCGCCGACATCTTCGGTCCCATGAACGTCGGGGCCATTCACGGCGCCGTGCTGACGGCGTGGTCGGCGGCGGCCATCGCCGGCCCCGTGATCATCACCGAGCTGTCCAACCGCGCGCGCGCGGCCCTGCCGCCTGGCGCCAATCGCGTCGGCATCTACGACACGCCCCTCCAGGTGCTGGCCGGGCTGCTGGCCGTCGGCGCCGTCCTGACGCTGTTCGTGCGGCCGCTCAGGGCCGGCACGATCGCCGGGGAGGCCGCCGTCCGGGCCCGGGCGTGAGTCCCTGACCGCCGGGTGCGCTAGAATCCCCGCGTCCGGCCGGTGTCGTCCCGACGGCCCGACCCTCCCCATGGAGCCCCACTTCGAGCAGGCGCTCGCCAGCATCACGCTGGCGCCGTACATCGTGAAGGCCACGGCCCTCATCGGTGTGCAGCGCCGGTCCGGGAGCAACATGTTCCGGCACCAGCTCAGCACGATGGCGATCCTCATCGACTACAAGATGATCGACCCGGTGCTGCTGAAGGCGGCCGTGATCCACGACCTGTTCGAGAACGCGTCCACGATGCCGGGTGTGACCGAGCGGGAAATCGCGGCGCTGGACGCGGACGGGCCGGCCGTCTACGCGCTCGTCCAGGAAGTGACGATTCGGACCGTGGACGGCGTCAGGGAGCCGAAGTCCGACTACCTGCTGCGGGTGATGCAGACGGGCACGCCGCGCGCCCGTGCCCTGAAGCTCGCCGATCGGATCAGCAACCTCACGGCCCTGGGCTTCGTGCACGACATGACGTTCGTGCGCCGCTATCTCGACGAAACCAAGCAGTGGGTGATGCCGTTCGCGGCCGCCGTGAACGTCGACATGACCCGGGAGCTCACCGACCTGGTCGCCAACCGCGAGCGGCTGCTGCTGGCGCCGCACGCCGATCGGGGAGCGGCGCCGGACCGCGCCAGCTAGCGCCCCGATGCGGCGGAGGCGTCGTTGGGGGGCCCGGGCAGGGACTCGACCCGCCGCTGCAGCCCGGCCAGATCGTCCTCGGCCTCGCGGAGCGCCGTGCGGCTGGCCTCCAGCCGGTCGCGCTCGGCGGTGACGAAGCGCGTGTAGGGCGCGACCGCGTCGCGCACGCGGACGACACTCTTCTCGATCTCGGCGTCGAACTGCGACGTGAGGGCCCCGACGAGCTGCTCGCGCATCGCTTCGAGCTTGCGATGGAGGGACGCCTTGGCGCGGGCGCGTCTCACTGGGATCACGAACAGACCGATGGCCGCCAGCGTGCCCGCCGCCAGGATGCCGGTGACGTCGGCGAAGGTCGTCGTGGCCACCGCCGTGACGGCGGCGCCGAGGCCGATGGCGCCCACCTCGGCGAGGGCCGTGCCGGCCACGGCCAGTCGCACGGATTCGGCCATCGTCGCGCCTTCCGTGGCGAGGTCGTAGGTCTCCACGGTGCGCTCCGCCGCCCGCCCGACCGTCTCCAGCAGCCGCGCCCGGTCGGCGTCGAACCGCGCGTCGATGGGGCCGGCCAGCCGGTGCGCGTGGGCCTCCCGCCGCGTCCGGATCCGCTCCATCACGCCCTGCCACTGCCGGAGGTCGCTCGCCACCATCCAGTCGATGACGTCGTGCACCTGGCGCTCGATCCGCCGCGGCATGTCCTGGATGACGTCCCGCTGGAATTCCGCCTTGATCCGGCTCGTGTTCAGGAGATCGACGATCCGTCCCAGGCGCAGGGTGTCATCGAAGAACCGCGTGCCGCGTCCCTCGAACTCGTGCAGCACGTTGTCGACCGACGCCAGCCGGTGGCGGAACTCCCGTCCCATGTCCTCGCGGTACACGGACAGCTGCCCGTCGATGTCGCGGATGGCGAGCACGTCGTCGGCCAGCACGCCCAGGTCGCCGTCGACGGCGGCCAGGCCGCGGCGGATCACGTGCCGGCCCACGCCGATCGGGTTGAGGAGCTTCAGGCGGACCCGCGCGCGCGGGTCGAGCTCGGCGGCGAGGAACGCCTCGAAGGCGGCGAAGGGCGGCGCCGCCACGGCCAGGTCCTCGCCGGCCAGCTTCGCCCGAAGGGCCGGGCGCGCCGCCAGGGCGAACACCGGGGGCTCGGTGCCGAGCAGCGCGGCCGCGCTCGTGCGCACGAAGGCCAGCACCGCCTCGAGGTCGGCCGCGGTCTCCAGGATGTCGGCCTTGTTGACCACGACCACGATCTTCTTGCCCCACGCGCGGATGCCGCCCAGGAAGGCCCGCTCGGTCTCGGTGAAGGGGCGGTCGGCCGACGTCACGAACAGGACGACGTCGGCGCGCGGCACGAAGTCGGTGGTGATGGCCTCGTGCTCGCGGAAGATCGCGTTGGTCCCGGGCGTGTCCACCACGTGGATGGCCCGCAGCATCTCGGCCGGGGCCGTGACGCGATCGAGGGCGTCCCCGGCGGGGGCGTGCGCGATCGACGGTCCGTAGGCGAGCACCTGCACGCGGCGCGTGGTGGGCGTCGCGCCTTCCTCGAGGACGCGCTGCCCGACGAGCGCGTTGATGAACGTGCTCTTGCCCGAGTTGAACTCGCCGACCACGACCAGCAGGAACAGCTCGTCGAGGCGCGCGATCGACTGGGCCAGGGCGTCGGTATCCGGCCCTGTCTCGGCGATGCGCGCGAGGGCGACCTGCAGGCGTCCCAGCGCCGCCCGTTCGTCGCGGAGCAGCGCCTGTTCGTCGTCGGCCAGCAGGGCGAGCATGCCTCACCGTACCAGATACCGGGCCGCGCGCGCGCCGCGGCGCGCGCCGGTCACCGGGGGCTGCCGGGCACGCGGAACGCCGTGTTGTCCGGCCGCGCGACCCGCGTCTCGACCGGACGCGGCAGCTGGGGCACCCAGTCGTACGGCACGCGCTGGGCCCGGAAGATCCGGTTGGTGCGCGTGGGATCGTCGCCGAAGTACGGACTCACGTACTCCCACACGATCGTCTTGTCGGGGGTGAGCTCGAAGATCCGGCCGTCCCATCCCTCGGTCACGAGGGTGTTGCCGTTCGGCAGCCGCTGCGCGCTGCTCACGTAGTGGCTGAAGAACGCCACGCTCTCCTGCCCGCCAATGGAGTACTCCCACACCTTCTCGAAGGTGACGGGGTTGATCTCCAGCACGCGTGACTGGATCCGGCGGACGCTGCCCCGGCCCGTGGGCGCCGCGGCGTTGGGCGGCCCGTAGCCGGCGATGCCGCCGTTGTCGAACACCAGCAGGTTCCCGGCGCCGGGCAGGCCCTTGGGAATGACGTGCGGATGGTGCTGGCCGATGATCTGGCCGAGCGCGGCCAGCGCCGGCGTCTCGCGGTAGTCGGGTCCCATGCGCCACACGATCGTCCCGGTGTCGCGATCGATGATGGCGATGAGGCAGGCCTCCCGGCTGCTCCACAGGATGTTGTCGGGCTTGAACCGCCGATCGCCGGCATCGAACCATCGGTTCGGCCCGACATACGACGCCGCGTTCATGTGCAGCCAGTCGGCGCTCCCGCGCGCCTCGCCCCAGTTCGGATCGTCGTGCAGGGCCTTGCGCGCCTCGGCCGTGAACCCGAATTCCTCGATGTGGTCGCTCGCCAGCCACTCCCAGACGACGCGACCGTCCCAGTCCACCTCGATCAGCCGGTCGTCCTCGAGCAGGCGGTCGCTCACGGCGGGATTCGTGACGTTCTTGTGCGTCACCAGGAGCGTCCGGCCGCGGTCCACGAGCGGCGTCGCCTCGGGCGTGAAATCGCCGTTGGGACTGCCTTCCCGCTGCCAGTCGTGGTGCTGCCGGGCGAGCCAGGTGTCCTTGCCGTCCACCTCCACCCGATCGCCGCGGTCGAACGACCACACGACGCGGCCGTCCCAGTCCACCTGCACCAGCGCCCGTGCTTCCTGGTGCGGTCGGCGGCGCCGGTCGCCGCCCATGAGGAAGCCGCCCGGCAGGAGCCGCATGGGTCCCGGGACGGCGGCCACCTCGGGCCAGCGCTTCACCAGGCGCCCGTTCATGTCGATGACGACGGCGCCCTGGTCCGCCGGCGGTCCGAACACCGTGTAGCCGCTCCAGGTCCGGTCCGGCTCGTAGATGGTGGTGCCGGTGGGGTAGACGGTGGGATACGCGGCGAGGATGGCGCCGGCCAGCGTGAGACACGCTCCCGACAGTCCGACGCTGCGAGCAGCGTGCATGAGTCCCTCCCGGGGGAGGCGACCGGCGCGACAGGCCCGACCTGGCCCGATCCGCGCGCGGTTGCCGGCGACGCGACGGCAGTATAGACGGGCTGGCGCGTCCGTGCGGCGCGTTCGATCGATGGGACCGACGTACTGAGGATTGCGGGGCGATCGCGGCCGGATCACGCCGGCGCGGCGAACAGCCCGCCGATCCGGGCGCAGTCGGCGTCCGTCAGGGCCACGTCCAGGGCGGCGAGGGCGTCGGCCACATGGGCCGCGCGTCGTGGTCCGATGACCACGGCGGTGACGTGCGGCTGGTGCAGCAGCCAGGCGAGCGCCAGCGTGCCCATCGCCACACCGCGGGCTCCGGCCTCGTCCGCGAGGACGGCGAGGGCCGCGAAGGTCGCCGGCCGCTGCAGGTGACGGTAGGGCTCCGGCCGCAGCGTCATCCGCGAGTCCGGCGGGAAGGCCGTGTCGGGGCGGTACTTCCCGGTCAGCCATCCACCGGCGAGGGGGCTGAACGCGACGTAGCCCACGCCGCGCGCGGCGCACCACGCCAGCACGCCGGAGTCGTCGTCGCGCAGCAGGAGGTTGTAGCCGTTCTGCACGCACTCGACGCGCGCGCCGCCGGGCGCTCGCGCGGCCTCGGCGGCCGCGAGGTCGGACACCGTCACGTTGCTCGCGCCGACGGCCCGGACCTTGCCGGCGCGGACCAGCGTGTCCAGGGCCTCGAGGGTCTCGTCGATGGGTGTCGCGGGATCCGGTTCGTGCGTCAGGTAGAGGTCCAGGCGCTCGACGCCGAGCCGGGCGAGGCTGCCGTCCACCTGTCGGAGAATCCTGGCGCGCGCCAGGCCCGTATCGGCCGGATCGCCCTGCACCGAATGGAAGACCTTCGAGGTGATCCGCAGACGCCGGCGGACCTCCGGACCGCGGTCTGCCAACCAGCGGCCGATGAAGGCTTCGGAGCGGCCCCCGCCGTAGGCGTCGGCCGTGTCGAACATGGTGATGCCGGCGTCCCAGGCGGCGTCCATCACCGCGCGCGCCTCGGGCTCGCGCTCGCCCCGGCCGAAGAACGCCGGGGCCGATCCGATGCCCCCGAAGCTCCCGCCGCCCAGGATGAGGCGAGACGTCGACACCCCCGAGCGTCCGATCGTTCGGTGATCCATGGCCGGCCGCTGTGTATAACATGGCCGCGCCGTGCCCACGCCCGCCGGGTCCACCGCGACGCCCGCCCGCCGGCGCCTGCTCCAGCTGCTGGGCGTCGGCTTCGGTCTCGCCGTCACCGTCGGCAGCATGCTCGGCGTGGGCATCCTCCGCACCCCCGCGCTCGTCGCGGCCCAGGTGCCGTCGGCCGGCGGGGTGCTCGCCGTGTGGATCGTGGGCGGCCTCTACTCCGTGCTGGCGTCCATCTGCCTGACCGAGCTCGGGACGATGCTGCCGGACGCCGGCGGCTACTACGCGTACGCGAGGCGGGCGTTCGGCGACACGGTGGGCTACGCCGTCGGCTGGACCGACTGGATCTGCTACGGCGCGGTCCTGGGCTACGTGTCGATCGGCATGGGCGAGTTCGTCGGCGTGCTGGCCCCCGGGCTGGCCTGGGCCACCAAGCCCATCGCGCTCGCCACGGTGGTGCTCTTCGCCGCGCTCCAGCTCGGAGGCGTGCGGCTGAGCGCCTGGTTCCAGCAGGCCACCACGGCGGTGAAGTTCGCGGCGTTCCTCGTGCTCGTGGTGGCGTGCCTCGCCTACGCGGCGGCGGGCGGCGCGCCCGCGCCCCCGGCGGCGGCCGTCGCCTCACCGGGGCTGGCGGGCGTCGTCTACGCGGTGCAGGCCGTGGTCATCACCTACGGCGGGTTCCAGAGCGCGCTCTACTTCGCGGAGGAGGACCGCGACCCCGCCCGGAACCTGCCCCGATCGCTCATCGGGGGCGTGTCGGCCGTGATGCTCGTCTACGTGCTCGTCAACGTCGCCCTGCTGGCCGTGCTGCCCGTGGCGACGCTGGCCGGATCGACGCTGGCGGCCGCCGACGCCGCGCAGCTGGTCTTCGGCGGGCGCGGCGGCCGGTTCATCACGTTCCTCTCGATCGTCTCGCTGCCGCCGCTCCTGAACGCGATCCTGATGATCGGCGCGCGCATCCTCTACGCGCTGGGCCGCGACCGGCTGCTGTGGGCGGGCACGGCGCAGGTCGGCGCCTCGGGCACGCCGGGCCTGGCCACCATCCTGACGACCGTCGTGGCGGGCGCGCTCATCGTGACGGGCACGTTCCAGACGCTGATCGCCGTCGCGTCGGTCTACCTCGCCGCGAACTGCTTCGTGACGTGCGTCGCGCTCATGGTGCTGCGGCGCCGCGAGCCGGCGCTCGCGCGCCCCTTCCGGGCCTGGGGCTATCCCGCGTCGGCCCTCGTCGTCATCGCGGCCTCGGGAGCGTTCCTGGCCGGGACCATCGCCGGCGATCCCAGGACCGCGGCGACCGCGGCGGGGCTGCTGGCCGCCGGCTTCGTCGTGCGGCCGCTGGCGGCCCGTCTCTCGCCGGTCCCGGTGCCGGCGCTCGACACCTGACGATCCGGCCGGTCCTGCGGGGCGATCACGCGGAGCTTCGGAAAATAGAAGCGATAGCGGCGCGCGTCCCGGGTGAGCAGCGTGTGGCCGGCCACGGCCGCGTGCGCACCGATGTAGAAGTCCGGAAGCGGCGCCGACAGGGTGCCGCCCCGCCGCTTGTACTGCACGAACGCCCGGCCGGCCAGGAACGCCGCCGGCCATGGCAGCGGCTCGCGCCGCACATTTCGGCGAAGACGATCGGGTTGATCACGAGCGGGCCACGCGCCGCGCAGCGCGTGAGCATCGCCTCCGACCCTGCACGCCACTCGGACTGCTCGTCGAAGAGGTTGATGAGGACGTTCGAGTCAACGAGCGTCGATCTCATCCGGTTCCTCGCGCAGGAGCGCCAGGAGCTCGCGGCTTCGCACGCTCATCTTCGCGCCGTGCGCCTTCAGGTGGGCCACGACACGTGCGGCGTGCGTGGAGGTGCCCTGCTTGGCGCGGATGACGGCTTCGCGTCCCTTCACGGCGAACTCCACTTCGGTGTGGGGATGCAGCCCGAGCCGCTCGCGAATCTCCTGGGGAATCGTGACCTGGCCCTTGCTCGTGATGCGCATGGGAATACCGCTGGAAGTAAGAATCTTGCCACGCGCGCCGTCCGCCGGCCGATGGCTGCGGCGGCTATCGGCCTCGAAAGATTTCCGGTGTCTTCGCGACGAACGCCGCCACGCCGTTCCGGAAGTCCTCGGTGTGGCCGAGCGCGGCGATGGCCTGCGCTTCGAGCTCCATCTGCGACTCGAGGCTCTCCTGCGTGGACTGGTGGAAGAGGCGCTTGGCCGCGCCGAACGCAAGCGTGGGCCCCTGGGCCAGCTCGGCGGCGAACGCCGTGACGGCGGACCGGAACTCCGCGTCGGCGTGCACGCGGGTCACGAGGCCCCAGTCCAGCGCGTCCCGCGCGGAGAGCGCGCGGTTCGTGTAGTGGAGCTCCAGCGCGCGCCGCAGCCCGACGATCCTCGGCAGGAAGTACGACGACGATCCGTCCGGGCAGGCCCCGATCTTCGAATAGGCCATCACGAACCTCGCCGACTCGGCGGCCAGCACGAGATCGCCCGCCAGGGCCAGGCTCATGCCGCCGCCCGCGGCCACGCCGTTCACGGCCATGATCACGGGCTTCGGCGTGCGGGCCAGGCGCGACACCGCGCCGTGCAGGTAGGTCGTCAGCTCCTTGATGACGATCCCGATGCGCGCGCCGCTCTCGTGGAAGTCCTTCACGTCGCCGCCCGCGCAGAAGGCGGCGCCCGCGCCGGTGACGACGATGCAGCGCACGGCCGGGTCTTCGTCGGCCTCGAGCACGGCGTGGAAGAGCTCCCGGCCCAGCGCCAGGTTCAGGGCGTTGAGGCGAGCGGGGCGATCGAGCGTGACCGTGGCCACCGCGTCCCGCACGTCGTATTGGATGGTCTCGAACGGCATGCGGGGACTGTAGCACCGGCCCGGACGCCTACCGCGCCAGGGCCTCGGTCAGCACCCGTCCGGTGGCATCCGGCAGCAGCACGCCCGTCAGGAAGGCGATGGTCGGCGCGATGTCGAGCGGCGAGACCGGCTGCATGTACTGGCCCGGCGCGATGCCCGCCCCGAAGAGGACGACCGGGACGTGCGTGTCGTAACGGTGCGCGGTGCCGTGCGACGTCGTGTCCACCGACGTCGTCCAGTACGCCTTGGGCATCATGAACAGGTCGCCGCTGCGTCCGGGGAACTGGCTGAGCGCGGCGGCGCGGCGCAGGCGATCGATCGAACCGGCGCCCGCGCTGACCTCGTCGCGCGTGTACACGCGCAGCACGCCCGGCGTGTCGCGGACGGTCTGGAGCACCTGGGCCATCGCGTCGCGGTCCGCCGAGAGCTTCACGTAGGCGCCGGCGGGCAGGTAGATGTCGGCGTTGTTCACGATGGTGCGGCCGGGCATCGGTCCGATGACCCTGGCGAGCGTGGCGTCGATCGCCCCGCTCACCGCGCGCTGCGAGATCCGGCCGCCGTCGTAGCCCCGGGCCTCGACCTGCTCGGGCACCGGCGACACCCCGTGATCGGCCGACAGCGCCAGCACGTAGCGATCGCGGCCCACGTCCCTGTCGAGCTTGTCGATGAGCGTCGCCAGCTCGCGGTCGAGCCTTACGAGCACGTCCTGCACTTCGTGCGACTCGGGCCCGAAGTCGTGGCCGACCTTGTCGAGGGCCGAGAAGCTCACGGCGAGGTAGTCGGTGCCGGCACCCCGGCCCAGCTTCAGCGCGTCCAGCGCGGCGGCGGCCAGTCCGGCCAGGTAGGCATCCGAGAACGGGCTCGCTTCCCACGAGTCCGTGAACTCCTTGTCCAGCCCGTCCGCGTGGCCCTCGACGGTGTGGGGGAAGGTGCGATTCCGCTCCGAGACGCCCCGCGGGGGGATCGGCGAGACGTCGTACAGGTACCGATCGCGCGGCAGGGCCCGCTCCCACGTCCGGCCCACCTCGCGGCGGATGTCGTGCGCGGCGATGTAGGCGGCGAAGTACGGCGCGGGGCCCGTCGCGAAGGCCGTCGACGTCGTCCATTCGCCCGTGTCCTCGTCCTGCCAGATGACGGCGTCGGGATGGTGCCCGCCCAGCGTGATCGCCGATCGGGCCTTCAACGAGATGCTCACGACGCGTGGCGCCGAGGGCCCCTGGAGCCTCAGCTCGTCGGCGTAAGTCGTCGTGGCCAGACGGTCCGCGCTCTGGCCCAGGCCCTTGATGGGCCGCCCGTACGGCACGAGCGGCTTGGTGGCGTCGTCGGTGCACCGCGTGAGCCGCGTCGCGCCCGGGTCCACCCACTGGTTCTGGACCATGCCGTGCACCGCGGGGGGCGCGCCGGTGGCGATGCTGGCGTGACCGGCGCAGGTTACGGTGCTGAAGTACGGGTAGTCCGCCTGCCGGAACCAGGCGCCCTCGGAGACGAGGCGCTTCAGGCCGCCCGACCACTGGTGCTGGTAGCGGTCGACGTAGTCGCCGCGCATCTGATCGACGGCGATGACGACGACCAGGCGCGGCCGCGCCGGGGCGGCTGGCTGCGCCAGGGCCGGCACGGACAGGGAGAGAAGGGCGGCCAGGCCC
This sequence comes from Vicinamibacterales bacterium, assembly GCA_050187355.1. Lineage (GTDB taxonomy): Bacteria > Acidobacteriota > Vicinamibacteria > Vicinamibacterales > UBA2999 > CADEFD01. The sequence continues at coordinate 129,193 of JBFWXO010000001.1, forward strand.
AGGAGTGCTCGCATGGCGCCTGGAATTGTAGTGGAGGCGCGCGCCGCCGGCGATCGGGCGCGCCGCCGTCGCGGCCGCCGGCGCCCGGTCACGCGAGGAACCAGCGGAGCAGCGCGCGGGCCGCGTCCGGGACGATCCAGTGCGGGCCGACGAATTCGTAGTACGTGACGTCGTATCCACGCCGGCGCAGTTCGGGGACCACGCGCACCCGGCTCGTGCGGACGCCGTACACCGTGTCCCGCGTGCCGTGTCCGATGAAGATGCGCGGGTGTCCCACCGCCGGAGCCGGCGGCGCCATCCACCCCGGCGCCACTGCGGCCAGGTGGGTGAAGAGGTCCCCGTTGACGATCCCGAGCGACAGGGCGTAGAAGCCCCCGTCCGACAGTCCGCCGAGCGCCAGCCGCGCGGGATCCACCGCCACCCGATCGAAGGTGGCGCGCAGGGCGTCGTCGATGAAGCGGACGTCGGGGCCGAACGGGCTGTCCACGCCGTCCCAGGTGTTGTCGCGCGCATCCAGGGCCAGCATCACGACGCCGAACGCGTCCGCCATCGGAAACTTCTCGCGAAAGTCGTCGGCGCTTCCGCCGCCGCCGTGCAGCAGCACGATGAGCGGGAGCGGGCGGCCCAGGTCGGCCTGCCGGGGCACGTACAGCGTGCCGTCCCGCCACCACGACCCCAGGCCGAGCGGATGCTCGCCGGGGGCCGCGCGCGCCGTCGGGGGCGTCGGCCGTGCGGTGAGGCGGACCATCTGCGGCCCGCGCGCACAGCCGGCCAGGCCCAGGGCCGGCAGCGCGGCGAGGAGCCGGCGCCGCGACCAGCGTCGGGGCGCCGTGTGCGGAAAGGCGGTCACCCGTCCCATTCTGCCGGCCCGGGCTCCGGCGGGGAAGCGCCGCGGGGGCGTCGAGCCTCGCCCTCCGTCGGCATCCCTGGCCTCCCGGCCCGAGCTGTGGTGTAATCGAAGGCCTTCCAGGACCGCAGTCGATGCGCCTCATTACCACCCCGTCGCCGGCCTCGTTTGGCCGGTAGTCCCGGTGCCGTCCTGCGTTACCTCGCCCGCCCGTAACACCGTCCGCGACATCGCAGCCGAGCGCCAGGCGCATCCCGGTCACTCCGGCGTGCCCTGTCGTGGCCCGCCTTTCCCTGAAAGGAGCGTTCGTCGTGTCGTCGCCCGAATCCGTCCTCGTCCACTCCCGCGAACCCGCGCGGCCCGCGTCGTGGGTCGCCTCCATCCGCGCGGCCCTGCGCGGCGAGCACCACGACTACACGGAGGGCCCGGTGGGCACGGCGCTGCTGCTGCTGGCGGTGCCCATGGTGCTCGAGACCCTGATGGAATCGCTGTTCGCGATCTGCGACGTCTTCTTCGTGAGCCGGCTGGGCGCGGACGCCGTGGCCACCGTGGGGCTCACCGAGTCGATGCTGACGATCCTCTACGCGCTGGCGATCGGCCTGAGCATCGGCGCGACGGCCACGGTCGCGCGCCGCATCGGTGAGAAGGATCCGGACGGCGCCGCCAAGGCGGCGGTGCAGTCGATCGCGCTCGGCATCGCCGTGTCGGTGGCCGTCGGCGTCGCCGGTGCGATCGGCGCGCCCGCGCTCCTGCGTGCCATGGGCGCCACGCCGTCCATCGTCGAGACCGGCAGCACGTACACGCGCGTGATGCTGGGCGGCAACGTCACGGTGGTGCTGCTGTTCCTGGTGAACGCGGCGTTTCGCGGGGCCGGCGACGCCGTGATCGCCATGCGCGTCCTGTGGCTGGCCAACGGGCTGAACATCCTCCTGGGGCCGTGCCTGGTCTTCGGGCTGGGGCCGTTCCCTGAACTTGGCGTGACCGGCGCCGCCGTGGCCACCAACCTCGGCCGCGGCACCGGAGTAATCGTCCAGCTCTGGACGCTGACCTCCGCCGGCCGGCGGCTGCGCGTCGCGCGGCGGCACGTCAGGCTGGACCTCGAGGTGATGCGCGGGATCTGGCGGCTCTCGTCCACGGGGGTCTTCCAGATCCTGATCAGCACGTCGAGCTGGGTGTTCGTCGTGCGGATCCTGTCCGCGTTCGGGAGCGCCGTGGTGGCCGGGAACACCATCGGCGTCCGGCTCATCATGTTCGCGATGCTGCCGGCCTGGGGCCTGGCCAACGCGGCCGCCACGATGGTGGGCCAGGCGCTCGGCGCCGGGAAGCCGGATCGCGCGGCGCGGGCCGCGTGGCTGGCGTCGGGCTACAACATGGCCTTCCTCGGCGGCATCAGCGTGCTGTTCTACGCGCTGGCGCCTCCGATCGTGGGCATCTTCACGTCGGCGCCGGATGTCTCGGTGCACGCGATCGAGTGCCTCCGCACGGTGGGTCTCGGCTTCGCGCTGTTCGCGGTCGGCATGACGCTGTCGAGCGCCCTCAACGGCGCGGGCGACACGTGGACGCCCACGTGGATCAACCTCGGCTGCTTCTGGTGCCTCGAGATCCCGCTGGCGTTCGCGCTCGCGCGGCCGCTCGGCTGGGAGGCCGAGGGCGTGTATGTCGCCATCACGGCGGCGTTCACGCTGCACGCGCTCGTGTGCACGGCCGTCTTCCGCCGCGGCGGCTGGGCCGCGCGGCGGGTGTGAGCCTCGCGCCGCTGCGCGCGGCGCACGTGTCCGGCGGCAGCCTTCCCTGGCGGGGACGGCTGCCGCCCCGTCGTCCCGGCGGCAGCGTGCGGGCGTGGCGGGCGGACCTGGGCCGCTACCCCCAGGCGCCCAGCGCCTTGCGGACCGCGACCAGCTGCCCCACGTGATAGGCGGCGTGGTCGGCCGCCAGCAGGATCGCCCGAAGGTAGGTCTGGCGGGCGTCGCCCGTGGGCACGCGGGCCGTCAGGTCCTCCACCTCGCGGGCCAGCGCCTGGAGCCGCGTTCGCGACGCCACGCACGCGGCGATGCTGGCCGTCCAGGCCGCGTCGTCCGGCGGGGCCGGATCGGCCGGCCAGTAGTCGTCGGGCCACGTCCGGTCGTGGGAGTAGCCCGGGTTCAGGCAGAAGTCCAGGATGTCGTCCTGGGCGATCCGGATGTGCTCCAGCAACTGCCACGGCGAGTGCTCGAAGCCCGGGGCCCGGGCGCCGCGCTCGGTTGCCGCCAGACCGGCCACCGCCGCGTCGAAGCCCGCGTGGGCGTCCTTCCACTCCAGCACCCGCACCAGGTGCTCGCGCACCGCGTCGTCGGGACGGCGCATGTCCTTCCTCCTGCCGGCGGCCCGGGATGGGGGCGGGCCGGCCCCCCCAGTGTGACGCTTCGGGGACTGGCCGGGATCCTCCGCCCGTCATGTCACACTTTCCCCGGCCGTCTCGTCCCCGCGGGTAAGGAGACGACGTCATGGTGAAGTGGCTGATGCACCGGGCAGTCCGAGCGTTCGAGCGGCAGTGGCAGTACGACGCGGGATACCTGCACGAGCTCGTCGACGCGGACCCGCGCGCGGCGTGGGCGTTCCAGCGTGCGACCGCGCTCGGGCGGTACCGGAAGGGCGTGCCGCTCGACGCGCTGACGGCGGCTGCGCTCACCGCGGTACGGGCCGAGGACTGCGGGCCCTGCACCCAGCTCGGCGTCGCGATGGCCGAGCGGGCCGGAATCGCGCCGGCCGTGCTGCGGGCCGTGCTGACCGACGACGTCGCGGCGATGCCCGACGACGTGGCCCTGGCCTGGCGCTTCACGCGCGCCACGCTGGAGCACGACCCGACCGCCGACGGGTACCGCCAGGAGATCCGGCGGCGGTGGGGCCCGCGTGCGGTCGCGAGCCTGGCCTTCGCCATCCTCACCTCGCGCATGTATCCCACCGTGAAGTACGCCATGGGCCACGGCCAGGCGTGCACGCGCATCGTCGTCGGCGGCGCCCCGCTCCGCGTGGGCGGCGCCGCGCTGGCCTCCCGCGGATGACCGACGATCCCGCCGCGACGTTCGAGCCGCACCGGCGGCGCCTGCTGGGCCTGGCCTATCGCATGCTCGGGTCGATGGCCGAGGCCGAGGACGCCGTCCAGGAGGCCTACCTCCGCTGGCACGCCGTCGATCGGGCCGGGGTCGAGGCGCCGCGGGCGTTCCTGGTGGCCACGACAACCCGGATCTGCCTCGACGTCCTGAAGTCGGCACGCGCCAGGCGCGAGCAGTACGTGGGGCCGTGGCTGCCGGATCCCGTGGTGGACACCGCGTCGCTGGCGCCCGATGCACGCACCGCGCTGGCCGAGGACCTGTCGGTGGCCCTGCTGCTGGCGCTCGATCGGCTCTCGCCGCTCGAGCGCGCCGCCTTCCTGCTGCACGACGTCTTCGACTACTCGTTCACCGAGGTGGCGGCCGCGCTGGGCCGCAGCGACGCGGCGTGCCGGCAGCTGGCCAGCCGCGCACGGACGCGGGTCCGGGAAGCGCGCCCCGACGGCCCCTCGGCCCCGGGCTCCGGCGCCGGCCCCGTGGCGCCCGGGCACGCGGCGCTCCTGGCGGCGTTTCTCGAGGCCGCGAAGTCCGGCGACGTCGAGTCCCTGAAGGGGATGCTCACCACCGAGGCGCGCGTGGTGACCGACGGCGGCGGAAAGGCGACGGCCGCCCTGAACGTCATCGAGGGGGCCGGGCGCGCGGCCGCGTTCCTGGCCGGCGTCGTGCGGAAGGGCTGGACCCGCGAGATGTCGGTCCGCGTCGAGGCCATCAACGGACTGCCGGGTCTGGTGGTGCTCGGCCCCGGGGGCCTCCTGCAGACCACGGCGTTCGAGTTCGCGGGGGACCGTGTCGCCGCCATCTACATCGTGCGCAATCCGGACAAGCTGAAGCACCTCGCGTAGGACGAGGCGCACGAGGCCGCAGCCGCGCGGTTCCCCGGCGCTGGCGGCCGGCCCGCCGCGGCGCGATAATGGCGCGCGTGACGCGCAAAGGGGGCCCCATGCCGCGATCGACCAGCCGCCCGTTCCGCCGCTTCGTGCTCGCGCTCGCCGTGGCGTGGATCGCCTTCGGCGCGGCGCTCCCGGCCCAGCAAGGCACGCTGTCCCCGGCCGAACAGCAACGCCGCCGCGATCTCGAGGCCGAGCTCCAGTCCATCGCCATCGTGGAGCGCAAGGTGATGATGCCGATGCGCGACGGCGTGCGCCTGGCCACCGACATCTACCGCCCGAAGGCGGCCGCCGGGCCCGTGCCCGTCGTGTTCTCCAAGACGCCCTACAACTTCAACTACTGGGACGTGCGCAACCGCGTGCCGGCCGACATGTCCACGGCGATCGCGTGGGTGAAGCAGGGCTACGCCTACGTCGTGCAGAACGAGCGCGGCCACTTCTTCTCCGAAGGCAACTACGACATCCTCGGCGCCCCGACGACCGACGGATTCGACGCCGTGGACTGGATGACGAAGCAGCCATGGTCCAACGGCAAGGTGGGCACGACGGGCTGTTCGTCCACGGCCGAGTGGCAGCCCGCCGTGGCCTCGCTGGGCCACCCGGGCTTCGCCGCCATGAACGTGCAGGGCTTCGGCGCCGGCGTGGGCCGCGTCGGCCCGTACTACGAGCAGGGCAACTGGTACCGCGGCGGCGCCGTGCAGATGCTCTTCATCACCTGGCTCTACGGCGAGCAGAACCAGGTGCGCCCGCAGTTCCCCAGGGACACGAGCCGCGAGGATCTCGTGGCGGCCTCGCGCCTCTTCGACCTGGCGCCGCAGATGCCGCCCGTGGACTGGGACAAGGCGCTCTGGCACCTGCCGCTGCAGGACATCCTGAAGGAGGCCGAGGGGCCGCGGGGCATCTTCGCGGATCCCATGGCCGTCCCGACGGGCGGCGACATGGCGCGGCGCACGCCGAACGATCCGGCCTGGTACAAGGGCGGCCTGTGGCACGACGACATGCCCCTGAACGTGCCCGGCCTGTGGTTCATGTCGTGGTACGACGTCTCGGTGGGGCCGAATCTCGCCATGTACGGCCACGTCAGGAAGACGGCGTCCCCCGCGGTCGCCGACCAGCAGTGGGCGATCATCGCGCCCGTGGCGCACTGCTCGTACACGCGCGCCACCGCCGACACCGTCGTCGGCGAGCGCAGCATGGGCGACGCGCGGTTCGACTACGCGGCCGTCATCAGCGGGTTCTTCGATCGCTTCCTGAAGGGCGAGCGGGCGACGCGCCTCGACACGCTGCCGAAGGTCACCTACTTCACGATGGGCTCGAACCGGTGGCAGACGTCGGACACCTGGCCGCCGGCGGGAGCCGAGACCACGACCTACTACCTGTCGAGCGGCGGATCCGCGAACTCGCTCGCGGGCGACGGCCGCCTGACCCCCGCGCCGCCGTCCACCGACGCCCCCGACCGGTTCACCTACGATCCCCTCAACCCCGTGATCTCGTACGGCGGCAACGTGTGCTGCACCGGCAGCGCCATCCAGGCCGGGTCGTTCGACCAGCGGCGGAGGGAGGCGCGCCAGGACGTGCTCGTCTACACCTCGGAGCCGTTCAAGGAGGGCACGGAGCTGAGCGGCCCGATCACGCCGACGCTCTACGTCTCCTCCGACGCCCGGGACACGGACTTCACGGTGAAGGTACTCGACGTCTACCCCGACGGCCGCGCCTACAACCTCGACGAGTCGATCCAGCGCATGCGCTACCGCGACGGCTACGATCGGCCGCCGGTCTGGATGGAGAAGGACCGCGTGTACAAGGTCGCGCTGCAGCCGCTCGCGACCAGCAACTACTTCGCGCCCGGGCACCGGCTGCGCATCGAGGTGTCGAGCAGCAACTTCCCGCGCTTCGACCGCAACCTGAACACCGGCGGCCACAACTACGACGAGTCGACGCCGGTGGTCGCGCACAACGCCGTGCACCATTCCACCCAGCACCCATCGAGCCTCACGGTCACCGTGGTCCCCGCGCGCCGGGGCACGAGTTCGGGGCGATGAGGCGGCGGGCGGACTGGTGGGGCGCCGGCGGGTCCGGGGAGCGGCCATGACACGACGGGCGGCGGGATCGCTCGGCCCGGTGTGCCTCGTGGCGGCGCTCGCGTTCGGCGCGGCGCAGGGCGGGCGCGTGCGGCTCCTGGACTGGACCGCGCCCGTCCCGGCGGGCTGGACGGCGACGCCGTCGACGAGCGGCATGCGCCTGGCGCAGTTCGAGGTCCGGGGCGCGTCGGGCGCCGGCGCGGCCGAGGCCGTCGTCTATTACTTCGGGCCGGGCGGCGGCGGGTCCATCGACGCCAACATCCAGCGCTGGACGTCGCAGTTCGCGGGCGCGGACGGCGGTGCGGTCCGCCCCGTCATCGGCCGCCTGAAGGCCGGCGCCCTGCCGGTGACCACGGTGGAACTGCGCGGGACCTACGCGCGCGGCGTCGGCACGGGACCGAGCGGCGCGGCGCTGCCGGACCACACGCTGCTCGCCTACGTGGTCGAGACGCCGAAGGGCAACCTGACCTTCCAGTTGTGGGGACCCGCGACGACGGTGGCGGCGCACCGTGCCGATCTCGACAGGATGGTGCTCGGCCTGACGGCCGGCTAGTCCCCGGGCCTCGTCCCTCCTGGCGTTGGGGCCCACGTGGCGGGGTGCCGCCGCCCCCCGGGGCTGGGGCGCGCTCACGAGTCAGTCGTGGCGTAGCGCCACGGCCGGATCCACTGAAGCGGCCCGCCGTCCCGGGACCAACGCCGCGCCGGCGCCAACCACGGCCGTGGCGATGGCGATGGCCAGGAACGCCGCCGGCTCGAGGCGGGGCCGATACACCGCGATGTGCCCAATCCCGATGTCGCCCGAGGCAGCCCCGAGCCCGAGGACGACGAGCGCCGAGAGGCCCAGACCGGCGGCGGTGCCGAGACTCACGAGGCCCATCACGCTCCGCACCGTGCCCGCCACGACGTCGCGGCGCCGGGCGCCGAGCGCGATCCGGATGCCGATCTCGCGCGTCCGGCGTGCGACGGCGAACGCCACGACGGCGTAGAGCCCGATACTCGCCAGCGCGAGTCCGAACGCGCCGAGGCCGCCGAGCAGCGCCGCCAGCGCCGCCGGCGCCGCCTGCCCCCGCGCGAGCCGTGCGGCCATCGTCGTTGCCCCGATGACGGGCACCGCTGCGTCGATCGCCTGGAGCTCGCCCGTCATCGCCGCGAGCAGCGCCGCCGCGTCGCCCGTCGTCCGTGCGAGGAGTGTCGTCGGCGGGTCCGGGAACTGAAGGTAGCAGGTGTAGAAGGCCGGAGCGATCGGGTCGAGCACGTCGTCGGCGAAGGTCCCGGTGCCCGTGTCGGCCACCACGCCGATCACTTCGAACTTCGCGCCCGCGTCGTCCGCGCGGCGGAATCGCCGCCCGACGGCGTCGCCGCCGCCGAAGTACCGCCGAGCCATCCGCTCCGTGACGACGGCGACGCGCGGCGTGTCGGCGCGGTCGCGCCGGTCGAAGACCCGCCCGTGGAGCAGCGGGATGCGCAGCGTGTCGAAGAAGCCCGGTCCGGCGCCGATCGCGGCCGCTTCGACGTCTGCGCCCGGGCGGCCTTCGTCCGTGTCGAGGACGATCGGCACCGTCGCAGCCTCCATCGGCAGGCCCCGCTGGAGGGTGACGGACTCGACACCTGGAAGGCCCTGGATTCTGCGTTGCAGCCGGTCGAGCACCGATCGGGCTTCGGTGTCCGAGTAGTCGGAGAAGCGGAGATCCGTCTCGATCATGGCCACGCCGTCCACCGCGTAGCCGACGTCGAGCGCGCGCGCGGCCGCCCCCATCTGCAGGACGACGCTCGTGGCGCCCAGGAGCAGGACCGACACTGCCACCTGCACCACGATCAGGGCGTGCTTCAGCGTGAGCCGCCGGGCATCGAGCGGCAGCACGTCCTCGTCGCGCATCGCCGGCAGCAGGGTGGGCCTGGCGCCGGCGCGCGCCGGCGCGACGCCGAAGGCCAGCCCCGTCCCGATCGACAACGCCGCGCCAAAGGTCAGCACGCGTGCGTCCAACGCCACATCCACGTGGAGGGGGAGATCGATGGCCCGCAGGGCCTCCGTCCCCCACCACGCCAGCAGGCAGCCCAGCGTGCCACCGGCCAGCGACAGCAGCAGGCTCTCGCTCAGCAACTGGCCGACGACCTGTGCGGGCGTGGCGCCCAGCGCCTGCCGCACCGCGAACTCCCTTGCCCGGGCCGCGCCGCGCACGAGCAGCAGGGTCGCCAGGTTGCTGCAGGCAATGGCGAGCACGAGGCCGGCCAGGCCGAGCACCAGCGCCGCCATGCCCGCGACCGCGGCGTCAGCTTGGGGGTGGACGCGGACATCGGCGGCCGCAACCACCGAGATGCCAGACCCCACGACGAGCTCGCCCGCCGGCGCGGGGGCCTCCAGCGACTCGGCTGCGAGGCGGCGACCGAGGACGCCCATCGCGGCCTGAGCCCGCCGCACGTCGATGCCTTCCCTCAGGCGTGCTTTGACGAGGAGCGGCACCTGGATCGACGTCGGCTCGGGGGCGGGTGGCCGCAGCGCGGCGAGCACGCCGACCGGCAGCCAGAAGTCCGTGGCGACACCGACGTCGGTTGTCGCCCGGTGCGATCGCGGGCCGACGCCGACGATGGTGACGGCGATGCCCTCGATGCGCACGACCTGTCCGACGGCGGCCGGATCCGCGTTGAACGCCCGGGCCCAGACGTCGTGGCCCAGCACCGCGACAGGGGGCGCGCCGGGACGCTCCTCGCGTTGGTCGAACCACCGGCCGATCGCCGGCCGGATGCGCAAGACGTCGGGATAGGTGGCCGTCGCGAACTCGGCGACCCCGTCGCGCAAGGCACCGCCCTGGAGGTAGCGTACGGGGCGGGGAAGGCTGGCGGCCGCGGTCGCTTCGAAGAGATCGGTGAACGCCGCGATGGCGTCGTAGGTGGGTACGGACGTGACGACCAGGGGGCGGCCCGCGCGGTCGTCCTGATAGACGTTCACGAGGCGGTCGAGGCTGGCGGCTGCCGGACCCCGAAAGAGGACCGCGTTGACGAGACTGAAGACCGCCGTGGTGACGCCGATCGCCAGGCCCAAGAGGAGGACGGCGGGGATCGTGAAGCGCCAGTCGTGCCTCAGCCGTCGGGCCGTCTGCCGCGCATCCGGGACCGTCACTTCCGGACCATACGGCGGCGGCGCCCTTCGGGTTCGGCGTCCGACGTCACGCTCCGGCCTGGGGGAGTGCGGCGAACCGGAGCCGGCTCGACGGGGCTGTCGAGCCGGCTCGTCGCATCACGGGCGCCGTGACGCGGCGAGGCCGTCAGCGGCTGCTGTCGGCGACCGTCACCTCGGTCCCCACCCGCCGCACGCCCTTCACGGCGCGCGCCGTCTCGATGGCCTTGAGATGCGCCTCGAGGCTGGCCGCCTTGCCGGAGAGCAGGACGACGCCCTTGTTCACCGACGCCACGTCGATGCTGCTCGTCTTCAGCGCCATCTCGGCCTTCAGCGCGGCCTTCACCCGGGTCGTGATGTCCTCGTCGGTCGCCTCCGTCATCGCCTCCTTGGAGGGCGGCACGACCTGCAGCAGGTTCTGCACCGACGAGACGCCGTCGATGCCCTTCGCCACGCGCTCGGCGGCCATCTTCTCGGCCTCGGCGCCGACCTTGCCGTGCAGCGTGACCTTGCCGTTCACCGTGTCCACGTTGAGATCGGTGGCCGAGACGTCGTCCGCCGTCATCAGCGCGATCTTGGTCTTCATCGTGATCCAGGCGTCCTTCTGAGCCAGCGCGTCGGACGGGGCCGCGGCCATCGCCGCGACGGCGAGCGCCGACGCAATCAACCAGTGCTTCATGAGTCACTCCAGGGAAGAGGCGCGTTTCGCGCGTTACGCCTGGAGGAAGGAGCAACCTGCGTACCAGAAGGGCCGCCGCAGGCGTGTGGTGTGGCGCGATCGCCGCGCGGCGGCGCCGAGACCGGCGTTCACATTCTCGGCAGATCGCCGGCCGCGCAGGGCAATCCCTTGCCCAAGAGCGGTGACCTGCGCCACACGGCACACGGGGCTGCCGGCGTCGTCCGCGATCGAGCGCTACACGAGGCCCGTCGGCGGGGCGCCCTTCTCACCCGGCTGCTCGCTCCACGGGTTCGCCGTCCGCGTCAACGAGGGGGTCGGGTCCTTCCAGCGCCCGAGGCCGACGCCGATGCAGCCCGCCCCTACGGCCAGCGCCAGGCCGCTCAGCCCCGCGAGCACCAGGACCCCGCCCCCGCCGCCGCCGGAATCGTCGTCGGCCGGCGCCGCCGTCGTGCCCCGCATCAGGGCCGTGATGGCGGGATCCGACCGCTGGTAGGCCGTGACTGCGGCGAGCGCGCCGCACAGCATGAGCACGACGCCAACCGGTATCAACCAGCGCATCAGTCACCTCCTGACGAGTGCCGAGGACGGCACAGCCGGTTCGCGGCATGTCGCACGCCCTGCAGACACGTCAGCAAGGGACGTTCCACCGGCGCCGCGATCGGGGCGGTCCGCCTCAGCGCTCGCGGCGGGCCTTCCGCGCCCGGAGCGCCGTGTCGGGGAAGTCGGTGAACACGCCGTCCACGCCCAGGTCGAGGAACTGCAGGTGCTCCCGCAGCGGATCGCCGAGGTAGCCGGCGGCCAGGAACGGCGGATCGTCGCGCAGCGTCCAGACGTGCACGAGCAGGCCCGCGGCATGCGCGTCCGCCACGAGCGACGTCGGCGTCCCGAGGCGGCCCGCGCGATCGGCGGGGACGATCAACCGCTGGTTGGCGCCGATGCCGGCCGCATAGGTGGCGATGTCCTTCAACCCGGCCGGCGTCGCCATCTCGGCGTAGGTGCGGGGGCTGTCGTCGGCGGGACGCCCGCCGGGATTCAGCAGCTGCACGAGCCGCACCCGCGTCTGCCGATGCAGACGCCGCAGGTTGTCGACTTCGAACGACTGGATGAACACCGGCGCATCCGCCGCATTCCAGCCATGGGCGTCGAGCACGGCCAGGAGCTTCGGCTCGAGAGCCAAACCGATCCTGGCGAAGTGCGACGGGTGCTTCGTCTCGGGGTACACGCCGATCGGGCGTCCCAGGGCCGCCGCCTGTGCCTGTGCCAGCGCCACGACCTCGTCGAAGGTCGGGATCCCGAATTGGCCGTTGTAGGCCTGCGACCGCGAGGGCAGGCGCTCCTTGGCCCTGAGCGTGCGGACCTCCTCGAGCGTGAAGTCCTCGACGAACCAGCCCGTGATCGTCTCGCCGTCCACCACGGCCGTCCGCCGTCGCGCCGGGAACTTCTCGGCCGCGTCGGTCGTGGATCCGATCTCGTTCTCGTGCCGGGCCACGAGCACGCCGTCCTTCGTGGAGACGAGATCCGGCTCGATGAAGTCCGCACCCTGTTCGATGGCCAGCGTGTAGGACGCCATCGTGTGCTCGGGCCGGTGCCCGCTGGCGCCGCGGTGGCCGATGATGATGGCGTCGGCCCGGCCGGCCGCCGAAAATGGGCGCGCCGGTGCTTGCGGAGGGCGCGTCGCGGCCAGAAGCGGCACGGCGGCTGCGGCCAGGGCGGCCAGCCAGGGGAGGACGGCGCCGGACGGGATCGTGGTTCGCATGGTGTCGGTGGGACCCCGGCAGCGTCCGGGAGGCCTCGTGCGGTAGCTTGCCACGTTCCGGCGCGGCCGGCCGCGCTCCTCGCCGGCGATGCGCGGCCTATGATGACGCGGTGAGCGCCCCGACCGACGCGGTGTGCACGCGCTGCGCGCTGTGCTGCGACGGCACGCTCTTCGGCGACGTGGAACTGACGGGCCGTCGCGAGGCCGCGCGCCTGGAAGTCCTGGGCCTGGAGGTGGACGCCGACGACGCCGACGTCGACCTGCTGGCCTTGCCCTGCGCGGCGCTTCGCGGCACCTGCTGCGGGATCTACCCGCGGCGCCCGCGCGCGTGCCGGACGTTCGCGTGCCGCCTGCTGCAGTCGGTCGAGCGGGGCCTGGTCACGGCGGACGTCGCTCTCGAGCGCGTGGCGGAGGCGCGGGCGCAGGTGCGCCGCGTCACGACCCTGCTCGCGCCGCTCGCGCCGCGCCGGGCGCCGCGGCTGCCGCTCGCCGAACGCGTGGCCGACGCCCTGGCGGCCCCGGCCGGGTCCGGCCGGCGCGGGGCCGCGCGTCGGCGTGCGCTCGCGGCGGCGATGTCGGCCCTGTCGCGCACGATCCGCACGACCTTCCTCGATTGACGCCCGGCGCGGCCCCGGCGCGCCCCGCGTCCCCCCGGTCGCCGACGCGCGGCCGGAACGCTCGCCCCGCTGCCATCGTTCTGTCACACCCCCGCCACGCGCCGTCCACGCCGGCGCCGTCTCTTGCAGCAGGGAGACGCACATGACACGCCTGCTCTGGACGCTCGCCGCCGTGGCCGTGGTGATTGCCGGCGCCGTGGCCTACCTGGGCTCGGACGCGAAGGCCGAAGCGCCGCGATTCACGCTGGCGCCGGTGACGCGGGGGGCCATCGTGACGACCGTCAGCGCCACCGGGACGCTGGAGCCCGTGGACACGGTGGAGGTGGGCACGCAGACGAGCGGCACCATCGCCGCGCTCGGCGCCGACTTCAACCAGCCGGTGACGCGCGGCCAGGTCGTGGCCACGCTCGACCCGGCGGTGCTGACCTCGCAGGTGCACCAGGCGGAAGCCACCGTGATCAGGCTGACCGCCGACCTGGAGCGCGCCAGGGTGCAGCGCGACGACGCCCTGGTGAAGCTCGGCCGCGCCGAGCAGCTCTCCGCGCGTCAGCTCATTCCTGCCCAGGAGGTGGACACCGCCCGGTCCGACGCGAAGGTGGCGGAGGTGGGCGTGACGTCGGCCCAGGCCCAGCTCGATCAGGCGCAGGCCTCGCTGGATCAGGCGCGCGTGAACCTGTCGCACACGGTCATCACGTCGCCGGTGTCCGGCATCGTGCTGAGCCGCAACGTGGAAGTGGGGCAGACGGTGTCGGCCGGCCTCCAGGCGCCCACCCTCTTCGTCATCGCCCGCAGCCTGGACGTGCTGCAACTGAGCGCCCGCATCGACGAGTCCGACGTCGGGCGCGTGGCCCAGGGCCAGCCGGTGTCGTTCGTCGTGGACGCCTATCCCGGCCGGACCTTCACCGGCACGGTCCGGCAGGTGCGGCTGCAGCCCACCGTCGTGCAGAACGTCGTGAGCTACACCACCATCATCGACGTGCCCAATCCGAAGGGCCTGCTGAAGCCCGGCATGACGGCGACCCTGGACGTGGAGGTGGCGCGGGCCGACGACGTGCTCCACGTGCCCGCGGCCGCGCTGCGCTTCCAGCCCACCGCCGCCTTGCTGGGGCCCACGGCCCCCGCCGCGGCCGGCCGCACGACCGAGACGGCGGGCGAGGCGGACGGCGCGCCGGCAGCCACGCGGGGCCGCGCGCCCCAGGCCACCGTCTGGACGCTGCGGGACGGGGCGCTCACGCCCGTCGCCGTGCGGGCCGGGCTGTCCGACGCCGTGAGCGTGGCCGTCCAGTCCGACGGCCTCCGTGAAGGCGACCAGGTGATCACCGGCATCGCGGCCGGACCCACCGCGGCCGCGCCGGCGGCCGGCGGGTCGCCGCTGATGCCGTCGTTCCCACGCCGTCCGACGGCTGGAGGCAGCGCCCGCCAGGGGCGCTGACGCCGATGACCACCGGCAGCACGCTCCACACCGCATTCGAGGCCATCGGCCGCAACCTGCTCCGGTCGGCGCTGACCGCCCTCGGCATCATCATCGGCGTCGCGGCCGTGATCGTCATGATGGCAATCGGCGGCGGCGCCAAGGCGGCGATCCAGTCGCAGGTGTCGAGCCTCGGCACGAACCTGCTCACCGTCAGCGCCGGGTCGGCCAGCGTGGGCGGCGTGCGGCTGGGGTCGGGCGGCGTCACGACGCTCGTGGACGGCGACGCCGCGGCCATTCGCGCCGAGGTGAACGGCGTCGTGGGCGTCTCGCCCGGCATCGGCAGCCGGACGCAGGTGCTGTCGCCCCTGGGCAACTGGCAGACGTCGGTCCAGGGCGTGGGCGCCGACCTGGCGGCGATTCGCGCGTGGCCCGTGGACCTCGGCGTGTTCCTGAGCGAGGCCGACGTCGCCCGCGTCGCGAAGGTGGCGGTGCTCGGGACGGTGGTCCGCGATCAGCTCTTCGGCGCGGGCGTCGATCCGGTGGGGCAGACCATCCGCGTCAACCACCAGCCGTTCACGGTCGTCGGGGTGCTGAGCCGCAAGGGCCAGAGCCCGATGGGCCAGGATCAGGACGACACCGTGATGGTGCCCTACACCACGGCGCAGAAGCGGCTGCTCGGCGTGACGCACCTGTCGACCATCACGGTCTCCACCGACGGCACGCGTCCGGTGGCGCAGGTGTCGGCCGAGATCGCGGACCTCCTCCGCCGGCGGCACCGCCTCCAGGCGCAGGCGGCCGACGATTTCACGATCCGCTCGCCCGAGGAGATGGCCACCGTGCTCACGTCCACCACGACGACGATGTCGTGGCTCCTGGCGGCCGTCGCGGCCATCTCGCTCGTGGTCGGCGGCATCGGCATCATGAACATCATGCTCGTGTCGGTCACCGAGCGGACGCGCGAGATCGGGCTGCGCCGCGCGATCGGCGCGAGGCGGACCGACGTCCTGGCGCAGTTTCTGGCCGAAGCGCTCGCGCTCAGCCTGGCCGGCGGCGCCACCGGGGTTCTCGCGGGCGTCGGCGCCGCGCACGTCCTCACGGCCGCCTTCCACTGGACCACCGTCGTCTCGACGCCGTCGGTGGTCCTGTCGTTCGGGTTCGCCGCGGCGATCGGCGTCGTCTTCGGCTTCGTGCCGGCGCGCCGCGCCGCCAGCCTCAACCCGCGGGAGGCCCTGCACTACGAGTAGCGGCACCCGCCGCGCTGAACCGGGAGCGGACGGCGCGCCGCGCTACTTCAGGAACTCCAGCATCAGGCGCGTGAGGGCCGGGCCCTGCGGCGTCGGGAAGATGTTCTGCGCGTGCCCGTCGCCCTCGAGCAGCTCGAGGCGCTTGGGGTCCGGCGCGCGTGCGAACTGCTCGCGGATGCCGGGCGCCATCGGCTCGTCGCGGCTGGCGATGTACAGCAGGCGGCCGGCGTGGATCCGGCCCGGGTCCTCGATGGAGACGGGCGACAGCAGCAGCAAGCGGTCGATCTCGCCGGGGCGGGCTTCGACCGCGGCCCGCGCCGAGGCGCCGCCGCCCATGCTGGCGCCCACGACACTGACGGTCCGGGCGCCTTGGGATCGCGCGTACCGAACGGCGGCCAGGACGTCCTCGAAGAGCGCCTTGGGGTCGCGCCCGGGCACCGAGGCGCCGTATCCGCGGAAGTCGATCGCGATGACCAGATGGCCCTGCGCGGCCAGTGCCTGCGCCTGTTCCGCCCAGCTCGCCTTGTTGAACCGGGCGCCATGGGCGAGCACGACGGCGTCCGATCCGGACCCGTACCGATCGGCGATGACATGGCCGCCGTCGGCGGTGTCGAAGCCCACGGCCGCCGGGGCCGCGGGCGCGGCGGCCATGACCGCCGACGCGGCGAGCGCCGCCGTCGCGGCACACGCCACGGCGCACCCCTGGATGACGCGCGCGGTCACTGGCGCGTCACCGCGGCGCCCACGAGCTGGGCCACGCCTGCCAGCGTGGTCTGCGCGGCGTTCAGCCCGAGCCGGAAGTCGTCGTCGCTGTAGGTGGTGAGCACGTCGGTGGGCGTGTGGCCGTGCGGATCCCAGCCGCCGCCGATCTCGGCGCCGCGCTCGGCCTCGCGAAGGCTGATCGACGGCACGAGATCCTGGAAACGGTTCGAGTCCGTGTTCGTCATGTGCGGGCCGATCGACGCGGGGTAGTTCGTGGCGTAGGCCTCGTTGGCGGCCTTGAAGCGGAAGGCGAGCGCCATCGACTGGGCGGCCAGCTTCGAGGCGGCCTGGAACTCGATGTTCACGTCGGCCTCGCGCCGCTGCGTGGGACTCACCGTGCCGTCCGGCCCGGGCGCGCCGTGGTCGAACATCATCATGTCGTGCTGGATCATCCCGAGCCACTTCGGCTCGGGGTAGCGGCCCGATCCCGGCGGCGACTCGACGCCCTGCCGCGGCGCCCGCTGCTCGACATAGGCCTGCGCGCCCTGCGTGCCGGTCTCCTCGTTGTTCCACAGCGCGAAGCGGATGGAGCGGTCCGTGCGGACGTCCGGCGCGCTGAACACGCGCGCCAGCTCCATCACGAGGGCCGTGCCCGAGCCGTCGTCATTGGCGGCCTGGTTCACGCCGTGCCCGTCCATGTGGGCGCCGATGATGTACATCTCGTCCGGCCGGGTGGTGCCGATCTTGGTGCAGTACACCTCCTGCCGCTCGCCGTCGACGGGCTCCTCGGCGTTCAGGGCGCGGAGACGCGCGTCGGGCTGCCTGGCCAGATCGCGGTTCACCGTGGGCCGCCGTCCGCGCCCGAAGATCGTGCTGCCGCCGGGCCCCTCGCCCTTGAACGGCTCCGGCGCGGCCTCGGCCGGCTCGGCCGGCCCCTGGCCGCCCGTCCGCCGCCGGGCCGTGTAGGTGTAGGTGAGACGCTCGACGTCGCTGCAGCCGTACGATTTCAACTGCGCCTCGATCCAGGCCACGGCGTCGCGGTTGCGCTTCGTGCCCTCGCGACGATCGCCGAACGCGGTCAGGCCCTGGACCGTGGCCTTGTAGCGCGCCAGGTCGAGGCGGCCGACGAGCGTGCGGATGTCGTCGGTGCCGGCCGCCCGCTGGCCGTGCAGCGGCGGAGCCGACGACAGGGCCGCGGCGGCCGCCAGCACGAGCGTCCCAAGTCGGAGTCGAGTCACGGTCGCCCTCTCTTTCTCGCCGGCCGACGGCAGCGCAGGTCCGAAGCCGACTGGCGGATTCTAGTCCCCCCGAGGCCGGGCCGGCGCGTCACGAGGTCGAAGCCGCGCCGGGCGCCGAGACCGGAGGGCGACACCTGCCGGCGCCGCGGGACATCGAAGCTCCAGCATGCATCTGGCAGAGATCTGGCGATACCCGGTCAAGTCGATGGCCGGCGAGCGGCTGCGGGCGGTGCAGGTCGGGCCGGGAGGCCTGGCCGGCGATCGCCTGGTGCACGTCGAAACCGGCGGCGGACGCCTCGTCACTGCCCGGACGCATCCCCGGCTGCTCGGGCATCGCGCCGTCCTCGACGCAAGCGGATCCCCGCTCGTGGACGGACGGCCATGGACGGGGCCCGGCGTCGCCGTCGACGTGGAAGCCATCGCCGGCCCCGGGGCGCGGCTCGTGCGCACGGTGGAGGGCCGCTTCGACATCCTGCCCCTGCTCATCGCGACCGACGGCGCCATCGCGGCCTTCGGCCACGACGGCCGCCGGCTGCGTCCCAACCTCGTCATCGGCGGCGTGCCCGGCCTCGCCGAGCGGGCGTGGGAGGGGCGGACGCTCCGGATCGGCGACCTGGTCATCGAGATTGCCGACCTGCGTGGACGGTGCGTGATGACCACCTACGACCCCGACACCCAGGCCCAGGATCCCCGCATCCTCAGGAGCATCGTGGAGCGCTTCGACGGCCGGCTCGCCCTGAACGCGGCGGTCGTGCGCCCGGGGCACGTGCGCGAGGGCGACCGGGTGGAACTCGTCGCCGCCGACGCCCTCGCCGGCGCCCCCGACCGGTAGCCGGGCCGCGGGCCGGACGCTCGGACCCGACACTTATTCAGTGACTAGTCATCGAATGACGTGTATGCTGCCATCCGTGGCCCGCTCACGACCCGCCGGCGTCCGTCAGGAGATCCGGCAGACGCGTCCGTTCGCCTCGTCGGCCCAGGAGGCCACCGTCGCCCTGCTGCGCACGGCCGACGTCGTGCGCCGCCACCTGACGCGCGTGGTCCAGGCGGAGGACATCACCCTGCAGCAGTACAACGTCCTGCGCATCCTCCGCGGCGCGCAGGGACAGCCGCTCAGCGCCTTGGACATCCAGGATCGGCTCATCGAGGAGGCGCCTGGCGTGAGCCGGCTGATCGACCGCCTGGTGGCGAAAGGCCTCGTCGCGCGGACGCGGGCGGTCGAGGACCGCCGGCTGCTCGAATGCACCATCACGGCGTCGGGCCTCGCGCTGCTCGCGCGCCTCGACGCGGCCGTGGACCGCGCGGACACCGACCTGGTGGAGCCGCTGGGCGACCGCCGGATCGCGACCCTGATTGGACTGCTGGCGGCCATCCGCCGCGCGCGTCCCTGAGTTTTTTTGCGCCGATACATGTCATGTCATTCGTTAACGTGTCACCCACAAGGAGAACGTCCATGATCGCGACCGCTCCACTCCAGACCGCGTCGGTCCGGACCTCCGCCTCGCGCTGGCAGGGCGCGCGCACCAGGCTCGACCGGATTGCGCCCGGCGTCGCGCAGGCCGTCCTCCGGGCCACCCTCGGCGCCGTCCTCCTGCCGCACGGCGCGCAGCACATGTTCGGGTGGTTCGGCGGCTACGGCTTCACGGCGACGGTGGCCTGGATGACCGGCACGCTCGGGGTCCCGGCGCCGCTGGCGGCGGCGGCCATCGTGCTGGAAGTCGTCGCGCCCCTCGCCCTGATCCTGGGCATCGCCACGCGCGCGGCCGGCCTGGCGCTGGCCGGCTTCATGACGGTGGCGGCCTCCACGCACGCCGCCAATGGCTTCTTCATGAACTGGTTCGGTTCGCGCCCGGCGGGCGTGGAAGGCTTCGAGTACCACCTGCTCGCGGTCGCGATGGCGCTGGCGGTGGCCGCCCAGGGGGGCGGAGCGTGGGCGATCGACCGCCTGTTCGCCCGGATGCCGCCGCGCGCCTGATGCGGCCCGTCAGAACCTGACGACGGCCGTGATCGAGACCGCCCGGCCGGGCGCGAAGACCGCCCGCGGATCCTGGCTGGCCAGGTACTCGCGATCGAACGCGTTGCGCAGCAGGCCGCGCACCTCCAGCCGGCGGACCACGGTGACGCCGGCGCCGACATCCACGAGCGTGTAGCCGGGCACCGCGCGCTCGGTGGGGCCGGGGCGGTCGTCGTCGGCGTAGTGGCCGACGCGGGCCTGCACGAAGCCGCCGGCGCCGAACTGGTGGCGCACCTGCAGGCTCGCGGTCGTCGGGGCGATCCCGTCGAGGGCGCTCACCGGATCGAGCGCCCGGCCGCGGGCCCGCTGGAACGCGCCTTCCAGGGTGATCCGGCCGGGGAGGTCCGCCTGGACTTCCGCTTCCACGCCGCGCACCTCGGCCGTGCCGCGGTTCCTGAAGAGGAAGTCGTCGGGTGTCGGCTGGTAGCGTTCGACCAGGTCGGCGATGCGGTAGTGGTAGCCGTACACCGCCGCGCGCAGACCGCGGCTCGTGTAGCGCACGCCGCCGTCCACCTGCAGGCTGGTCTCGGGATCGAGGTCCGGATTGCCGGTGATGAACCCGCGGCCCGACGGCCCGCGGAAGTAGCGGTCCGACAGCACCGGGTCGCGGAAGCCGCGCGCCACCTGCGCCGTGACGGACACACCACGGAAGTTCCCGGCCGTCGCCGAGACGAACCCGGACGCCGCGCCGTGGCCCGTCTCGCGATCGCCGAAATAGCCGTTGCGGTTCACGGTGGTGACGCGATCGAGGCGGGCGCCGCCGGCCACCGAGAGCCACGGCGTCGCCGCGCCCTCCAGGCTCGAGTACACGGCGGCGTCCATTCGGCGGGCCGAGTCCACCGAGACGTTCGCGGTCGTCGTGAGAACGCCGTCCAGGGCGTAGCGCTCGAAGATGTCGAGCGCCCTGAGGCCGGTCCGCCCGTTCAGGTCCACGCCGAGCTCCCATCGCGCCGCGCCGATGGCGCGCCGGCCGAAGCCCCGGACCTGGACGTCGTGTGCGCCGATGTCGGCGCGCTCCACACTCCGGCCCGTGGTGGCCGTCGCGAACCGATCCTGGTCCGTGATCTGGGCGAAGCGTCCGTAGAACGCGTTCAGGCCCACTTCGGCGAAGGGCCCGGCGTCGGCCGCGTCGTACTCGGCCGTGATCCGGTGCGAGGTCTCCTCCGGATAGAAGAACCGCACCGTGCGCGAGTTGCTGCGCGGCCGCTCGATGTCGCGGCCGAAGTCGCCCTGGTAGGCCACCGACAGCACGCCGCCGCCGACCGTCGCGGTGGCGCGGCCCAGCACGCCCGCGTCCGAGTAGCCGGAGTTGAACACCGGGCCGGACGGCGCGTCCCAGTCGTCCACCGCGCGGGCATGCCCGGCGATGAGCAGGCTGCCGCCGGCAAAGCCCTTCGAGACCTCCGCGGCGGCCCGGCGTTCGGGTACGCCCGTGCCCAGCGTCGCCGACAGCCTCGCGCCCAGCGGCGCCCCGTGCGCGACGCGCCGCGTCGTCATGGCGATCACGCCGCCGAAGGCGTCGGACCC
Source organism: Vicinamibacterales bacterium (assembly GCA_050187355.1). Taxonomy (GTDB): domain Bacteria; phylum Acidobacteriota; class Vicinamibacteria; order Vicinamibacterales; family UBA2999; genus CADEFD01. The sequence goes on from JBFWXO010000001.1 coordinate 150,403, forward strand.
GTAGGCGACCGATCCGGGGCCGCGCGCCACCTGCACGCCCTCGAGGATGTGCGGGTCGAGGTAGGTGGCGCTGGGGCCGACCCGCCGCTCGGAGGTGACGCGGGCGCCGTCGATGAGCAGCAGCGTCCGTCCGGCCGCGAGCCCGCGGATCGCCGGCACCGCGGCCTGCCCTTCGCTCACCTGGTTCACGCCCGCGACGTTCTCCAGCGCCTGGATGAGGTTGACCGGCATGCGCGTCTGGATCTCGGTCTGCGACAGGCTGGTCAGCGCCGCACCTGGCGTGGACTCGATGCCCGGGGCCGCGCCCGACACCGTCACCCGCTCGCTCACCAGCCCGGTGAGCGTGAGGACCAGCGGCTGGCCGGCGTCGAGCCGCTCGACGAGGATCGGCTTCGCGAAGGCGCCCCCGGGGGCGATGACCAGCACCTCGAAGGGAACGGGCGGATCCGGCGTCCATTCGAAGCGTCCGTCGGCGTCCGTGATCGTGGCCCCGGGACGCCCCAGGATCGTGACCTCCGCGCCGGCGAGCGGGGCGCCGTCCGGGCCGATCACGCGGCCGGTCAACGCCGCGGCGGGCACGGCAGCCAGGCACACGGCGAGCGCGGCCACCGGCACGCGAGCGGCGAACATGGTGCTCCAGGGTAAAGGAGTGCCACCACCTACTACCACCGGTCGTAGTTGGGGCGGGGAGCGCGGCGAGTCCGGCCGAACGCGTCCCGGCGAACGTCTAAGCCGCCATGCGACTGCTCGCCCTCGCCCTCGTGCCGGCCGCCGTCAGCGCGGCCGTGTCCGTCACGCTCGCCTGCGGTACGCCCGCGACCGGCGCGCCCGCGGCGCCGCTGGGCGCCGGGCAGGCGCCAGACGGCGCCGGCGTGTACCACACCCAGTTCGAGAACGCGTGGGTCCGTCTCGTCCGCGTGCGCTACCCGGCCAGGGCCACGCTGCCCGTGCACGGCCATCCGACCACGGTGACGACCTACGTGTACCTGAGCGAGTCGTCGCCCGTGCGCTTCACGCATCAGGGCACCCGCAGCCACGTCGTCACCCGCCGGCCGACGACGCCGGGCGGGTTCCGCGTGTCGCGCGGCGGCGAGGAGACGCATGCCGTCGAGAACCTGGGCGCGACGGCCAGCGACTTCCTGCGCGTCGAGTTCAAGACCGATCCGGCGGGCGATCGCGCGCCGTACTATCGCGACAACCGGATCCTCGCCGCCGCCGCGGGGCCGGTAAGCGACGTGCGGTTCACGAACCGGCAGATGCGGATCACGCGGGTCACGATTCCGCCGGGGGCGTCCACGGACCTGGCGACCGCCGCGGACGCGCCCGCGCTCGTCATCGCGCTCGACGCGGCGTCGGTGGCCGTCGACGGCTCGGCGCTCACGCTCGGCGTGGGGCAGGAGCGGTGGCTGCCCGCCGCCCGGCGCGAACGGGTGGAGAACACCGGCCGTGCGCCCGCGGCGCTCCTCCGGATCGACTTCCTGACGCCGCCGCGCTCAGACCCATCGTAGGACGCCCGACCCTCGAGGCACGCGCCGGCCGCGCGGTGACCGACCCGGCCGTGGCCATCGATATACTGCGGACGTCCGGGGAGCGTCGCCCGGACCCTCGAGGTGGTGCGCATGGCGGACAGGAAAGTGATTGCGGTGGTGGGCGCGACGGGCGCCCAGGGTGGCGGCGTGGCGCGGGCGATTCTGGCCGACCCCGACGGCGGCTTCGCCGTGCGGGCGATCACGCGGGACCCCGATTCGGCCGCGGCCCGCGCCCTGGCCGCGCAGGGGGCCGAGGTCGTGGCGGCCGACGTGGACGACGAAGCGAGCCTCACGCGGGCCTTCACCGGCGCGTACGGCGCCTACTGCGTCACGTTCTTCTGGGCGCACTTCTCGGTGGACCGGGAACAGGCCGAGGCCCGGCACATGGCCGGCGCGGCCGCTGCGGCCGGCCTCCGGCACGTCGTGTGGTCCACGCTCGAGGACACGCGGCGGTTCGTGCCGCTCGACGACGACCGGATGCCCACGCTCCAGGGCAAGTACAAGGTGCCGCACTTCGACGGCAAGGGCGAGGCCGACCAGTACTTCGCCCAGTTGCCCACGACCTTCCTCCTCGCGTCGTTCTACTGGGACAACTTCATCCACTTCGGATCGGGCCCCAAGCCCGGCCCCGACGGTGCGCTCCTGCTGACCTTGCCCATCGGACAGGCGCCCATGGCCGGCATCGCGGCCGAGGACATCGGCCGCTGCGCCTACGGCATCTTCAAGGCGGGCCCGTCGATGGCGGGGCAGCGGATCGGCGTGGCGGGCGACCAGTTGACGGGCGACGACATGGCGGCGGCCATGAGCCGCGCGATGGGCACGCCCGTCCGCTACAACGAGGTGTCGCCCGAGGTGTACCGCGGCTTTGGATTCCCGGGCGCCGACGACCTCGGCAACATGTTCCAGTTCTATCGGGACTTCGCGGCCGAGTGCAACGCGACGCGCGACGTCGCGCGGTCGCGCGCGCTCAATCCCGCCCTGCAGTCCTTCGATGCCTGGCTGGCGGCCAACGCGGCGCGCATTCCCCGGTCGTGACGCCCCATCCGGCCAGCTCGTCCGAGGCGCGATGAGCTGGCCGGGTCGTCCCGCTGGCCCGCAGGTGCGGTAGACTCGGCCTACCCCCGCCACCATGTGACATGCGCGCGCAGGGGCCCACCTACGATCTCATCCTGGTCGGGACGAGCTTTGCCGGCTCGTTCTTCCTCCGGAAATTCCTGCAGCTCCAGCCGCGCGCGCGGGTGCTGGTGCTGGAGCGCGGCCCCGAGGTGACCCACGGCGATCACGGCCGTTTCGCGGGCCGGCACAACGCCGCCGCCGCCGGCGCGTTCGTCAACACGACGCCCGAGAAGCGCTGGCTGTTCCGGCTCGCGCTGGGCGGGACCTCCAACCTGTGGTCTGCGTGCACGCCCCGCCTCACGCCCGAGGACTTCCAGCTCCGCCGCCGGTACGGCGTCGCCGCGGACTGGCCGATCGCCTACGACGATCTCGAACGGTTCTACGGCGAGGCCGAGGAGATCATGGCCGTGTCCGGCCCGCTGAGCGGCGGCCCGTGGCCCCGGAGCCGGCCGTATCCGCAACCCCCGCACCGGCTCTCCGAGCCCGACATGCGGCTGAAGGCCGCCGCCCCCGCGCTCTGGTGCGAACAGCCGTGCGCGCGGCCCACCCGCGCGACCGGCCAGCGTCCCGCGTGTTGCGCCACCGGATCGTGCCCGCAATGCCCGGTGGACTCGAAGTTCACGGTGATGAACGAGCTGCGCGCGCTCTACGCCACCGAGGGCGTCGAACTGCGACTGGGTGCCCACGTGGTGGAGGTCGAGCACACCGGGGACGTGGCCGGCGGCGTCCGGTGGACCGAGGGCGGCCCCGAGCAGCGCGCGAAGGGCGCCGTCGTCGCGCTCGGCGCGAATGCGATCTTCAACCCGCACCTGCTGCTCAGGTCGGGACTCGACGGCCCCGAAGTCGGCCGCGGCCTGGTCGAGCAGGCGGGCGTGGAGGCCACCGTCGAGCTCGACGGCGTGGACGGCTTCGGCGGCAGCACCCTCGTCACGGCCATCGGCTATCCGCTGCACGACGGACCGCACCGGCGGACGCGCGCCGCGGCCCTCATCGAGTCGCACAACACGCCCATCATCCTCAGGAACGAGCGCGGCCGATGGCGTCAGCGCCTGCGCGTGAAGGTGATTTTCGAGGATCTGCGCCAGCCCGGGAACCGCGTCACCCTCGCGCCCGAGGATCCCGATCGGCCGCGGGTGACCTTCGCGTCGCGGTCCGCCTACACGCTGGCGGGTATCGCGTCATTGCCCGACGCGCTGCCGCGCGCCCTCGGGGCGCTGCCCATCGAGAAGATCACGATCGCGGCGGTCCCGAATCCCACCGAGGGCCACGTGCAGTGCACGACGCCCATGGGCGACGACCCCGGGACGAGCGTCGTGGACCGGGATCAGCGCCACCACCGCGTGCGGAACCTCGTGGTCCTCGGCGCCAGCGTGTTCCCGACGTGTCCGCCCGGCAATCCGTCCCTCACGCTGTCGGCGCTGTCCCTCCGGGCGGCGGAGCGGCTGCTGGCATGACCAGATATTCCCGGCGCGCGTTCCTGGCGGCGGCGTCGGCGGCGATGGCCGGCCTCGGCGCGTGGGTGGTGGAGCGCCGGGTGGGTTGGCGGCGGATCGTGCGCTTCGCCGGCGAGCTCGATCGGCTCGAGGGGTTCTGGCGCACCCCGCTCGCCCGCCTCCAGGCGCACTTCTCGTGGCTTCCCGTCCACCCGGACGCGTTCGAGGAGTACCTGAAGGACTACCAGGAGGCGTTTGGCCCGATCGGCCGGTTCTCGCTGCCGCGCCCGACCTTCCACACGGCGTTCCTGCTCTCCACCGACTTCTTCAACCGCCCCCCGACGCCCGACGCGCCCGTCCGCTACGTGGGCTTCTACGACCCGCAGGTGTCGCCCTGCGTGAACCCGCTGGCGCAGCCGCCCCCGAGCGACGACGAGCTGGCCCGTCTCCGGTGAGCGTGGACCGTCGCGGCAGCGCCGGGCCGGCGCCTGGCCGGCGCTCCCCGGTGGCCGTGCCGGCGATCAGGCCAGCGCCTGCTCGAAGGCGCGCACCAGGTCCGGCGCGCTCCGCCGGGTCCACGTCTCGTTGACGCCCAGCGTCACGACCCCCTGGGGCGAGGGCGCGGGCATGCGAATGCCGGCCTCGGCCAGCCGCCGCGCCACCGCGGCGCCGTCGCCGCGCAGCGTGAGGCGCGTGAGGTTCGTGCCGCCCGGAATTCGCGCGATCGCCACCTTCGGATGGCCCGCGAGTCCGGTGTAGAGGCCCTCGGACACGCCGATGGCCGCCTTCAGCCGGTCGAGGAAACCCGTCATGTAATGGCGGGCCACGACGGCCGCCGGCCAGCCGATGGCCAGGTTGCCGCCGAACATGCGGCGCGTGTGGAACATGCCGTCGAGCACCGCCCTCGGACCGGCCAGGATCGCGCCCTGCCCCGCGTTGAAGTACTTCCAGAGGGACACGTAGACCGTGTCGAACGGCGCGGCGTAGTCCCGCGGGGCGATTCCGGTGTAGGCCGAGGCGATGAACAGGCGCGCGCCGTCGAGGTGCGTGCCGATGCCGTGCTCGCGCGCGAAGGCCGCGATCCGCTGCGCCTCGGTCCAGTCGAAGAGCTGTCCCGACAGGCGCCGGATCGGACTCTCGATCGCGATGGCGCCCACGCCGGTCGCCACGCGGCCGCCGGCGGTGCGGGCGAGGACGGCCTCCACGTCCGCCACGGTGAAGGTCGCCGCGCCGGGCGCGAGCGGCAGCAGGGTGAGCGCCGAGAGTGTCTGGCACGCGTCGCCCGTGTCGTTGTAGATGTGGCTCATCTCCGGGACGATCACCCGGCGGCGGCTGCCCGCGAGCGCGCGCAGCGCCAGGTGGTTCGCGAGCGTGCCCGACGGCATGAACACGGCCGTCTCCTTGCCGAGGAGCGCCGCCCATTCCTTCTCGAACGCCTCGATCTCGCCGCCGAGGAGGTAGTTGTCCTCGCCGACGTCGCGCGCCGCCGTGAGGCGGTTGAGCAGCGAGGCGTAGGCCACCGGCGACAGCCCGATGCCGTCGCCGCCCAGGTGGACCGTGCGGTCCTGGCCCGAGTCGTCTGGCGCGCCCGCGCCGCTGGCGGCCGGCGCGGCCCCCGCCAGGGTACCGAGGCCCGCCGTGGCGCCGAGGGTCTCCACGAAGCTCCGCCGTGTCAGTGCCGACATGCTGGCCTCCTCCTCCGCCCGTGCGGGGACGTCATTATCGCCCGCGGGCGGCCGCGGTCAGCGCCGGCCGGGCGCGATCGGCCCCATCACGAAGAGCGTGTTGCCGGACGGGTCGGCGAGGTCGAAGGTGCGCTGGCCCCACGCCTCGTTCCGGGGCGGGCGGCGCACGGCCGTGCGCGCGCTCCACGCGCGGTAGAGCGCGTCCACGTCGTCCACGACCAACGACGCGCAGGCCTGGCGCCCGTGGCCCAGCATGGGACAGTCCACCGTGAGTTCCAGGCCGCCGCGCTTCAGCCCCAGCAGGCCCTCGCGGCCCCCGTCCGAGGTGTCGAACGTGACCGCGAAGCCCAGCGCGTCCACGTAGAACGTCCGGGCCGCGGCGAGGTCGTCGGCAGGCAGGATCGGCACCGACCGCTCGCGCGCCTGCGGTGCGTCGTCCCAGCTCTGGCGATGCCCGGCCCGCGCATGGCCGCGCAGTTCCCGGATGAGCCGCAGGTCGTGGGCGGCGGCCGCGTAGCCGGGCGCGAGCCGGAGCGCGGCGGTGACGAAGAACTCCGCCGTGTCCAGGTCGTGATCGAACCACGCGATCGTCCCGAGCCCGTTCAGGGAATCCGGACTGAACGGGTCCAGCCACAGCGCGTCGAGGAAGCGCCAGCGCGCGTCGTCGAGTCGGGGATCGGTCACCCGGATGCCGGCCGCGATCTCGGCATCGTGATCCAGCAGGACGCCATTCTTGGCGTGGTACGCCCAGAGGGCCGCGACCCGCGGGTCCAGCGGATAGCGCGCCCGGAGGGCCGCCGCCGGCGGATCGATCCGCGCCTGCGCGCGCCGGGCGGCCGAGAGGCCCTGCTTGCCCCAGACGGTGAACATCGCGTCCTGCTTCCGGGCGAGGCGATCGATCGCGAGATCGCGGGCGGCATCGGGCAGGCGCATGGCGGGAGCGATCGACGTCTCGCCGCGCCGTCGCCCGCGGACGGCCCGCGTCAACTCGGCCAGCGTGGCGGTCGATGCGCGGCGCCACGCGAGCCACAGCGTGTTGCGCAGGGCCTGCGGCAGGGGCGTGCGATCCAGCACCACCGGAATGACCGGCGTGCCCAGGTTCGCGGCGCTGATCCACTCGCTCTGCACCCAGGGCGACTGGCGGGCATGCGCGGACCAGACGAGCACGAGCGTGCGGCTCCGCTGGATGTTCGCGAGCAGCTCCCGGCCGAGGAGCGCGCCGAGGCGGATGTCCGAGCGGTCGAGCCAGACGCGGCCGCGGCCGAGCGCCGCCTCGAGACGCTCGGCGACCGCCCGGTCCTGCGAGGCGTGGCTGATGAACGCGGCAAGGGGCGAAGCCATGGCCAGCGTCGTGGACCGTGGCTCAGCGCGGGGCCCGACAGACGAAGTTCTGCTCGTCGTCGGTGCTGCCCGAGCCCGAGTACACAGCCCGCTGTGGATAGGGGCAGAGCGGACGCGAACGGCTCACGGCGCCCTTCGCCATCTTCCTTGCGACGACCCGCTCCGGCGCCCGGCCGTGCTCCACCCAGTCGGCGATCGCTGCAGGCCAGTCGACGACGTCCGGGCCGTTGCCGCCGGAGCAGTGCAGCACGCCAGGCAGCATGAACGTGCGGAAGTAGCCGGCGGCCCCCGGGTCGCGCGCGTACACCTGGTCGTGATAGCGGAGACTGGCCAGCGGCGTGAGCGCGGGGTCGGCCCACCCGTGCCAGAGGATCAGCTTCCCGCCGCGCGTCTCGAATGGCGTCAAGTCCGGATCGGTGGCGTTGAGGTAGGTGGCCGCCAGCCCCGTGTCCTCCTTCCAGTGCGAGAGGTCGAAGGTCGAGTAGTCCCAGGCGGGATCGTTGAACACGAAATACTTGAAGATCTCGGTGCCGAACGCGAACCGGAGCGGAGGCGCCGGCGGGTCGGCGGGGGCCGCCTGGCCGCTCCCCGTGATCCACGCCGGCCACCCCTCCGCCTGTCCCTCGCCGCCGAACGGCTGCGCCGGGTAGATCTCGCGATCGCCGATCGTCGTCGGGGCGTACAGCGCCTTCAGCATCGCCTTCTTCGGCGCCGCGAGCGGCAGGGTATCGATGTCGAAGCGGCACTCGCGCGGATCGTCGATGACCCCGTCGGCGACGCCGTCGCCGGCGTCGCACGCCCGCAGCACCCGCGTCTCCACGAGCGTCAGCTCGTCCTCTGTGAAGGCGGGCGAGCCGAGCGTCGCCGGATCGGGGAACGCCGCCTGTGCGTTGCGCACCATCTGCGCCGCCATGCCCGTCCAGTCGTAGGCGGGCGCGCCGACGACGACGCCGTCGAAGTCCGCGGGGAAACGCTGGGCCTCCATCAGGGCCTGGCCGCCGCCTCGCGAGCACCCCGTGAAGTAGTTGCGCAACGACGGCCGCCCGTAATGGCTGGCGATGATCGCCTTCGACGCCTCGGCCGTCCGATGCACGGCGAGATAGCCGAAGTTGAGTCGACGCTCGAGGTCGTTCAGGGCCCAGCTGGCGTCCGTCATGCCGCCCTGGTGACCCGTGTCCGTGCCCACCGTGGCGTACCCGTCGTTCAGGGTGGCGAGCGCGAGGTTCTGGATGGACCCGACGAAGCCGCCCCCACCGCCCATGAAGAACTTCCCGTTCCACTGGGCGGGCAGCAGCAGCCGGAACCGGATCTCGCTGCCGATGACTCCATCGACCCTGCAATGCGCGGCCCTGATCGCGCCCGACGGCGCAGCGGGCACCTCGACCGCCGTCGTGATCCGGATGTCCGGCAGGCTCAGCTCCGCCAGGCTCGCGCACGATGGACCGGAGGGCTGCGGCGCCGCCCGGGCGACCCCGGCCGTTCGCGACGCGACGCCGGCAGCGAGGAGGCACGACACCACCGCGCCCAGGAGTGCCGCAAGACGTCGTCGCATGGGCTGGCCCTCGCTCGTGGCGCATGTCCCGACACCGCCGCCGGGCGGGCGCCGCCTCGCGCGCGACATATTATCTGAACGTGCCCCAGATCGCCGCGCCCGTCCGCTTTCGTCCCGGCCAGTCGCCCGACACCCTGCCAGGCCCGCGTCCCTCCGACCTCGCCGAGCAGGGCGCGGCGCCCCTCATCACGGGGCGCGCGCTCGTCATCTGGGATCCGAGAGCGCCCGGCGAGCGGAAGCTCGACGCGATCGACACGGACCAGATCACGCCGGCCGCCGACTGCGTGTCCGAATCGCTCGACACCCTGGACGAACGGTGGAAGGCCGGATCGTTCCGCTACCTCCTGCCGGACTTCCGCGCGCGCGTCCACGCCGGCGAGACGTTCGTCATCGCGGGCGATCGGTTCGCCATCGGCAGCTCCCGCGAGATGAGCCCGGCGGGCCTCAAGGCCATCGCCGAGGAGGTCGGCCTGCAGATGGTGATCGTCTGCGGCCACAACATGGGCGACATCTTCCGCCGGAACAGCTTCAACCTGGGCCTGCACGTCGTGCAGAGCCCCGAGGCGGTGGCGGACGCCCGCGACGGCGACGAATTCAGCTTCGACCCGTCGAGCCGCCTCCTGAAGAACGTCACGCAGGGCACGACCTACACGCCCGTCCCCCTGAGCGCGAAGGAGGACGAGATCCGCCGGAGCGGTGGCATCTTCGCCGTCGGCCGGCGCGAGTTCCGGGAGGCGTGCGTGCGCCCCGTCGCCGTGGCGTGGCCCGACGAGGCGACGGCCCGGCGCCTCTCGACCACCCAGCAGATCGTGTGGGCCCACCGCGTGGACGGGGACGCGAAGGTGGAGCCGGGCGCGACCCTGCGCGTCTGGGCCGACCTGCTCCCGGCGTCGGACGGCACCGCGCCCTTCGCCATCCACACCTTCAACCAGATCACGGGCGGGCAGTCGATCTACCCGCGGCAGGCGGCGGTGGCCAACGATCACTTCGTCTTCACCGGCCGGGACGACGACGACAAGCAGACGGCCATCGGCCGGCAGTTCGCGGCCTTCCACGGCATGGAGAAGCCGTACTACGCCAGCCCCGGCGACGGCATCTTCCACTTCTACTTCCCGGAGCAGGGCCTGGTGGTGCCGGGCCAGTTCATCCCCGGCGCGGATTCCCACAGCCGGGCCTACGGCGCCTACGGCGCGGTGGGCCTGGGCGTCGGCTCCACCACGCTCGGCTTCGGCTGGTCCACCGGGTACGTCTACTTCACGATGGCGAAGCAGCGCCGCGTCCGCTTCACCGGGCGGCTGAACCCGTGGGTGACGGGCAAGGACATCGTGCTGGAACTGCTCCGCCGCTGGGGCGCGGCGCAGTCGCAGGGCATGTCGGTGGAGCTGGCCGACGTGGACCGGCAGCTGCCGATGCCCTACCGCAACACCATCGCGAACATGATGGCGGAGGCCGAGGCCCTGAACGGCATCTTCGCGCCGGACGAGACGACCTACGCGTGGTTCCGCGCCAAGGGCATGAACGATCTGCCGTATCCGCCCCTGGCCTGCGGGGCCGATGCCGTCTTCGAGATCGACGAGGAGCTGGCCCTGGGCGAGGTGGCGCCCATGATTGCCAAGCCGTTCTCACCCGGCAACGCCTTCCACGCCGACGAGGTCGCGAAGGAACGCCTCACCTTCGACAAGGCCCTCATCGGGTCGTGCACCAACGGCAGCTACGACGACCTCCTGTCCGGCGCGCTCGTGCTCGTGGCGGCCCGGGACAAGGGGCTCACGAAGGCGGCCACGGAGTTCGTCGTGTTCCCCGGGTCGATCGGCGTGGCGCACGCCATCGAGCGTCCCGACCCGAGGCTGGGCGGCGAGTCGATCGCGGACGTGTTCCGGAGCGTCGGCGGCGAGATCCGCCAGTCGTGGTGCGGGCCGTGCTTCGGCCAGGGGCCGGACGCCCTGCGGAAGGGGCAGCGCGCGATCACCACGTTCAACCGCAACTGGCAGAACCGGATGGGCCTCGGCGGCGAAGGCTACCTCGCGAGTCCGTCGGTGGTGGCCGCCTCCGCCCTGGCCGGCTACATGGCACCGCCCACCGAACTGGGCCTCGCCTGGGACGCCGCCCGCTACGGACTCTGACGCCGATCAGCGGTTGTCGCGCTCGTAGCGGCTGACGGCCCGGGTGGCCGCTTCCGCCCGCGTGATGCCGGGCGCGCGCTCCAGCTCGGCGTCGATGAGCCGCTGGGCCTGCGCGGCATCGCCCATGCAGATCCGCTGCAGCCGCACCTCCGCCCCCGGGGCGCCGCCGCCGCCGAACCACCACCACGCCGCGCCGGCCGCGGCGCCCACGAGCAGCACCGCTCCCACGGGATCCATCGCCCTAGTGTGCAAGCTGGCGCCGGCGCTGTGAAGACGTCCAGGCTGCGCGGCTGAGGCGGACGCGGCGGGGCCAGGCGGACGGGCCGGCGGGCGGTGACGGATTCCTGCCGGCTCCTGCGCTAGTGCTGGTACCGGCCCGCGTGCGGACCGTCTGCGAACAAGGGAGGAGCCGATGAGGCGTGGGACGGGGCGCGTCGGCGCCCATGGGCTGGCGTGGGCGCTGAGCGCACTCGCCGCCGGTGTCTGCCCGGCCAGCGCCGGGGCGCAGACGCTGGGCACGTTCACCTGGCAGATGCAGCCGTTCTGTAACGTGGTGTCGCTCACGATCACGCAGGTCGGCTCGTCGTATTCGCTCACGGGGGTCGACGACCTGTGCGGCGCGCCGCGGCGGGGACCGATTACGGGCCTGGCCGCGCCCAACCCCGACGGCACGATCGGCTTCTCGTTCGACATCGGCGCCGGCGACCGCGGCAACGCGCAGCACGTGGACGCCGCCATCACGCTGGCCGGCCTGAGCGGCCCGTGGACGGATGACGGCGGACAGAGCGGCACGTTCGCGTTCGGCGGATCGGCCGCCGGGTCGGTCCGTCCCACCACCGCCGTGGTGCGCACGGTCTTCTCGGGACAGATGAGCGTCGTGGCGAGGAAGGCGGGCGGCTCGGCCGGCGCGCCGGCGAACACGCCCACGGGGGCCATGGCGACCTTCGGCGCGCAAGGCTATCTGAACGGCGGTTTCGCCGGCCCGCGCGCCTACATGCAGATACTGGCCACCGAGCCGTGGGCCTCGGGCGCCACCGGCTCGTCGATCCAGTTCCTCACCACGGCCAACGGATCGCAGACCGCGATCCAGCGCCTGCTGCTCGCGCACAACGGGAACGTGGGCATCGGCACGAACACGCCCCTCGACCTGCTCCACGTCAACGGCAGCGCGCGCGTGACCTGCCTCAAGGACGCCAGCGGCGTCGGCATCGCCGGCACGTGTCCGTCGGATGCGCGGTTCAAGCGCGACGTCACGCCGTTTGCCTCGTCGCTCGAGGCCGTCGCGGCGCTCCGGCCCGTGCACTACTTCTGGCGGACCGACGCGTATCCGGACCGGCAGTTCGGCCAGGCGCGCGCGTCTGGACTCATCGCCCAGGAAGTCGAGCGCACGCTGCCGGACCTGGTGGTGACGGGCGACGACGGATACAAGGCCATCGACTACAGCCAACTGCCGCTGCTGGCGATCCAGGCAATCGGCGAGCTGAAGCGGGCGAACGACGCGCTGGCCGCACGGCTGGCCGCCGTCGAGCGTGCGCTGGCCGAGCGCCAGGCGCGGCGCTGAGCCGAGCGGAGCGCGGCGCATCACGGCGTCGCGTCCCCGCCGCGTTCGCGCGGACCGTTGCCCGCCCCGTGCAAACGGGTCCCGTTCCTCGGTGGTGGGTCGGGGCCGCCACCACGCGTCGCGTTCGATAATGACGGCGTGTTCCAGCGCTCGTCCGGACCCCGGATGCACCGCTCGGCGGATCTATCCGGACGCCGCGAACCTGACCGACCGCGGGCGGTCGTGAACGACCGCGTCGCCGTCGCCCTCAGCGTCGGGCGGATCCTCGAGGCGTGCGGACTGCGCTAGGTGGTTGGCGGATCGCTGGCCAGTTCGCTGAGCGGGGAGCCGCGTTCCACGCTCGATGTGGACATCATCGCGGCGATGAGCGCGCCGGACGCGGACAGGGTGGCTGACGCGTTGCGCGGCGAGTTCGACCTTGACGAGCTGGCCATCTTGCGCGCGGTTCGCGAGCGGTCGAGCGTCAACGTCTTCCATCGGGCGAGCGCCATCGAGGTCGACCTCTTCGTCATGGGCGGGACGCCGCTCGATGAGGAGCAGATGGATCGTCGGCAGAGGGTCCAGGTCACGGTCGACCCGGACAGCCGCCGTCACTTCATCCAGCCATCTCCGGCGGCCCTTTCCGGCACGCTTCGGCAGCTGCACCGAACCGAAAACGTGGCGCGCCCCCCAGACATGCCGCCAGCGGGCGCCCGCGAGGCTCGCCGGGCCGGACGTATACTCCGCGTCATGACCTCAGCACGACTCGCGCTCGCGGCCCCGATCGTCGTGGCCCTGGCCTCGATCCTCGCGATCGGCGGCAGCGCCCAGGAGGCCCGGCCCCAGGGCGGCATCCAGTACGGCGGCACCAACCCCGACGGCTCGCTCAGGCCGGCGCGGCCGGTGACGCGCCTGTTCACGCAGGACGCCTACACGCAGTACGAGATCCTCGAGCCCGGCAGCGAGTCGTTCCGCATCAAGTTCCTGCCCGAGACGGGCCCGGGATCCACCGAGCTCGTGAACGCCACCCGCGGCGGCAGCGAGGGGTCCGGCGTGGAGGTGTACGACCCTCGCACGGGCGAGCCGCTCCCGTTCACCTACGAGGAGCAGGCCAACGGCGACCACGCCATCCACGCCCGCCTGCCGATGACGGTGCCGGAGGGCGGCATCGGGCGCGTGCTGATCTACAAGACCTACAAGGACCCGCGCACCTACATGATGAACGGCAGGGACGTGATCTGGGTGCGCAGCCTCGCCGGCTACCGCCTGGGCGTGATCCTCCCGCGCGGGTTCCGTCTGGTGTCGTCCGACGTCGCCGCGCAGCTCTCGACCCTGCCGGACGGCCGCGTCAAGCTCGCCTTCGCCAACCCGAGCGGCCAGAGCAACCCCGTCACCATCCACGCGACGCCGACGACGGTGGCCTACACGGCCGCGGCGTACGACGACATGTTCTTCGACGACATCAAGACGCTCTACGACCTGGGTGACCCGGCGGCCGGCACCTTCCAGGTGGAGCAGATCTACAGCGACTACCGCAAGGGCGCGACGGCCGCGATCGACGCCACGACGTATCTGCCGCTGCAGCAGCTGTCGGTCGTCGACCTCGACACGGCCCGGCCGCTGGCGACGAAGGTGGCCGGCGGCACGACCACGGCGTCGCTCGCCGTGCCGATCGCCAACGATCGCCAGAGCGCCCACCTCAAGGTGACGGGGATGGTGAAGGACGGCTCGTACACCCTGGCCGGCGGGGAGCTCGTGTTCACGCGCACGCTGAAGGGCCTGCGGAACACGGTGCTGCTGCCCCAGGGCTACGAGGTGACGGCGTGCTCGCAATCGGGCACGGTCGGACGCACCCGCGAGGGCCGGGCCTTCGTCGCCCTGATCAACCTGAACGCCGAGAACGCCTACGGCGTGACGATTCGCGCGCGCAAATAGGACGGTCGCGACCGGCAACGCGCCGCACCCGTCGTCTGCCAAAAACCCGGCGGAGCGTCCGTCTAATGGACTGTCAGACAGGAGGACTCCGCGTGTCCCAGCCCCGATTCCGTCCCTGGACGTCCGCGCTCGCCGCGGGCGCCGTCGTCTGGATGGCCCTCGACCGCCCGGCCCCGCAGGCCCAGGCTCGCGAGGGCGTCACGACGCTGCGCGCCACGGAAGCGACGCCGGGCGAGCTCCGGCAGACCGTGGACGACGTCCGGAGGATGGAGCGCGACGGCGCCCTGGAAGTGGCTTCGGCCAAGGACGACCTGCTCCTGCCCGGCCACCGGCACGAACGGCTGCAGCAGTACCACCTGGGCCTGAGGATCGTGGGCGGCTCGATCGTGCGCCAGACGGCCAAGGGCGTCGTGACCTCGCTCCTCGGGCAGGTGTACGACACCGCCGGCGTCACTTCGGCGCGGGCGGCCAGGAGCCGCGACGCCGTGGCGGCGCAGATCCGGGACGGCGGGGAGTCGCTGCTCGGCGACCCGGTGCTGGTGTTCCTTGGCCTCGAGGACGGCTCCGTGGCCCTGGCCTACGAGGTGCACGCGCGCCGGTCGGCGTTCGACGCGCGCACGGTCTACATCGACGCGACCACGGGCGCCGAGCGGCGATCGCTGCCGCTCGTGAAGGATCAGGGCGCGGTGGGCGAGGGCCTGGGCGTGCTGGGCGACCGCAAGAAGGTGGCCACGCGGCTGGTCGGCGGCGCCTACTACGCCGAGGACCTGCTGCGGCCGCCGCAGTTGTGGACCATCGACTTCCGATCGAATCGCCAGCGGCTCGACGACGTGGCCGACGGCGATCCGGTCGTGCAGTCCGATCTGGCCAGCGACTCGGACAACGTCTGGACCGATCCGGTGGCCGTCGATGCGCACGTGTACCTCGGGTGGACCTACGACTTCATCTTCAAGCGGCTGGGCGCGCGCGGCCTCGACAACGGCGACGCGCCCATGTTCGGCACCATCAACGTCTACTCCCCGCAGCAGTGCGTGAGCCCGCTGCCGGCCAACGAGTTCGGGATTCTGTGCGTGAACGCGTTCTGGCTCGGGCCGCCCTTCGGGCCCGGCGGCCACGGCATGATGGTGTTCGGGAACGGCATCCCCCCCAACTTCTTCCTGACCGCGACCGGCCAGACCGTCGGACCGCTCGCCGGCGCCCTCGACGTGGTGGCGCACGAGCTCACGCACGGCGTCACCGACTACACCTCCGGACTCGAGTACCAGGGGGAGTCGGGCGCCCTCAACGAGTCCTTCTCCGACATGATGGGCGTGGCGGCCGAGTTCTACTTCCAGCCGCGCGGATCGAACCTGATGCAGGCCGACTACCTGATTGCCGAGGACGCCTTCAAAGCCTTGCGCCCAGGCTCACGCTCGGGCCTGCGCTCCATGCAGTCGCCCACGCAGTTCGGCGATCCCGATCACTACTCCCTGCGCTACGCGGGGCCGCTGGACAACGGCGGCGTGCACGTCAACTCCGGCATCCCGAACCACGCGTTCTACCTGGCCATCGAAGGCGGCGCCCACCGCGTCTCGGGCCTGTCGGTGACCGGCGTGGGCGCCGCCAATCGCGAGCAGATCGAGCGGGTGTTCTTCCGCGCGTTCACACAGATGCTGCCCGTCCGTGCCACCTTCTCGCAGGCCCGGGCCGCCACCATCCAGTCGGCGCGCGACCTCTATCCGTCCACGGCGTCGGTGGAACGGGCCGTGACCGACGCGTGGACCGCCGTCGGCGTGCAGTGAGGAGATCACCCATGCGCGCCATCACGTCCACCCTCGTTCTCGCCTCCGTCGTGTTCGCCGGCGGGACGCCCGCGCTGGCCGCCGACGAGGCCGCCAGGATCCGGCCGCGTCTCTCGATGCCGGCGCCGGTCATCCCCGCACCGCAGCAGGCCGTACCTCCGCCGCCGCCGGGGACGAGACAACGCACGCCGGCCCGGCGGCCCGCCGCCGCGCCGCAGTGGCGGGGCTTCCTGGCGGCGGGCGCGATGTTCCAGCCGCCGAAGGCGTCGTTCACCGATGCCCGCAGCGTGTCGGTGTTCCGCGAAAGCGCCACGTGGCGCAACGCGGTCGACGTCGACGGCGGCGTCGGGCTCGACGCCGGCGTGTTCGCGCGCCTGTGGCGGAGTCTCGGCGCGGGCGTGTCGTTGACGTCGGTGTCGCGGTCGGGCAAGGGCGCGGTGTCGGCCAGCTATCCGCACCCGTTCTTCTTCGGCCGAATGCGGTCGGCGGAGGCCGAGGCATCGGGACTCGACCGCACCGAGACGGGCGTCCACGTGTCGCTGGCCTATCTCGTGCCCACGTCCGGGCGCGTGCGCGTGACGATCTTCGGCGGGCCGAGCTTCTACTCGGTCGAGCAGACGGTCGTGGCCGACCTCGCCGTCACGGAGGCGTATCCGTACGACACCGTCTCGGTGGCGCCGGCCGGCACGACCGACGTCTCGAAGAGCGTCACCGGCGCCCACGTCGGCGCCGACGTCAGCTGGTACTTCTCGCGGCGATTCGGCGCCGGCGCCCTGCTGCGCTACGCCACGGCCAGCACGCAGGCCTCGGTGAACGGCGGCAGCGACTTCGACCTGAAGGCCGGCGGCGTCCAGGTCGGCCTCGGGCTGCGCTTCCGTTTCTGACCGGTAGGCGTCCGGTGGCCGCGTCCCGCCGGGCCGGCCGCGATCCGGCGCCTACTTGTCGCCGAGCGTCTTCCTCGGGTGCACCTCGATGGTGTCGCCAATGACGATCGTCATCAGGTCGTAGCCGACGGCCAGCGGCCCGTCGTAGGTCGCGCGCGTCGGCCCGATGAGATCCTCCGCCGTGGCGGGCGAGGGCACGATGTGGGAGTACACGGCCAGCCGCGGCTTCACCTTGCTGAAGATGGTGCCCACCTGATCCGGCGCCGTGTGGTGCGAGATGACGCGCTCGCGGGCGCGCGGGCCCACCACCTGGGCGCGGCGCGCTTCCACTTCGGGGCTGATCACCTCGTGGACCAGCACGTCCACGCCCTTGGCGTGCTCGACGATCGGCTCGAAGTAGCGCGTGTCGCCCGAGAAGGCCGCCGACCGTCCCCGGTAGTCCACGCGGTACCCGTAGGCCGGCGAGATGACACCGCCGTGATCCACCGCGAAGGCCGTCACCGTCACGCCGTCCTTCTCGTAGACCACGCCCGGCTGGACGTTCTTCGCGGCCAGTTTCGCGCCCTCGGCGGGGAAGCCCTCGTCCTTCCCGCGCGTCTGGACGTCCCAGGCGAAGGCCTGTTCCAGGTGGCCGCTCATCTCGGCCGTGCCCGGCGGCCCGATGATCTGGAGCGGCACGGCCCGCCCGAACACCCAGCTCGTGAGCCACAGATCGGGCAGGCCGACCACGTGATCGGAGTGCAGGTGCGTCAGGAACAGCGCGTCGATGCCGACGAGCGAGGTCCGGTTGCCGATGTCGAACAGGCGCTGCGCGTTGCCCCGGCCGGCGTCGATGAGCAGGCGGGTCGAGCCGGCCTCCACGAGGATCGACGGGCCGAAGCGCTCCATGTTCGGCCGCGGGTTGCCCGTACCGAGGAGCGTGATCTGCAGTGTGGCGGGCTGGGCGGCGAGCGGAAGGGCCGGTGCGGCGAGGCAGCAGGCGGCGATCAGGGCGACGGCGCGGGGACGGGGCATCGGTGGCTCCTCGATCGGCAGGCTGCCGGCGCGCCGGGGTACGTCCGCGGCGCCCGGCGAGGCCGGCCGGCTGCCATTGTCGCGTATGTCCCGCCCGCGCCAGCCCGGCGGCACGCCATGACCGACCCGCCGCCGCCAATCCGCTAGTCCAGATGTACGACCCCTCGCCCGGAGGCCCCGCTATGACCCGTATCCTGGCCGTATCCATTGCCGTGTTGCTCGCGACGCCTCCCTTGGCCGTCGCCCAGGGGATCGCCCCCACGCTGACCGTTGCCGGGCAGGCGGAGACGTTCGCCCCGGCCGTGTTCCTGCTGGCGCCGGGCCCGCGGGTATCGGCCCTGTTTGCGAAGACGCCGCTGCCTCCGGACGTCGAAGCGTCGGCGCGCGCCAGCGGCTCCTGGGAACGTGTCGCCCTGGGCGTGGCGCCGGCGGTGATCGTGGACTTCGAATACACGCCGGGCTCCACGTCCGGCCTCGTCGGCGAGCTCAAGCGCTGTCGGCTGACGGCGGTCGGCTTCAAGTCGAAGTGGCAGGTCTCGGGCACCGGCGCCCAGTGCCATATCGTGTCGGTCGGAGGCCTGCTCAAGTCGGGAGGCGGGATCGCCGGTCTGATGGAAGGAAAGGGCCAGGGGTACGCGCTCCGGCTGCCGTTCGCCGGCGCGCTGATGGAGGCATCGACCGCCGTCGCGACGACGGCCGCCCCGGCGGCCGCCGCGGCCGCTCCCGCCTCACCGGCCATTCCGCTCAACACCGTGACGGGCACCGGCACGTACCAGGGGCAGAAGGTGACCGTCACGCACGCCCTGGCGTGGTGGGCCCCAGGGCAGAACCAGGTGCGGCTGTCCCTCTACGACCATGCGCCGAAGCCCGGCACCCTGGCGAAGGCGCGGGAGGGCGACTCCAGCGACGACCCGTCGATCGTGGACGTCTATCTGGGCTTCGACGGCGCCGCCCGCACGCTCGACGCCGTGGACTACTGCTACGTGAACGTCACGTTCCCCAAGGGCGGCCCCCTCGGCGTCAACACGAAGGCCCAGGGCTGCGGCCTCACCTCGCTCACGACCGACGGCCGGCCCGGCGGCGCGGTCCTCGCCGTGCTCAAGGGCACGGCGCCGGGTCCGTCGGGCTCGTACTCCTGGGACCTCAGCTTCCACGTGCCGATCGCGAAGTAGCCGGCGGGGCGGCGCCCCGCGCCGCTCAGCCCTTCACGTAGGACAGCTTCTCGACGATGCGGCCGCTTCGCACGGTGAAGACGTCCACGCCGCGCAGGTGCCAGGGCGCCCCGTCACGGTGCTTCCGGTAGATCCATCGCACCACGCAGCGCTCGCCGGCCGCGAAGGCCTCCTCGGTCTCGAACCACGCCCCGGGGTTGGCGGCCATCCACCGCGCCCAGAACGCGGCCACCGTGGTGCGGCCCTGAAGACGCGTGCCGTCGGGCGCGGGTCCGGTGTTCTCGAAGACGGTGTCGTCGCTGAGGAGCGCCGTGACGGCGGTGAGGTCGCCGGCGGCGAGCGCGTCGTTGAACCGCTGCACGGCGTCGAGCACGCCGGCGGCAGCCGGGCCTTCGGGTGGGGCGGGATCCGGCATGCGCGTCCTCCGGCCGATCAGCCTACGCCAACCGGCGGTCCGGCGCCGCAGCGATCGCGATCCCGGCCGGGAGGGGATCCGGCGGCGGCCTGCCGCGGCGTCAGCGGTCCACGACCACGCGGTTGACGACCTTGTAGTCGATGAGCCCCTGGTTGATGAGGGCGCCCTTGGCCGCGGATTCGGCCGTCTCGCGGTCCACACGGGTCGACACGCACCCGAGCAGGCGGGCCGTCCTGCCGCGGCCACCATCGAGCTCCAGCCACAGCGCCCCCCCCGGCAGGTTCCGGCCCGCGAGCATTGCATTCAGCTGGGCCTCGCGCTGGCGCGTCAGGTCGTCGCCCACCGTGTCGAGCTCCGCGACGAGCGGCGGGGCGGGGGAGGCGTCGGCCGGCGCGCCGGTGACGACGGCGGGCGCGGCGTCGGTCGTGAACACCACGAGGCGCGCCTGGCCGTTGCCGTCCACGGCGGCGAGCGCGCGCGTCACGCGGAAGCCGGGCTTCGCGGCCCTCGTGATCTCGCGCTCCATCTGCAGCGCGAACGCCACCCGCGGCGACGCCGGCCGCGCCGAGCCCAGGCGCGCCTGGAGATCGCACGTCAGACCGCGGAAGAAGACGCCCCCGCCCGCGGAGGGCTGGGCGCGCACCGTCAGGTCCAGCCCGTCGTTCGCGGGCGGCGCGCTGCCGCCGCGATCGGCCGCGCAGTAGACGTCGCCGTCGGGACCGACGGCCGCGCCCGCGATCGTGCCCCGGCCGCACGCCGAACCCCACGGGCCGTCGTCGAGGTCGTAGGACGCGGGCGCGCCGGCCGCGCCGGCCGGCTTCACGACCAGCACGTCCAGGTCGTTCGGCCCGCGCCGCCGCACGAGCTCCACGCGGTGGCCGGTCTTCGCCAGGTCCCCCAGCGGCCCCTCGAGCTGTTCGAAGGCGTGCGTCGGCTTCGAGAGCCACGAGACCTCGCCGGGCGTCGACTGGGGAGACCCGAGTTCCACGATGCCGGCGCCGAGCGCGATCGGCACCACGCGCGTCATCCGCGCGCGCACGTCGGCGTCGGCCATCAGCTGGTCCATCCACGAGCGTCGGCCCTTGTTCCGGAACTCGCGGAATTCCACCGGCGCGGCGCCCGCGGTCTTCTCGAAGGCCACGTGCACGACCGGGCCATCGAACTCGACGAGGGCCAGCCGGAACCCCTGGGCGCCCAGCGGCGCGATGACCTGGTCCACGCGTTCCAGCTCCCGTACGTGCAGCAGCCGGTATTCGCGCGCCACGCCGGCCGTGCCCTCGGGACGGACCATGACGGCCAGGGTCACGGCATCGTCGTTGGCCGTGCCCGTCGCAAACGCGCGGCGCCGCAGCATGGCATCCAGCGCGGGGCTGTCGCCGCCGGCCATCGCGGCCAGCGCGAAGCCGCGGGCGGCCAGCGCGTTCACGTTCCGCTCCAGGCTGGCGGCCACGTCGATCTCGCGGCCGAGCCCGGTGGTGGGCACGACCACGCGGTGCTCGTAGCGCACGGCCCGGGCGCTGAGGTGCGGCGCGACGCCGAGCGCGAGGACGGTGGCGCCGGTCACGATGGCGAGGGTCGCGGTGGTTCTCATCGGTCCTCCGGGACATGACCCGGCCCGCGGCCGGGCGCGGCTAGCCGAAGCGGGCGAGCAGCACGAGCGCGGCGATCCCGAGCGGCACGAGCGCCACCATGAAGGCGGCCTGCGCCCCCATCTCGCTCATCGCCGCGTGCGTGGCGGCCGTCGTGGCGGCGACGATCAGGGGCTGTCCCTTCCCGCCTTTCTGAATCTCGGCCTTGGTGATGGCGGCGGCCCGCCGGGTCAGCGTGTCGTGGCGTTCGATGTCGGCGGCGTCCCAGTCGTGGCGGGCCATGCGCCCGTGGCTGCCGGTCACGGCCGCGGCCGGGCTCGACGTGTCGTCTCCGTCGTCCTCCTCCGGCGCCCAGTCCGCGCCCGCGATGGCGGGATCGGGCGGCAGCTCGTCGAGGTCGTCGGCGTCGCCGCGGTCGAACCGGTGGCTCTCGAACGCCCCCGTGACCATCAGCGGATCGCCCGCGTAGATGCGCTCCTCTGAGTAGCGATAGCGGCTGTTGGGGCCACCCGCCACGCGCAGCATGCCCTCGGCGGACTCGGTCCGTCCGACGCGGGGCGGATTGCGGTCCTCGGGTTCCAGCGTGCCGCCCGTCCAGCGGCTCTTGTCGGTCGGCGTCATCTCGGCGCCGAACAGCCGCACGACGCACGCGCCGGTGCGATCGCGGATCAGGAGGGGCGCGGAGCTGGTGACCGTCTTCACGACCTTCCAGTCCGACTTGCGCGTGTCGCCGCGCGCGTCGAGCGTCCACTCCTCGACGGTCGCCGCATACCAGACGCACGGTGACTGCGTGAGCGGCGCCACGACGGTCTCTCCGTCGATGGCCTCGACCGTGCCCTCGAACAGGCGATAGCCGTCCTCGGCCATGCCGATGGGCACGGCCTTGGTGGTGGACACCACCCGGGCCTGGCGCCGGGCGTTGAGCCCGGCGATGACGGCCACCAGGGCCATCGCCAGCGGCACGCCGACCATGGCCAGGAATACCCCGAACGGCGCGTCTTGGATCGCCTCCCGCATCGTCGTCTTCTCCTCGTGGATCCAGCGTCAGCGCGGCGCGGGCAGCAGATGATAGCGCGCGGTCCGTGGCCGCGCGCCGCCGTCCAGGCGCCCGGACGTCGGCGCGGGCGCGAGAGCGCGGGTGTGCATGCGGGGACCGGGCCTCATGGGTCGGTGGCGGCTACTGGCCCGGCGGGGGCGCCAGGTACCAGCGGCCGCCCGTCCTGACGAAGTCCACCGTGGTCGAGCCGTCCCGGGCGGTGGCCCTGTCGCCGGCGACGGCGTAGCGCGTCACGGCGCCGAGCGGCGGTACTCGCGGCAGGGCCTCCGGCGCGAGCCCGATCGCCGGCGCCGCGCGCGTGAAGGCAGCCATCGTGTCGCGCATCAGCGCGGCCACGTCGGCCGCCGCGAGCGCCGCGTCCAGGCGTTCCCGCGTGCCGGGCGCCAGGGGCGCTGCGCCGACGAGCCCTTCCATCCCGTACGGCCGCCACGCGGCGCGAAGCGCGCCCGTGGCCCCGGCGAACGCCTGTCGCTTGCGTGCGGATTCCGCCTCGGGCAGGTGAGGGTCCTTCAGGATGGGATCGTCCGGATCGGCCATCGCCACCGCGAGGTTGAGGGCGATCAGGAGGTCGCGCGCCATCTCCGGCCGCCCGGCGGGAAGCAGGACGGCGAAGGCCGCGCCCCAGTCGTTGGCGCCGGCGGCGCGCTGCCACGCCGCCACGGCGGCCTGGGGCGACTCCGCGCCGTCCTGGGCACCGGCGCGCGTTGCGCCGAGCACGGCGACGACGAGCAGGCAGGTCACGGGCGCGCGGCGGTTGGCCATGGTGGAGATGTCACCCTGCCCTCACCAGCGGAATCCGCCCGCGAAATCCGTCACGACGTGGCTGGCACCCTCCGGCGAGGGTCCGGGGTGCCCGCGGGGGCGCCGCCGGATGGCGCCCCCGAGCGGCCCATCCGCGGACTACGGCTCGACCACGGCGTACGACGCGATGTAGGACGGCAGGTTGTTCACCATCGGCGGCAGCGAGCAGACGACCACGTAGGGGCCGTAGTTGGGGACCGGTCCTCCGGGCGGCGCGAAGATCAGGGTCTGATCGCCCGTGCCGCTCGTGCTCAGCGTCTGCGACCAGCCGATGCCGGCCACGCCGGTGAGGTCGCGCGCCTCCGCGATACACGTGATGTCCTGCGTGCTGTGGCGATCGCGCACGAAGACCGCCACGTTGAGCCACGGCGCCGTGCCCCGGCTGCGCACCATCGGGCAGACCGCGCTGCTCGTCGCGGCGGTCCTGTTCGCCGCGAGCGTGCCCGAATAGAAGAGGTCCTGCGCCGACCCGGAGGCCTGACACGACGAACCCGGAAAGGTGTGGACCTGCTGCGCGCTGGCGGTGGCGGCGGCGAACGAACAGGCGAGGGTGCAGGCGGCGGTGGCGATCCACTGGCGATGGACGATGGCAGACATGGTGCGGCTCCTTGTCGCCCGGGACACGGCGGCGTCAGTGCCGCGCTCGTGCCGTCGGTGCGGGCGTGCTGCAAGAGAGAACGCCCCTGGCCGGCGATTCCCTCACGCCAACCTGGCGCCACCCGCGCGACCGCCGCCGGCACGGCCATGGACCGGGCCTCGGTGCGGCGGGACGGATGGCTGGACGAATGGCGACCCGGCGGCATCGCGCTTGCCTCAGTGGCGCGCATGCCGTCCTTCCGCTTCCGTTTCGTCCTCCCCGCCGGTCACCGCGCCGTGGCGACCGTCACCTGCCTGGTCGCGATGGGCGTCGCGCCCGCGCATGCCGCCGCCCAGCCCTCGCTGTTCGCGGGACCGTACGTGTCCGTGGAGGCCGGCCGCCAGCACGTGATCGGCGGGTCGCTCGTGGACGGCGTGGACACGCTGCAGGAGGACTCCCGCGGCGTCGTCTCCCTCAGCGGCGGCCTGCGCGGCGCGCTGGGCCCCCTGGTGGTCGGCGGTGACGTGGGCCTCGGGCGCCTCGACGGCGCCCTCGAACTGCGCGACGACGCCACGGGCACGACCGTGCGCTACGACACGTCGTCGCAGTGGCACTGGCGGCTCACCGGCGGTGTGACCCTCGGACCGCGGACGCTGGCCTACGCGTATGTCTCGGAGGTGACCCGCACCTTCGACGTCGCCATCGTCCGCGCCGGCGCGACGACGCCGCAGCAGGACGAACAAGGCCTCCTGCGCTTCGGCCTTGGTGCGGAGCGCCAGCTGCGCGGTGCGATGCACGCCTTCGTGGCGGCCGGCAGCTCCCGGGCGGACTTCGCGGGCCGCCAGACGAACATCGCGCCCGGCCGCCGCTTCGAGGCCTCGGTGGGGCTCACGCTGCAGTTCTGAACGGCGGCCGGTTCCGCGGCCTCGCCTGAAGGACCGTTCCGACGATCGGCCTACCGCCCCTGGTTCTCGTACCAGCGGACGATGCCGCTGGCGCCGGTGCAGAGCAGGTCCGGCCGGCGGTCGCCGTTGATGTCCACGCCCACGCAGCCGTTCATGGCGGCCGTGTCGTCGAGGCGCTGGTACTGCCAGGTGCCGGTCGCCGCGTCGTCGGGCGCGAAGAACACGTGCACGCCGCCCATGGGCGCGCCCTGATTGTTCGGCGTCGGGCGGCTGTTGTCGTTCGCGACGATGTCGTCACGGCCGTCGCCGTTCAGGTCCAGCACGGCGATCTCGTGGCCGCTGGCCACCTTGTCGAAGATCACGCGGCGCTGCCACGTGCCGGCCTGCTCCGTGTAAACCACCACTTCGTTGCCGTGCCACGGCTCGACGGTCGCGAAGAACCTCCGGCCGTCCTGCCGGCCCATGCCCACGTCGCTGGCGCCGAGACGGGGCGCCTTCTCCTCGTGGCCGGCCGTCAGCAACTCCTTCGTGAAGGTCATGGACGCGCCCGACCCCGTCGCGCGGTAAAGGCCGACGCCCTCGAAGCTCGCCACGAGGAGCTGGTCGCGCGCGTTGCCGTCCCACTTCACTACCCGGACGCGATGGATGATGCCCGGGATGTTCCCGGTCAACGTGTGCCGCGTCCAGTCCTTCGGGCTGTACCAGAAGATCGACACCAGGTCCTGGTCGTAGGTGGGCGCCAGCCCCTTGGGCCCGAGGAGTGGCGCGTTCACGAGCTCCTTCGTGCCGTCGCCGTCGAAGTCGCCCCACGCCACGTGGTGGGACGTCGGGAAGGCGTCCAGCTTCTGCACCTTCCACGGCTGGCGCGGGTCGCCGTCGTGCGTCGCGAGCCAGTTCAGGCCCTCGCTCTTGGCCGGCACCATGGCGAACGCACTCTGGAACGCGATTTCGGGAACCCCGTCGCCGTCCACGTCCTGCATCGCCTGGTTCACGATCTGGGCGGTGTCCGGCACGATGACGTGCCGCGCCCAGGTCGGGTTCTCGTACCACGCCACCTCGCTGACCGCCAGCGAGTTCGCGATGACGTCCGGCTTCCCGTCCTTGTTGAAGTCCGCCACGTTGACGGCGTAGCCGCCGCGGAAGTTGGCGTCGATGTCGTGGGGGACGAAACGAACCGGGCCCCTGGCGGGCGCGCCCAGGAGCGACACCGAGAGGGCGGCGGCGCTGGCGGCGGCGAGGCCGGTGACGAGACGGGTCTGAGGCATGCCACATCATCGTCAACCGCCGGGCCCTGTCAAGGCCGGGACCGGCCGCCGGACCGGCCCGTGGTGCGCGTCTACGGCATGGGCGGAATCGGCTGGCCGTAGGCGTGGGCCTGCGAGTCTTCCGCGTCGAGGGCGGCCTGGTCGAAGCGGAAATACGTGCGCGGCGGCAGGATCCCCCACGTGTTGGACGAGTGCGGATCGTCGGGGAAATGCCGGGGCGTGTGGTCTTCCCTGAGCTGTTCCAGGTCCGTGAAGAGCTCCACGAAGAGCTCCTCCTCGCGCATCCGGAAGTAGCTGAAGAGGTTTCGCGCCATGCCGTGGCGGCCGGGGCCCCACACGATGTGGCGCCGGTTCTGCGCCAGGTGATCGAGCGCCACCCTGAGCTCGCCCCAGTCCACCAGCTCGAAGGCCAGGTGATGGAGGTGCGCGTAGCCCTTGTTCAGGAACGCCAGCACGTGATGGTCGCGGTCCACGTGCAGCCAGACGCCGTCCTCGCCAATCCAGTCCGTGATCCGGAAGCCCAGCACTTCCGTGTACCAGTGCACCTGGCGCTGGACGTCGCCGGTCAGGAAGTTGACGTGGCCGAACTTGCGCGGATGCCAGCCAGGGATCCGGGTGGAGTGGCGCACCTCGGCGGGGCGTCGATCCCCGGCCACCAGGCGCGGCACCAGGCGGACCCGGTGCCCGTCCGGATCGGCCGTCTCGACGGCCTCGCCGCGCAGCGGCACCGTCACCCGCGCCACCGGCGATCCGGTGGGCGCGATCGCGCGGGCGGCGTCGTCCACGCTGACGCCCGGCGCCAGCTCGTAGCACACGTAGTCGAGGCCGGGGGCGTCGCCGGACTCGGTGAGGACCAGGGCGTAGTCCTCGTAGGTGCAGCGCAGGATGACCGTCCTGTCGTCCACGCGCTCGCCGTGCAGGCCGAGCACGTGCTGCCATCGCGCCGCGGCCTCGTCCAGGTTCGCCACGCGGAGCCCCGCGTGGTGCAGGGCTCCCACCAGCCGTTGGGCGTGCATCGCCGTTCTCCTCACTCCCGGGCGTCCAGGTTGCCGCTGGCCACCCGCGCCCGTGCCTCGTCCTCGGGAATGGCCAGCGCCACGTGCAGCGTCTGGTCGGTGATGCGGGGCGGATCGCCGACGGGCACCAGGTCGCGGTCCAGTTCCACGACCCGGTTCTCCAGCCGGCCGATGCCCGAGATCTCCACCGCCACGACGTCGCCGGGTTCGACCGGGCGGCTGTGGGCGGGCGTGCCCGTGAGCAGGACGTCGCCGTCGTCGAGCGTCACGAGCCGCGAGATGTCGGCCACCTGGTACGCCACGCTGAACAGCAGGTCCGTGCCCGTGTGCGCTTCCTGCACCTGCCGGCCGTTCACGAACGTCCGCAGCCAGAGGTCCTGCGGATCGATGTCGTCCCGATCGACCAGGTACGGGCCCATGGGGCAGAAGCCGTCCTGGCCCTTCACGCGAAACATGGCGCCGCGGTCGGCGTGCCGGAAGTCGTGGACGCCGAAGTCGTTCGCGATGGTGTAGCCCTTCACGTAGTCCAGGGCGCGTTCGACCGGGACGTTCGTGCAGGGACGCCCGATCACCACGGCCAGCTCGCCCTCGTAGTTCAGGAACCGGCAGCCGCGCGGGCGCGCCACCGGCGCCCCGTGGGCCGACACCGAGCCGAGCGGCTTCATGAAATACGAGGGGTACTGCGGAATGGCCGCCATCCTGTACTCCACGCACCGGCTTCGATAGGTGAGGTGCGTGGCCATGATCTGGCGTGCCAGAAACGGCGGCCCGAAGCGCGCCGTGGCCGCCGGGATCCGCGCGCCCGTCTCGAGGATCAGCGTCTCGCCGTCGAGGACGGCGGACACCAGCGTGCCGTCGTGCCACACACGCGCGCGCTTCATCGGTCGGTCTCCCCTGATCGTCAGCGTTGGCCCCTGGTCGTCGACCGGACGGCGGACGTCCGGTCGCGATCGCGGCCGGCGACGGCCTCAATCATGCCACCGTCGTTGCGGCACGGCCGGCCGAGTTCGCCGGTGGCGGCCACGACCTCGGAGGGCGGCCTCGCGCCGGGCGGCCGTCTCGAGTCACGCGCGACGATCGAGGAAATCGGGCTCGACGGCCAGGACCCCGGCGAGCAGGGCATCGTCGTCGCGCTTCGGGAGACCGCAGACCCGCAGCAGCCACTCGAGGCCCCGCCACACGTGGCAGCCGTCGAGCAGCGGGTTCAAGAGGCCCGTCATCACGCAGTAACTGGAGTCCTTCCGCCCGACGTGGTGCCGGTTGTGGTGTGCCGGCGATTGCAGCAGGCCCACCCGCTGGGCCAGGGTCACGAGCACGCCGTTCTCCGCGGCAGACCGGTGGCTCCATTTGTGGACCTGATTCGCGTTGGCCCCCAGGACCGCCGCGACCAGGACCATCGGGCTCAGCCGGCCGATCGCCCACGCGATGGCGATCGAGGCCGCGCAGGCGTAGATCAGGAGGCGCGAGCTGGCGAACCAGGAGTTCGTGACGAACGCGCGCGGACGGAAGTGATGGAGCAAGTTCGGCTTGGTGATGCGCCGGCCGATGAACGGCAGGTCAGGATGTCCGTAGCTGTCTTCGGCCCAGTGCACGACGCCCGAGATGAGATCCACGACCAGCCAGGTGGCCATGACCTTGGCCGCGAGCAACAGCGCGCTCATCGAACGCGCCCTTCTCGTTCAGCCTTGCGCGGCAGGGTCGGTCGAACGCCGGTGCGCGTCATCGGTGGGCGCCCTTGTCGTGCTGGGTCAGCACCTGCCCGCCATGCACGGTGTAGGCGAACGTGAAGCGGAAACCCCTGCCGACCGTCCTTGGGGCGATCGCCTGCAGCGGCTCGATCGTGTGCGCGCCGAGCGTCAGCTCGGCGTCGCCCTCCCAGATGTCGGTCACCTCGCGGTCCTGGCCGCCGGAGCGCACCAGCTCGAAGACGTCCGGCACGAGGCCGTCGTAGGCGGGGAAGTGGCGCGTGTTGGCCATGGGCGGCGAGTTGACGGTGGGCCCGTCCGTCGACAGACCACGGAGCGTCACGATCGCTCTGGCGATCTCGCGGCTGCCGGCCGTGCAGGTGGCGCCGAACCTCGCGCCGGGCTCCAGGCGCGGCGTGGCCTTGCCCACCGGGTACGTGCGCGTCATGTGCACGGAGCCGAGCTTCTTCGGAAACCCCTGGATCCAGCCGCGGTACATCGCGAAGTCCTTGTCCACCCAGATGTAGACGCAGCGGCTCATGGGCTGCCCCTGGAACGTGCAGCCCACGACGAGGAAGAACTCCTTGTACTGGCCCTGCACGGGGTCGAGCAGTTCGTCCCCGCCGGTGGAGCAGCATTGCCAGTCGGCGAAGATCGCGGCGACGGCGCCCGGATCGGCGGCCGGCTCGAGCTCCTTCGGCAGGAGCGCGATCACGGCGTCCGGATCCGTGTGGTACTCCACGATCAGGAAGTCGCCGACGTAGTGCCAGGGCGGCGCCGGCACGAGCGACGCCGAGCCGTCGGGAGAGAGCGGCGTCGTATAGCCCTTCGGGAACCGTCGCGGCATCGTCACCTTTCCTCGGGTCGCCGCCGGGCCGCGTAGGCGGCGGCCTCGGCGACGAGATGGTCGAACAGCGGACGCTCGGCCGCCATCTCGCCGGGCGCCAGCTTCTCGGGATGCCACTGCACGCCCAGCACGCAGGCGGGACCGCGGCCCTCGACGGCCTCGATCATGCCACCGTCGTCGCGCGCCGCCACCACCAGCGCGCCGGCGTCGGCCACCGCCTGGTGGTGGATGGTGTTCACCTGGCGGCGCGTCGTGCCATACAGGCGCGCGAGCGTGCTGCCCGGCGCGATCGCCACCGCGTGCCTGGCGCCCAGGACCTCGTCCGGAGTCATCGGCCCCATGTCGGGGTGTCCGTCCCGGCCGGCGA
This sequence comes from Vicinamibacterales bacterium, assembly GCA_050187355.1. Taxonomy (GTDB): domain Bacteria; phylum Acidobacteriota; class Vicinamibacteria; order Vicinamibacterales; family UBA2999; genus CADEFD01. Next base: position 180,032 of record JBFWXO010000001.1, read on the forward strand.
CGTCCTGCTCCAGGTGCCCGCCGTAGGCCACGGCCAGCACCTGCATCCCGCGGCAGATGCCCAGCACGGGCAGGTCGCGCGCCCGGGCGCCGCGGACGAGGGCGAGCTCCCACTGGTCGGCGGCGGCCGCCTGGTCCTTCGCGGCGACGGCCACGGCTCCGTAGCTCGCCGGGTCCACGTCGCCGCCGCCCGACAGGAGCAGGCCGTCGAGGGCGTCGAGGATGGATTCCGCATCGCCGGAGTGCGGCAGGATGAGCGGCAGGCCGCCGGCTGTCTCGACGGCGGCCGCGTACTCCACGCCCAGCGTGTAGAGGTCCGTGCGCTCGCCCAGCGGCGTGGGCAGGGGGCGCCGCCAGGCGGTGATGCCGATGCGAGGCCGGGCGGAGGGCACGTCGGCTGACAGGATACGCGACGCCGGCCTCGTCGATTCGAGACGCCGCGGTCCTCGACCGCGTGCCGCCGGCCTCAGCGGTTGGTTTCCGGGTGGAGCGGGGTATGATGCCTGCCCCATGACCCCCGAACACTCCCTTCAGATGATGCAGATGATGACCGGCGGCTTCGTCGCGCAGGCCGTCAGCACGGCCGCCGAGTTCGGCATCGCCGACCACCTCGTCCACGGGCCGCGCTCGACGGCGCAGCTCGCGGAAGCCGTGCACGCGTCGCCGCCCCACCTTCACCGGCTCCTGCGGTTTCTCGCCAGCCTCGGCGTCTTCGAAGAAGGGGCGCACGGGTGGAGCCTGACACCGCTCGGCGAGCTGCTGCGGTCCGACGTGCCCGGCTCGGTGCGGGCCGGGGCGCGCATGATGGCGCGCTGCGCGCCGGCGACGATTCGCCTCCACGACAACGTCCGCACCGGCACCTGCGCCTATCCGCTCGCCTTCGGCAAACCGATCTTCGAGGACCTGGCCGGCAAGCCGGACGACGCCGCCCTTTTCGACATCGCCATGAAGTCGTTCCACGGCGGCGAGACCGACGCCGTCCTGAACGCCTACAGCTACGACGACGTGTCGGTCCTCGCCGATATCGGCTGCGGCAGCGGCGAGGTGATGGCGGCCACGCTGCGCCGCTATCCGGCGCTCCGCGGCATCCTCTTCGACCAGGCGCACGTGATGCAGCGCACCGAGGGAAACATGCAGGCGGAGGGCCTGGCCGGCCGCTGCCAGATCGCGGCGGGCAACTTCTTCGAGGCCGTGCCGGCCGGCGCCGACGCCTACACGATGCGCCACATCCTCCACGACTGGCAGGACGATCAGTGCGTCACGATCCTCCGCAACATCCGCCAAGTGATGCCCGCGTCGGGGCGCCTGCTCGTCATCGAGGCCGTCGTCCCCGACGGGAACTCGCCATCGCCGGCGAAGCTGTTCGACATGATCATGATGACCTTGCCCGACGGCATGGAGCGGACCGAGGCGCAGTTCCGGGCGCTCTTCGACGCGTCGGGCTTCAGGCTGACGGAGGTCACGCCGACCCAGTCGCCCGTCTCGGTGATCGAGGCCCGTCCCGTCTGAGACGCCGGGCCGGCCCGGCGCACCTCGCGCTCGTGGCGCCTGGCGGGGGCGCGTCCCCCGTCAGGGAGCCACGCCGTCGAAGAGATCGGTTTCCTGCGTGCGGCCGCGGTTCACGGTGCTGAACACGCGGTAGTACCACTGCCGGCCCCAGAGCTGCTCGTGCTCGGCGGGCGAGAGCTCGGTCAGCCGGCCGTACGCCGTCACCTGCGACTCGTGGCACGCCACCGCCCTCCAGGCCGTCTCCCAGTGGGCGCGGGCGTCGATGCAGGTGGTGACCGCCCAGTCGGGCCAGGGCGCGGCCCGACGCTCCGTGCCATCCACCGTCGAGGCGAGCCGCGGGAACGCGCGGTCGAAGGCGCTCCACGCCGCCGCCGGCCACGCGGCGAAGTAGAGCTTCGACACGACGTGCGGCCCGGCCGGTGGCGAGGCCGCGCCGTGGGCCAGGCCCCGATCCCCGCTGGCGCCGGCCGCGACGACCGCGGCCGTGGCGTACTGCGAGATGGCGATGTGGTCCGGGTGGCCGTACGCGCCGTCCGGCCCGAAGGTCAGGACGACGGCGGGCCGGAAACGCCGGATGTGGCGGGCCAGGTCTTCGACGATCCCGCCCACGTCCGCCTGGTCGAGATACTTGTCCTTGTAGTCGAGCAGTACCGCGTCGCGCACGCCCAGCACGGTGGCGGCGGCCGCGAACTCCTGTGCCCGCAGCGCCGCCAGGGCGGCGGCGCCCGGATGCGCTGGGGCACCCGGCCGGCGGCCCTGATGGCGGCCGGCGTCTCCCCGGGTGGCGCTGACGACGGCGGTCTCCACGCCCGCGGCCGCGTACTTCGCCAGCGTGCCCCCGAACACCATCGACTCGTCGTCGGGGTGCGCCACGAGTGCCATCAGCCGACGGATCCCCATCGGCCTGATTCTATGGGACCCGAATGCCGTGGACGCCGCCTGGCCGCCTGGCGACGGATGCTATGATGCGCCGCCAGCGCTGCCCCGGCGCGTCAGCCGGCCCGTCCGGCGCGGCGGGACCGCCGCGTCCGAACACTGCCCCATGCGACTTGCTGCGTCGTCGGTCACCGTCGGATCCGACAGGGGGCGGGCCTATCTCTGGCTGTGCCTCTCGGCGTCGCTCGTCGCCTTCTCGGGCTTTTCGATCACCTACTTCGGGCCAATGCTTCGCGGCGAGTACCCGCCGGCCTCTCCCGTCGTGCACCTGCACGGCTGGGCGTTCTTCCTGTGGTACGGCCTGCTGCCGACGCAGGCGGGGCTGGTCGCCGTCCGGCGCGTCGGCCTCCACCGGACGCTGGGGCAGGCCAGCCTGATCCTGGCGGTCGTGATGGTCGCCACGGGATTGATCGTGGTCGGCGCGCAGATGGAACTGGCGCGGCTGCCGGACGGATCGCCGTTCTGGCGTTTCCTGGGCCCGTCCATCTTCGTGACGCTGGTACTGTTCGCCGCCTTCTACGGCCTGGCGCTGTGGTTCCGGAAGCGACAGGCGTTCCACAAGCGCCTCATGCTGCTCGCCAGCACCGGCGCCCTCGGTGCGGCCGCGTTCAGGCTGGCAGGGGCCGTCATCGGCTTCGGTCCGGAAGCCGGAGCGATTGGCCTGCTGGCGCCGAACGTCCTCATCCTCGCGGCGATCGCCGTGGACATGGCCCGGGGTGGCGGCGTGCACGTCGTGTTCAGGTTCGGGCTGCCCGCCTCGGTCGCCCTCGAGGGCGGCATGCTGCTGCTCACGCCGACGCCGCCCGGCCAGGTCGTCGCCTCGGTGCTCGCGTGGAGCGGACGCCTGCTGGCCGGGCTCTATTGAGACGCGCGGTCCGAGGTTCGATCGCGCTTACCGCTTCACCGCGACCGCGGTCACCTCGAACTTCGCATTGTTCAGCAGGCTTCCCGCGCCCAGGAACGCCCGGGCGGGATACTCCTTCGTGAAGAAGGTGCGGTAGACGGTGTTGAAGTCGTTGTAGTACGCGAGGTCGGCGCTGTACACGTGCACCTGCACCAGGTCGTCCATGGTCAGGCCCGCCGACTCGAGCGTGCCCTTGATGCTGGTGAGGACGGCCCTTGCGGCGTCGCTGGCCGTCTCGCCGATGCCGAGCGTGCCCGAGACGTAGAGCGTGTCGCCGACGAACACCGCGCCGCTGAACGGCGGCTGGGTGGCCGCGTTGGCGGCGCCGGCCGAGCGTCCGGCGATGTAGCGCCGTGCGGACTGCGCCCCGGTGGACGAGAAGAGGCCCGCGGCGAGGATGACGCCGAGGGTCGCGACGAACGTGCGGCTGGTCATGGCAGCTCCTGGGAAGGGTGTCGAGCGGCCATCTTACGTGACAGCGGCCGGCGCCCGCTTCGTGCGGCCAGGGCCGGCGGCGGTCCGCAGCGCCGCGGCGCCGCGGCCGCCGTGGACGGGCAGGAGTGGCGTCGTCGCGGTGCTCTCATGGCCCCTGAGTGAGCGTGCACTGACCGGACGTCGTCGGGTCGACCACGAGCGCGCCGTGCTGGTCCTTCGACGAGAGGCGAAGGGCTCCCCCGCTCGCGGACGCCTCGACCAGACCGTAGGAGTTCCGGTTCAGATGGCGGCAGTCGACGCCGTCGAGCGACAGCAGGGCGTAGACCGCCTGCAGCGCGGCCGGCCCGCCGAACGCCAGGACCTGCTGCTCATAGGTCACGGCCGCGATCGGGCCGGTCACGAGCTCCACGGCGACCGGAGCGGGCGCGGCGAAGCGGTCGATCGCGACCTGATTGAGCAGCGTCGCGTGGATGTCGGTGCTGAGGAACTGGACGCCCGCGATCCCGTGCTGCTGGATGAACGTCAGCAACTCGGCGCGTTCCGCGGCGTAGCCCTCGTAGCGGTCGTAGGGCAGCACGTGGAACTGCTGGACCGGCTCCTGGCTGACCACGACCTTCCACCTGGCGGTGGACGCGGCGAGATCGGCCGTGAACTGCGCCTTCTGCACGGGCCCGAGCAGCGTGCGGGCCGGATCGAAGACCGCCGCGAGGCAGCCTGCCGGCGGCGCGGCCGGAAGGCCGAAACTCGTCCGGACGGCCCCGGGGAGCGTCGGGACCAGGTCGCCCTGGCAGGCGACGGCCGCCGACGTGCTTCGGCACGAGCGCTGGTCGAGCAGGAACACCTCGACCTCGCTGCCCCAGCGGAACGTGCGGTAGAGCGGGTCGCCGGCGCACGTGGCGTCGTGGAGCAGCCCCGTCTCGCGAATCGGGTAGTAGTCGAGAAACGCCTGCCGGCCGGCGGCGAAGCGCGCCGGATCGCCGGTCTGCGCGTCGAAGTCGTTGACGACCTCGTGGTCGTCCATCGTCGCGTAGACCGATGTCGAGGCCAGCAGCGCGCGGAGGGCGGCATAGCCCCGATTCTCGCGGTGCGCCGCCTGGTAATCGGCGAGCGTGGTGGCGGGCCCGCCCGACCGGAACCGCGAGTCGGAGTAGATCGTGTCGCCGTCGAAGACGAAGAAGGCGCCGCCCTCGAGGCGCGCCGCGTCGAGCGTCTCGAACTGGTTGAACGCCGGAGCGCCGCTGGCGGTCCGCGTGCCATCCGCGTCGCCGCTGAACGTGAAGCGCAGGTCGGCTGGGACGTCGGGACTCGGCGCGGTGCGGAACGTGCCGATCTCGCTGAACGACGCCCCATCCGTGTCGTCGTGCTTGAACCGGTAGTAATACGTCGTGCCCGGCGTCAGGCCGGTAGCGTCGACCTTGATCGTGAAGTCGTGCGCGGGCGAGGCGTGCGGGACCGTCTGCTGAAAGGCCTTCATGCCCTGCAAGTGCGGGTTGGTCCACACCTCGACCTTGACGTTCGCGTCGCGGTCGATGCGCGTCCAGAGGATCGCGGCGGTCGCCGTGACATCGCCGCTGGCGACGCCGTCGGTGAAGACCGGCACGCCGCCCGAGTCGGCCCTGGCGCCGGTGGCCGCCGCGACGGCCAATCCCACCAGCAGCGCCCAGCGCGTCGCCCGCGTCCACGCGCGTCGCGTCCTTGTCGTTGCCATTCGATGCCTCCGAAACACGACGAGCAGGATGAGCCCGGACGACGGACGACCGGCTGGTCACCCGCCGCCCGGCATGAATCGCGGCTACGGCAGGCCGTAGGCGGTCAGCGCGCCGTTGCTGACTGACTGGAAGGAAATCTGACCGTAGCCGGTGCCCCAATACACGGTGCCCCTCGAAGCCGCCGCTCCCGCGCCGCAGAGTTCACCGGGCATGGGATTGTTGGTCCAGAGAATGCTGCCCGTGCTGGCGTCCATCGCGACGTGCGAGCCCGCGAACGTGCAGGCGTACGCGACGCCGTTGGCGACGGTCACGGCCCCGATGGCGCTACCGAGTTGGAGGGGAGGAGGAATTGGGGCGGGGCCGTCGGGGGTCTCGGTCTGCCACAGAATCTGGCCCGTGGCCTTGTCGAGTGCGCTCCACGCGCCCCGGTTGGTGGTGGCCGACGCGCCCAACGGCGTCCAGTCCACCAGCCCCGAGTTGTTCACGGCCACGTAGATGCGGTTCTCATCGACCGCCGAGCCCCACTGCAGGCCGCCCATCGTCCCGCCGGGGCCGACGTGCGTGGACCAGATCACCTGGCCGGTGTCGCGGTCGAGCGTCCAGTACATCCCGCTCTTCTGACCGGCGCCCACGAGATCCCGCGTCTTGCCGCCGAGCTTTGCCGTGAAGAGCGCCGGGCCCTGGCCGAAGTCGTAGTCCGGACCCTCGGTATCCGGGCAGTTGCCGATGGAGGGGCCGAAGAGCCCGACGCAGTCCACGTTCCACGCGTCGTAGGGGAGCGCGCGAGTGGCCCACCGGACGGCGCCCGTGTCCGTGTTCAGCGCGACGATGGAATCGAAGTGGTTGTTCGGATCCATACAGGCCTGGATGGCGCCCGGGTCATCGCCCGCCGCCGCCACGCAGTCCAGCACCGACTGCGGGACCGAGTAGTTGTTGCCCGTCGTGACGTACAGCGTCTTCCGCTTGACGTCGATGGCGCCGGTACTCCCCCAGACGCCGTTGCCGGAGTATCCGGCCGGCGTCATGTAGGTCTGCCACAGGATCTCGCCGGTGCTGATGTTCAGGGCCGTGACGGTGCCCCTGAACGAACAGCAGGGATACGGCGTGCCGACGTTGTCGATCGGGAAAGCGGCCACGGCCTCTTCCCACGAGGCCGTGCCCACGTAGACGACCTTCGGGTTGTTCTCGTCCACGACCGGCGACTGCGTGACGATGGCGAACTGATCGCCGAGCGGGCCACCAAGGTTCCCCTGGATCTGCGTCACCCACAACTTCGCGCCGGTCTTGCGGTCGACCGCAAAGACCTTGGCGCCGAGCCCGATGCGGCCGCCCTGGTCGCCCATGATCAGCACGTTGCCGGCCACCGCCGGCGTCGTGCGCACGACACCGCCCACGCTGGGGAACCCGCCAAGCTCACCACTGGCGGGCACCCCGGTGATGGCCTCGACCGGGACTTGCCAATCGATGTTGCCGGTGCTCGCGTTCACGGCATAGAGCTGGCCGGCCCAGTCGGGCACGTAGACCATGCCGTCCTTGACGGCCGGCGTCGCTGACACGTCGCCGTCGGTCGCCAGCGTCCACTTGGCGGTGAGGCCGCTCACGTTCGACGCGTCGATTCGCGTCTCGTTGTCCTGATTCCGGGTGTTGGAGGCATCGTGGCCGCCCAGCGTCCACTGCCCGCCCAATTGCGAGGCGACGGCCACGAGCGTGGCCATGGTGGCGACACCGAACCAGACGAACAGGCGTGCGGACGATCGGGGGGGTAGCAGGCGCATCGGGTTCTCCTGGCGTGTGGTCGAAGCAGGCCCGTCCCCTCGGCGGCCGGAGCCGTGAGGGGTGGGTTTCGTCAGCGTCAAACCGTCGCGCATCCAGGCGTTCGAAGTCGTGATGGCGTCGGGATTTATCCCTGATGAAGCGATGACGGCCTGGGATGACAAAAGTGTCAGATTTGGATTCGGCGGCGGCCGCCGGCGATAATTCCCGCCCGGGCGCACCGGGCGCCCTCCCCCGATGACGAGCTCTGGCCCGCGCGACTGGCGATTTGGAGACGTGGTCGTCGACGGCGCCCTCCATCGCGTACTCGTCGGCGGCGTGGCCCACGATCTGGAGCCGAAATCCTTCCGCCTGCTGCAGTTCCTGATCGAGCACCGCGATCACGTCGTCACCAAGGACGAGATCCTGGCGGCGGTCTGGCACGGCACGGTCGTCTCTGACAACGCCCTGAGCCGAGCGATCGCGCAGGTCCGGAAAGTGATCGGCGACGACTCGAAGCAGCCGCACTTCGTCCAGACCATCCCGCGGGTCGGCTACCGCTTCATTGCCGAGGTGGAACCGGGGGCCCCGACCCTCGGGTCGGACCACGGCGACCACGGGGCCGCCGCTGCCGCCGCGCCCGTCGGCGCGCGCGCCCGGCGGGCGTCGGACAGCCTCGCCGACGAGCCGTCAATCGCGGTCCTGCCGTTCGCCAATCTCAGCGCGGACAGGGAAAACGAGTTCTTCGCGGACGGGCTCGCGGAAGAGATCCTCAACGTCCTCGCCAGGGTCCCCGACCTGAAGGTCATCGCACGCACGTCGTCGTTCACGTTTCGCGGCAAGGAGCAGGACGTCTCGTCGATCGCCTCGGCGCTGGGCGTCCGGCACGTCCTCGAAGGCAGCGTCCGCCGCGCGGGCACCCGGATTCGCGTGACGACGCAGTTGATCGACGCCCGCGACGGCCGGCACGTCTGGTCCGAGCGATACGACCGCGACGTGACCGACGTGTTCGCGATCCAGGACGAGATCAGCGAGGCGGTCTGCGCGGCCCTGCGCGTCAGGCTCGGCCCGCGGGTCCGGCCGGTCGACCTCGAGGCCTACCAGCTCCACCTGAAAGGCCGCCACTACCTCCTGCAGCTCTCACAGGAGGGCATGGCGAAGGCCCGCGCCTGCTTCGAGCAGGCCCTGGCGATCGATCCCGCCTTCGCGGCCGCGCACAGCGCGCTGGCCGAGCACCATCACACGGTGTATGTCATGGGCGTCGCGCCGGCCGCCGTCCAGGTGCCCCTCGTGCGTGCGGCGGCCGAGCGGGCGCTGGCGATCGAGCCCGGCCACGCCGAGGCCCACAGCCTGCTCGCGGCCCTCGCCAACACCGTGGACTACCAGTGGGACCTCGCCGAGACGCTGCATCGCCAGGCGCTCGCGGTCACGCCGGTCACGTCGATCATCTGGTACCGGTTCGTCCAGTGGCACCTGCTGCCCCTCGGACGGGCAGGCGAAGCCGAAGCGCAGCTGCGGGCGGCGCTCCTCACCGACCCGCTGAACATGGCGCTGCAGCACGGCCTCTCCCAGTGCCTTCTCTTCGCCGGGCGGCACGAGGAGGCGCTCGCGCACTGCCAGGACATGGTGGCGCTCGACGATTCCCACGCGAACCGGCTGCTGCTCGGGTGGGCCCAGTTCAGAGCCGGCGATCTCGACAGCGCCGTCAGCAGCCTGACCCAGGTCGTCGAGCGCATGCCGTGGTGGACGCTGGCCATCGGATGGCTCGCGGCGTTCTCTCACCTTGCCGGCGATCGGGCGCGCGCCGAGGCGCTGGGGCGCTCGCTGCCGCCGTGCCGTGACGCGGCGACCTATCACGCCGCCGCGGGCCACGTGGACGAGATGTTCGAGGGGCTCGAGGTGGCCTGGCGGCAGCGCGATGCCTTCCTGCCGGGCATCACGCGGCAGGTCGTGTTCGAGCCGTACTTCGGCGAGCCCAGGTTCCAGGACCTGCTCGCACGCATGAACCTCGCGGTCTGAGCCGCGCGTTGGCGGTCAGCTCGCTGGGCCGGCGAAGGTGCCCTTGCGGTGCACGACGTTCTTCACGTCGCAGTAGAAGTCGAAGCTCCAGTGGCCGCCCTCGCGGCCGATGCCCGACTGCCGCGATCCGCCGAACGGCGCCGACAGGTCCCGCACGAAGAAGCAGTTGACCCACACCGTGCCCGCCACCAGCGCGTCGGCGATGCGATCGGCCCGCGGCCGATCGCGCGTGAACACGATGCCGGCCAGCCCGTAGTCGGTGGCGTTGGCCGTGGCGATGGCCTCGGCGTCGTCGGCCACCTTCTGCATCGTCAGCACCGGGCCGAACACTTCCTCCCGCAGGATCTCGGCACCCTCGGGCACGTCCACGAGCAGCGTGGGTTCGTAGTACAGCCCGCCCAGGGCCGGCGACACGCGGCCGCCCGTCACCACGCGCGCGCCGGCGGCGACCGCCCGCTCCACGTACCCGGCGACGCGGGCGAGGTGCTTCGGGTGAATCAGCGGCCCGACGTCGGTGGCCGGATCGCGGGGGTCGCCCAGCCGGATGCCCGCGATCCGGTCGCGGAGCCTCGCGGCGAAGTCGTCGTAGACCGCCGCGTGCACCAGCAGCCGGGTGCCGGCCAGGCAGACCTGGCCCGCGTTGTCGTACTGCCCGGCCGCGGTGCCGACCGCCAGGTCCATGTCGGCGTCGTCGCACACGATGAGCGGCGACTTGCCGCCCAGCTCGAAGCTGACGGGCGTGAGGTTCGCCGCGGCCGCGGCCCCGATGGCCCGCGCGGTGGGCGGCGAGCCCGTGAACGAGATGCGGCGGACGGCCGGGTGCGCCACGAGCGCCGCGCCCGCCTCGGGGCCCAGGCCCTGCAGCACGTTCAGCACGCCCGGCGGCACGCCGGCCTCGACCGCGAGGTCCGCGAGCAGGGAGGCCGTGATCGGCGTCCACTCCGCGGGCTTCAGCACGACGGTGTTGCCCGCGGCCAGGGCCGGGCCGACCTTCCAGGTGGCCAGCATCAACGGCGCGTTCCACGGCGTGATGAGGGCGGTGGGGCCGGCCGGGTCGTAGCGTACGCGGTTGTGCGCGTTGGCGGCCTCGGTGTCCCACGCCGGCGCGTCGAGGGACTCGGCCAGGTCCGCGAAGAACCGGATGTTGTGGGCCGCGCGCTTCATCACGCGCAGGCGCGACGCCTCGAGGAGGGAGCCGTTGTTGGTGGTTTCGACGAGCGCCAGCGTCTCGACGTCGCGTTCCACCAGGTCCGCCAGCCGACGCAGGACCGGTCCGCGGCCGCGCGGCCCGAGGGCCGCCCACGCCGGGAACGCGCGTGCGGCGGCCTCCACGGCGCGCGCGGCCGCCTGGGTGTCACCGGCGGCGATCTCGCCGAGGGCCGCGCCGTCGATGGGGCTCGTCACGCCGAGCGTCCGCCGTGAGCCGACGCGGACGCTGTCGATGAAGTGATCGCCGGACACGGCGCGCCCGGCGACGGTCAGGAGGGCCATGTGCGGTGCCGCCACCTTAGCACGACGCCCCCGGCGGCCAGCCACGAGACGCCGACGGTCAGCGCGAGCGCGGAGAGGTTCCAGAGCAGCGTGGCGACGAACGTGGCCCCGACGATCGGCACCACGGCGTGCCGCAGCCAGACGGCCGGCGTCCGCGCGGGATGCCGGGCGAGTCCCTCGCGCATCGCGGCCGCATGGACGACCAGGAAGCCCGTGAGCGCGCCGAAGTTGATGAGCGACACCACCTGCTCCAGCGTCAGCACGAAGGCGAGGCCGCCCGCCAGCGCCAGCAGGCCCACCGCGCCGGTCGGCACCTGGCGCGTCGCGTGGACGCGATCGAGCAGGCCGTGCCCGAGCCCCGTCGCGCGGCTGATGCCGAAGAGGAGGCGCGCCGCGCCCGCCTGGCCGGCCAGCGCGCCGGCGAACGACCCGATGAGCTCGCCGATGGCGACGACCGACGCCAGCAGCGTCCCGCCCACCGCGGCGGCCATCGTGAAGCCGGCCGCGTCCACGTCGTCGAACGTCTGCACCGGGTGGGCCCGGTAGGCCGATGCGGACACGGCGACGAAGAGGCCCCCGGCGATGAGGCACGTCAGCACGACCGCGCGCGGCACGTCGCGCCGGGGCTCGACCGCCTCCTCGGCCAGCGTCGTCACGGCGTCGAATCCCAGGAACGAGATGGCCACGATCGAGGCGGCGGCGAAGACCGGTGTGTAGCCGGCGGCGGCGACGTTGAACGCCGGCCCGTGGCCGAGCCACGCCGCCACCGCCACGAACACGAGCAGCGCGAGGATCTCCAGGCCGAGCACCACGCGGGCCGAGCGATCGGTGGTCTCGATCCCGAGGACGTTCAGGCTCGTCACGACGACGAGCCAGGTCACCACCCACGCCCACGCCGGCACCCAGGGCACGAGCGAGGCGCCGAAGATGCCGGCGATCATGAAGTTGACGACCGGGATCATCACGTAGTCCAGGGCGATCGCCCAGCCGGCCAGGAAGCCCACGTGTTCGTGCAGGACGCGCGAGGCGTAGGTGTGCACCGACCCCGCCTCGGGAAACCAGCGCGCGAGGCTCGCATACGACAGGGCCGTGAGCAGCATGGCCACGGTGGCCACCGCATACGAGAGCGCGAGACGGCCGTCCGACAGGGTCGTCGCGACGCCGTAGGTAGTGAAGACGCTGATCGGCGCGACGTAGGCGAGGCCGAAGACGACGAGCGAGGGCAGGCCGAGCGCGCGCTTCAGGGGCGGAGTGGGCGAGCCGGCGTCCAAGGCCGCCGATCTTACCAGTCCCGGCCGGGCGCCCGCGCTCCGCCGGCCGCCGTCTACGCGCGCAGCACGGCCGCCGGATCGATGCGCGTGGCGCGGAGCGCGGGCAGGTAGGCGGCGCCGAGCGCCGCCGCCGCAAGGAGCAGCGACACGGCCGCCAGCGTGAGGGGATCGGTGGCCGTGACGCCGTAGAGCAGCGACGTCATCGAGCGGGCCAGGGCCACGGCCCCGGCCAGGCCGACCGCGATCCCCAGCGCCACCTGGGCGACGCCGCGGCCCAGCACGTGGCGCCGCACGTCGGATCCGGTCGCGCCCAGCGCCATCCGGATGCCGAACTCCGCCGTCCGCTGCGACACGGTGTAGGACAGCACGCCGAACACGCCGACCACGGCCAGGATCAGGGCGGTCGCGGCGAAGATCCCCACGAGCACCATCGTCGAGCGCGTGGGCGCCAGCGCGGTGCTCATGATGTCGTCCATCGTCCGCACCCCGACGAGCGGCACGCCCGGATCGATGCGGCGGAGGGCCTCGCGGGCGCTGGCGGCGAAGGCGTCCGGGTCCACCGTGGTGCGAATCGCGAAGGCCATCGTGCCCACCCACGGCACGAGCGCGCTCGGCGCGTACACGGTCTCGGAGCTCTGCTCGTCCAGGCCGCGTTGCTTGACGTCGGCGGCGACGCCGACGATCTCGGCGTCCGGAATCACGTGGTTGCCGGGCGCGCCCATGAAGAGGTGCCGGCCGATCGGGTCGCGATCCGCGTAGTAGCGGCGGGCCACCGACTCGCTGATGACCACGGCCGCCCGCCCGGCCGTGCCGTCCGCCTCCTCGAACGCGCGCCCGCGCAGAATGGGAATCCCCAGGGCCTGGAAGTAGTTCGTGCGGACCACGCGGTAGGGCACGGCCGGCGGCGTCCGGTCCGCGGGCCACGGCCGATCGGCCATGTTGAACCACGCGCCCACCCCCCGGCCATCGACCGGCAGGGTCATCGTGAAGGTCACGCTCCGGGCGGCGGGCAGTGCCTCGAGCGCCTGGGCCGCACGTTCGAAGAACGCGACGCGTGCGGCCAGCGGTCGGTACACCTCGGACGCGAGCGGCGTGGAGAAGGTCAGGAGCCGCGCGCTGTCGAACCCGGGCCGCACCTGCATCAGCGCCACGAGGCTGCGCGTGAGCAGGCCCGCGCCGGCGAGGAGGACGAGCGCGAGCGCCAGTTGCGAGACCACGAGGGCCTGCCGCGCCCGGCCCTCGCGCGACGTGGCCCGCGTGCCGTCGCGCAGCGCCCCGGCCGGCGACCCGGCCAGCAGTTGCACGGCCGGGAAGGTTCCGAAGCACAACCCGGCCAGCGTCGTCGCCGCCAGCGCGAAGCCCACCGCCGGCAGGTCCAGGCCGACCCCGGCGAGCCGCGGCAGGTCCTGGGGCAGGAGCGCGACGAGCACGCGCACCAGTCCGGCGGCCAGCGCCACGCCGAGTGCCCCGCCCGCCAGCGCCAGGACGACGCTCTCCACGAGCGTCTGCCGGAAGAGGCGTCCCGACCCGGCGCCGACCGCCCGCCGCACGGCCATCTCGGCCCGGCGCTCGGTGCCGCGCGCCAGCAGGAGGTTGCCGAGGTTGGCGCACGCGATGAGCAGCACGAACCCCACGGCGCCCATCAGGAGCCAGAGGCGCCGCTCGTTGCCGTCGAGGAGCACGTCCTTCGCCGGCCGGACGGCCGCGTCGGCGTTCTGGGTGTACTGCGGATAGTCGCGTCGGACGGCGTCCATCACCGTGTTGAGCTGCGCCTCGGCGCCGTCGATCCCGATGCCCGGCGCGAGGCGTCCGACGCCGGCCAGGAAGTACTGGTCGCGGTTGCCGCGGAACGCGGCATCGAATCGCGCGGGAATCCAGTACTCGTCGGTGAAGTCGAAGAAGGCGAAGTCCGGCGGCATCACGCCGACGACGGTGTAGGCCTCCGCGTTGATGGTGAGGGCGCGCCCCACCGGGCTCCCGGCTCCGAACAGGCGCCGGGCGAGCCCCGTGCTCAGGACGACCACCGGAGGCGCGCCGGGGTCATCATCGGCCGGCGTGAGCGTCCGGCCGTCGGCGGCCGCGCGGCCGAGCACGCCGAACAGGTCGCCCACGCTCAGACAGCCGCCGAGGCGCTCGGCGCGGCCGTCCACCTCCACGACGCGGGTGGTCGAGGCGAACGCCGCCGTGGCCGTGAACGCCGTGGCGCCGCGCATCAGGTCCCCGATCGTGCCCGGCGTCGTCGTCTGGAACAGGCCCGTGTCCCGGGCCCGCTCGGCGAAGAGGACGATCCGCGCCGGGTCGTCGAAGGGCAGGGGCTTGAGCACGATGTCGTGGAACACCGTGAAGATCGCGGTGTTGGCGCCGATCGCCAGCGCAATCGTGCTCACGCTTACGAAGGTGAAGGTCGGCGTCCGCCGGAGCAGGCGGACCGCGTACCGCAGGTCGAGAACGAGCGCGCTCAGCATCGGATGGCTCCCCGGCGGCCTGGCGGCCGCGATGTCGAGATCGACGAGTCGTGCCTGGAGCGGATCGAGGCGGCGGCCGGTCGCCGCCAGCCGCGCCAGATCGACGAGTTCGGCCGCGAGCGTCCGCGCCAGGGCGAGGCGGCCGCGCCGGCGCGCGTCGGCGGCCAAGGCCCCGAACACCGCCGCCATGTCCTCGCCGTGCGCCGCGCGCACCTCCCGCGGCACGGCGAGGAGCGCGAGGCGATAGGCGCGGACGGCCAGGCGCGTCATGCGTTCCTGGGCGTGAGGCGCTTCTGCCGCGCCATCGCGATGGCGCGAACGAGCCGCGCCGTCTCCAGGCGGGCCACCTCGCGGCCAGCCGGCAGGATGCGGTAGTAGCGCCGGCGCTCGTCGTCGCGGATCCCGGAGGGACGATCCGCCACCTCGTCGATCAGGCCGGCGTCGAGCAGCCGCTTGATGGCGGCGTACAGCGTGCTCGCGGTGAGCGTCACCTCGCCGTCCGTGCGCGTGCGGACGTCCTGGATGATGGCGTAGCCGTGGAGATCCTGATCGCTGAGCGACAGCAGGATCTGGAAGACGGGCACCGACAGCGGCAGGTGCCGGGCCAGGGGCGGGCGTCGCGGGTAGTCGGGCATGGGGCTCTGGCGTGTCGCGCTATACCGTGCGGCGGTATAGACGGCCAGGCCGGGCCCAAGGTTGCATCGGCGGGCGGCGCGAGCCGCCGCGCTCCGGACTAGGGAACGATGACGGTCCGGCCGGCGCTCGGAGTGCTCGTCCCGCAGGCGTTGGCCGCCGCGACCTGCAGCGTGTAGGCGCCGTGCGGCACCGGGACGTTCATCGACGTGCCGGCCACCGTCACGGCGCCGGAGTAGGTGCCGCCGGCGCTGACGACGAAGGCGGTCGGCGCGGGTCCGCCGGCCCCGGGATCCCACGACAGGAACAGCCGGCCCGCGAGCGCGTAGGCCTGGACGTTCGCCACCGGCTGGGGCGTTCCCGAGCACGCCGTGGGAACCGAGACCGTGACGGCGTTCGAGGCCGGACTGGTGCCCAGGGCGTTCGACTCCCGGACCCGGAAGGTATAGGTGCCCGCCGGCGCCGCCGGCACGGTGAAGCCGTCGGTGACGCCGAGCGGCACCGAGGCCGAGATCGGGCCGGAGACGTCGAGGCGCACCGCATCCGGCGTGCCGCCCGCCCAGGTGGTCTGCCACGCCAGTTGCAGGCGGCTGCCGACGACCAGGCCTTTCAGGTTCGCGGGCGCGGTGGGCGCCAGCACGGCGCCGTTGTGCACGACGATCTCGTTCGAGGGGGCGCTCAGGACCGCGCCCGCGGCGCTCCGCACCCGGACGTAGAAGGTGCCCGGCGGGAGCGACAAGGCCGCCCCGGGGGTCAGGCCCAGCGGCACGGCGCCTGCCGTGTTGCCGGGGGCGAAGCCGCCTTCGAGCCGGAAGGCCGTCACGGGCGCGCCGCCGGCCGGGGGCGTCCACGCGAACTGGACGGTGCCGCCGGCCGTGGTGAGGAGGCGGAGGTTCGTGGGGGGATCCGGACGTGGGCTGGGGCCGCTGGCCCGGCCGTACACCGCGAGCACGCCGTAGGCCGGCATGGACACGGTGAGGTTCTGGCCCGCCGCGATCGTCTGGTCCGGCAGCGTGCCCTCGGTGTTCGGGATGTCCGGGGAGCCCGTGGTGCTGGCGACGTAGGAGGCGCCGTAGGTCCCGGCGGGCAGGCCGCCGATCGTGAGGGTGCCCCCGGCCGTCGCCTTCACGACGACGGTGTAGCGGCCATCGTGGTTCACGAACGCGAGCGGATCGAACTGACCGGTCTGGCTCGTGGCGCCGATTCTGATCGCGCCGCGCCGGATGTGCTGGAAGTACTGCCGCACGTAGCGCGTGCGGTAGGTGGGGAACACCTGGTTGGAGTCGTTCACGAAGGCGACGGCCACGCTGTCGGCCCCGTTGCGCTCCGCGATCGTGCCCAGCTCCCAGGCGCCGTTGCCGCCGACCTTCAGGTCTTCGTGCAAGGTCAGGAACGTGTTGCCCGCGTTCCACCACTCCAGCATCGAGCTGACGACACCGTGCGAGGCGGCGCGGCTGGCGATGGTCTGCAGGCTGGCGGTGCTGACGCCGCAGTACCGGTGGTAGGACAGCTCCGTGACCCAGGGGAGCGCGTTCGGCACGGCCGCCATGGCATCGAACCACGAGATCGCCGAGGACATGCACGTGGTGGACGGCGCGATGATGTCCGGCCTGAAACCCGCCGCGGCCAGGCGCGGCGCCGTGGCGGCCACGACCTGGCCGATGAGCGTGCCGCTCCAGGGCGGCGACGTGTTGTCGGGCTCCAGGATGATCTCGAGGCCGTCCGGCACCCAGCCGTACTTGGACTGCAGGTGCTGGAAGGCCGCCACCATGAACTCCGCGTACTCGTTCGGGTCCTGGTGCACGTACGGCGCCCCGGACGTGACCTGCGACAGGAACGCCACGTAGTCGAAGTGGACGTAGAGCGACTCGCCCTGGAGCGCGAGACGCCGGCGCAGCGGGTTGACGATGTTGTCGATGGTGAGGTCCACGTCGCCCCAGTGGAACCTGGTGGGGTCGATCGAGAACGGATCGGCGTTGTCGTTCACGGTCTCGTAGCGCGTGGCCCGCCACTGTGTGTAGGCGGGCCCGCTGGTGGGGTAGCCGGCCGCCTGCCAGTTCGCGAACGAGTCGGCCGGGTTCTCGGAGCCCGAGCGGACTTCCAGGCGGATGCGGTCGATGCCTGCGGCCACCGCCGCGTCGAGCGCCGCATCCTGGTACAGCGGGAACGTGGGATTCAGTTGATCCGCGAAGGCGACCACTTCCCAGCCGCGCATCGACTGCAGCGTGATGTTGGGATTGACGGTGATGGTGGCGCCCTGGCTCCGGACCAGGCTCGACGCGCCGGCGATGACGGTGAGCACGGCAAGCGCGCGAACGACGGGATGGCTACGCACGAGGGCACGGAAGTGCAAGCCGCGAGCCACTCCCGCCGTCTGCGCCACGAGTCCGAAACGCGCGGGAAACTCCTGGCTTCCGCCGGGCCGATCGGGTTGGCCGGTGACGAGCGGCGTATGGATTCGCGACGACGGGCGTGCAACTTCCACTACGCCGCCGGCCGCGCGGCGTCGCGGAACCCGCCACCGATCACCGATGCGCTCGCACGCGACGGCGGTGCGCCGCCGTCCCCGTCAGGCCGGCTCGATGAAGAGCGGACCGCTCGCCAGGAGCGGCCGTCGCGGGATGAGGAACTCGCCGATCGACGCGCGTCCGCGCGGCGTGGTCATCGCGCCGAGGTCGGTCCCGCGAATCGACGCGCGGCTCGTCTCCACCGCCCAGACCCGGCGGGGGTTCGAGTAGAAGCGCGCGCCGCTCGGGAGGTGCCCCGTCAGGCGGATCGGCCCGGTGCCCACCAGTCCCCGGGTGACGAGCGCGATGCCGCCCAGGGCCAGCGGGTCCACCCAGTACCGCTCCGGGACCGCGGCGGCCAGGGCCGTGGCGGCGCGCGTGCGCCAGGTGGTGGCCAGCCTCAGGCTCCAGACGATCTCCCGGCCGCCGTCCACGTAGACGGTCAGCCGCCAGCCGTCCTCCCACTCGAGCCGGATCGGCCCGACCTGCACGCGCTCCAGCGAGGGCGCGAAGTGCGAGGTGCAGCCCTGATCGCACGAGGCGTCGGTGTGGAAGATCCAGGCGCCGTCCGGCCGGCGGTGCCAGACGGCCGTGTAGCCGCACCCGCTCGATGCCACGGGAAACCGGCGCAGGGCCAGGAGATCGCCGGACGCGAAGGCCACCCCCAGCACCCCGTAGCCGGCGTACCGATCGCCGGGGCCGTCGGGCGCGGCGCCCCCGCGTTCGTAGGCGGCGACGATCTGGGAGGGTGTATCACGCGTCATGGCTGAGCTCCCGGAAGACGTTCATCCGGCGACACGCGCTGCTAAGATGGCGCCTCGCGTGCCCCTGATTGGGTTCACGACACGGGCGGCCGAAACCCGCCAGCCCGGCCGTGACAGGGGTCCGGAGCCCCCGTGTCCGACGTCACCCAACTCCTCCGGGCGCACGGCGCTGGCGATGCCGATGCGGTGAACCGGCTCATGCCGCTGCTGTACGACGACCTGCGGCGGATCGCCCGGATCCAGCTCAGGCGGCGCGGCACGCAGGACTCCCTCGACACCGGGGGCCTGGTCCACGAGGCGTACCTCCGACTGGTGGATCAGTCGCGCGCGACGTGGCACGACCGGGGGCACTTTCTGGCCGTGGCCGCAATCGCGATGCGCCACATCGCCGTCGACCACATCCGCCGGCGCCTGCGCGCCAAGCGTGGGGGCGGCGCCGTCGAGTCCCTCGACAGCGCGCAGGCGGCCCGGGACGACTGGGGGCGCATCCTGGAGGTGGATATGGCGCTCCAGCGGCTCGAGGCCGTCGATCCCCGGATGGCCCGGATCGTGGAGTGCCGGTATTTCGCCGGGCTCTCCGAAGAGGAGTCGGCGCAGGCGCTCGGTGTCTCGCTCAGGACGGCGCAGCGCGAGTGGTACAAGGCGCGGGCGTGGCTCCGGGCCGAGCTTGGCGGGAGCGAGCGCCGATGAACGTGCTGGAGCGCTGGCCCGAGGCCGACCCGCTGCTCGACGAAGCGCTGGCCCTGCCGGCCGCCGAGCGCGACGCCTTCCTGGTCCGGGCGACCGGCGGCGACCGCGCGCTCCTCGAGGCGCTGCGGGCGGTCGTGCGCGAAGCGGACGACACCGACGGCTTCCTGGTCCCGGATGTCGCTGTCGCCTCGGCGGTGGCCGACGCGCTCGACGGTGGCCCCGACGAGAGCGGGGACGCCGCGCACGCGCTGGCCCCGGGCGTGCGCGTGGAACATTACGAGATCGTCGAGCTCATCGGCCGCGGCGGCATGGGCGAGGTGTACCGGGCGCGCGACCGGCGGCTCGGGCGCGACGTGGCGCTCAAGGTGCTCCCCTCCCGGTTCGCGGGTGACCCCGAGCGGCTGGCGCGCTTCCGGCGCGAGGCCCGCATGCTGGCGTCGCTCAGCCATCCGGGCATCGGCGCGATCTATGGATTGGCCGAGGGCCCCGGGATCGAGGCGCTGGTGCTGGAGTACGTCGAAGGGCCGACGCTCGGCGAGCGGATCGGCGGCGAACCGATGGCGGTGGCCGACGTGGTCGCCATCGGCCGGCGCATCGCCGAGGCCCTCGACGCCGCGCACGCCGCCGGCGTGCTGCACCGCGACCTGAAGCCCGCCAACATCAAGGTGACCGGCGAGGGCGTGATCAAGATCCTCGACTTCGGCCTCGCCAAGGCGCTCGACCCGGCGGATCCCGCCTCCGACGCCTCCACCGACCTCAGCGCCCGGACTCCGCACCTCCTCCTCGGCACGGCGGCCTACATGAGCCCCGAGCAGGTGCGGCGCGAGCCGCTCGACCAGCGAACGGACATCTGGGCGTTCGGCTGCGTGCTGTTCGAGATGCTCACGGGCACCCGCGCCTTTCCCGGCGCGACGCTCCACGACGTGCTGGCCCGCGTGCTCGAACGCGAGCCCGCCTACGGCCTGCTGCCCGAGCAGACCCCGCGCGCGCTGCGCCGGCTGCTGCGCCGCTCGCTCGAGAAGGACCGCCGGCGCCGCCTCGGCTACATCGGCGACGCGGTGCTCGACCTCGACGACGCCGCGCAGGCGCCGCCCGTCGAGCGGGAGCCCGTGCCGCCCGCCCGGCCCTGGCGCACCTGGGCGGTCGCGGCGGCCGCCGGCGCCGCCCTCGCGCTCGGCATGACGGCGGCCGGACGCTGGGGCACCGGGGCGACCGCGCCACCGGCCGCGAGCGTGGCGCGCTTCACCGTCTCGCTCGGCGACACCGCCCCCACCATCAGCTACCAGCCCATGCTCGCCGTGGCGCCCGACGGCCAGACGATCGCGTACCGCGCCACCGGGGAGCGCGGCGCGCTCGTCTACGTCAGGCGCCTGTCCGATCTCGACGCCACGCCGGTGCCGGGGACGGAGGGGGCCACCGGCCTGTTCTTTTCGCCCGACAGCCGGTGGCTCGGCTTCGACAGCGGCGGGATTCTCAAGCGCATCGCGCTCGCCGGCGGGCCACCCGTGGTCATCGGCCCGGCGCCGGGCGGCGTCACCGCGACCTGGACCGACGACGACACGATCGTGTTCGCCACCAACACCCGTCGGGTGCTCGAGCGCATGCCGGCCTCGGGGGGAACCGCGCGCGCGCTGACCGCGCTCGATCCCGCGCGCGGCGACACGCTGCACCTCCTGCCGCAGGCGCTGCCCGGCGGATCCGTGCTCTTCACGATCGCGGCCGGCATCGATCACCACGTGGCCGTCGCGGACCTCGACACCGGCGCCATCCGCCTCGTCACCGCCGGCACGCACGGCCGATTCCTGGCGCCGGACCGCCTCGTCTTCGTGCGGCAGGGCACGCTCTTCGGTCAGCGCTTCGATCCGGCGGCCGCCGCCGTCAGCGGCGCCCCCGTCCCGCTCGTCGACGGCCTGGAGGACACGGACAACACCGTCGTGCACTACGACGTCTCGCCGACCGGCGCCCTGGCCTACCTGCCCGCCGGGCAGCTTCCGGTGGCGCGCCGGCGGCTCGTGTGGGTCGACCGGACGGGACGGCCCGCGGCGGTGCCCGCCGAGCCGCGGGCCTACGGGCGGCTGTCGCTCGCGCCCGATGGCCGCCGCGCCGCCGTCTCCATCGACGACCGCGGCAACACCGACGTGTGGATCGTCGACCTCGACCGCGGTGCCGCCACGCGCCTCACCTCGTCGGAGGCCATCGAGACGGCGCCGATCTGGTCGCCCGACGGGCGGTGGATCGTCTTCCGCTCCGAGCGGGCGGGCCCCGGACTGTTCCGCCGGGACCCGGTCGCCGCGGGTCCGATCGAGCAGATCACGACCACCGACGGACCCATCCACAGCCCGTCGTCGTGGTCGCCCGACAGCCGCACGCTCTTCCTGGCGCTCTTCCGCAGCCACGACCGCCAGGCCATCGCGCGCACGGAGCCGCCGGACGGCGAGGTGGAGATCCTGCTCGACGGCGACTTCGCGCAGACCGAGGCGCAGCCGTCGCCCAACGGGCGGTGGCTCGCGTACCAGTCGAACGAGTCGGGGCGGCCGGAGGTGTTCGTCCGGCCCTATCCGGATCTCCAGGCCGGGCGCTGGCAGATCTCGGCGAGCGGCGGGACGTCGCCGCGGTGGAGCCCGGACGGGCGCGAGCTGCTGTTCCTCGACGGCCGCGGGCTGGCGGCCGCGCGCGTCACCACGGACGGGCGGTTCGAGGCGGCCGCGCCGCGCCGCCTCTTCGACATCGCGCCATTCGGGTCGCCCGTGAGCGCCGACTTCGAGGTCTCACCCGACGGGAACCGGTTCCTGTTCGTGATGGAGGACCCCGCCGAGCCCCTGCCGCCGGCGCGCCTGGTCGTCGTGCAGGGCTGGGACGCCGAAGTCGACCGCCGCCTGGCCGAGAGCCGCTAGCGTCTCCTTGATCTCGCCCGACATGGCGCGGGCGAGCGCCGTGTGCAGGTCGCGCACCTCCGCCAGGGTCCAGTCGAAGGCCGCGATGGCCTCGGTGATCTCGAACACCGGCCGGCCGATGATCGTGCGCGTCTCCTCGTACCACGCCAGGCCGGCGTCGGTGCCGGCCGTGATGGCCGTCGCGAGGAGCTCGGCGTGCAGCAGCGCGTCGGTGATGCCGTGCGCCGTCAGCGGATCCTTGAAGTACGCCGCGTCCCCGACGAGGGCCCACCCCGGCCCCTGGCACGCGGTGAAGCCGCCCGTCCGGCCCGCGAAGCCATGGAGGCCGTCGAGCGGCGCGGCGGCGCGCGTGGCGTCGGCCAGGGACGGGTCGAGGCTCGCGAGGACCTGGGGGAAGCCCGCCTCCCGATCGCGCGCGAACACCTCCGCGAAGCGCGGGGCCGGCACGGTGGCGAACACGCACGACGCCCCGTCGTTGGTGGGAATCACGCCCGCGCTCGATCCCTCGGCGAAGAGCCAGCGATAGCCGTCGGCCGTGATGCCGGGGAAGTGGCCGTAGACGGTGGCCGTGGCGGCGCGCCCTTCACGGATCGTGGCGGCGTTGACCTGGCGCGCCACGGTCGAGTGGCGCCCGTCGGCGCCCACCACGAGTGCCGCGCGGACGGTGTGGGCCTGGCCCTGCGGATCGTCCAGCGCGGCCCCGGTCACGCGTCCGGCGTCGTCCCGGACGAGCGTGCGCAGCCGGTAGCCGTGCCGCACGTCGGCACCGGCCGCGGCGGCCGCCTCGGCCAGCACCCGGTCGAGCACCGTGCGCCGCGGCGCGTAAAGCGCGTCGACGCCGTGCTTGGGCGTGATGTCGACGCCGACGGACTCGCCGGCGTACTCGAACGTCGTCCGGCGCACGGCCGGCGTGCCGGCGGCGACGATGGCCGGCAGGACACCCCAGCGGGCGAGCTGCACGACGGCCCCGCGCATCAGCGCGTGGGTCG
Organism: Vicinamibacterales bacterium; assembly: GCA_050187355.1. Taxonomy (GTDB): domain Bacteria; phylum Acidobacteriota; class Vicinamibacteria; order Vicinamibacterales; family UBA2999; genus CADEFD01. The sequence continues at coordinate 202,999 of JBFWXO010000001.1, forward strand.
ACAGCGTGTCCGTGCCGGCGGGCGCGCGGTCCACGACCAGGACGCGGGCGCCGGCGGCCGCGAGCAGCCGGGCGGTCGCGGCCCCGGCGCAGCGGGCCCCCACGACGAGGACGTCCACGGCGTCGGGAAGCGGGAGCGGAGTCATGCGGCAGCACCTTCCTGCCCGAGGTTCCTGGCAATCGACGCGGCGAGGTGACGGGCGTCCTCGCCGACGCCATCGAGAAACGCCGAGCTCCGGTGCCGCAGGAACTGCAGCCCCAGCACGAACAGCCCGGGGAGCGGCGTCACGCCGCCGTCGTGCACGATCTCGCCGCGCCGGTCGAGGACGGGCGCCTGGAGCCAGCCGTAACGGCGGCGGAAGCCCGTGGCCCACACGATCGACGTGATGCCGGCGCGGCCGAGATGCCGCCGCTCGGCCCGGGCGTCGACGAACGCGGGCCAGTGGGGCACGAAGGGGGGCGGCGGGCCGTCCGTGTCCTCGCCGGCGGCGCGATCGATCCGCGCCAGCAGCATCGCGAGCTTCAGGTCGGCGGCCGCGGTGGACGCAATGAGGTCGTCGTCGAAGGCGGCCCAGGGGCCGTCGAGCCCCGTCAGCCGGCCCAGCACCTGCACCCCGCGCGCGGCCAGGCCGCGCAGGTCGATCGCCTCGTGCGTCGGGCGGCCCACGAGCTGGAACGACGGCTGCGCCCTCGACACCGCCAGGTCGTAGACGTCGGCGGCGGGTTGCCGGAGCAGCCCGAGCCGATCGAGCCAGTGGAAGATGTCCTTCCCCCGGTAGATCCGGGGCACGCGCGTGTGCTGGCCGGCGGCCAGGATCACGTGGCGGCCCGTGCGCGACAGCTCGTCGGCGAGCTGCACGCCGGAGGCCGACGCCCCCACGACGAGGACACCGCCGGGGGGAAGCGCGTCGGGATTCCGGTACTCACCCGGCGTGAGCTGGTGCATCCAGCCCGGCGCCCGGGCGGCCATCGCCGGCACGTAGGGCGTGTCGCAGTGGCCGGTGGCCACGACGACCTGGCGGGCGTGCCACGTCCCCGACGAGGTCGTCGCCACGTAGCCGCCGCCGGCGGCGGCGTCGAGGCCGATGACCTCCGTGCCGGTCACGACGGGCGCGGCGGACTCCTGGGCGTAGCGGGCGAGGAAGGCGACCACCTCGGGCATGCGCATGTAGCCGTCGCGATCGGGGCCGTCGTAGCTGAACCCCGGCAGCCGCGTCATCCAGTTGGGCGTGAGCAGCCGGAGCGAGTCCCACCGTTCGCGCCGCCAGCGATCGGCGATCTTGCCGCGCTCGAGCACCACGTGATCGATGCGCCGGTCGGACAGGCAGCGGCTCATGGCGAGCCCCGCCTGTCCGCCCCCGATGATCGCGGTGTCGATGCGGCGCACCATCGCCTCCTAGGCCGCCTCGACCGCGAGCTCCACCGGCACGCCCGACGTCAGCACGTCGTAGACGGCCGAGCGCGCGCGCGACTGCTCCACGATCTTCTGGAGCACCTCCGCCGGCGCGTCACCCGCGATCTTCACGCGCATGGCGAGCTTCTGGTAGCCGTTGCGGACCTCGTTCGAGATGCCGAGGATGCCCTGCAGGTCGATGTCGCCCTCGATCGTGGACTCCACCGACGTCAGCTTCACGCCGCGCGCCGCGGCGATGTTGCCGATCCCGGCGGCGATGCACGACGTGAGCGCGTGCAGCAGGAACTCCACGGGCGTGGGCCCGCGGTCGGCGCCGACCAGCACGGCCGGGTGGTCGGCGCGGTACTGGAAGGTGGCCTGGTGCTGGTGGTCGCCGCCGGCGCCCGAGAACTGCTCGATGGTGGTCTCGCTGCAGGTGCCCTCGACCCAGCGGTTGCGGGCGCGGAAGGTGAAGGCGGCCAGGGCCGGCGCGCCCTTGACGGCATTGATCGTGGCGAAGAGCGTCGGGGTGTCCACGCCGTTCATGGGGACGGGGGCGGGGCGTTCGGTGGTGGTCGGCATCGTGTCCTCCCTGGCGCCGCGGCATGCGGCGCGTCTCAGTAGCAGGATCGATAACGGCTGCCGAAACCCGCCACGGCCCATCGCACGGGCGCAATTTCCTTGGGCGGCAGGGCGGGCGGCGGGTCGTGACCGCCGGCGACGTGAATGGAACAGAGAGAAGGAGGTCGCGATGTCGTCCCTGACCTGTCCCGTCCAGCTCGACACCCGCCGGCTCGCCGGCGCCGTGGCCAGCACCTACGACCGCGTCGCGCTCGACCCAGGCGCCGGATATCACTTCAATGTCGGACCGGAGTACGCCGCCTCGGCGCTCGGCTACGACCGCGCCGCGCTCGCGGCCCTGCCGGCGCCATCGACCGCGCGATTTGCGGGCGTGGGCAATCCCCTGGCCCTGGGCACGCCGCACCCGGACGAGGTGGTCGTGGACGTGGGATGCGGGGCCGGTCTGGACCTGCTGCTGGCCGCACGGGCCGTGGGCCCGCACGGGCGCGCAATCGGGGTGGACGGCTCGGACGCGATGCTCGCCACCGCCCGCGCGTCGGCGGCGGCGCTGGGGCTGACCCAGGTGGAAGGACGGCGGGGGGATCTCCACGCGCTCCCCGTGGAACCGGCCAGTGTCGATCTCGTGCTGTCGAACGGCGTCCTCAATCTGTCGCATGACAAGCCGCGGGCGTTCGAGGAGATCCACCGCGTGTTGCGCCCCGGCGGCCGGCTCCAACTCGCCGACATCGTGGTGGACGAGCCCTTGTCCGACGCCATCCGGAGCAACTTCGAGCTCTGGGCGGCTTGAATCGGCGGCGCTCTCCCGGTGGGAGAGCTCGTGGGCGGCCTCGCGGCCGCCGGCTTCGTGAAGGTCGAAGTGAGCGCCACGTTCGATCCGTTCAAGGGGGCGGCCAAGGAGCAATCCGCCAGGCGGTTCGGCGTGCGCGGCGTGAACGTGCGGGCGGTGCGGCCCGGGTCCTGACGGGCCCGACCGGCTCGCGTGAACCGCCCGACTCCCGTGGCATACTCTCGCGCGTGACGGCCCGGCTCCCCAGGCGGACCGTGTGTCGTGCTTCGGCCCGCACCGCGTGCCTGTGGGCGCTGGCCATGTCCGCCGGCGGCTGCGCGCCCTCCGCGACGGCCGGCGGCGACCCGCCAGGCATGGTGCGCGTGGCGGGTGGGGAGTTCTGGATGGGCGTCGACGACCCGGCCTTTCCAGACGCCGCGCCCGTGCACCGCGTGTCGGTGCGCGGCTTCTGGATGGACGCCACCGAGGTGACCAACGCGCAGTTCGCGGCCTTCGTCCGGGCGACCGGGTACGTGACCGTGGCCGAGCGCCCCCCGGCGGCCGCCGACTTCCCGGGCGTCGCGGCCGACAGGCTCGTGGCCGGGTCGATCGTGTTCACGCCGCCGCCCGGCGCCGTGCCCCTCGACCACCCCGGCCGCTGGTGGAGCTACGTGCGCGACGCCAACTGGCGGCAGCCTCGCGGACCCGGCACGGCCCTCGACGGCCTGGCGGACCATCCCGTCGTGCACATGGCGTACGACGACGCGCGCGCCTACGCCGCGTGGGCGAAGAAGCGGCTGCCGACCGAGGCCGAATGGGAGTTCGCGGCCCGGGGCGGCATGGACCGCGCCGAGTACGTGTGGGGCGGGGACGCGCTGCCCGGCGGGCATCACGCCGCGAACACCTTCCAGGGCCATTTCCCGGATGCCGACAGCGCGGCCGATGGCTACGCGGCGACGGCCCCAGTCACGGCCTTCCCGCCGAACGGCTACGGCCTGTACGGCATGGCGGGCAACGCCTGGGAGTGGGTGGCCGACTGGTACCGCCCGGACTATTACCGTGCGCTCGCCTCCAGCGGCGGTGTGACGGTGGATCCGCCCGGGCCGCCGTCGAGTTTCGATCCGGAGGAGCCGGGCGTGCCGAAGCGCGTGCAGAAAGGCGGGTCGTTCCTGTGCACGGACGAATACTGCGGACGGTTCCGGCCGGGCGCGCGCGGCAAGGGCGAGCCGTCGAGCGCCGCGAACCACATCGGGTTCCGCCTGGTGCAGGACCTGGAGCCATGAGACGCGCCACGCGGCTCGCGCTGGCGGCCGCGGCGGTCGTCATCGGCGCCGGCGCGTGCTCGCGCGCGCCGGCACCCGACGATGTCTCGCCGCCCGCGCCTGGACGGCCGCCGAACATCCTGCTCATCGTGGCCGACGACCTGGGGTTCACCGACCTCGGCGCCTACGGGTCGGAGATCCGCACGCCCGTGCTCGACGGCCTGGCCCGCTCGGGCCTGGTGTTTTCGCAGTTCCGGACGTCGCCCACCTGCTCGCCGACGCGGGCCAGCCTGATGAGCGGCACCGATCCCCACGTGAGCGGCCTCGGCAACATGTTCGAGGAACTCGCGCCGAACCAGAAGGGCCAGCCCGGCTACGAGGGACACCTGAACTTCGACGTCGCGCCCCTGCCCGCGGTGCTGAAGCAGGCCGGCTACCGCACCTACATGGCTGGGAAATGGCACCTCGGGCGCGACGAGACCACGAGTCCGAAGGCCCGGGGCTTCGACCGGAGCTTCGCGCTGATCCCGGGCGGCAGCAGCCACTTCAAGGAACGACGCGTGATGGAGGGCGAGGGCGAGGCGCCGTTCCGCGAGGACGGGGCGCTCGTGGACCGCCTGCCCGACGATTTCTATTCGACGCGGTCGTTCACGGACACGCTGATCGGCTATCTCGGGGAACGCGGTCCGGACGATGCCGCGCCGTTCTTCGCCTACCTGGCGTTCTCGGCGCCGCACTTTCCGCTGCAGGCGCCGGACGAGAGCATCGCCGCCTATCGGGGCATGTACGACGAGGGGTATGAAGCGCTGTTCGAGGCGCGCCTCGCCGCGGTGAAGCGGCTGGGGCTGGCGCCGTCGAACGCCACCGGCGATCCGCTCTATCACGGGTCGCGCCCCTGGGCGGCGCTGACGCCGGACGAACGCAAGGTCGAGGCCCGGCGGATGGAGATCTTCGCGGCCATGGTCACCGAGGTCGACACCGCCGTGGGCCGCGTGCTCGACGTCCTGCGCGGGCGCGGCGAGCTCGAGCGGACGATCGTGGTGTTCATGTCGGACAACGGGGCCGAAGGGCACCGGCTGGAGACGGAGTGGACCGCGGCGGCCGAGACCGCGCAGGCCTGCTGCGACAACGCGCTCGAGAACATGGGCCGGCCGTCGAGCTACGTGTGGCTCGGCCCGGACTGGGCGCGCGCCAGCTCGGCGCCCTTCCACTACTTCAAGGGCTATCCCACCGAGGGCGGCATCCGGGCGCCGTTCATCGTCAGCTACCCGGCGCTGGCGACCCGAGGACACACCGACGCCAGGGCGCACGTGACCGACGTGATGCCGACGCTGCTGGATCTCGCCGGCGTGCCGCGGCCGGGGCCGGAGTTCCAGGGCCACACGGTGGCACCGATGACGGGCGTGTCGCTCCGCGCCCTGCTGGAAGGCAGGGCAGCGGGTGTGCGGGATCCGCAGGAGGTCACGGCCGGCGAGCTGATGGGGAAGCGCTTCGTGACGGAGGGCCCGCTCAAGGCCGTCTGGATGCCGCCGCCGCACGGCATCGGCGACTGGCAGCTCTTCGACCTGTCGTCGGACCCATCGGAGCAGCACGACCTGGGCGGGTCCCGGGCCGCGGACCTGGCACGCCTGGCGGCACGGTGGGACGACTACGCCAAGCGCCATCGCGTGATCCTGCCCGACTGGCTATCGGGCTACTGAGCGTCCGCGCGCGCCGGATGTACGGGCGGCCGTGCCCTCGGCGGGCGCGGCCATGGTAGCGTCGGGTCATGACACCAGAGCAGTCCCTCGCCTCCACCGCCGTCCAGTCGTGGACGATCAACATCGGCCGCGCCGAGAAGTTCTTCCTGGGGCTCTCCGACGAGGAGATGTCGAAGGCCGTGGCGCCGGGCAAGAACCGTCTCGTCTACCTGTTCGGCCACCTGATTGCCGTGCACGATGCGATGCTGCCGCTGCTCGGCATCGGCGACCGCCTGCACCCCGAGCTCGATGCCGCGTTTCTCGAGGAGGCCGATTCGAACCGGGCCGACGCGGTGCCGGCCTCGGACCTCAAGCGCTCCTGGGCGGAGGTGCACACCGCGCTCAGGACCGGGTTCGAGCGCTTCACCCCCGCGGACTGGACGGCGCGGCACACGGCCATGACCGACGCCGACCACGCCGCCAACCCCCTTCGCAACCGCCTGGCAGTGCTCCTGAACCGCACCGCGCACCTGGCGTACCACATGGGCCAGTGCGCGCTGGCGCCGAAGTAGCGTCCGGGGCCCCTCCTCCCGGGCCCGTCGCTGGCGGCCGGCGCCAACTTCGGCCGGTGGCGATCGGGCGGGTGGTGTATACGTGGGCGATGGCCCGGACGACACGCACCGCTCCGGCGGCGAAGACGGCGAGAACGGCGAAGGCCCCGAAGGCCGCGAAGACCGCGCCCAGGACCAGGACGACCACGGCGCCCACCCGCGGCAAGGCCGCGGCCGCGCCGTCCCGGCGCATCGACGAACGGGTGGCGTCGCTCGGCGACTGGCGCGGCCAGGTGCTGGCCCGCGTGCGCGCCCTCATCCACCAGGCCGACCCCGACGTCGTGGAGACCTGGAAGTGGCGCGGCGTCCCGGTGTGGGAGCACGACGGCATCATCTGCACGGGCGAGACCTACAAGGCCGCCGTGAAGCTGACCTTCGCGCACGGAGCGGTGCTGCCGGATCCGGCGCGCCTCTTCAACGCCAGCCTCGAGGGCGGCACCCGGCGCGCCATCGACATTCACGACGGTGACACGATCGACGACAAGGCGCTGAAGACGCTCGTCCGCGCGGCCGTGTCGCTGAACGTCACGCGCGCCAGCCGGCGCTCGCGATGACGGCCACCGCGCGCGCGCTCGCCGTGGCGTGCCTGCTGGCGGCGGCCGGCCGCGCGTCCGCCCAGCAGCCCCTGAACTGGGCCGCCGATGACGGCGCCCGGGTGGCGGCGCTGGAGCAGGCCGGCACGCGCCTGCAGGGCGAGCATGTGGTGCTGTATTTCCCCGCATCCCTCCCGCGGGCCGACGCCGAGGCGCTGGTGGCCCGGCTGGATCGAGGCGTGGCCGGCCTCTGGCAGCTGGTCGGCGTCCACGACTGGCAGGCGGTGAGGCCCGGCCGGATCACCTATTACCTCAGCGACGACACGTTCGTGGCCCATGCCTCCGGCCGGGCCGCCGTGTTCGTGCCGATGGCGCGCGTGGCCGACGGCCGGGCGCCCTTCCTCCACGAAGCCACGCACGAGCTCCTCGCCTCCACGACGATCGATCCGGCCGGCCCGACCGTCCGCCGGCCGCTCTGGCTCACCGAGGGCCTGCCCGACTACATCGCCCGGCTCGCGGCGGCCGATGTCGGGATGACCGAGACGGGGCCCTTCGGCACGCCGACGGTGGACGGAGTGGATGCGGTGTGCGCCGGCCGCGCGCGCACCGCGGACGGCGCCACGATGCTGCCCTTCGTCGGCGCCGACGCGCGGCCCGAGGTGCTGTTCACGACGGACCGCGCCCGCTTCGCGCCCACCTTCTACTCGTGCTCGTTCTCGTTCGTCGCCTACCTGGTGTCGCAGGCCGGCCTGGCGCCGCTCGTCGATCTCTTCGGAGTGGCGCCCGCCGAGACCCGCGCCCGCCTCGATCGCCTCGGCGGGAAGTCGCTGGAGGAGCACCGGCGACAGTGGCTGCGCCGCCTGGCGCTGCCGTAGCCGCCCGGGCCGGCCTTACGCCCAGGCCACGGCCACGGGCAGGCGCTTCACCCCGGCGATGAAATTCGATCGCAGCCGCGCGACCTCGCCGTTCAGGCGGATGGCGGCGAGCACCGGCAGCAGTTCCTCGAAGAACACGCGCATCTCCAGCCGGGCCAGGTGCTCGCCCAGGCACTTGTGCGGGCCCTTGAGGCCGAACGCCAGGTGGTCGTTGGGGCGCCGGCGGATGTCGAACTCCCCAGGGCGATCGAAGTGGCGCTCGTCGTGGTTCCCGGCGATGTACCAGAGGAGCACCTTGTCGCCGGCCGCGATCCGCTTCCCTCCGAGCTCGACGTCGCGCGTGGCCGTGCGCCGGAAGTGCATGGTCACGGTGCTCCAGCGCAGCATCTCCTCCACGGCGCCGGCCGTCAGCTCGGGATGGTCGCGCAGTTCCGCCAGGAGGTCCTGGCGCTCCAGCAGGGCCAGCATGCCGGCCGCGATCGAGTAGCGCGTGGTGTCGTTGCCGGCCGCCACCAGCAGCGTGAAGAAGTTCTTGAACTCGTCGTCGCTCAGGGGCCGCCCGTCGCGCGTCGGCCGGAGCAGCACCGAGATGACGTCGTCGCCGGGCTGCTCGCGCCGCCGCCGGGCCTGCTCCTCCGCGTAGGCGAAGAGCTCGAGGCTCACCGGGCTGCGGAAGGGCATCAGCCGGTAGGCCTCGGTATTGGTGACACCGACGGGCGTCTCGGTGAACTCCGGGTCGGTGTTGCCGATGAGGGCGTCGCCGCGGCTCACCAGCCACGGGCCGTCCGCGTCCGGCACGCCCAGCATCTTGCCGAGGACGCGCATCGGCAGCGGGCGGGCCAGCGCGCTCACGAAGTCGAAGCTGGCCTCGCGCCGCACCTCGTCGATGAGGGCGCGGGTCATCAGGCGCAGGGCCGTCTCGTAGGTGGCGACCTCGCGGTAGGAGAACGGCCGCTGCACGAGCTTCCGCAGCGTGGTGTGCTCGGGCGGGTCCAACTCCATGAGCGTGCGCCGCGCGGCGAGCTCGTCGGGCCGCATGTCCTCGAGGCGGATGCCGCGGGCCGATGAGAAGGTCTGCGCCTGGTGGCTCACGGCCACGACGTCGTCGTAGCGCGTCACCGCCCAGAGGCCCGGGCCGTCGGCCTCCGGCCACCAGCTGACCGGATCCTCGTCCCGGAGCCGCGCGAACGTGGCGTGGGGCACCCCGCGCACGTAGACGTCCGGGTCGAGGATGTTCGCGTCGCGATTCGATCGGGAGTTCGTCTCCATGCCGGCCGGGCTCGCTCACAGGAACGGCAGGTAGGTCCTGAGCTCCCAGTCGGTGACGGCGGCGGCGAACTTCTCCCACTCGCCCCGCTTCACGGCCACGAACTGCGCGACCAGGCCGGGGCCGATCGCCTCCACCAGCGCCGTGTCGGCCTCGAGCGCGTCGAGGGCCAGCGCCAGGCTGGCGGGCACGTGCCGCGTGGCGCTCTGCGACGTCAGGCAGTCCTGCTCCTCGGGCGGCTGGGGCGTCAGGCCGCCGATGACGCCGAGGCGCGCGGCCTGCAGCACGGCGGCCGTGGCCAGGTACGGATTGGCGGCGCCGTCGGGCATGCGGTGCTCGAGCCGCGTGGCCCGGCCGCGCTGGTGCGGCACGCGCACCGAGGTCCCCCGGTGGTCGTAGCCCCAGTTGGCCCAGTAGCCCGCCAACTGGGCCGGCTTGAGCCGCTTGTAGGCGTTCACCGTCGGCGCGCAGATGCCCGCGGAGGCTTCGAAGTGGGCCAGCATGCCGGCGATCGCCTGGTGCGCGAGCGTCGAGAGGCCGTCGGGCGCCGCCGGATCGGCGAACGCGTTGCCGCCGCCGGCGTGCTCGAGGGACATGTTGACGTGGAAGCCGCTGCCGCCGCGATCGGCGAAGGGCTTGCCGATGAACGTCAGCAGGAGGCCCTTGCGGTGGGCCAGCTCGCGCGCCATCAGCTTGAAGAGGAAGATGTCGTCGACGGCCTTGAGCGCGTCGTCGAAGACCAGCGTCAGCTCGAACTGCGGCGTGTCGTACTCCGAGTTGATCGACTCGATGGGCAGGCGGCAGGCCTCGGCCGTCCGCATCAGGTCGTCGAGCAGCCCCACCGGATCGACCGCCGGGCCGGTGCCGTAGACGAACGCCGTCGGCGTGTCCCACTCGGTCCAGCCGCCCTTGCCATCGGGCTGCAGCACGAACGCTTCCAGCTCGATGCCGACCTTCACGCGGTAGCCGAGCGCCGACCAGTCGTCGACGGCCTTCCGCAGCACGTGCCGGGGCGCGATGGCCAGCGGAGCGCCGTGGAACGACAGGTCGCCCACCACCACGCCGGTGCCGTCCTCCCAGCCGGGCCGCACTTCGTCCATCTCGAAGGTCAGGTCGCAGTCCGGCAGGCCCTCGAGCATCTTCGCGCCGGGCGCCGGCACCATCGTGCGATCGAAATTCAGCGCGAAGAGCGACAGGCAGTGGCGCGTCCCGGCCGCGGCCTGCCTCGCCGGCAGGTACTTGCCACGGGCCAGGCCGAGGTGGTCGGGAAAGAGCGCGCGGATGCGGTGGTAATCGGGCACTGAGCCTCCCGTGCGCCGCGACCCGCGGCGTAGGGGTGCGGCGGCGCGAAGTAGTCTATCCGAGCGTCGGCCCACGGCCGCCCCACCGTGTCGTCATGGTGTACGCTGACCGGCCATGCGGCACACGCTCCGGGGCCTCGCGCTCACCGCCGCCGCCGTGGCCCTGCTCACGGCGGCCCCGTCCACCGCCGGACGCCAGGCGGCGCAGCCCGCGGCCGCGGCGCCGCCCGCCAACCAGGTGATCCTCGGCCCGGTGGGACCGAGCCCGTACGAGATCGTGCGCGCCTGGCACCGGCCGTTCGCCGCGCCAGGCTTCGCGTTCGGCGGCAACTCGGGCGTGTTCGCCGAGTCGCCCGACCGCATCTTCGTGGCGCAGCGGGGCGAGTTCCGGCTGCCGTCGCCGGTGCCCCCGGGATTCCTGGGCTTCGCCGGTTCGATCGGCCACAACGTGCTCAACGAGTCGAAGGATCGCGTCTGGCGCCACTGCCTCTACACCCTGGACCGGAACGGGGCGGTCAAGGAACTGTGGACGCAGTGGGACCGGCTCTGCGAGGGCTCCGACGGCCCTGGGCCGCACCGGTTGCGCATCAGCCCGTACGACCCCGAGCATCGCGTCTGGGTCGTCAACGAGACGTTCCACCAGATCTACGTCTTCTCCAACGACGGCTCGAAGCTCCTCCTGACGCTCGGCGAGAAGCTGGTGCCGGGCAGCGACGCCACGCACTTCGCCAAGCCGCAGGACGTCGCGTTCCTGCCCGACGGGCGCGTGCTGATCGCCGACGGCCTCGACAACCACCGCGTGATGATCCTCGACAGGCAGCTCCGCTACCTCGGGGAGTTCGGCGGCAAGGGCACGGGCCCGGGGCAGTTCAACGGCGTCCATGCCGTGGCGGTGGGCCCGGGCGGGCGCATCTTCGCGCTGGATCGCAGCGGCGGCCGCGTGAACGTCTTCCGCACGACCTCCGATCCCGCGAAGGTGGAGCACGTCGCCACGTGGCCGGGCTTCGCGCTGCCGCTCGACCTCATCGTGAACGACGACGCGATCTGGCTGACCGACCTCCGGCCCCTCCGTTTCGTGAAGCTGGACTTCGACGGCCAGCGGAAGTATTCGTGGCTGGTGCCACCAGACATGCCCGACGGCTACCTGGAGGTCCACACCTTCACGGTGGACGCGGCCGGCAACCTGTACGGCGGGGACAACCAGTACGGCCGGACGCAGAAGTTCGTGCCGAAGTCCGGGGCCGATCCGGCGCTCCTCATCAAGGCGCCCTGGGTCGCGCGATAGCCCATGGCGCGCCAGTGCCTGGCGGCCGCCGCCCTCGCCACCGCCGTCCTGACGACCGCGTCCTGCGTCGCCTTCGTGCCCTACGATCTGCAGCCGCTGCCCTCGGCGCCGGCGGCGCCGGACCTGTCCCAGCGAAGCCGCCTCGTCTTCGTCGTCGTCGGCGATTCCGGACGCGGCAACGAGGCGCAGCACGCCGTCGGCCGTCTCATGCAGGCCGTGTGCGCGGCCCTCTCCTGCGACTTCGCGATCGCCCCTGGCGATCTCATCTACGATCGCGGCGTCCATCTGCAGCGCCCGGGCCAGGCCTGGGATCCGCAGTTTGCGAGCAAGTTCGAAGCCCCGTTCCGCGGCGTGACGTTCCCGTTCTGGTCGGTGCCCGGCAACCACGACTGGGGCACGCTGGGGTCGGTCCAGGCGGAGATCGACTACACGAACGCCAGCGAGACCTGGCGGATGCCCTTCAACCACTTTCCGATCGAGCGCCTGCCGGCCTGGATCCGCATCTACGGCCTGGACACCGTCCTGATCGACGAGGCCGCGTCTCGGCCCGACGAGCGCGCCGAGGCCGACCAGCAGCTCGCCGACGCGAAGGCGTACCTGTGCGACGGCGGGGCGACGCCGGCGTGGCGGCTGGCGTTCGGGCACCATCCGCTCTATTCCAGCGGCCAGCATGGGCGCGAGGCCAACAACCTGACGAACCTGCGGCAGCGCCTCGGCGGCCTCATCGAGACCTGCCGCGTCCAGGTCTACTTCGCCGGCCACGAGCACATGCAGGAGCTGCTCCAGGTCTCGGGGCCGACGGCGCGGCCGGGACTGGCCTTCGTGCAGGTCATCCAGGGCGCCGGCTCGGAAGCCCGGACCAACGACCGGCCGCTGCCGGAAACGGGCGTGACGACCTGGGGCGTCAAGCGGGAGCCCGGCTTCGGGCTCGTGCAAGTCGATCGCGAGCGGATGACGGTGGAGTACTACGGCACCCGGTCGAGCCCGCGGCCCGACGGCCGGACGCCTGTGCCGTTCCTGGCCTTCTCGCTGCAGCCCGAGGGCGTGAGCACGCTGCAGCGGCTCGAGCGGGTCAATCGGCCCACCGGGCTCCACTAGGCGCGCCGGGTCCCCCCGTCAGGCGACGGCGCCCGGCGGCGCCGCCGCCGCGTCGAGCCGGTCCGCCAGGTCCGGCAGCCGCACCGAGAACGTCGATCCGCGCCCCGGCTCGCTCGCCGCCGAGAGCGAGCCTCCCAGCAGGCGGCAGAAGCGGTGGCTGATGGCCAGGCCCAGTCCCGTGCCGCCGAAGCGGCGCGTCGTGGACGCGTCGGCCTGCACGAACTCGGCGAAGAGGCCCGCCACCTGATCGGGCGACATGCCGATGCCGGTGTCGGCCACGTCCACGGACAGCCACCGGCGCCCGTCGGCGGCCTGACCGGCGACGCGCACGATCACGGCGCCGTCCGCCGTGAACTTGCAGGCGTTGCCGACGAGGTTCAGCAGCACCTGGCGCATCCGCAGGCCGTCGGTGTGGAAGCCCCCCAGGTCCGCGTCGAGGTCCAGTTCCAGGCGGTTGCCGTTCTTCCTCGCGGCCGGCGCGCACGTCGCGGCCACGTCACGCACCAGCGCGGCGACGTTCACCATCTCGACGTGGACCGGCATCTTCCCCGCCTCGATCTTCGAGAAGTCGAGCACATCGTTCACGAGACCCAGGAGGTGGTGGGCGGCCGTCTCGATCCGCGTCAGGTCGGCGAGCTGCGCGTCCGAGCTGCCGCTCTCCTCGCACTCCTCCTTGAGGAGGCCCGTGTAGCCGATGATGGCGTTCAGCGGCGTCCTGAGCTCGTGGCTCATGTTGGCGACAAACGCGCTCTTGGCCACGCTCGCGGCCTCGGCGGCATTCTTGGCGCGTTCGAGTTCCATCTGCGCCTGACGCCGGTTGCGGGCGGCCATGGCGATCGAGGCGAGGTCGGCGAGCGAGGCGAGGGCCTGCTGTTCGTCGGCAGTCCAGACGCGCGCCTCGCCGGCCTGCGATACCGCGAGCACCCCGACGGTCCGGCCGTCGTGCCGGATCGGCGCGAGCGCCACCGTCGCGGGCGGCGCGCCGTCCCAGGTGCCCGGCAGCGTCCAGCCGTCCGTCAGCGCATCGCCCGCATCGGCCGTCACGACGCGGCGCGCCGCCAGCGCCGGTCCCAGCCGTGGGATCGCGCCCAGCTCCCACGTGCAGGCGAGGACGCCGTGACCCCGTCCCGCGACGTCGTGGCTGTCCACGCACGCCGCGCGCCCGTCGCCGTTCAGCAGCCAGAGGTCCGCGCGCGTGGCGGGCACGAGGCGGGCCGCTGCCGCCGTCAGCATCCTGGCGGCGTGGTCGAAGTGGCCCGCGTGGAGGGCCGGGTCGCGCGCCAGGTCCGCCAGGGCGGCCTGCTGCTGCTGCTGGTGCTCGATGCGCCGCCGCTCCTCGCGCTCCCTCCGGATGCGATCGCGGATGTCCAGGGCGACCCAGACCATGCCGGCCTCGTGCGGGCCCTCGGCGGACAGGGGCGACATGGAGAGCAGGACCGGGATCCGGTTCCCGTCCCTCGTCCACAGCAGCTGCTCCACGCCGCGCGACGCTTCCGCGCCGGCGGGGACCGCGGGCGTGCCCACCAGCACCCGGTCGATCGACAGGCCTTCGAGGCCGCCGGCCGCATAGCCGAGCGCCTCGCAGGCGGCGGGGTTCGTCGTCGTGATGTGCCCGTCGGGCGCGACGACGAAGAGCAGCTCGTTCATCGACTGGAGGATGCCGCGCGTGTAGTCGCGGGCCGCCCGGAGCTGCTCGCGATCGTCAGCCAGGCGTCCCATGTACACCTGGTAGGCGCGGAACGTGAGGAGGAGCGGCGCCGCCGGCAGCAGCAGCGCCACGGGGCCGAAGCGGTGCGCCAGCGCCAGGCCGGCGCCGACGGCCGCCGCCGGCACGAAGTAACCGGGCGCGCTCCACAGGAAGCCCTCGCGCCACACCGCGCGGACCGGCCGCCCGGTTTCGAGCGCCACGGCCCCGGCGACGAGCCACGTGTTGACGGTGAAATACGCCAGGGCGGCGGCGATGAGCGGCACGGCGATCGGGTCGAGGCGGTCCGGCACGCCGCCAGCCGCCGCGAAGGCGAGTCCGGCGGCCTGCACCGTGATCGCGCCGCACGCCACGCTGAAGAGGCGCCGGCGAAGCGCGAGCGGCTTGCCGCTGGCGGTCCGGAACGTGCTCTGGGTCCAGATGCCGGCGCCCACCAGCACGGACGTGGCGGCCGGTCCCACCGTGAGGAGCCCCGCGAAGCCCGGCGCCAGGCCCAGGGTCAGCGACGCGCCGCCGAGCGGCAGCTGGAGGCTCACCTTGTAGAGCGAGGTGGCGACGGCGGCCGCGAACAGCCCCGCGAACCACCAAGGATCCGCGCCGGCCGCCTCCGGCAGCCGCGCGATCAGCAGCACCCCGCCCATCGCCGTGATGGCGGTGGTGTACGCGTCGAGCCAACGGCGCCCCGAGGGGGCCGTCATCGACACGGGCGCCTCGTTGCGCGACACATGGCCACTGTCGTTATCGGCCGGACCTCGCCCCGGGTGTGCCGCCGCGGCCGCACCCTGCCCGCCGCTGCGCGAACTCTCGCGGCCCGCCGACGGGCCAGAGGCGCGCTCAGGCCGCTGTTGGGGCACCCGGGCCCGCCGGGCCCGGATCCGACAGCGGGCACGGGGGATCGAGGCGCCCGGTCGCGCGCGACACCAGGGGCAGCAGCACGAGGCCCACGGCCGCGGCCAGCGTCCGGAACGGAAAGTCGTCCGGGTAGGGCAGCGTCGCCGGCAGGCCGAGCAGCGGCTCACCCCCGCCCAGCCTGAGCACGGCCGACACGGCGAAGGCAACCATCGAGCCGGTGCGATTGGCGCGGGGATCGAACAGGGCCGCGACCAGCTGCGGGAAGAGCAGCACGAACACCAGGTCGCTCGTGAAGAACCAGAGCGCCTGGACGCTCTGGACCTCGAGCGCCAGGCCTGCGGCCAGTGCGCCGAAGAGGAGGATCGAGGCGCGGACGGTCAGCCGCATCCGATCGAAGGGCAGCGACGGCCAGACCAGCCGCCGCACGCAGTTCCAGCTCAACATCGCGCCGGCCGAGAGAATCGACGAGCTGAAGCTCGACGTCACCGCCCCGATGATCGCGGCCAGGCCCAGCACGCCGACGGCGGGCGGCACGGCGCGCGCGAAGAGGAGCGGCATGGCGTCGGCCGGGGCGGCCTGCAGGCGGGCGAGGACGTCGGCGGACCACGGGTAGGCGAAGGCGCCCATGCCCATCAGCAGCGGCGGCACCGTGAGGGCCATGGTCAGGAGACCCGCCACGATGGAATGCCGCGCGGCGTCGTCGGGCGTGCGGCACGAGAGCACCCGCTGGAAGTAGCAGTTCCAGGGAATGCCGCCGAGGACCAGCATCAGCGATGTGTGCCACCAGCCGCTCACGGCCGCGCCGCTCCAGAGCGCCGTCTGCGGCGTCCACGGCGGCAGGAGGGCGCCGCCCTCGGGCCGCGCGGCCAGGTAGGCGGACCAGACGTGGACCAGGCCGCCGGCCCCGTCGAGGACGAAGGGCAGGGCCAGCGCGAGGCCGAGGGCCACGAGTCCGAGCTGCACGACGTCGGTGTAGGCCACCGACCACATGCCGCCGAGCATCGTGTAGGCCGTGGTCACGACCGCCGACAGCAGGATGGTGGTCACGATCGGCTGGTCGAGCAGCACGCCGAGCGTCGCGCCGATCGCCACCAGCAGCTCGGCACTCCAGAAGAGCTCGGCCGCCAGGGCCGGCAGGAAGAGCACGGCGGCCCAGCGCGCGCCGAATCGCGCGTCCAGCGGATCGATGAGCGTGGTGAAGCCGTGGCGGCGCATCGGGCGCGCGAACCACAGCCCGCCGATGACCAGGCTCAACCCGAAGCACAGGCCGCCCTGCACGCCGAGCTGGATCGACGAGCGGTACGTCCCCTCGGTGGTGCCGAGCAGGTAGCCGCCGTCCACCCAGGTGGCCGTCATCGTCAACGCCGCCACCCACAGCGGCATCGTGCGTCCGGCCACGAGGAAGTCCGCGGTCGAGCCGTCGCGGGCGCGCCGCGCCGCCCGCCATCCGACGACCAGGAACGCGGCGTACAACGCGGCGACGGCGACGGCGGCGGGGCGCATGGAAGCCAGTGATTGTATGCTCTCGTCGGCCGGCGAGCGTGGACCGCGGCCGTCGATCTCCTGGAGGCATGATGCGGCACAGCGCGGCGGTCGTGATCGTGATGGGCCTCGTCCTGGCCGGCGCGGCCGTGCGCCCGGCCGCCGACGCCCAGCCCGCCGGCGGACCGGCGGCGGGCGTGGTGCTCGTGACGATCGACGGCGCCCGGTGGCAGGACGTCTTCACCGGCCTCGACCTCGCGATCCTGAAGGGCGTGAGCGGCGAGACGCCGGTCGAGCAGACCGAGGCCTATGGACGGTTCTGGGCCCCCACGCCGGAGGCCCGCCGCGCGAAGGTAATGCCGTTCCTGTGGGGCCGTCTCGTGCCGCAGGAAGGCGCGATCGCCGGCAATCGCACGGCCGGCTCGCGCGCGCGGGTGGCGAACCGCCTGCGGTTCTCCTATCCCGGCTACGCCGAGCTGCTCACGGGCGTGCCGCACGACGACGTCATCACGTCCAACGACAACCGGCGGTATCCGTTCCTGACCGTGCTCGAGTGGCTGAAGCGCGACCTGGCGCTCCCCGCCGCAGAGGTCGGGGTCTTCGGGTCCTGGGAGACGTTCAACTACATCGCCGAGAGCCAGGAAGGCGCCATCACGGTCAACGCGGGGTTCGAGCCGTTCGACCATCCCGACGCCGAGGTGCGGACGCTCAGCGAGCTGCAGTTCCTCACGCCCAACGGCTTCCACGGCGCCCGGCACGACGTCTACACCTTCCGCTTCGGCATGGCGCACCTCAGGACGGCGCGGCCGCGCGTGCTCTACCTGGCGTTCGACGAGACCGACGACTGGGCGCACCAGAAGCGTTACGACCTGGTGCTGGACGCGCTCCACCGCACCGACCGTCAGCTCGAGCAGCTCTGGACCTGGCTCCAGGCGGACGCCGGGTACCGCGGCCGGACGACGCTGATCGTGACGGTGGATCACGGGCGGGGCCGCACGCCGTCGGACTGGATGGACCACGGCGAGAACGTGGCCGGCGCCGAGGAGACGTGGCTCGGCTGCTTCGGGCCCGGCGTGCAGGGCCGGGGCGAACGGCGCGGCGGCGAGGTGGTGGAGCAGCGGCAGGTGGCGGCGACGCTGGCGGCGCTGGCGGGCCGCGACTTCCGGACCGCGGTGCCCGCGGCCGCGCCGCCGATCGACTGGTGCGTCGGCCGGCGCTGAGGGCGCCCGGTACGGCGTGGTAGTGTGTGGCGCAGCATGCGCACCGGCTCCTACGTCAACGGCACCTGGTATCACCCGGACTCCGGCACCCTCACCCGCAACGTCAACCCCGCGGACACCGCCGACGTCATCAGCGAGTTCCCGCTGGCGACGGCCGCCGACGCCGCGCGCGCCATCGAGGCGGCCACGGCCGCATGGCCGGCGTGGCGCAGGACGCCCGGACCCGAGCGCGGGCGCGTGCTGTGGCGGGCGGCCGAGATCGCCCGGCGGCGCACCGACGAGATCGCCCGGACGCTGACGCGCGAGGAAGGCAAGATCGTCAAGGAGGCGCGCGGCGAGGTGGTCAAGGGCATCTCGCTGCTCGAGTACTACGCCGGCGAGGGCTTCCGGATGGGCGGCAAGACGCTGCCGTCGGAGGCCCGCGACACCTTCGCCTACACCCTCCGCCAGCCGCTCGGCGTGGTCGGCCTCATCGCCCCCTGGAACTTCCCCTGGGCGATTCCGGTGTGGAAGTCGGCGCCGGCGCTCGTGGCCGGGAACGCCGTGGTCTTCAAGCCCGCCGAGCTCGTCCCGGCCACCGCGGCGCTCCTGGCCGAGATCTACGAGGAGGCGGGGCTGCCGCCGGGCGTCTTCAACATGGTGGTGGGCCGCGGACGCGACGTGGGCGAGGCGATGGTGGCGTCGCCGGCCCTGCGCGCGATCTCGTTCACGGGCTCCAACGCCGTCGGCGGCGATCTGTACGTGAAGGCGGCGCGCCGCGGCGCCAAGGTGACGTGCGAGATGGGCGGGAAGAACGCCGTCATCGTGATGCCCGACGCGGACCTGGACAAGGCCGCCATCGCCATTCACGGCGGCGCGTTCGGATCGACGGGCCAGCGCTGCACGGCCACCTCCCGCGTCCTCGTCCACCCCGACGTGAAGGCCGCGCTGGTCGATCGCCTGGTCGCGGGCGCCCGCGGGCTGCGCCTCGGCGCCGGCCTCGACGAGACGACCGACATGGGGCCGGCGGTGGACGAGAAGCAGTGGGCCACCGTGATGCGCTACATCGAGGCGGGCAAGCAGGAAGGCGCGAAGCTGCTCACCGGCGGCGCGCGTCCGGCCCACCTCGCGCAGGGCTACTTCGTCGAGCCGACGATCTTCGACGAGGTCCAGCCGGGCATGCAGATCTTCAAGGAAGAGATCTTCGGACCGGTGCTGTCGGTGGCCACCGCCACGAGCCTCGCCGACGCCCTGGCCAAGGCCAACAGCGTGGAGTACGGGCTCAGCACGTCCATCTTCACGCAGGACATCGACACCGTGATGAAGTTCGTCGAGGACGTGGAAGTCGGCATGGTCCACGTGAACGAGCCGACGGTGGGCGGCGAGGCCCAGCTGCCCTTCGGCGGCACCAAGGCCACGGGCGTCGGCGAGCGCGAGATGGCCGAAGAGGGCCTGAACTTCTTCACCGAGATCAAGACGGTCTTCGTCAACTACGGAGGCAAGGCCGAGCGGTCCCTCACGCGATGAGGCGTGACCGCAGGCGCCGCCGGCTCGTCGCGCTGGCCCTCGTGATGGCGGCCGGGGCGGCGGGCTGCGCCGGCGGGGGCGCCGACGCGGAGACCCGCGAGCTCACGTTCCTCGGCTTCCAGACGGGGGGCTTCCGCGAGGAGTACGAGCGGGCCGTGCTCGAGCCGTTCGAGCGCGCGCACCCGGGCGTGACGGTCACCTTCTACGGCGTGAGGAACTCGGCCACCGAGCTGGCCGTGCTCCGCGCCCACAAGGGGCAGGACGCGCCGCCGCCCGCCGACGTCACCCTGATCGACCTGTCGGTGGCGCGCATCGCCCGCGACGAGGGGCTGCTCGAGGAGATCCGGCGCGACCGCGTGCCCAACGGCGCCGACGTCGGGCCGGTCGGCACCGAGCTGGGGTGGCACGGGCTGCCCGTCACCTACGACACGCTGACGCTGCTCTACGATCCGCGCGTCGTCTCCCCGGCGCCGACGAGCTGGAGCGACCTGTGGGACCCGGCCTACCGCGGCCGGCTGGCCATCCCGGCCGAGGGCGGCGGCGACATCCAGGCCATCGCCCTGACCATCGTCGCCAACCGCCTGGCCGGGCACGAGGACTACCTCGCCGATCCCGGGCCGGGCGTCGAGAAGCTCACGGCGCTGGCCCCCGGCGTGCAGACCTGGGAGCCGAAGCCCGACGCCTACACGCTCGTGGTCAACGGCACGGCGGCGATGGCGATCGGCTGGAACGCGCGCAGCCAGCTCCACGTGGGCCAGGCGCCGGGCCGGATCGCCGCCGTGACGCCGCGGGAGGGGACGGTCGCGCAGGTGAACGTGCTCTCGGTGGTCGCCGGCACCCGGCAGCGCGATCTCGCCGAGGCGTTCGTGAACTACGCGCTGTCACCCGAGGTGCAGGCCCGCTTCTCGTCGGCCATGCCCTACGCGCCCACCAACCGCGCCGTGCAGCTCGACGCGCCCGTGGCCGGCCGCATCCCGCTCTTCGATCCGGCCGAGCGGGAGCGGCTCATCCCCGTGGACTGGCTGGCCGTGGGCGAGGCGCGCGAGCGCTTCCTGGAACCCTGGCGCCGGACGATCATCCCCGCCAGCCGATGACGGGGCCGGCCTCGCTCGCGCTCGAGGGCGTCGCCAGGTTCTACGGCGCGACCGCGGCGGTGGCGGACCTCTCGCTCGACGTCGCCGCCGGCGCCATGCTGGGCCTGCTGGGACCGTCGGGCTGCGGCAAGACCACCGTGCTCCGGATGATCGCGGGCCTCGTACCGGTGTCGGCCGGCACCATCCGCGTCGACGGCGTGGACGTGACCGGCCTGCCCCCGCATCGCCGCGACATCGGCCTCGTCTTCCAGCACTACGCGCTCTTCCCGCACCTCACCGTCGCCCAGAACGTCGCGTTCGGCCTCGAGATGCGGAAGGTGCCGGCGGCCGACGCCCGGGCGCGCGTGGCCGAGGCGCTGGAGATGGTGCGGCTGCCGGACCTCGGCGGCCGGCGGCCGCGCGAGCTCTCTGGCGGCCAGCAGCAGCGCGTGGCCCTGGCGCGCGCCCTCGTCATCCGCCCGCGCATCCTGCTCCTCGACGAGCCGCTGTCGAACCTGGATGCGCGCCTGCGCGACGACCTGCGCGGCGAGATCCGCGACATCCAGCGGCGCCTCGGCATCACGACCGTCTTCGTGACCCACGATCAGGCCGAGGCCCTGGCCATGTGCGACACGGTCGGCGTCATGGCCGGCGGGCGGCTGGTCCAGCTCGGCGCGCCCCGGGAGGTGTACGAGCGGCCGATCTCGCGCGAGGTGGCCGAGTTCGTGGGACGCGTGAACGCGTTCCCGTGCGAGATCGTGGCGCCGGATCGCGTCCGGATCGCGGAGCGCGAGTTCGCGGCCGCGGTCCCCGCGGGCGCCGCCGGCGCGGCGACGGCCACGCTCCGGCCCCACCGGATCGCGCTGACCGCGCCCGGTGCCGGTCCGCCGCCGCCCGGATCGAATGCCGCCGAGGGCGTCGTCACGGGCGCGGCGTTCGTCGGCGACGTGGTCCACTACCGCGTCCGGATCGGCGGCCTCGTCCTGGCCGTGGACGCGCACGCGAGCCGGGAGCTCGACGTGAGGCGCGAGGGCGACGTCGTGGTCGTGACGTGGCCGGCCGCCGACATGCTGGTGTTCCCGGTGGCGGGCGATCGCGGCGCCGCTGTCGGCTGAGGACGATTCCCACGTGATGCCCGTGACCCGCCGCCTCGCGCTCCTGCTGCTGACGCCCGTCACGGCCGTCACGCTCGCGGCGTTCGTCTGGCCGCTGGGGCGCCTGGTCCGGATGTCGTTCCTCGAGAGCCGCGTGGACGGGACGCTCACCGGACGCGCCAGCGCCGCGGCGTACGCGGCGTTCGCGTCGGACCCGGCGAGCCTCGACCTGGCGGCCAACTCGCTCTGGCTGAGCGTGGTGGTGACCGCCGTCACGCTCGTCCTCTCGTACCCGCTCGCCCTGTTCCTGCACCGGGCGCCCCGCGGCCGGCAGCCCGTCCTCTACGCGCTGACGATCTCGCCGCTCCTCGTCAGCAGCGTCGTCCGCACCTACGGCTGGATGGCGCTCCTGGGCGATCAGGGGCCCGTGAACGACGTGCTCGTCGGCCTCGGTCTCCTCAGCGGCCCCGCGCGGCTCGTGAACAACATGACCGGCGTGACGATCGGGCTGGTCGAGATCCTGATGCCGTACATGACCCTGTCGCTCCTGGCCGGCTTCGGGCGCCTCGACCCGGCCTGCGAGGAAGCGGCGGCCTCGCTCGGCGCCGGCCCCGTGCGGCGCTTTTCGCGGATCGTCGTGCCGTTGACCCTGCCCGGGGTGGCGCTCGGCTGCGGCCTGTGCTTCGTGCTCACGATGAGCTCGTTCATCACGCCCAAGCTCCTGGGCGGCGGCCGCGTGTTCGTGCTGGCGACCGAGATCTACGACCTGGCGCTGGCGCGCCTGCAGTGGCCCATGGCCGCGGCGACGGCCGTGATCGTGCTGGCGGCGCTGGGCGCGGCCTCGGTCGCCTACCAGCGGCTGATGCGGAGGCTCGCCTGATGGTGGGCCGCTCGACCCGCGGATTCGCGCTGCTGGTGACGGCGCTCTACCTGTTCCTGCTGGCGCCGATCGTGGTGGTGGTGCCGCTGTCGTTCAGCGGCGACACCTACCTGGCGTTCCCGCCCGAGTCGTGGAGCCTGCGCTGGTACGGCGCGATGTTCCAGCACGAGGGCCTGGCCGGCGCGTTCAGGGTGAGCCTGGGCCTGGCAGCCCTCGTCACGACGCTCGCGCTCGCGTGCGGGCTGCCGGCGGCCTACGCCCTGGCGCGCGGGACCTTCCCCGGCCGGGACGTCCTCCTCGCGGTCTTCACCGCGCCGCTCCTGCTGCCCTCGGTGATCCTGGGGCTGGCGCTCCTGCTGACCTTCTCCGGCTGGGGCCTGCTCGGCACGTACCCGGGCGTGGCACTCGCCCACCTGGTGCTGTGCACGCCCTACGTCGTGCGCATCATGGCCACCGCGCTCACCACGCTGCCGCCGGGCGTGGAGGAAGCCGCCGCGTCGCTCGGCGCGGCGCCCTTCACCGTCTTCCGCCGCGTCACCGCGCCGCTGGTGGCCCCGGCCGTCGTGGCCAGCGCCGCCCTCAGCTTCCTCATCTCGTTCGACGAGGTGGTGGTGTCGCTCTTCGTGACCGGCCCGCGGCTCACCACGCTGCCCGTCGAGATCTTCAACTACGTGGACACGCGCACCGACCCGCTCGTCGCCGCCGTGTCGGTCGTGCTCGTGGCCGCCACGCTCGGTGGTGTCGTGCTCATCGAACGCACCGTGGGCCTGCGGCAGGCCGTCGGGGGATAGGGGAGCGACAAGCGTAGGAACCAGGGACCTGGGACCAGGGACCGGGAGTCCCTGCGGCGAGCCCCTAGAACCGTCCCCCATCCACGTCCTGCAGGAACGCGATGACGCCCTTCATGTAGACCTGCTGGTCGTCGTACATCGCCATGTGGCTGCCGTTCGGGCAGAAGAGATACCGGCCCTTGGCGAGCTTGCCGGCCATCATCTCCATGTGCGACGGGTCCATCGTGTCGTGGCGGGCGCCGACGACGAGCGTGGGAACCGTGATCTGGCCCAGGTCCGCCGTCCGGTCCCAGCGTTCGAGCAGGCCGCTGGCCCCCATCTCGCTCGGGCCCTGCATCAGGACGTAGATCGAGCGGTTCACCCGCGCGAAGGCCCGGTTGACCGGGTCCGGCCAGTCGGCCGCCGGCATCCGCAGGATGTGCTGCTCGTAGAAGTTGGGCACGAGCAGCTCCATGTAGCGCGGCTCCTCGGTCTTGCCGGCCGCCTCGAGCTTCTGGATCTCGGCGAGCGCGTCCGGCGGCATCGCCGGCATCAGCGTCTTGTGCGCGTACTCGTTGTAGGCGGGAATGCTGGACATCATGTTCGAGATGACCAGCCCCTTCAGGTGCGCCTGGTATTTCAGCGCGTACTCCATCGCGAGGATGCCGCCCCAGGAGTGGCCCAGCAGGTAGAAGTTGTCGCGATCGAGGCCCAGCGCCTGGCGCACCTGCTCCACTTCCTCGACGAAGCGCGGCAGGTTCCACAGCGACGGATCGTCGGGCTGATCGCTGAAGGCCGACCCGAGCTGATCGTAGTAGTAGTACTCGACGCCGGCGGCGGGGAAGTAGCTGTCGAACGCCTCGAAGTATTCGTGCGTGGCCGCCGGGCCGCCATGCAGCAGCAGCACCTTGATGCGAGGGCTGTTGCCCACGCGCTTGGTCCAGACGTGGAACTCGCCCTTCGGCGTCGTGATGGCGATCCGGCGGGCGCCGCCGCTCAGGACGTCGGGCAGGCCCGCGTAGTCCAGGTAGGTGTTCGTGGAGGGGGCCGCGGCGGGCGCCGGTGCCGGCGGGCTGGCCGTGCACCCCGCGAGCGCTGCCGTGCAAACTGCCGCCGCCATCATCCGCCGCATGGGCACCTCCGGGGAAACCGCGGCGCGGAGGTCGGCCGCGGAGCCGCCCCACTGTAGCCGATACGCGGGTCCCCGGTCCCTGGTCCCTACGCGTTACTACTCCCCCCTCAGCGCTTCGGTCGGCGACACCCGGCTGGCGCGGGCGGCCGGAATGGCGCAGGCCAGCGCCGCCACCACGACGAGCGCGACGGCGACCCCCGCGAACGTCGCCGGATCGGTGGGCGCGACGCCGAACAGCAGGCTCGCCATCACGCGGCTGAGGGCGGCC
This sequence comes from Vicinamibacterales bacterium, assembly GCA_050187355.1. Lineage (GTDB taxonomy): Bacteria > Acidobacteriota > Vicinamibacteria > Vicinamibacterales > UBA2999 > CADEFD01. Next base: position 227,632 of record JBFWXO010000001.1, read on the forward strand.
GATACCGCCAGGCCGGCCGCGATGCCGCCGAGCGCCGGCCAGAGGCCCTGCCACAGCATGTGGGTCACCACCTCGCGGCGCCCCGCGCCGAGCGCCATGCGTACGCCGATTTCTCGCGTGCGCTGCGCGACGGCGTAGGCGACCACGCCGTAGAGGCCCACGGCCGCCAGCGCCACGGCGAGCACGGCGAAGAGCGCCAGCAGCCACAGGTAGAAGCGGGGACGCGCCAGCGCCGACGCCTCGAGCGCGCGCAGCGATCCCGGGAAGACGAGCGGCAGCCGCGTGTCCACGCCGCGGACCACCGCGCGCGCCGAGGCGAGGACGTCCGCCGTCGGGCGCGTGCTCTTCACGACGAACATCATCGCGCGCGTCCCCGCCTGGGCGTGCGGCACGTAGAGCTCGGGGTCGGCCGGGGCCTGCCACTGCTGCGAGTGGACGTCGGCCACGAGTCCCACGATCTGCACGGGGTCCGGCCCGCCGATGCGGATCGTCTTGCCGACCGGATCCTCGCCCGCGAAGTACGTGCGTGCCAGCGCCTCGCTCACCACGGCCACCTTCGGTGCCCGATCGGTGTCGCCCGGCTGGAACCCCCGGCCCCGCGTCACGCGGATGGACAGCGTGTCGAAGTAGTCCGGATCCACCACGCGATAGAGCGCGTTCGGCATCAGTCCCGGCCCGGGCACCGGGCGGTCCTCCCGCGTGAAGTTCAGGACGTTCTCCCCCGGGCCGAGCGGCAGGCCGGCGATGCGGGCCACGCGCTCGACGCCGGGCAGGGCCGCCAGCGCGTCGTCGAGGCGGTCGAAGGTGGGGACCACGCGGTCGTCCGGATAGCGCGCCGCCGGCAGCGCCACGAGGAACGTCGTGATGCCGTCCGAGCGCCAGCCCGGATCGATGCGCTGCTGGGCGGCCAGGCTGCGCAGCATGAGACCGGCGCCGACGAGCAGCACGAGCGAGAGCCCGACCTCGGCCGCGAGCAGGCCCTTCCGCCCGGCGCCGCCCCCGCCGGCCACGGCGCCGCGCTGGCCCAGGGCCCGCGCCAGGGGCAGGCGCGAGAGGCGCACCGACGGCCCGAGCCCGAAGATCACCGTCGTGATCGCCACCAGGCCGAAGGCGACGAGGAACGCCGGCCCGTCGAGGGCGATGGCGTCCACGCGCGGCAGTTCGACCGGCGCCAGCCAGCGGAGGCCGTCCACGCCCCAGGCCGCCAGGGCCAGTCCGGCGGCGCCGCCGGCCGCGGCCAGGAGCAGGTTCTCGGTCAGGAGGTAGGCGACGAGGCCCCGCGGGCCGGCCCCGAGCGCGGTGCGCACGGCCAGCTCGCTCCGCCGCGCGGCGCCGCGCACGAGGACGAGGTTCGCGACGTTCGCGCATGCGATGAGGAGCACGAGGCCCACCGCGCCGAGCAGGACGAAGAGCGCGAGACGGACGTCGCCCACGAGGCGATCGGTCAGCGAGGTCACGTCCACGGTGACGTTGGCGTTCGCGTCCGGGTACGCGGCCTCGAGGGACGCGGCAATCGAGGTGAGCTCCGCGCGGGCGTCCGCCATCGTGGCGCCGTCGGCGAGGCGCGCGATCCCGTTGGTGTAGTCGCAGGCGCGCCCGCAGTTCTCGTCGTCGTTGGCCAGCGGCATCCAGAGGCGTGCGCCCGCCGGGAAGTCGAAGCCGGGGGGCGCGACGCCCACGACGGGGCGGAGCCGGCCGCTGATCTCGATGGTCTGGGCCAGCACGTCGGGCCGTCCGCCGAGACGCTCCTGCCAGAAGGCGTGGCTCACGACGATGGCCAACGGGCCGTTCGCGCGATCCTCCGCCTCCGTGAAGGCGCGCCCGACGACGGGCGCCGCACGGAACGTGCGGAAGAAGTCCGTGGAGACGACGGCCGCGTCGACGACCTCGGCGTCGCCCAGGTTGGTCACGATGAACCGCGACCGCGCCCAGAGTGCCATCGACGCGATCGAGCGGGCCTCGCGCTTCCAGTCCAGGTAGTTCAGGTGGGAGACCGAGCCGTCCACCGCCGGCTGGCCGCTGCCCTTCGTGACCTGCCCGATCGTGACGAGCCGGTGGGCGTCGGCGTAGGGAAGGGGCCGGAGCAGCACGCCGTACACGACGGAGAAGAGCGCCGTCGTGGCGCCGATGCCGAGCGCCAGCGTGAGGATGGCGACGAGGCTGAAGCCCGGGTGCCTGGCCAGCGTCCGCGACGCCACCCGCAGGTCCTGGAGGAAGCGATCCATGCGCGCATCGTAGGCAAGGCACGTGCCCGCCATCGATGCGCGGCGGGCCGCCCGGCGGCCCGTCACGGCCCGGCCTGGCGTGCGGCGCCGGGACGCGGGTGGCCGCGTGCGGACACCCGGGCGCCTCACCGCCGGGCCTCGGCGCGTGGCCTCAGCCCGCGTCGCCGGCCAGCGCGCGGACCGGATCGACGCGGCCGGCGCGCCGGGCCGGGAGGTAACAGGCCAGCGCGGCCACCAGCACCAGCAGCAGCGGCAGCGCCGCGAAGGTCAGGGGGTCGGAGGCCGAGACGCCGAAGATCACGCCTCGCATGAAGCGCGTGAGGCCCAGCGCCGCCGGCACGCCCACGAGCACCCCGGCCCCCGCCAGCGCGATCCCGTGGGACACCGTGGCGGCCGCAATCGCGGCCGGCGTGGCGCCGAGGGCCAGGCGGATGCCGAACTCGCGTTCGCGCTGCCTGACGCGGACGGCGACCAGCCCGTAGAGGCCGATGACGCTGAGCGTGAGGCCCGCGGCCGCGAACATGCCGAGCAGCCAGGCGACGAGGCGCGGCCGGCCGAGCGTGCCGGCGAGCATCGCCGGGAGCGGCTGCATGTCGGCGACCGGCACCGTCGCATCCACGGCATGGGCCGCCTGCCGGACCGCGCCGGCGAACGCCGCCGGATCGCCGTCCACGCGCACCACGACGTGCATGGGGAACATGAAGGTCTGCTCGAGCGGGCGGAAGATCTCCGCGACCGGCGGGGTGTCGAGCGCCAGATGGCGCACGTCGCCCACGACGCCCACCACCTCGGCGACGGTCTCGCCCGTGCGGCCGCCGCCTTCCTGCGCTACTCGCCCGCCGACGGCGGCCTCGGGACTGCCGAACAGCGTTCGGGCGAGGCGCTCGTTCAGGATCGCGACGGGCGCGGCCGCCGTGGTGTCGCCGGCCGTGAAGAGCCGGCCGGCCAGGAGCGGGATGCGCATCGCCTGGAAATAGGCGCCCCACACGAATCGCCAGCCGACCGCGGGCGGGGCGGCGCCCGGCGGCGTCGGCTGGTCGGCGCGGCGGACCGGGATGCTCCACGCATAGCCGCTGAGCGGCAGGTGGCCCGCCGCGCCAACCGCCCTGACGCCGGGGAGGGCCGCGAGCCGCCCGGCGACCTGCTCGTAGAACGGCAGCCCGGCCGGCAGCGCGCGATAGGACGCGGTGGTCTGCAGGCGGAAGGCCAGGACGCCCGACGGATCGAACCCGGGATCGACGTGCTGCAGGTGCCACATCGACCGCAGCATGAGCCCGGCGCCGCTCCCGAGGACGGCGGCCAGCGCCACCTGCGCCGCCACGAGCGCGCCGAGCGCGCGCTGCCGGCCCGGCCGCGCCGTGCCGTGGCGCTGGCCCAGGAGCGGCTGCACGCCGGCGCGCGCGGCGACCACCGCGGGCAGCAGGGCGGCAAGCGCCGTCAGCACGATCGTCGTTCCGAGCACGGCCGCGACGACCACGCCGTCCAGCGCGATCTCGGCCTGGCGCGGGACCTCCGGCGGGATGCGGCTCACGAGCGCCGGCAGCAGGACTCGCGCCACCCAGAGGCCGGCGAGCGCCCCGGCGACGCCGAGGAGGCCCTGTTCCAGCAGCAACTGCGCGACGAGGCGTCCGCGAGAGGCGCCCACGGCCGCCCGCACCGCCACCTCGTGGCCGCGCCCGATCGATCGGCCCAGCGTGAGCGTGGCCAGGTTGGTGGCGGCCAGCAGGAGCACGAGGCCCACCGCGGCCAGGAGCACGAGCAGCGCCGGGCGGACGCGGCCGCTCGTGACCGCCCCGAGTCCCTCGGCGTGCATCGTGCGGCCCCAGTCGGCGTCATGGCCCAACGCGCGCTGCATCCCGGGGACGAGCGCGGCGAGCTCGCGCGAGGCCGTCACGGTCGTCGCGCCCGGCCTCAGCCGCCCGATGGCCAGCGCGAAGGACGTGCGGTCGTCGGGTGTGCCCGCCTCGGACCAATAGGGCACCCACAGGTCGGTCCGCAGCCCCAGCAGCTCGAAGGCCGACGGCATCACGCCAACCACTTCATGGTCCACGCCATCGATCCGGATCCGGCGCCCGACGACACCGGGGTCGGCGGCGAAGCGCCGCCGCCACAGGCCATCGGACAGCACGGCCACGCGATCGCGCCCGGCCGCCCCGTCACCTGGCGCCAGGGGCCGGCCCAGCGCCGCGGAGGCGCCAAGCAGGTCGAAGAGCGCGTCGGTCGCGCGCGCGCCCGTGACCCGCAGCGGTTCGCCGTCGTCGTCGGTCAGGGCCATCAGCCACCCCGGCGCGACGCCGGCCACGGCCTCCAGGGACGTGACGTGCGCCCGCCAGAACGCGAGGTCCTGGTTCGCCACGAACGTCTGCGGCCAGACCGCCACCAGTCGATCGGGCTCGGCGAAGGGCAGCGGCCGCAGCAGCACGCCGCGCACCACGGCGAACACCGCCGCGTTGGCTCCGGCGCCGAGCGCCACCAGGGCGATGGCGGTCAGGGCGAACAGCGGTCGACGGACGAGTGCGCGGAGGGCCTGTCCCAGGTCGATCGGCGGCATGCCGGGATTGGACGGACGCGCGCCGCCGCGGTTGGCTCCCCGTCGTCCGCTGCCGGGCTTGACCTTACATTGGCCTGGTCTTGCCTTCTGCCGGCGCCTTGTGCGCCCCCCCCTCGGGTGCTAGACTCCGCCGCGCTCGTCTCCCCACGAGCGTGTGATGGACGCCGACTTCGAACGCCGCGTGCAGGACGCCATCGCCAGCGTCTGCAATCTGGATCGCGCGAAGGTTGCGCTCGACGCGAAGCTCACCGACCTCGGTGTGGACTCGCTCGCCGCGGCGGAAGTGCTCGTGGAGCTCGAGATCGCGTTCGGACGCGACCTGCCGGTGGACGCGCTCCGCAAGCTCGACGGCGCCGAGACGGTGCGCGACATCGCGCGGCAGCTCGAGGCCGCATTCGGTCCGGGGGCGGCGCAGGCCTGACCGTGCTCGACGCGCCGACGCTGCGTGCTTCGGGAACCTCGCCGGCGGCGATCGCCCACCACTACGACCTGCCTCACGACTTCTTCGCGCTCTGGCTCGGCGACGAGCGCGTGTACTCGTGCGCCCTCTGGGCCGACGGCGAGCGCCTCGACGATCTCGCCCGCGCGCAGCGCCGCAAGCTCGACTTCTTCGCGGGCGGCGTCCACGCGGCGGGCGGCCGCCTGCTGGACATCGGCTGCGGGTGGGGCGCGCTGCTCCAGCGCGCGGTGGAGGCACATGGCGCCGCGGGCGGCGTCGGCCTGACGCTCAGCCCCGCGCAGACGACGTACGCCCGGGGCCGCGAGGTGCCGGGCGTCGACATCCGCCTCGAGAGCTGGGTGGACCACGAGCCCGAGGCGCCGTACGACGCGATCACCTGCATCGAGGCCACGGAACACCTGGCCTCCGACCGCCTCGACCCCGACGAGAAGGTGGCCGTCTACCGCGCGTTCTTCGAGCGGTGCGCCGGGTGGCTCCGCGAGGGCGGCCGCCTGGGACTGCAGCTCATCTGCCTCGACAACGTCGGGCACGCGGGCAGCCGCCCGGGCCGCGGCGCCTCCTCCGAGCTCATCCGCCTCGACATCTTTCCGGAGTCGATGCCGGCCTCGCTCTCGGAGCTCGTGCTGGGATGGGACACGCACTTCGAGGTGGAGCGGTTTCTCGATCACCACGAGCACTACTGGCGGACCTTCCGCGCGTGGGGCGTGCGCTACCGGGCGGCGCTCGATCGCGCCCGGGCGCTCGTGGGCGAGGAGACGGCCCGGACCTTCTCGCGCTACTTCGCCACCGGCGACACGTACTTCCGGCTGCGTGAACAGACCCTCTATCGCGCGATCCTCCGGAAGCGGCCCTCGCCGAAGCGGTGGGTGCGTCCGCTCCGGCCCTCGGACGTCGAGCGGTCGGCCGCGGCGCCGGCGGCGCCGGCTGGCGCGTCGCCCGGCGCGATCCGCGCGCACTACGACGTGTCCAACGCCTTCTACCGCCTGTGGCTGGGCCCGACGATGCTCTACACGGCCGGCCTCTGGCGGACGGCCGGCGACGCTCCCGACGATCTCGACGCCGCCATCGACCGGAAGGTCGACTTCTTCGCCGCGCACCTGGTCCCGCGCGCGGGCGTGCGCGTCCTCGACGTCGGCTGCGGCTGGGGCTACGCGCTGCGCCGGCTGACGACCCGCCACGGCGCCGGCCCGAGCGTCGGCCTCACGCTGAGTCGGGCGCAGGCCGACCGCGTCGCGGCCGAGCCCATCGACGGCGCCGAGGTCCGCGTGCAGGACTGGGTCGACCACCACGCGCCGGCCGCCTACGGCGCGATCGTCTCGTTCGGGGCGTTCGAGCACTTCGCCCGCGACGGCTCGACGAGCCTGGAGCGTGTCGGCGCGTACCGCCGCTTCTTCGGGCGCTGCTTCGAGTGGCTCGCGCCCGGCGGCCGCCTCGGCCTCGAGACGATCACGCACGACGGCGCACCGGACACCGACGCGCCGCTCGGCCGGGGACCGCTCGGCGATTCGGTGCTGTCGCTCTACCCGGAGTCGATCTGCCCGCACCTGCCCGAGATCGTGCTGGGCTTCGAACCGTACTTCGAGGTGGACGTCTTCGAGTCCGACGCGGATGGCTTCGCGCGGACGCTGCGGCTGTGGCTGCTCGCGCTGCGGGCGCGCGCCGACGAGGCCGCCGCGATCGTCGGCGCCGACGTCGTGCGCCAGTACCGCCGTTATCTCGTGTCGTCCGAGGTGCAGTTCCGCGCCCGGACGCTGACCAACACCCGGCTCGTGCTGCACCGCCGTCCGCGCGTGCGCTGGTAGCCGGTTCGTTCACGTTCGACGAACAGGAGGAGGACGCGCCATGGCACGAGACGACAGCGAGCAGGATCGGGACCAGGCCGAGGGCGAGGCCGGGCTGTCACGACGGCAGATCCTGGCGGCGGGCCTCACGGCCGCGGGCGCCGGATTGACGACGACGGCCGAGGCCTCGAGCATCGCGTCGCCGAACGGGATGGTCGGTGTGGCGGGCAAGGGCGCCACCGCGGTCGAGTTCCGGGCGCGGTTCGCCCAGACGGGCAACGTCGGCCAGGACTTCGTGGGTTACGGCTATCTGACGGCCGCGGCCGGCGCCGGCGACGACCTCCTGTTCGTACCGGGCGCGTCCCACAGCGACGCCACGGCGCTGTTCACGGCGTACGCGGTCGGCCATCTCGTGCGCCGCACCGTCGATCAGGCCGTGCACGAGCTCGACATCGAGGGGACCCTGACCGTCTACCAGCGGCCGGGCCCGGGCGCGTCGTTCGCCGATCCCGACTCGTTCCGCCAGGGCACGCCGGTGGCCGTCTTCGACATCGCGCTGCAGGACATCGTCACCGTGTTCGCGCCCGGTCGAGGGCTGCCGACCCTGAACGGCGACATGGCGCAGACCGCGAGCGCCGCCGTCGCCGGGGCCAGCCGGTTCGGGCGAGTGGGCGCGGAGGCGCGGCTGTTCGCCACCGGACTTGGGACGCTCGTCGATCCGGTGACGCTCAATTCCGTACTCGAGATGGCCGGCCACTGGACCACGAAGTGAGCGGCCGTTCCCAGGGCGGCGCGTGACCGCAGGGCCACGCGCGGCGGCCGCGGTCATGGGTGCCGGCGTCCGTACGCCGGCCGGCGCCACGGTCGACGCGCTCTGGGATGCCGTGTGCGCAGGCCGGTCGTCCGCGATCCCCCACGCGGACGACCGCCTGCCGCACGACGCGCGGCTGCTCGTGTGCCGCATCGAGGACTTCGATCCGGCGGACTGCCTCACGCCGGTCGAGTGCCGGCGCTTCGACCGCGTCCACCAGCTCGCGATTGCGGCCGCCGAGGACGCGCTCAGGAGCGCCGGCCCCGATCGGCCGCCGCCCGATCGCTGCGCCGTCGTGTGCGGCTCGGGCATCGGCGCCGCGGCGACCGTGGACGCCCAGCACGTGCGCCTCCACGGCTCGGGTGCCCGGGGCCTGTCGCCGCTCGTCGTGCCGATGACGATGGCCAACGCGGCGGCGGCCCTGCTCTCCCTCCGTTTCGGCTTCACGGGACCGTGCCTGACGATCTCCACCGCCTGCGCGTCCGGGGCCACGGCGATTGCCGAGGGCGTGGAGCTGCTCAGGCGCGGGGCCGCCGATCTCGTGCTGGCCGGCGGCGCCGAGGCGCCGCTCACGCTGAGCACGCTCGCGGGCTTCCTGCGCCTCGACGTGATGAGCCGGCGCGTGGACGCCCCCGAGCTGGCCCTGCGTCCCTTCGACGTCGACCGCGACGGCTTCGTGATGGGCGAGGGGGCGGCCTTCGTCGTCCTGCGGCGCGCGGGCGAGGCGGCCGGCGCCGGCGCGCCCGGGCGCCGGAGCCTGGGCCGCGTGCTGGGCCAGGCCTCGAGCGCGGATGCGCATCACCTCGTGGCCCCGTCGCCCGGCGGCGAGGGCGCGCTCGCGTGCATGCGGGCGGCGCTCGCCGATGCGGGCCTGACGCCCTCGGGCGTGGCCCACGTGAACGCGCACGGCACCGGCACCGGCCCGGGCGATCTGGCGGAGGCGATCGCGCTGGGGCGGCTCTTCGGCGGCGCCACCCCGCCGGTCTCGGCGGTGAAGGGCACCACCGGGCACCTCGTCGCGGCCTCCGGCGTCGTCGAGGCGATCGTCGCGCTGCGGGCGATTGCCGAGGGTGTCGCGCCGCCGGTGGCGGGTCTCTCGCGGCTGGACCCGGCGTGCCCCGTCGACGCCGTGATCGGGCGGCCGCGTCCCATCGGTCCCGGCGCGGCGCTTTCGACCTCGTTCGGCTTCGGCGGCCTCAACACCGTGCTCGTCCTGGGGGCGGCGTGACGCCGGGACCGACGGTGCCCTCAGGGCGCGGGCTCGCCGGGCGGCGCGGGCTCGCGCCAGCGCGTGGAGAGCGGCAGGTCGTTCTCCAGCAGCGAGAAGCGCACGGGCGCGCGTGCGTCGCCGCAATACGGCCGGTCCTCGCCGAGCACGTCGAGCCGTACGCCCAGCAGGCGGAGCAGCGATCGCGCGCGGGGCGACATCATCCCGCACGCGAGGTCGAAACCGCGCGCGCGGACCTCGAGGTACAGGCGGGCCAGCAGCGCGACGAACGCCGGATGCCGCGGATCCTGGTAGGCGCGGGCGACGGCCATGCGGCCCACGTCGGCCACGCGGCCGGCCGGCTCGATGGTGAGTCCGCACGCCGCTTCGGTCGGCAGCGGGCCCGGGGGCAGCACGATCCGCCCCGTCGCGACGGCGGCGCCGGCGTCCCAGCCCACGATGTGGACGGCGCGCGCGTCGTAGGCGTCGAGTTCGCGGCCCTCGGGGACGTCCGCCGCGGCCTGCCAGCCGCTGTCGATGACCGCCTCGGCGCGGAGACGATAGGCCGCGTCCCGTTCGGCGTCGGTGGCGGCCACGGCGAAGCGAATGCCGGCGCGCGCGACCAGGCCGGCCGCGACGCCGTCCAGGCCGACCGGTCCTGCGTTCACGCGCGTATTGTAGGGCACCGATGACGCGCCGCCTGAGCGACGTGGACCTCCTGCGCGCGCTCGCACCCACGGTGGCCTCCGGCCTGGCGCGCCATCTCGCGGCCGCCCGCGAGTGGCTGCCCCACGAGGTCGTGCCCTGGAGCCGCGGCCGGGACTTCTCGGGGGACGGCGGCATGGCCTGGTCGCCGGACCAGTCCACGCTGTCGCCCGCCGTGCGCGCGGCCTTCGAGCTGAACCTCCTCACCGAGGACAACCTGCCGAGCTACCACCATGCGCTCGCCGCACGGCTTGGCCTCGACGGGGCGTGGGGCGCGTGGGTGCACCGCTGGACCGCCGAGGAGGCGCGGCACGCCGCCGCCATCCGCGACTACCTCGTCGTGTCGCGCGCGGTGGATCCGGTGGCGCTGGAGCGGGACCGCATGGCCACGCTGCAGGCCGGCTGGTCCGACGCCACGACCAACGTGCTCCGGTCGCTCGTCTACGTGAGCCTGCAGGAACTGGCGACCCGCATCGCCCACGCCAACACCGGACGGCTCGCCGGCGACCCGGCGGCCGACCTGCTGCTCGCGCGCATCGCCGCCGACGAGAACCTGCACATGATCTTCTATCGCGACCTGGTCGCGGCCGCGCTCGACCTGGCGCCGGACCAGACGCTGGAGGCCCTGGCCGACGAAGTGGAAGGGTTCACGATGCCCGGCGCGAGCGTCCCGGGCTTCCGCCGCCGCAGCGTCCTCGTCGCGGAGGCCGGCATCTACGACGCGCGCCAGCACAGGGACGACGTGATCGCGCCCCTGCTGCGGCACTGGCGAGCCCTGACGCGTCCCGCGGCCTCGGACGCGGGGCGGCGCGCGCAGGACCGGCTCGCCGCACGGCTCCAGGCCCTCGACGAGATGGCCCGGCGCTTCGAGTCGCGGCGGGCGGCGCGGCAGGGACCCCTCAGCGGCGGGCGGCCGTGACGATGTGGGCGGGGCAGTCGAACTCGACCGCGCCGCCCGGCCGGACCCACGGCGCCAGCACCGGCCCGGCGGCCTCGCGGAGCCGCGCGAACTGCGCCTCGTCCAGCAGGCCGCCGAGCGTCCAGACGCACGCCCGCTCGGTGGAGATCATGGCGTCGAGGGACGCGAAGCGCACGAGGCCGGGCTCGGTGACCACCTCGATGTCGGCGGCGCCCGCCTCGACGAACAGCCCGGCAAGCTCGTCCCGGTCCCCGAGCGCGAACGGCGGGCGCAGGGCGTCGCCGTAGCGGACGCCGAAGAGGTCCGTGAGCAGCCCGGCCAGGGCGCCGTACGCGGTCGCGCGCTCGATGGCGTCGAAGGCGTGCACGGCCAGCCGGCCGCCGGGCCGGACCACCCGCAGCATCTCCCGGAGGGCCTGCGCCCGCGGATCGAAGAACATCAGCGCCGACTGGCTCACCACCTTGTCGAACGCGCCGTCCGGGTATGGCAGGGCCTCGGCCCGGCCCTCGTGCCAGGTGACGGCGCACGGTTGACGCCGCGCCACGGCCAGCATCTCCGGGCTGGCGTCGAGCCCCGTCACGGCGCCCGTCGCGCCGACCCGGGACGCGGCGGCGCAGGCGAGCACGCCCGTGCCGCACCCGACGTCGAGCACGCGGTCGCCGGCGGTGACGCGCGCGGCCGCGAGCACGCGGGGCGGCCAGTGGGCGAAGAGCGCGGGCACGAAGCGCGCGTGGTAGATCTCGGCCGGGTTCGACGATCGCACGACCTCGTCCATGGCAGCCCTCCGCCGCGCGATCGCGCGCGGACCCGGGCGGTAGTATGTCGAGGACGATGACGATGCCCCATGACCCATCGTCCGCGTTGGACGTCCGGACGTCCGGATTCGACGTCGTGTCCGACGTCCTGCGGTCGATCCGCCTCACCGGCTCGATGCTGTTCCTCGTGGACGCGACGTCCCCATGGAACTCGTGGGCGCCGGACACCGAGGCGTTCCGGCGGCTGGTGCTGCCCGACTCGCCGCACCTCGTGTCGTATCACCTCGTAATCGACGGCGCGTGCTGGGCCGGCCTGCGCGACGCGCCGCCGGTGCGTCTCGAGGCTGGCGACGTCATGGTCGTGCCGCGTGGCGACGCGTATCGCCTCTGCGATCCGCCGGAGGCTCCGCCCAGCTACGGGCACCGCGACGCCCTCGCGTTCTTCGAGCTGATGGCGTCGGGCAGGCTGCCGCCGCTCGTGGCGCAGGGCGGGGCGGGCCCGCGCGCGGCGCGCTTCCTGTGCGGGTTCCTCGGCAGCGACCGGCCCGCCGAGAGCCCGGTGCTGGCCGCGCTGCCGCGGATGGTCACCGTGCGCACCGGCGCCGGACCGGACCGCGCGTTCCGCCACCTCGTGGACTTCGCGCTGGCGGAACTGGCGGCGGCGCGGCCCGGCGGACGGAGCGTGGCCCTCCGGCTCGCCGAACTGATGTTCGTGGAGATCGTGCGCGCCCACTTCGCCGCCGCCGGGCCGGTCGGACCGGGGTGGCTGGCGGGCCTGCGCGATCCGGTGGCGGCCCGGGTCCTCGGCTGCTTCCACGAAGCGCCCGCCGCGCGCTGGACGCTGGCCGCGCTCGCCAGGCGGTGCGGCGTGTCGCGCACGGTGCTGAGCGAGCGGTTCACGGCGCACGTCGGCGTGCCGCCGATGGAGTACCTGACGCGCTGGCGCATGCAGCTGGCCAGCCGCCACCTCGCACGCCCCGGCGCGACGGTGGCCGGGGCCGCGCGCGCCGCCGGCTACGACTCGGAGGCGGCCTTCAGCCGGCAGTTCAAGCGCCGGGTCGGGGTGCCGCCCTCGGCGCGGACCGGCGTCAGGCGCCGCCGATCGCGCGCGTGACCACCGGCGCGACCGCCCGCGCCACGTCCATGACGTCGGCCTCGGCCAGCGTGGAGACCACGAACGCGGCCTGGCGCCCGCTCGTGAACGACGCCATCTGGTATTCGCCGCCGGTGGAGGTCGGCACGGCCACGCCGTCGGCCGCGCCGCCCCAGGCGACGAGGGCCGGACGCGGATCGTCGGTGACGAGGAGGGAGACGAGCTCGCCCTTGTAGCGGAGCACCAGGTGCACGAAGCGGCGGCCGTCGAACACGCACGAGTGGCGATCGACGACGTCGATGGGCCCGCCGCCGCCCGCCGTGGCCGGGAGCTCCACGGCTGCCATCTGCCGGTGCGTGCCGCCGAAGCGCGCGGCCGCGTCGGCCAGCGGGATCGGGGCTTCCTCGAGGCGGTGGAAGAGCGCGCAGTACCGGTGGTCGCCGGCGGCCGCGAGGACCAGCGCGATCCACGAGCGCGACGACCACTGGCCGAGGCCCAGCGCGACGCCGATGGCCAGCACGGCCGCCGCGGCCAGGGCCAGCCAGGCGCGGCGGGTGCCGGGCGCGGACGCCCGTTCTGCCTCGCGGCGCAGGCGCGCGGTGACGTCGCTCACGAAGGCCTCGCGGACGGCGAGTCCCGGCGCCTCCGTGACGGCCGAGCGCACGCGGGCCTTCAGGCGGCGCACGTCCTGCACCTCGGCGCGGCACGCAGGGCAGCGCTCGAGGTGCGCCTCGATCGCCCGGGTCGTCTCGACGAGCACCTCTTCGTCGACGAAGGCGTCCACCAGCTCGCGAACGTCGCGGCACTCCATTACGAGACGGCTCCTCTCGACACTCCGTCTGCCTCGCCCCCGGCGAGCCGGCCGGCCAGCGTCCGCCGCAGCAGGCCGCGGCCGCGGTGCAGCCGCGACATCACCGTGCCCAGCGGGATGCCGAGCGCCTGCGCGATGTCCTTGTACGACAGCTCCTCGACGTCGCAGAGCAGGATCACGTCCCGGTAGACCTCCGGCAGCTCCCCGAGCGCCGCGAGCAGCTCGTCGTCGGTGAGGTGCTGGGGCACGGCCGGCACGAACGGCAGGGCCCCGGCCAGGCGATCGCCCGGGTCCTCCACGAGCGGCTCCCGGCGCCGCGCGCGGTGGCGGTTCAGGCGGACGTGCTGGAGGATCGTGATGAGCCACGCGCGGCAGTTGGTGCCGACCGTGTAGCGGTGAAACGACCGGAGCGCCTGGACGAGCGTGTCCTGCACCAGGTCCTCCGCCTCGGTGCGGTCCCGTTCCCACCACACCGCGAGGCGGAACAGCCGGTCCACGTGCGGCATCGCCTCGGCTTCGAATGCCGCCCACACGCCGCCCGCTCCGCTCTGCTCGAGGTCCGTCATGCCCGCCGCGTTCGGAGCGCGTGCGCTCCACCCCACAGATACCCCGGCCCGGGTCCTTTATTCCGTCGTTTGTGAGGCCGTCCGGGCCCCAGGGCGGAGGCCGGTCCACGGCCGGCTCGTGCGTGGTCCCGGGGCTGCCGGCGGAGGGCCAGCGGCCGCGGGGCCGTCGAGGCCAGCCGTACATGCCCGGGGCCAGGCGCCGTGGTGCTGCGCCTGGCCCCGGGGGCTGGTCGGGCGGCCGTCGATCCGCCCGACCGGGCGGCGGCCGGCTACGACACGCGGATGGTCAGCGGCGCCGCAAGCCGCACGAGGAGCGTCGATCCGCGAGGCAGGCGCACTTCCTTGCCGGAGGTAGCCAGCACCACTCCGGTGCCCGCGCCCGCGCCGACGCCGGCCCCGATGGCCGCGCCCTTCTTGCCGTCCACGATGGCGCCCACCACGGCCCCGACGCCGGCCGGGGCCGCGATCGTCGCCGCGTCCTTCTTCTTCGTGCCCGGCGCCTCGCGCGCCCACGTGCGCGTCGTGACGTCGTAGCGGCGGTCGTCGCGCTCCGATCGGATCTCCGAGAACCGGACCGCGAGGTAGCCGCGGCCCTTCACCTTGCCGGACGGGCGCACCGAGACGACGTGGCCGGTCACCTCGGAATCGATCGGCACCACCGTGCGGCCGTCCACGACCAGCGGGGCGGCCAGGTGCGCCCGGACGAGATCCTCGACGCGCGACGTGTTCGACGCGTGGCTGGTGTCGAGCCGCAGCCGCAGCGTCGTGCCCACGGGGATCGTGACGTCGCGTCGCGCCGCGTGGTCCTCGGCCGCCGGCGCCCCGGGCGCCGCCAACTCCGTGCGCCAGGCGAGGGCGGTCGCGCCGGCGAGCGCCGTGCCGGCCAGCGCCGTCGCGACAATCGTGTTTCTGGTGAGCTTCGTCATGGTTCCTCCGTCACTGACCGGAGGAGCAAGGCACGTACCCCGGGGAGTCCGGGTGTCGTAAGTGGCTGAAGCGGGGTGGCTTCGGTCGAATGGGCTGGGATCGGCGCCGGCCGTGGTGTGGAACGGCCTACCCAGCCTGGGTCACGCGCCACCCTGGCCGAGGCGCGTGAGTTCCCCCAGGTAGGCGTCGAACGAGTCGATGACGATCGCCCGGCCGCCGGCCGCCCGCGCGACGCCGGCGGCCGCCGGGCCGCCCACCCAGAGCTCGATGTCCTCCGGCAGCCCGTCCGCGATGGCAGCGAGCTCGCGTCGCGCGGCCGCGGCCTGGCCGGCGGTCGTCAGGCCGAGGACCAGGACGCGCACGCCCGACGCGCGTGCGGCGGCCACGATCTCGGCCGCGGGCAGGTCGGGCCCGACGTAGGACACCTTCAGGCCGCGGCTGGCCGCCAGCATCGCCGCGCTCAGGATGCCCACCTCGTGACGCTCGCCCGACGGCGTCGCGAACATCAGGCCGATCGGCGAGTCGCTTCGCGCGTGCACGCGGAGGAACGATCCCAGCAGGTGGCGCATGGAGGACGAGATGAGCCGCTCGTGCGCGATGCCCCCGCGACGCTGGTTCCACGCCTCGCCCACCTCGCGCAGCGTCGGCAGGAGCAGGTCGCGCACGAGCTCCAGAGGCGGCAGCACCGCGGCGAGCCGCGAGAACTCGCGGTCCAGGGCCACGCCGTCCAGCTCGTCGAGCGCGCGGCGAAGGACCGCGGTCTCGATGACGGGTGCGCGCGCCTCCGCACGGGGCGCGGCCGGCGCGGCGGTGAGCGCGCGCAGGTCCTCCAGCGGCAGCGTCGCGATGCGGCCCACGGCGTGGCCGGCCAGCGTGGCGTCGTGCAGCAGCCGCAGCCGCGCCACGTCGGCGTCCGAATACAGGCGTCCACGGCCGTCGCGGACCGGCACGACGGCGCCGTAGCGCCGCTCCCAGGCGCGCAGCGTGTCGATCGCGATGCCCGTCAGCTTCGACACGGCCCGGATCGGATACCGCGCCGCCCCGGCCCGGTCCGGCGTCACCGGGTCGTGGCCCACAGCACCGCCGCGCAGACCGCCGATGCGAACGCGCCCCACGCCACGTCCACCAGGGTGAGGGCGAACGGCCACTGCCTGAGCGTCGAGTAGTTGGTGAAGTCGTACACCCCGTAGACGACGAACCCGAAGAGCGCGCCGAGCATCAGCGTGTCGGGCAGCGTCGCGGCGCGCGGCGTCACGAAGGCGCCGATGCCGCCGCCGAGCAGGAGGTACACGACGAAGGCCGCCGGCCAGTTCGGCGCGAAGCCTCCCCCCTCGCCGAGGCGCGCGATCGGCGCCAGCTGCGAGCGGTAGAAGCCATTCATGACGAGACCCAGCCACATGCCGTCCAGCAGCATGAAGCAGATCGCGCCGACCGCGATGCGAGCCCACGGCGTGGTCATGACCGCATCCTACGGGTGGAGGGGGGCTATGTCAATCATTTGTCATGGACAAACATTTGACAAGACCGGGAGTCCTCGCGTAGATCTTCTGAGCGCATGGGCACGGTGGCCGTCATCGGCGGAGGGATCTCGGGGCTGGCCGCGGCGTACCTGCTGAGCCGCCGGCACCGCGTGTTCCTGTTCGAGCGCGAGACGCGCCTCGGGGGCCACACCCACACCGTCGACGTGGACGGGCCCGACGGGCCGGTGCGGCTCGACACCGGCTTCCTGGTGCACAACGACCGGACCTACCCGAACCTGGTCCGCCTCTTTCGCGAACTGGGCGTGGCCACGGCCGACTCGGACATGTCCTTCGGCGTCTCGTGCCGGGCCACCGGACTCGAGTACAGCAGCCGCGGCGTGCTGGGGTTCTTCGCGCAGCCGAGGAACGCGGTGCGCCCGTCGCACCTCTGGCTGCTCGCCGAGATCCTGCGCTTCAACCGCGAGGCGCCGGCGCTGCTGGCCGCGCCGGACGGCGTATCGGTGACGCTCGGCGACTTCCTCGACGCCCGCAACTTCGGCGACGAGTTCACCAACCGCTACCTGCTGCCGATGGCCTCGGCGATCTGGTCCACGTCGCTTGCGGCCATCCGCACGTTCCCGGCCGTCACCCTGGTGCGCTTCTTCGCCAATCACGGCCTGCTCGGGCTCACGTCGCAGCCCGTGTGGAAAGTGGTCGTCGGCGGCAGCGACACCTACATCCCGCGCCTCACGGCCGGTCTCGGGGATCGCGTCGTGCTCGGCGCCGCGATCGACGGGGTCAGGCGCGGCGAGACCGGCGTCACGCTGTCGTTCTTCGACCGGCCGCCGCTGACGGTCGACCACGTGGTCTTCGCGTGCCACGGCAACCAGGTGCTGCCGCTGCTGGCCGACGCCACCGATGCCGAGCGGGAGGTGTTCGGGCACTTCAGGACGACCCGGAACACCGTGTGCCTCCACACCGACCGCACGCTGCTGCCGGCGCGGCCGCGCGCCCAGGCGTCGTGGAACTACCTCCTCGGCGGCCGTCCCGACGCGCCCCCGGCCGTCACCTACGATCTCAACCGCCTGCAGGGCCTGCGGGCCCGCGAGCGCTACTGCGTCACGCTCAACGCGCAGGTGCCCATCGACCCGTCGAAGGTGCTGCGGCGGCTCGAGTACGCGCACCCCCTCTTCACGCTCGATGCCATCCGGGCGCAGGCGCGCTGGCACGCGGTGAGCGGCGTGGTCCGCACCCACTACTGCGGCGCCTACTGGGGCTACGGCTTCCACGAGGACGGGCTGAATTCGGCGATCCGCGTGGCCGCGGCGCTCGCGGTGGACTGGTGATCGAGCCGGGCCTGTTCGTGGGGACGATCCGGCACCGGCGCTTCGCCCCGGTGGCGCACCGCTTCGTCTACCGGACCGCGATGGCCCTGCTCGACATCGACCGGCTGCCCGAACTGATGGCGGTCTCGCGGCTCACGAGCTACGACCGCTGGAACTGGGCGGCGTACCACGAGCGCGATCACCTGGGCGATCCGCGGCGTCCGCTCCGGGAGCGCCTCGCGGCGGCGGCCGCGGCGCGCGGCCTGGACCTGCCGGGCGGCCGCATCCTGCTGCTGACCCACCTGCGCTACCTGGGCCACGTCTTCAACCCGGTGTCGTTCTACTACGCCTTCACGCCCGGGGAGACGCTCGCCCTCGTGGTGGCCGAGGTGAACAACACCTTCGGCGGGGGCGACACCTACTGGCTGCGTGCGTCGGGTGCCTCGCCGACCTTCAGGGCCGTGGCCGCGAAGTCGCTCTACGTGTCGCCGTTCCTGCCCGTGGACCTGGACTACCGCTTCGCGTTCACCGTCCCGGGCGATCGGCTGGCGGCGCACATGCGCACGGAACGCGGCGGGGTGGCGGCGATGGACGCCACGCTGTCGCTGACCCGCCGTCCCTGGACGGCGCGCGAGATCCGGCGCCATCTGCTGCGGCATCCCGTGATGACGGCCGAGGTCACGGCCGGCATCCACTGGGAGGCCCTGAAGCTCTGGTGGAAGGGCGTGGCGGTGGTGCCGCGCGCGACGCGGGACGGCATCGGCGAGCGGGCGGCGCGGGACGGCGCCGCGGCGGAGGCGGCGCCGGAGGGCGTCGCGGAGGGAGAGTCACGATGACGACTGGGTGGTCGAGGCGCGCCGTGCTGGCGGGCCTCGAGCGGCTGCGCGACGGCGCGCTCGTGCTCGACGAGGGCGGACGGCGCCACCGGTTCGGCCGGGCCGGCGGCCTCGACGCCGCGGTGGCCGTGCACGACCCGCGCTTCTTCGGGCGCGTGCTGACCGGGGCCGACATCGGCCTCGGCGAGGCGTACATGGATGGCGACTGGTCCACGCCGGACCTGGTCCCGCTCGTGCGGCTGCTGATCCGGAACCGGCACCTCGTGGAGGAGAAGCCGACCCTCGGGGCGACGGCCGCGCGGATCGCGCGCGGCCTGGCGCGGCGTCTCCGCGACAACTCGCTCACCGGCAGCCGCCGGCACATCCGGCACCACTACGACCTCGGCAACGACTTCTTCCGCCTCTTCCTCGACGACGACCTGATGATGTACTCGAGCGCCTACTTCGAGCGCGCGGGCGACGCGCTCGAGGCCGCCCAGCGCAGCAAGGTGGACCGCCTGTGCCGCGTCCTCGACCTCCAGCCCGGCGACCGGGTCCTCGAGATCGGCAGCGGGTGGGGCGGGTTCGCGCGGTGGGCCGCGAGCCGCTACGGGTGCCACGTGACCACCACCACCATCAGCGCGGAGCAGTACCGGTACGTGCGCGAGACGCTCGTCGACGGCGGCCCGGTCCGCGGCCGCATCGAGGCGCTCCAGGCGGACTACCGCGAGCTCACGGGACGGTTCGACAAGATCGTGAGCATCGAGATGTTCGAGGCTGTCGGCCTGGGGCACTACGACGACTACTTCGGCGCCGTGGATCGCCTGCTCGCGCCCGGCGGCGCCATGGCGCTGCAGACGATCACGCTCGACGACCAGTGGTTCCCGCACTACCACGGCACGCCGGACTGGATCGAGACCTACATCTTCCCGGGCGGGGAGCTCGCGTCGGTCGGCGAGATCATGAAGTCGCTCGCCAGGGCCACGTCGATGTCCCTGTACGCCGCCGAGCAGTTCGGCACGCACTACGCACGGACGCTGCACGCCTGGCGCGCGCGCTTCCACGCGCGCCTCGACGAGGTCCGGGCCCTGGGATTCGACGATCGCTTCATCCGGATGTGGGACTTCTACCTCGGCACCTGCGAGGCGACGTTCCTCGAGCGGCACACCGGCGTGGTGCAGCTCCTGCTGACGAAGAACGGCCTCGGCCGGCGCCGGTTCAACGAGCCGTGGGAGGAAGCGCCCGCCGGGGCGCGGGTGACGGCGGCCTGATGGGCACGGGGACCGCGAACGACGGGAGCCGGGCGCCCGGGGGACGCCACCATGCGGAGGTGGTGCTCGGCCTGGCCCCGCTGGTGGAGCGCGACCTGGCCATCCTGCCGCCGCCCGAACGCGCCTGGCAGCCGTCCGACTACCTGCCCGACCTCGCCGCCGAGGACTGGCAGGGCGAGCTCTCCGAGTTCCGCGCCCGGGCCCGCGCGCTGCCCGACGACCTGCTCGTCGTGCTCGTCGGCGACATGGTGACCGAGGAGGCGCTGCCCAGCTACTCGATGGCGCTGAACCAGCTGGCCCAGGACGGGGAGGGCACGAGCGACGCGCCCTGGGCGCGGTGGCTCCGCGGCTGGACGGCGGAGGAGAACCGCCACGGCGATCTCCTGAACGCGTACCTGCGCCTGACCGGCCGCGTGAACATGCGCGCCGTGGAGCGCACCGTGCAGTCGCTCCTGCTGGGAGGCTTCAACCCCGGCACGGACGGCGATCCCTACGGGCTGCTCGTCTACACCGCGTTCCAGGAACGGGCCACGCGGATCTCCCACGGCAACGTCGGCCGCCTCGCCGAGCAGGCCGGCGATCCGAACCTGGCCCGGATCTGCCGGATGATCGCCGCCGACGAGGCGCGGCACGAACGCTTCTACACGCGGATGATGGCGGAGGTGCTCACGACGGATCCGGCCGGCGGCATCCTGGCGCTCGCGGCGATGCTCGACCGCCAGATCGTGATGCCGGGCCGCACGATGGACGATGGCCTGGCGCCGGCCGTGTTCGATCGCTTCGCCGCGGTCGCGCAGCGCACGGGCGTCTACACGGCCCTGGACTACGTGTCCATCCTGGACCACCTCGTGGCGACGTGGCGCATCGCCGAACGCGTGGTGACGGGCGAGGCCGCCCGCGCCCAGGACCGCATCTGCCGCGAGGCGGACCGCTACCGCCGCCTGGCCGGCCGGGTGGCGGCGGGCGCCGCCCGCCAGCCGCGCCGGCCGTTTGCCTGGATCGACGGTCGTGACGCCTGAGGCGCCGGGCGCGGGCGGGCCTACAATGGCGCGCGTGCCCGGTACGCTGGACCGCCTGATCTTCTGGCTCTCGCACCCGCAGGCGCCCTACGTGGAGATCCTCCACACGATGGGCATCCGGCACCTGCTGCTGGACCTCGAACACGGCGCGTTCGATCTCGGCGCGCTGGACCCCTTCCTGGCGCTCACCCGCGCGCTCGGCTTCACCGTGCTGTGCAAGACGGTGTCGCCCACGACCGAGGCAATCCAGCAGGCGCTCGACTTCGGCGCCGACGGCGTGGTCGTGCCGCACCTGGGCGGCGTGGCCCATGCCCGGGAGGTCCTGGCCGCCGGCAAGTTCCCGCCGCGCGGCGTCCGCAGCTACTCCGGGGGACGCTCGGCCGGCTACACCCGGGCGACGGGCAGCTACTTCGCGGACACCGACCGCCGCGTCCGTACGCTGGCCATGATCGAGACCGCCGGGAGCCTGGCCGAGGTGGAAGCGATCGCGGCGCTCGACACCGTCGACGGCCTGTTCCCGGGCCCGAGCGACCTCGCGCTCGCCCGGGGCCGCGGCGCCTATGCCTTCGGCGACGCGGATCGCGCCGATCTCGTGCGCGTGGCGCGGGCGGCGGCGGCCGCGGGCAAGCCGTGGATCATGCCGGCGTGGACGCCGCCCGAGCGGCTCTTCGGCGAGGCCGAGGGCGCCGAGCGGATGGTGGTCGCCTCGCAGCACGGCGTCGTGCGGGCCGGTGTGTCGGCGACGCTCGAGTCGCTGCGGAAGGATGGCATCATCTAGGGCCGGGGCGCCGCGGTCCCGCCGGCGGCCGGGCCAGTTCAGGGGGCACCAGTGAAAGCGACGCTGATTCAGACCAACGCCGGCACGGACCGGCCGAAGAACCTTCGCGACGCCGGGGCGCTCATCGCGCGCGCCGTCGAGGTGGATCGCCCGGATCTGGTGGTCCTGCCCGAGTACTTCGAGTTCTACGGCGGCCCGTCGGCCGGCCGGGTCGCGGCCGCCGAGCCGCTGCCCGGCGGCGCCGCCTACGCGGCCATGCAGGAGGCGGCGAAGGCGCATCGCGTCTGGATTCACGCCGGGAGCATGGTGGAACGGATCCCGGGCGATGCCGCCCGCGCGTACAACACGACCGTGGTCTTCAACCGCGACGGCCGCGAAGTGGCGCGCTACCGGAAGATCCACCTCTTCGACGTCATCGCGCCCGACGGCCACGCCTACCGCGAGTCGGCGACGGTCAAGGCGGGCGGCGACGTGGTCCTCTACGACCTCGAGGGGCTCACGGTCGGCTGCACCATCTGCTACGACCTGCGCTTCAGCGAGCTGTTCCTGGCGCTGGCGCGCGGCGGCGCCGACGTGATCGTCGTGCCCGCGGCCTTCACGCTCCTGACGGGCAAGGATCACTGGGAAGTGCTGCTGCGGGCCCGCGCCATCGAGACGCAGACCTACGTCCTCGCGTCCGGGCAGTGCGGCTCCTACGACGCGGGCGGCACGGTGCGCCAGACCTACGGGCATTCGCTCGCCTGCGATCCGTGGGGCCACGTGATCGCGCGCGCGTCGGACGGCGTGGGCTTCGTGACCGCGCGCGTCGAGCCCGACGAGATCCGCCGCGTCCGCGCGCTCATCCCGATGAGCGAGCACCGGACGCAGATGCAGACGGTCGGCGCGCGGTGACGCCGTACGTCGTCCGGGCGATGCCGGCGCCGGTGCCCCAGGCGGCGCTGGCCGCGCTGGCCCAGGTGGAGACGGCCACCGTGGGGCACTGGCGGCACCTGGGCTTCATGCAGCGCGGCATCCAGCCGCTCCTCCGCGGCCACCGGGTGACGGGTACGGCCGTCACGCTGGCGATTCCCGGGCCCGATTCGACGCTGCTGCACCACGCGCTGGGGCTGCTGCGCCCGGGCGACGTGCTGGTGGTCGACCGCCTCGGGGACGACCGCCATGCGTGCTGGGGCGGGGCCGTCACGCTGGCGGCGAAGGCCGCCGGCGCCGCGGCCGGCATCGTGGACGGTCCGTGCACCGACCTGGCCGAGATCGAGCAGTCGCGCTTCCCGATGTGGGCGCGCGGCATCGCCCCGGTGACGACGCGCCTCTACGACCTGGGCGGGTATCTGAACGTGCCGATCTCGTGCGGCGGCGCCGTGGTGCAGCCGGGCGACGCCGTGCTCGCCGACGACAGCGGGGTGCTGGTGCTGCCGCCGGACGAGGTCGAGGCGGTGGTGGCGGCCGCGCTCGAGCGGCAGGCGCGGGGCGCCGAACGCGAGCGCGCCGTGCGCGACGGACGCCGCCTGGGCGATCTCACGGGCGCGAACGACAAGGTCCGCGCCCGGCTCTCCGGCCGCTAGCCGCGCGTGGCGCGGCGGATTTTCCGCCGGCGCGCGTACAATCCGCCCGTCGGTGCGAGGCGTGCCGGCGTCGAGCACGCAGGGTGGCATCCGATCTCCGACTGACCGTGGTGAATGCGGCGTTCGATCCGGCCGCCCCGGGGCCCGAGGCGCTGCTCGATCGCTATGCCACCCTCACCGGCTGGTGCGACGCCATGACCGAGGCGGGCGCCTCGGTGCGGGTCGTGCAGCGGTATTCCCGCGACCGCCAGGTGCAGCGCGGCCGCGTCGAGTACGTCTTCGTCGCCGACGGCCGGCCGGCCGTGCTGCCGGCGCGGACCGGATCGTCGCCGGTCGCCGAGGCGGTGGCGCTGTCGCGGCCGCACCTCCTCCACGTCAACGGGCTCGGGTTCCCGGCGCTCCTGCCGTCGCTGCGGCGGGCGGCCCGCGACGCCGTGCTCGTCGTGCAGGACCACGCCGGCGCGCGGCCGCCGGAGGGAGCCCTCGTCGG
This sequence comes from Vicinamibacterales bacterium, assembly GCA_050187355.1. Lineage (GTDB taxonomy): Bacteria > Acidobacteriota > Vicinamibacteria > Vicinamibacterales > UBA2999 > CADEFD01. The sequence continues at coordinate 251,163 of JBFWXO010000001.1, forward strand.
CGCATGGCGCCGCCTCGTCTGGCGCCGCGGCCTGGGCGTCGCCGACGCCGTGTCGTTCACGGCGGACGCGCAGGCGCGCCCCTGGCAGGAGGCCGGCATCCTCCGCCGCCAGCACATCCTCGGCCTGCTCGAGAGCAGCACCGCGGTGCGTCCGGCCCCGCGCATCGAGGCCCGGCGGCGGACCGGTCTTCGCGGCGATCCGCTGGTCCTCTCGGTCGGGCGCCTCGTGCCGGGCAAGGAGCCGCTGGCGGTGCTGGCGGCCTTCGAGCGGCTCGCCGCCGTGCGTCCCGCCGCGCGCCTGGCCTTCGTCTACCAGGGCGGATCGCTGGAGCCGGTCCTGCGCGCGGCCCTCGCGGCGGCCCCGGCCGTCGCGGACCACGTCACGCTGGTCGGCGGAGTCCCGCACGCCGCCATCGGCGATTACTACGGGGCCGCCGACCTGTTCGTGAGCGGCAGCCGCGCCGAGGGCAGCGGCTATGCGCTCATCGAGGCGATGGCCTGCGGCCTGGCGCCGGTCGTCACCGACATCCCGCCGTTCCGCGCGATCGCGGGCCCGTGCGGCCGGTACTGGCGGCCGGGCGACGTCGACGAGGCGGCCGCGGCCCTCGTCGAGATGGCGTCGCTCGACCTGGCGGCCGAGCGGACCCGGGTGCGCGCGCAGTTCGAGCAGGAGCTGAGCTGGGCCGCGATCGCCTCCAGGACCATGGGCGTCTACCGTGAGCTGCTCGCGACGACGCGGGTGCGGGATCGCTGATGCGGCTCGCGTTCGTCCTCAAGGGCGGGCTGCACCCGAGCGGGCGGATCGAGGTGGTGCCGGTGTACCTGGGCCTGCTCGCCGCGCTGGCCGAGCGGCACGCCGTGCACGCCTTCGTCCTGCGCCACCAGCCGGAACCGGCGTCCTACCGGCTGCGCGGCATCGACGTGCACGACCTCGGCCGGCCCTCGGCGCCGGCCGGCCTGACGCCGCTGGCCGTCTGGCGGGCGCTGGGCCGCGCGCTCCGCCGCCACGGCCCCTTCGACGTCGTGCACGCGTTCTGGGCCGATCCCCAGGGCCTCCATGCCGCCATCGCCGGCCGGGCGGCGCGCGTGCCGTCGGTGGTCACGTGCGACAGCGGCGAGTTCGTGTCGGTGCCGGCGGCCGGCTACGGCCTCCAGCGGACGCTGCGGGGCCGGGCCACGATGCGGTTCGTGGCGCGCGCGGCGAGCAGGCTCCACGTCTGCACCGGGCATGCGGCCGCGCAGGCGCGGACGCTCGGCCTGGACCCGGTCCTCCTGCCGCTGGGCATCGATGCCGCGCGGTTCCGTCCACCGCGCCCGGCGCCCGAGGGGCCGCCGTGGCGCCTGCTGCAGGTGGCGGGGCTGAACCCCGTGAAGCACCAGGCGCTCCTCCTCGACGCCGTGGCCCTCCTGGCGAGAGACCACGACGTGCACCTGGACCTGGTGGGCGAAGACACGCGTGGCGGCGTCCTGCAGGCGCGCGCGTCGTCCCTGGGCCTCCGCGATCGGGTGACCTTCCACGGCTTCGTGGACCAGGAGGCGCTCGTCGCGCTGTACCACCAGGCCCACCTGTTCGTGCAGACCTCGTATCACGAGGGGGCGGGCGTGGCGGTGCTGGAGGCGGCCGCGGCCGGCGTGCCGGTGGTGGGCACGCGCGTGGGCTACCTCGCGGACTGGGCGCCGGACGGGGCCGACGCCGTCGAGCCGCCCACGGCCGACGCGCTGGTGGGCGCGATCGCGCGCCTCCTGGCCTCGCCCGCGCGCCGGGCGTCGATGGCCGAGGCCGCCCGGGCGTTCGTCGTCCGGCACGACGTCGCCTGGTCGGCCGCCGCGCTGGAGCGCCTCTACCGCGCCCTGGCTCCGGACGGCCGCGCCGCGGCGTCCGCCGCCGGGTGAGCGGCGCACGGCCCGCGGCCCTCGATCAGGCGTCGGCGCCGGGCGGCAGGTACAGCGAGCAGACGCACCGCCGGCACGTCGCGTCGGTGGCCACGTCGAGCCGCTGACGGAAGTCCACGGCGCCGGCACCGTTCAGCGTGGCGTCGAGCGCGCCGTCCACCGGCGCGTAGGCCGGATGGAAGAAGCACGGGCGCAGCGCGCCGTCCGGTTCGAGCACGGCCGAGACCCAGGGCGCGTTGCAGCGCACGGCCGGCCACGGCCCGAGGCCGGCGGCCGCGGTGTAGTAGGCGTGGATGCGCCGCAGCCCGCTCGTGCCCCCGGCGATGAACCGCGCGTCGAGCGCGTCGGCGCACTCGGCCTCCACGCGGTCGATGGCGGCGGCCAGGGCCGGCAGATCGCCGGCCCCCACGGCCACTTCCGCCACGCGGGCGGCGGGCCACGGGTCCGGCCGGTTGAACGCGGACGAGACGAGATCCGCGGCCAGGAACGAGATCTCGTCGAAGCCCGCCTGCGCGGCGGCGCGGACCGTCGAGGCCAGCACGGCGTGGTTGGCCCGCTGCACCACCGAGCGCGCGATGAGGCGCGGACGCGGGTGGCCCGCGGCCAGCGCCCGGACTCCGTCGGCGAGGCGGCGGAAGCCCTGCGGCACGCCGCGGATGGCGTCGTGCACCCCGGGTGGGCCGTCGAGGGACACGACCACCGTGTCCACGGCCGCCCTGATGCGCGCCGCGTCGCGCGCCGCGAGCGTCCCCGTCGTCACCAGCGTCAGGGCGATGCCCTCCGCCCGCAGGCGATCGCACAGCGCCCACAGATTGCGGTGCAGCAGCGGCTCGCCGCCCGTGAGCATGACGCGCCGCACCCGCAGGCGCCGGATGGCGTCCACGTGCGCGGCCAGGACGGCGTCGGAGATCTCGCGGGCCTGCGCGTTCGCGCGCCAGATGTCGCACATGACGCAGCGGCAGTTGCAGGCGCCGTGCACGACCAGCGCCAGGATCGGCAGGCTGTGCAGCCGCCCGCTCGCGCGCCCGCGGACGCGCCGGACGATCTCGGCCGGACCCGTCATGCCGCCACCTCGAATCCCGGCTCCACCGCGCCCAGCGCCCTGGCGCGCCGGCCGATCCACTCGGCCACGATCCGGGGCGCGCCGTCGAGGCGCGCCTCGAGCGCGGGCGTGCGCGTGGCGTCGAAGACCTCGCGCAGCCCGGGTTCGGCCACCGCCGGCAGGCCGCCGATCATGGTGAGCCGCACGTCGCCCCGCGAGGCGCCCACGACGACGTCGTACGGATCGCCGTCCGATCCCCCGAGCACGACGAGGTCGGCCGGCGCGCCCGGGGCGAGCCGCCCGGCCTCGGGCAGGCGCAGCAGCGCCGCCGCGCCCGACGTGACCAGCCGCGTGAGGCCGACGGCGCTCACCTGGCGCGTGGCGAACGCCGCCCGCAGCTCGTCCAGCAGATCGCCGGCGCCGCTCAGGCGGGAATCGCTGCCGAGCGCCAGCCGGTCGGCGTCGTCGAACGGCCGCACGTCCGCGGTCGTGCCGAACAGCCAGTCGTTCGAGCTCGGACACCACACCAGGCCCGCGCCGGCCTCGATCATCAGCTGCGCCGTGGCCCGGCACGCGGCCACCCCGTGCACGACGACGGTCCGCCGGTCGAGGCAGCCGAGGCGGTGCAGGCGCGGAATCTCGCCGTGCGCGTCCGCGTCCACGCCCTCGCCGGCGTGGACGACCCAGGGACGGTCGGGCGGCGTGGCGTGGTGGGCCCTCACGAGCGCGTCCCCGTCAATCTGCAGCGAGTGGCTGAAGGTGAAGCGCCGCACGACGCGGATCGGGAAGCGCCGCCGCAGCACGGGATGGAGCGGGTTGTGGTGGCACACCGTGGTCACACCGGCGAGCAGGTTCTTGAGCCCGCCCACCCAGACCCGGGCATCCAGCGTGTCGGGGCCGAGGGCGCGCAGGTGCGGGTCGGTGGCGAAGCGCGGCTGGAAGTCGGCAATCCACTGGCGGACGTTCTCGTGCCGGTCGCGCCACTTGAGGCGCGGCAGCGTGTTCAGCTCGAGATGGTCGTGTGCGTTCACCAGCCCCGGCAGCACCACGGCCCCCTGCAGATCCACCACGGCGTCGCTGCGATCGGGCGCCACGCCGAGTCCGTCCACCCGCGTCCGCGTCACGCGCAGCGTGGAGGCGATCCGCCCGTCCGGGCCCACGACGCGCGCGTTGACGAAGGTGAGGCTGCGGCGCCACCACATCGCGTCACCGTGCCCGCGCGGCGCGGCGGACGATCGCCACCGCGCCCACGCCGTCCACGCGCGGCTCCACGCTGCGGTCCACCACCAGGCCGGCCGCGGCGCACGCGCGGTCGTGGTCGCCGGGCGGATGCCAGTGGCCGGCGATCGCAGCCTCGCCGCCCGGCCCCGGGAAGGTCCGGCGCCATCCCAGGACGCCCCCGCGCGGATGGATCACGGAGTAGACCAGCGTGCCGCCCGGGGCGAGCACCCGCGCCAGCTCGGCGAGGGCCAGATCCAGCGCCGCCACGTCGTTCAGCGCCAGGCCGCTCACCACGACATCCATCGAGCCGTCGTCGAACGGCAGCGCGGTGAGGTCGCCGAGGACCCGGGTGCTGCCCGGCACCGCCACGCGCGCGAGCATCGCGGGAGAGAAGTCGACGCCCGTGAGCCGGGTCGCGCCGCGGGCGGCGAGCGCGGCGAGATAGCGTCCCGTGCCGCAGCCAGCGTCGAGGACCGCCCGCCCGCGCACGTCCGGCAGCAGGGCGAGCACCGCGGCCTGCTCGGCCGCCATGAGCGCGTTGTGCGGCGCCGGCGGATAGGCGGCCGCCCACGCGTCGTAGGCGGCCCGCGGCGCCAGGGCCGCGGCGGGCGCGCCGAGCCAGGACGGCCTCCGCATCAGAACCCCGTCGTCTCGGGCCGCTGGTAGTGGAAGACCCGCTGCAGCGCCCTCAGCTCGATCGGCTGCGTGTACCACCGCAGCCGGTAGCGCCAGGCCGCCACGGCCCGGAGCAGCGCGCGCCGGGCGGGCGTGAGGCGCAGGTCGGTGACGGTGGGGTAGAACGCGTTCAGTACGCTCTCGAAGTCGCGCACGCGCCTGCGCACGCGGCCCTGCGACCAGGGCGTGCGCGGATCGCGCCTGAGGGCGAAGGTCTGCCACCGGTCGCTGACCCACTCGTCGAGCGTCGCCGGGAACCGGAAGCCCTCGGCCTGCGCCGCGTCGTAGTAGGCGCCCTCGAGCGGGACCGGCGAGTAGACGTAGAGGATGATCTCGGTGGCCGGGTTGATGGCCTTCAGCCGGCGGATGAAATCGAGCGTCCCGGCGAGATCGCCCTCCGGGTCCGGCGGGTTGCCGACGACGAACGAGAACTCCGGCACGACCCCGCAGGCGCGCATCCGCGCCGCGAGCGCGAGGGTGAGCTCGGCCGAGGCCGTGCCGCCCTTGTTCATCTGGCGCAGCGTCTCGGTGGACCCCGATTCCGCGCCGCAGAACAGCATCTTCAGCCCGCTCGCCCGCATGGCCTCCCACGTGGCGTCCCGGTAGCGCATCAGCTCGTCCACGCGGCCCAGCGCCCACCACGCCATGCCGAGCCCCCGCAGGCGATCGGCGACGGCCGCCGTGCGCGCCTCCGAGATGAAGAAGTCCATGTCGTGGAACTGCACCGCGTCGGCGCCGTACTCGCGCTGCTGGCGTTCCAGGATCGCGCCCACCCGGTCCGGCGACTGCGCCACCCACCGGCGGTTCGCCATGCCGACCACCGCGCAGAAGGTGCAGGCGAACGGACAGCCGAACGACGAGTGGTGCGTGGCGACCCGCCGCCCGAGATAGTGCCGGTGGAAGTAGCGCGCCATCGGGACGCGGTGGTACGGCCAGTCGGGCAGGTCGTCCAGCGCCGCGAGCGGCCGCGACGCCGTGCGCACGACCCGTCCGCCGTCGCGGTAGGCCAGGCCGGGCACCGACGCCCATCCGTCGCCGCGGGCGATCGCCGCGGCCAGGTCGCGCATCGTCAGCTCGCCCTGGCCCGCCACGCAGACGTCCACCGTGCCGTCGGCCAGGCAGGCCTCGGCGTGCTGCGACGGGAAGTAGCCGCCCCACACGATCGGCACGTGGGGGACCGCGCGGCGGATGGCGCGGCTCACGGCGACGGCGCCCGCCACCTGGGGCCCGGGCATCACCGTGACGGCGACCGCCGAGAGCGGGGTGCGCGCGTGGAGCGCCAGGACCGTGGCGGCCGGATCGGGATCGAGGTTGCCGTCCACGATGGCGTAGTCGTGCACGCCTTCCAGCACCGAGCCAACGGCGAGCAGCGACATCGGCAGCGGCGTCTTCGGCGACGGCGTGCTCCACGGGTTGACGAGCGCGATCATCGTTCCCGCCAGCGCGCGGTGAGCGCCATGCCGACCCGCCCCACGACGGCCGACGACGCCGATCGCGCCGCCTCGGCGTACCGGCCGGCCCGCCAGTGCCGGTCCCGCGCCACCTCCGCCGAGACCCACCGGCGCGCGAACTGGTAGTACGGCCGCCGCGGCCGGCCCGCGATCACGAGATCGCGATCGGAGTGCCGGCTCCACGCGTCCGGGGCGCGCAGCCGGGCGCCGATCTGGTCGTAGTACGGCGTGCCCTTGATCGGGTACGACACGGTGGTGAGGAACACGTCGGGTCGCGTGCGCTTCAGGTGGTCGACGGTGGCGCGCAGGTCCTGGTCGCGCTCGCCGTCGAAGCCCAGCATGATGAACATGCCCACCTCGATGCCCCGCCGCTGGAGGAGGGCGGCGGCCTCGCGCACGCGCTCCACCGTCACCTTGCGACGCATGCGGTCGAGAATGGCCTGCGATCCGCTCTCGGACCCGATCCACACGCGCGTGCAACCGAGCCGCGCGAAGGCGTCGGCCACGCTCTCGTCGATCCGCTCGGCGCGTGAGATGCACTCGAACGGCAGCCGGAGGCCGCGCCGATCGAGCTCGTCGGCGTAGGCGAGGGTCCAGCTCCGGTGGATGCCGAAGACGTCGTCGGCGTACCAGAGGCGCTCGGGCCGGTAGCGGTCGACGATGTCCCCCACCTCGTCGGCCACGGCGGCCGGCGAACGGCGGCGGTGTGTCTCACCGAAGACCGAGCGGCTGCACCACGTGCAGGTGTAGGGGCACCCCCGCGCCGTGATGAGCGACACCGTACCGGCGCCGTGGGCGCGCCGCCAGGCGGCCAGGTACGCCGGGATGTCCACGGCCGCGCGGTCCGGCAGCGGCAGCGCGTCGAGGTCGGCGATCTGCGCGCGGGGCGGGGTGCGCACCACCGCGCCGTCCGCGCCGCGGAACACCAAGCCGTCGATGCCGGCCAGGACATCGGGTCGCCACGCGCCCTGCAGCGCCGGGACGAGCGCGGTCATCGTGACCTCGCCCTCGCCCACCACCACCACGTCGGCGCCGGCGTCGAGGTAGGACTCGGCGTGATACGGCGGATCGGGACCACCCACGACCACGCGGGCCCCGGCGCGCCGGGCGGCGGCCATCATGGCCAGCACGCGACGCTTGGTCATGAGGTTCGCGGCGAGCCCCACGACCGCCGGACGCGTGCGCGCCACGTGGGCCCCGAAATCCGCGGGTGTCTGAAACGTCCCGTCGAAGACGTCCACCGCGACGCCGCCGCGCTTCAGGTACGCCGACAGGTAGAGCAGGCCGAGCGGCGGGTGCGGGCGCATGATGCGCCGCTCCTCGGCGTCCTCGGAGAGGAAGTACCCGTGGGCCAGCAGCACGTCCATCAGGACACCGGCTCGGGCGGACGGACCATCTCGACCAGGCGCTTCTCGATCGGCCAGCCGTAGAAGTCGTGATCGCAGCGCATCCGCGCCGCCACGCGCAGCGGCCAGCGCCACACCCCGGGGCGCCACGCGTGCCTCGCGTAGAACTTGAAGGCCTCGACCGTGCGCCAGACCTCGGGCGTGATCCACGGCCCGCGGCCGCCCACGTAGTCGAAGTCCGCCCACGCCTCGAGCCCGCGGGGGAACGCGTGGCCGGCGGCGGCCGCCTCGTCGGCGATCGGGTTGCCGGGATACGGCTGGTAGTAGAAGACGGGCGTGTCGAACGCCGGGCTCATCCGCCGGAGCGTCTTGGCCAGGTCCAGCGTGGCCTGCACGCTCTCGCGCCGCTCGCCCGGGAAGCCCACGATGAAGTTGAACGTGGCGCCAACGCCGTGCCGGGCGAGGAGCGCCGCGGCCTCGCGCACCTGCGCGAGCGAGACGTCCTTGCGCAGCCGCGCGAGCGTCTCCGGCGCGCCCGACTCCACGCCCACCATCACCCGCCGCAGGCCGGACGCGACGGCGGCGCTGAAGGCTGCCTGGCCGAGCCGGCAGGCCTGGTCCGCGCGGAGCGTGGCCGTCCACGTCACCCCGACGCGGCGCGCCGTGAGCTCGCGCGCGAGCGCTGCGATCCGGCTGGGTGCGGTGAAGAACGTCTCGTCCTGGAAGGCGACGTCGTCCACGCGGTAGCGCGCCCGCAGGGCCTGCAGCTCCGAGGCCACGCGTTCCGGCGGCAGCCCCGTCCACGCCCGGCCGAACACCGCCGGGTCCGCGCAGAACGCGCAGCGGAACCGGCACCCCTGCGAGGACACGTAGTCGAGCTGCCGCGTGCCCTTGCGCGCGAAGTACGCCTCGACGTCGATGAGCCCGTAGTCGTGCGCCGGCAGGCGAGCGAGTTCCACGAGGGGCCGCGGAGGCCCGGCGACGACGCCCGTGCCGTCGCGGGCGATGGTCCCGGCGCAGCCGGCGAGTCCCCGGCCTTCGACGGCGCGCTGGACGACCTCCTGGAACGTGATCTCGCCCTGCCCGACGACCACCGCGTCCACCGACGGCTCGTCGAGGCAGTCGGCGGGGAAGAGCGAGGGATGCCAGCCGCCCCAGACGACGAGGCACGCGGGGGCCGCCGCCTTCACCGCGCGGCTGACGGCCAGCGCGTCGCGAATGGGCGCGCCCGTGAGCACCGAGAGGCCGACCACGACGGCGCCCTCGGCGGCCCGGGCGACGGTCGCCACCGGATCGTCCTCGAGCCGGCCGTCCACGATCGTCACGTCGATCGCCTGTCGATCCAGCGCCGAGCCGACCGCCACGAGCGCGAGCGGCATCGTGTGGAACACCGCCCGCGGGTTGTAGAGGACCACGCGCGGCCGGGCCGGGCCCAGCCGCGTCACGAGGCGCCTCCGGGCTGCGAGGCCGCGGGGACGGGCGGGGGCGCCGCCATCGAGGACGGCCGGGCCAGGTGACGGAGGCGCGCGCGCGACACGACCAGCGACAGCGCATGGAGGGCGGCGCGGGCCGCCTGCCGGAGGGTGGCCGGCCGGAGCCGCCACGGCCGCCGCGCCGCGGCCGCCACCTGCCGGCCGAGCGTGCGGGCCCGGAACTCGTCGTGCACCACCCGGTGCAGCATGCGGTAGAACGCGGGCGGGTAGGTGCCGCGGAACATCAGCGAGAGGTCGGCCGAGTCCACCCAGTGCCGCTTGGCGCCGAGTTCGGCCTGCACGCGGTCGTGGAAGCGCGTGCCCGGCAGCGGGTAGGACACCGAGATGCCGATGTCATCGGGCGCGCCCTCGCGGACCAGCGCCAGCGTCGCGTCGATGTCCGCCCGCTCCTCGCCCGGATAGCCGAACTGCAGGAAGTAGCCGACGCGGATCCCGGCGGCCTTCAGCGCCCGCGTGGCGCGGCGGATGTCGGCCACCGTCTGGCCCTTCTCCATCGCGTCGAGCACGCGCTGCGACCCCGACTCGGCGCCCATCCACACCATCGCGCACCCGGCGCTCGCGAGGAGCGCGGCGATGTCGGGCGTCACCTGGTCGGCGCGCATCAGGCAGCGGAACGGCGTGACGGCGCCGGCGGCCGCCACGGCCCGCGCGAAGTCGGCCACCCAGCCGGGGCGAAGGCCGAAGACGTCGTCCACGATCCACAGGTGGTCGGGGGCGTAGGTGCGCTTCAGCCACGCGATCTCGGCGGCGACCGCGGCCGCGTCGCGGACCGCGTAGCGCTGGCCGTAGATGGGCTTCGCGCACCAGTTGCAGTGGAACGGGCAGCCGCGCGTGGTGGCGACGTTCATCGAGTAGTAGCCGTGGCGCGCCCAGATCGCGCGGTAGCGGGGCACGTCCACCAGGTCCCACGCGGGGAAGGGCAGCGTGTCGAGCGCGGCCAGGAACGGACGTCCGGGCCCGCGGACCGCGCCGCCGTCCGGACCGGGCGTGGCGGCGCCGGCGATGCCCGCCAGGGGCCGGCCCTCCAGGATCGCGTCGACGAGGTCGGCCACCGTGTGCTCGGCCTCTCCGAGCGCCACCGCGGCGGCGCCGCGCGCCAGGTACACCTCCGGGTGATCGGTTGCGTCCGATCCGGAGACGATCACGGGGCACCCGGCGCGGCGGGCGTGGTCGATCATCTCGAGCGCCGCCTCGCGCATGCGCGAGAGGCACATCTTGCTGAGGTAGTTGAAGCTGTCCTCGTAGATGACGGCGACGCGCGGCGCCAGGGCCGCGAGGCGCGCGCGCCAGTCGTCCACGGAGTCCGCGATCATGGCGTCGAAGAGCGCCACGTCCCGGCCCCGCGACCGGAGGTACGCCGCCGCGTACAGTGTGCCGAGGGGCGGGTAGGGCTGCCGCGCCTCCCAGGTCTTGGCGTCGAAGCGCAGGTAGTAGGACTGGCCGAGCAGCACGTCAGGCACGGCCGTACCTCCGCTTCACCCACCGCGCCAGCACGTGATCGCCGCAGCGGTTCAGGCCCGGCCACGACGAGACGACGCGGTCGGCCGCCGCCGCCGCCGCGCGGACCGTGGACGGGAGCGCGCGCCAGCGCGGCTCGAGATACGGCGGCGGCAGGAGCACGCCCAGCCCGCGCACCTGCGCGCGCGTCAGGTCGGGACCCAGCGCCCGCCCGAGGGCCTCGAGGGAGTGGTAGTAGGTCGGCACGTCGACGCCGCCCACCGGCACCGTGACGCCGGACCGCCGGCGGCGGAGGGCCTGTGACGGCCGCCGGGTCGTGACGAAGTACGCCATCTCCAGGAGGCACGTCCGTCCCATCACCGTGAGGAGGGCCGCGCCGCCCGGCCGCAGGTGGCTGGCCGCGACCGCGCCCAGTGCCTCGAGCGACGGCACGCAGTTGAGGGCGCCGAAGTTCGAGACGATGGCGTCGAACTCGGCGTCGATCGCGTCCAGGAAGGCGGGCAGCCCCTCCAGGCCGCAGTCGAGCACGCGCACCCGGTCCACGACGCCCGCGCGGAGGGCGCGGCCGGCCGTGAGGCGCTGCATCTCCGAGGACGGATCGCACGCCACGACGTTCATCCCGGCCTCGGCCAGGCCGACGGCATCGAGCCCGGTGCCGCACCCGATCTCCAGCACGCGGCTCCGGGCCGGCAGCCACTCGAGCATCGCCGCCCGCGCGCGTACGCGCTGCGCCTGGAACAGCGCGCCGTCGGCCAGGCGATCGTAGTCGTCGGCCACGAGGTCGAACGCGCGCACGGCCGCGCCGTGGACCTCAGCGGCCATCGGTGCCCTCCGCCGCCGAGCCGCTGACGACCGCGGCCGCGTCCCCCGCCTCCGCCGTCGGCACGGCCGGGCGCGCCCAGGCGCGCGCCGCGGCCCGTTGGTACACCGCCAGGACCTGGCGGGCTGCCTGCGTCCACGAGAACGCGGTCGCCCGCGCCGGCCCGGCCTCCGACAGCTTCCGGCGCAGCCCCGCGTCGCCGGCGAGCCGCTGGAGGGCGCCGGCCAGCGCGTCGACGTCCAGGGGATCCACCGTCACCGCGGCGTCGGCCGCGATCTCGGCGAGCGACGAGGTGTTCGACGTGAGCACCGGGGCGCCGCACGCCAGCGCCTCCACCACGGGCAGCCCGAAGCCCTCGTAGATCGACGGGAAGGCGAAGACGTCGCACAGGCTGTAGAGCGCCGGGAGCTGCGAGAACGGCACGTAGCCCGTGAAGTGGACCGCCGGGGCGACGCCGGCCCGCGCGATCGCGCCCGCCAGGTCGCGTGAGAGCCAGCCGTAGGGACCCGCGCACACCAGGTGGTGCGGCATGCCCGCCGCCCGGGCACGCGCGAAGGCGGCCACCAGCCGCAGCAGGTTCTTGCGAGGCTCGACCGTGCCGACGTAGAGGACGAAGCGGTCGGGCAGGGCCAGTTCCCGGCGCACGCGCGCCAGCACGTCCGGATCGTGCTCCGGCCGAAACGCGGCGCTGGCGGCCTCGTGGACGACGCTCACCCGCTCGGGCGCCACGCCGTGCAGCCGCAGCAGGTCGCGGCGGGTGCTGTGCGACACGGCCACGATGGCGTCGGCGCGGGCGATGGCGAGGCGCTGCAGCGGGCGGTTCACGACGAGCCGCCGGACCGGGTGGTACCGCGGATACAGGCGCAGGCTCATGTCGTGCACGGTCACGACCGTGGCCACGTTGGTGGCCACGGGCATCATCCCGTTGGTGAAGTGCGCGACGTCGGGCGCGATGTCGGCGAGCACGCGCGGCGCCAGGCCCTGCAGCCACACGGCGCGTGTCGGGAAGCGGTGCCGGTCGTAGACGCGCACGTGCGGCGGCAGCGGCGCGTCGGTCTCGATGGCGCGGTTCGAGATGACGACGAGCTCGTCGCCCGTCGCCGCCACCTCCCGCGCGAGGTGCTGCAGCAGGTGCTCGGTGTAGTACCCGACGCCGGTCCGGCCGGGCGTGAGCGTGGTGCCGTCAAACGCGATGCGCATGGGGGAGCCGGGGGGCGTCGAGCGCGGGCGAGCACGCCAGCCCCGCGGCGATCGCGAAGACGACGTAGGTGGGGGTGAAGCCGAGGAAGGAGTCCACGAGGCCGTGGCCGGCGATGACCACGCCGGCCGCCAGCATGGGCGCCGCCAGGGCATCGGCGGGCGCGCGCCGCCAGGCGCGCCAGACGTGGCTCAGGCCGGCCCACACCAGCCAGACCACGGCGGCCAGGCCGAACGCCCCGGCGCCGGTCAGCGCCTCCAGGTACATGTTGTTCGCGTGGACGCGCCGATCCCAGGCGGCGAAGCCGAGATACGCGCCGTAGGACTGGCGGAAGTTGTCGGGGCCGATTCCGGTCAGCGGATGATCGCGCGCGATGCGAAGGGCGGCCTCCCACAGCGTGAGCCGGGGCAGCCGGTGCGACGCCCCCGGCAGCCGGCCGTGCGTCGCCACCGGCGCCGTCGTCGCCGCCACGCCCGTGATCTCGACCGACGTGCGCGGCGAGGGCACGCCCTCGGTGCTGAGCCACGCGCGTCCTTCGTGCACGAGGTCCCACGCGAGCACGTAGCGTCCCGGGCGGCCCGGGGCCGCGACGGCCACCGGCAGCGTCGTCCGCCGGCCCGGCGCCACGGGCTCCAGAAACGGCGTGCGGGCGCCCTCGAACTCGACGACCAGGTCGGTGCCGGCCTCCAGCCAGTGGTACGACATCGCGAACACCGGGTCGCGCTCCGACTGCCAGGCCAGCCGGCCGGTGTTGGTCACGGTCACCGGCACGTGATCCACGCCGCCGGCCGCGAGCGTCAGCCGCGCGGGCACGCTGTACCGGGCGCCGTACCAGTCCTGGGCGGTGTCGGTGCTGACCCGGCTGAGCCACACGTCCGGCGATCGCGAGCCGGCCATCAGCGCGACGACGACGCCGGCGAGCGCGGCGAGCCGTCCGAGCACGGGCGCACCGAGCCGCCGGTGGCGGGCGAGCGCGGCCACGAGCGCCAGGCTCACGGTCATCGCGATGAGCCCGGCACGGGTGAAGGTGGCGACGATGCCCGCGGCGACGAGGCCGAGCGCGACCATGGGCGCGAGGCGCACGATTCCGGGCCGCGATCGATCGGGCGGATCGACGACCCACCAGAGGCCCAGCGCGAAGACGACCTCGAGGTACATCGAGGCGACCGTCGGATAGAGGAAGGTCGAGGTCGCCCGGACCTGGCCGCCGACGACGTGGAAGCCCGGCCGCACGAGCGTGAGCGCACGCATCACCGCCGGCACCTCGGCGAGCTCGGCCACGGCGACGGCGCCGGCCGCCGCGCCCGTCGCCAGCAGCACCGCGACGAGCGCGCGGGCCAGGCGCCTGGAGGCGATGCTCCGCAGGGTGAGCCACGCAATCAGCGCCGCGGCGGCGAGCCGGCCGCAGTAGCGCAGGGCATTGGCGACGTCGGCCGGCGCCAGGAGCGCCGCGGCGACGGCGATGACCAGCCCCGCCAGCACGGGCGCCGCCAGCGGCCCGGGCTCGACGCCCAGGCCGTCGCGCGCCGCGAGCGCGCCCAGCCCGGTCGCGAGCACGCAGGCGGCGACGAGCTCGAGCGACGAGAGCTGCAGACCCGCCGCACCGACGCGCGGCAGCGCCACTTCGAGGGCCGAGGCCGACGCGAGCAGGAGCACGCCGGCCGGCGCGATGTGCTCGACGTTCCGCGCCCGAGTGAGCGGCACCGCTGACACGACGGCCGCGCGGGGTGCAAGACCCATTCCGGTCGAACTCGCGGCACGGAAGGTGCATCGCGGACGGGACGTGGCCTGAGTACGTGCGCCGGCCGCGCGCGGGCGCACGCCGGCGGTTTCGGAACGTGAAACTACCTTCGGGATTCGTAACTCTCGCCGCCCCGCACGCCGTCCCCGCGTGGCGCGTCCTCGCCAAGACGGCGGCCGACGTCCTCGGCAAGCTGGTCACGCTCGCCGTCGTCGTGCTGGCTGCGCGGCGCCTGTCGCCCGAGGCCTTCGGCGTCCTTGCCGTGGCCACGACCGCGGGCTGGCTGCTCGGCGTCGCGACCGATGCCGGGTGGTCGATGTTCCTGGCGCGCGAGATCGCCCGGCGGCCGTCGGCGTGGCGCGCCATCGCGCGCGAGGTCCTGGCGTGGCGGGCTGGATCGGCCGGAGCCGCGGTCGCCTGTGCGGCCCTCGCCGCCCGGTGGCTGGTACCCGCCGCCGATCGTCCCGCCTTCGTGCTGCTCGTGTCGGCCTCGCTCGCGGGCGCGGTGCTCGAGACGGCGATGCACGTCTTCCGCGGCCTCGAGCGCGCCGAGATCGAAGCGGCCCTCCACGCGGCGCAGCGCGGCGCGGCGGGCATCGCCGGCGGGGCCGTGCTCTGGTGGCGGCCGGGCCTGGTCCCGCTCGCGCTGGCGCTGCTCGTCCCGCCGCTTGCGGCGCTGGGCACGGCGGCCGCGATCGCCCGCCGGATCGACCCGGGAGGCGGCGGACGGGCCCCCGCGGCGACCCTCGCCTGGGCCGACGTCCGGCGGCGGGTGCTGCCGCTCGGCGCCGGCGCGCTCATCTCGGCGCTGTATTTCCGGATCGACGTGTTCTTCGTGGAATCGTGGCACGGGCTCGATGCCGCCGGCGCCTACAACGCCGTCTTCCGGATCGTCGATGCGCTGCGGCTGCTGCCGGCGGCGGTGCTGGCCGTCGCCTTCCCGCGCCTCGTCCGCGCGGCCGATCCCGCCGCGGCGTCGAGGCTGGGCGCGGCGCTCTTCGGTGCGGGCGTGGCCGTTGCCGCGGCCGTCGCCCTGGCGGCGGCGTGGATCGTGACCGCCGTCTACGGCCCGCGCTATTCCGGGACGAGCGGCACCTTGATCGTGCTGTCGGCCTCGGTGCCCCTCTTCTATCTGAACTACGTCCTCACCCATCAGGTGATCGCGTGGGACGGCGACCGGGCGTACGCGCGGGTCGCGGCGCTGGCGCTCGCGGCGAACCTCGCCGCCAACGTCGCGTTCGTGCCCGCTTACGGCGCCCGGGGGGCTGCCGTGGCGACGGGCCTCACGGAACTGGCCGTGACCGCCGGCTGCTGCGCCGCCTTGCGGAGGCGGCGTGCGCCGCTGGCCGTGCCGGTCGCGGCCGGAGGCGACGCATGATGCCCACGACGGCCGAGGAGACGGCCGTCCTGGCGGCCGTGAGCTACGCGGCGCTCTTCGACTATCCGCTGACCGTGCCGCAGCTGCGCGAGAGCCTGGGCGTGCGGGCCGACGAGCCCACACTGCGCGGGTGGCTGGCCGGCAGCGCGTTCCTGGGCGCGGCGCTGACGTGCCGCGCGGGTTTCGTCTACCCTGCGGGCCGGCACGACCTGGCCGGTACGCGCCGCCGCCGCGAGGCCGCGAGCCTGACGCGCCTGCGGCGGGACGGGCGGGTGCTCCGGTTCGTGTGCGCCCTCCCGTACGTCCGCATGGTGGCGATCTCGGGCAGCCTGGCGCACCTCAACGCCGAGGACGGCGACGAGGCTGCCGACCTGGATCTGTTCGTCGTCACGGCGCCCGGGCGGGTGTGGCTCGTGACGCTCGTCGCCCTCGTCGTGGCGAAGCTGGCGGGCTGGCGGCGGCGCCTGTGCCTGAACTACGTCATCTCCGAGGCCGCGCTGGCCGTGACGCCGCACGATCTCTTCACCGCGAACCAGATCCTGCATCTGCAGCCGATCGCGGGCCCCTCGACGTACCGCCGGTTCCTCGCCGCCAACGCGTTCGTGCGGGCGCACTATCCGAACTTCGAGCCCCGCACGCCGGCCGGGGACGGCCCCGGGCGCCGGGACGCCTGGACGCGTCTGGTCGAGCTCGTGCTCGCACCGGGGGCGCCGGTCCTCGAGCGCGCGGCCCGCGCCCTGTACCGCTGGCACCTGCTCCGGCGAGCCGCGGGCTGGGTGTCGCGTGACGGCGTGCGCCTGGACGCCGAGTGCCTGAAGCTCCACACGAGCAGCCATCGCGAGCGGGTGCTCACCCGCTTCGAGGCGGCCCTGCACGAGGCCGTGCGGCAGGCGCGTGACGCCGTCGCGGACCAGGCGGGCGAGCCGGAGCGGTCTCCGGCGCCCGGCCCCGGTGCATGGCCGCACTGACCGCGGGCGGGCCGTCGCGACGCCCGGCCCTCGCCGCCGTCCTCGGGACACGGGCGTGGATCGTGTGGGGGGCCGCCGTCGTCGTGCTGACCGCGGGCGCCGTGGGTGTGGCGCGTGGGCGCATGACCCACGGCTTCGCCGCCTACTACACGGCATCGCGGCTGCTCGCCGACGGGCGGCTGGCCCCGTGGGTGTACGACGAGGCGCGCTTCGCCTACGCGGTGCGCGAGACGACCGGCAGCCGCGTCCTCGACGTCTTCGGCCCCAACCCGCCCTCGATGGCCCTGCTCCTCGGGCCGCTCGGCGCGCTGCCGCCGGCCGCCGCCCGCGCGCTGTGGCTCGCCGCCTCGGTGGGCGCGTGGGCGTGGGCCGTCGGCGCCCTGATCGCGCGCGGCCGCGCGTCCGGGGCGTCGCCCCCGGCCGTGCTGGTCGCCGTGGCGATGCTCGGCCCCGCGGTGTGGGCGAACCTGCGGACCGCGCAGGCGTACCTGATCGTCGGCGCGATCCTGACGCTGTCGGCGCTGGCCCTCGACGGCCGGCGCGACGCCCGCGCGGGGGCGGGCCTGGGCCTGGCGCTCCTGACCAAGACGGCGGGCCTGCCCCTGCTCGTGGCGGCCATGGCGGCGCGGCGGCGGGCCGCGGCGCTCACCGCGGCGGCCGTGTGTGCCGCCGGCGCCTCGGCGCTCGCGGCGGCGGCCGGCGCGGACCTCTGGTTCCGGTATCCGGGCGCCGTCGTCGCGTTCGCCGGGGACGCGCGGATCTCGGTGCCCGCCTACCAGACGCTGTTCGGGTTGGCGCGGCGGCTCTGCGTCGCCGATCCACGCTGGAACCCGGGGCCCGCGGCCGACTGCGCGGTCGCGGCCTGGATGCTGCCGCCGCTGGCCGTCGCCGCCGCCCTTGCCGCCACTGCGTGGGCCGCGCGGACCGCGAGGCCGGACGCCTGGGCCGCCGCCGGCCTGAGCCTGTCGGTACTGGCGCTGCCAGTGGCCGAGGACCACCAGTTCGCGCTCCTGGGGCCGGCCCTGATCCTCCTGCACCAGGCCCGCGAGGCGACGGGCGCCCACCGCGGTCTCGCGGCGCGGTGGTCGTGCCTCGCGCCGGCGGCGCTGCTGGTCGTGCCACTCACCGTCGCGTCCGGCCCGGACGCGGCGGGATGGAGCGCGCTGCTCGCGTATCCGCGGCTCTACGCCGCCGCGTGGGTGTGGGGGCTGGCCTGGCGCGCCATGCGGGCCTCATCGACCGACGCCGGGCGCGCTGACCCCGGGCCCGCCGCCGCCCGCGGGGCCGCGCGTCGGACCAGCTCGTCTACATCCAGGCCGTCCAAAGCCTGATTGCACACGGCTTCAAGCGCGTCCTCCGCCTGAACGGCCACGGCGGCAACCGGGCATCACGCGCGACACCGCCGACCGGATCAACCAGGCAACGCGGGCATCGCCGCGGCATGAAGTGAACTCACGGAGCAGACGTCGTACAATAACGGGTTGTACAGTCCCCATGCCATTCCTCAAGGCAGCGTCCACCTCGGTCGGGTCGAAGTTCCTCATCGCACTCACCGGTCTCGGACTGGCGGTCTTCCTCGTCGCACACCTGGCGGGGAACCTCCTGTTCCTGGCCGGACCCGACGCCTTCAATCACTATTCCCACACCCTCGTGAGCAACCCGCTGGTCTACGTGGCCGAGCTGGGGCTCATCGCGATCTTCCTGCTGCACCTGGTGAAGACCGCGAGCGGCTTCATGGGAAACCGCGGGGCGCGTCCCCAGCCCTACGCGGTCAGGACGTGGGCCCGCCGCAAGAGCCCGCGCAGCCGCAAGAGCGTGGCCTCCACGACCATGATCCTCACCGGCTCGATCACGGCGCTGTTCGTGGTCTCGCACCTGCTGACCTTCAAGTTCGGCCCCGTCTACACGACGCCTGAGGGCATCCGCGACCTCTACCGCCTGCAGGTGGAGGTCTTCAGCAGCCCTGCCTACGTCGCCTTCTACATGGCGGCGATGGGCGTCATCTTCTTCCACCTGTGGCACGGGCTCTCGAGCGCCGCGCAGTCGCTGGGCGTGAGCCACCCGCAGTGGACGCCGCGCCTGCTGGCGATCGGCCGCGTGCTGACCGCCGCCATCGCCGGCGGCTTCTTCGTGCTCCCGATGCTGACCATCCTTCTCTCACGGAGCGCGCGATGACCCTCGACGCGCGGATTCCGGGCGGGCCCATTGCCGACAAGTGGGATCGCCGCCGGTTCGAAAACAAGCTCGTCAACCCCGCCAACCGCCGCAAGTACGACGTCATCGTCGTCGGCACGGGGCTGGCCGGGGCGTCGGCCGCGTCGTCGCTCGGCGAGCTCGGCTACCGGGTGAAGGTGTTCGGCATCCACGACAGCCCGCGGCGCGCCCACAGCATCGCCGCGCAGGGCGGCATCAACGCCGCCAAGAACTACCGGAACGACGGCGACAGCGTCTACCGGCTGTTCTACGACACCATCAAGGGCGGCGACTACCGCGCGCGCGAGGCCAACGTCTACCGGCTGGCGCAGCTCTCGGTGCACATCATCGATCAGTGCGTGGCGCAGGGCGTGCCCTTCGCCCGCGAGTACGGCGGGCTGCTCGACAACCGGTCGTTCGGCGGCGCGCAGGTGTCGCGGACGTTCTACGCCCGCGGCCAGACCGGCCAGCAGCTCCTGCTCGGCGCCTACCAGTCGCTGATGCGGCAGGTGGACGCCGGGAACGTCACCCTGTACCAGCGCCGCGAGATGCTCGACCTCGTGATGGTGGACGGCCAGGCGCGCGGCATCATCGCCCGCAACCTCGTGACGGGCGAGCTCGAGTCGCACGCCGGCCACGCCGTCCTGCTCTGCACGGGCGGGTACGGCACGGTGTTCTACCTGTCCACCAACGCCGTCAACTCGAACGTCACGGCCGCGTGGCGCGCCCACAAGCGCGGCGCCTACTTCGCCAACCCCTGCTTCACGCAGATCCATCCCACGTGCATCCCCGTGAGCGGCGACCACCAGTCGAAGCTGACGCTGATGTCGGAGAGCCTGCGCAACGACGGCCGCGTGTGGGTGCCGAAGACCAAGGGCGATAGGCGGCCGCCGTCGCAGATTCCGGACGCCGAGCGCGACTACTACCTGGAGCGCCGGTACCCGAGCTTCGGCAACCTCGTGCCGCGCGACGTCGCCTCGCGCGCGGCCAAGGCCGTGTGCGACGAGGGCCGCGGCGCGGGCGAGACCGGCCTGTCCGTGTACCTGGACTTCGCCGACGCCATCAAGCGCCTCGGCGCCGAGACGATCGCCGCCCGGTACGGCAACCTGTTCGACATGTACAAGCGGATCACCGACGAAGATCCGTACCAGGTGCCGATGCGGATCTACCCCGCCGTCCACTACACGATGGGTGGCCTGTGGGTGGACTACAACCTCATGTCCACGCTGCCCGGGCTCTTCGTCCTGGGCGAGGCCAACTTCTCGGACCACGGCGCCAACCGGCTGGGCGCCAGCGCCCTCATGCAGGGACTGGCCGACGGCTACTTCGTGGCCCCCTACACCGTGGCCAACTACCTGGGCGGCACCGCGACGCCGGCGGTCTCCACGGATCACGACGCGTTCCGGGAGGCGGCCGCGGCCGCGCAGGCGCGCATCGACAAGGTGCTCGCGGTGAAGGGCTCGCGGACGGTCCGCGACTTCCACCGGGCCATCGGCGCCATCTGCTGGGATCACGTCGGCATGGCGCGCACCGAGGCGGGCCTCACCGGCGCCCTCACCCAGATCCGGGCGCTGCGGGACGAGTTCTGGCAGAACGTGTCGGTGCCGGGCGAGCAGTCGAACCTGAACCCCGCGCTCGACTACGCCGGCCGCGTGGCCGACTACATGGAGTTCGCCGAGCTCCTGGCGCTCGACGCCCTCGAGCGGCGCGAGTCGTGCGGCGGGCACTTCCGCGAGGAGTACCAGACGCCCGAGGGCGAGGCCATGCGCCGCGACGACGAGTTCGCCTACGTGGCGGCGTGGGAGTTCACGGGGGTCGGCGTGCCGCCGGTCATGCACAAGGAAACGCTGGTCTTCGACGAGGTGCACCCGTCGCAGCGCAGCTACAAGTAGGGACAGGGATCACGCGATGTCGATGACCGTCACGTTGAGGGTCTGGCGCCAGGCCGGTCCGGCCACCCAGGGACGCCTCGAGACCTACACGGCCGCGAACGTGCACCCGGACATGTCGTTCCTGGAGATGCTGGACGTCGTGAACGACGACCTGACGCGGCAGGGCAAGGACCCGATCGCGTTCGACTCCGACTGCCGCGAGGGCATCTGCGGCAGCTGCGGGCTGGTCATCGACGGGCTGCCGCACGGGCCCGACCCCGGCGCCACGACGTGCCAGGTCCACATGCGTCGCTTCAAGAACGGCGACACGATCACGATCGAGCCGTTCCGGGCCAAGGCCTTCCCGGTGCTGAAGGACCTCGTCGTGGACCGCAGCGCGTTCGACCGGATCATCGCCGCCGGCGGGTACGTGTCCATGAACGTCGGCGGCGCGCCCGACGCCAACGCGCTCCCGATCGCCAAGGACGTCGCCGACGAGGCGATGGACTACGCGCAGTGCATCGGCTGCGGCGCCTGCGTGGCGGCGTGCAAGAACGCCGCGGCCCATCTCTTCACCTCGGCCAAGATCAGCCACCTCGGCGTCCTGCCGCAGGGCGAGCCCGAGCGCCTCCGGCGCGCCGAGCGGATGGTGGCGCAGATGGACGCCGAGGGCTTCGGCGCGTGCTCGAACGAAGGCGAGTGCGAAGCGGTCTGCCCGAAGGAGATCTCGATTGCCAGCATCGCCCGGATGCACCGCGACTTCCTGAAGGTGGCGCTCAGCCGGTAGGCCGGATGGCCAGGGCGCCGGCGGTCGTCGCGTCGGCCCCCGGCGCGGGCGGGCCGGACGCGACGCCGCGGCCCTCGGCCGCCCACCACGTGCTGGCCGCGGCCGGCGACCACGAGGCCTCGCCGCACGCCGCCGCCAGGCGGATCGACAGCCCCCGCGCGCTCTGCGGCCGGTCCTCCGGGTCCTTGGCGAGGCATGCCAGCACCACCTGTTCGAGCGCGGGCGGGATCGCCTGCGCGACGCGCGTCGAGGGCGGCGGGGGCGGCGTCTTGATGTGGTCGAGAATGGCCCCCATGGGCGTCTCGGCGACGAACACCTGCTGGCCCGTCAGCAGCCAGTAGGCCAGGCACCCGACGGCGTAGATGTCGGCCCGGTGGTCGATGTCCGCCTTCCCGAGCGCCTGCTCGGGGGCGATGAAGGCGGGCGTGCCGCGGATCACGCTGTTCATGGTCGCGGCCGCCGAGGCGCTCGGGCTGCCATCGAGGGACTTGACCAGGCCGAAGTCGAGCACCTTGACGAAGTCGAAGTCCTCCCCGTAGCGGCACACGAACACGTTCGCGGGCTTGATGTCGCGGTGCACGAGCCCGCACGCCTCCGCCTCCGAGAGCGAGTGGCAGACCTGGCGCAGGAGGAAGACCGCGCGCTCGGGCGGGACCGGCCCGAAGCGGCGCACCAGCGCGTCGGCGTCGAGGCCGTCGAGCAGCTCCATCACGTAGTAGAAGGCGCCGTCGTCCGAGACGCCGAAGTCGAACAGGTCCACCGTGTGCGGCGACCGGAGCCGGGCCGTGGCCTGCGCCTCGCGCTCGAACCGGGCCAGGAGATCGTCGGCCGGCCCCACGGCGGGGGCGCCCGGCGGCGACCGGACGATCTTGATGGCGGCCGGCCGCGCCAGCAGGCGATGCCGGGCCCGCCACACCTCGCCCATGCCGCCCTGGCCGAGCTTCTCTTCCAGGACGTAGCTGCCGATCTCGCGCGCCGCGGCGACCTCGCGGCCCAGCCCGTAGACGACCCGCGCGCCCATGTAGGCGAAGCCGACCGCGAAGGCGCCGCTGACGGCCGACTGCACGTAGCTGTCGGCGGCCGCGCTCACCTGCCCCAGCCGCTCGAGCACGAAGATGGCCAGCGGGCCCGTCGCCGCGGCCGCCACCGCCGCGCCCATCAGCCGGCGCGGCGGCCCGGGCATGACGAGCGGGAACAGGATCACGATGGCCGGCACCCAGGTGAGGTTGGGCAGGAGGCCGTTGGCGTCGTAGTACTGCCAGTTCGCCTGCATCGACATGACGAAGCAGATCGCCACCTCGTAGACCAGCCCCAGCGAGAGCAGGCGGGAGGCCGAGACCGAGGCGCGGCGGGCGGTCCACCACATGGCGGCGGAGACGGCCATCGCCGACAGGTTGACCCACTGGAACGGACGGATCTGCTGGAGATCGTCCGGCGCGGGATAGCCGAGCGCGACGGCGATCAGCTTGGAGACGAACACCAGGACGTCGAACGCGTAGCCGCAGAACAGGAGCGCGGCAAGCAGCCGCACCCGGCCGCGGACCTGCTCGAGCAGGTCCGACGGAAGCGCCGACGTGCCGCTGCCCTCGGCGCCGCGCCAGACGAGGTGACGGCGAAGGGCCGCGCCGGACAGGCGCGCTCGGTCCCCCGGGGCGATGGCATTCCGGCCACTCATGTTGCGGCTGACTCCCTGCGGCGGATACGGTGGCGGCCCGCCGGCAGTTCATCGGCCGCCGGGATCTGCGCAGCCCATGGTGGATCGGGGCGGGGAGCGGGAGGCATACAATCACGCGATGCGGTCGGCCGTGGTCGGCGCGCTCGTACTGCTCGGCGTCGCGCCAGTGCCGGGGGGCCGGCAGACCGCCAGCGACTTTGCCGCCGCCGAGTCGGCGATTCGCGATCTGGCGCAGAAGGCAGGGATCCCCGGCGCCGCGGTCGCCGTGGTCGCGGGCGACCGGGTCGTGTGGACCGCGGGCGTCGGCGTGGCGAACGTCGAAACGGGCGCGCCGGTCACTCCGGACACGCTCTTCCAGATCGGCTCGATCACCAAGACGTTCACGGCCGCCGCGGTGCTGAGCGCTGCGTCGGCCGGCGTCGTGGCCCTCGACCGGCCGGTCTCCACGTACGTGACCGGCCTGGCGGCGTGCGTGGGTGCGCCGACGCTCGCGCAGCTCCTGTCGCACACGGGTGGCCTCATCGACGAGCCCGACGAGTACGGGCCGCAGGGCGAGGACGGCCTCGGGGCCTACCCGCGGACGTGGACTGCCGAGTACTGCCTGCTGCCGCCCGGGCGCGCATTCTCGTACACGAACTCGGGGTTCGCGCTGGCGGGCCTCGCGCTGCAGGAGGCGGCCCGGACGCCCTTCGCCGAGGTGATGCGGGCGCGGGTGCTCGCGCCCCTCGGCCTGACGCGCACGACGTTCCGTCCGACCGAGGCCATGACCTGGCCGCTGGCCGTGGGCCACACGAGGAAGGCCGACGGCACGGTCGAGGTCGTGCGGCCGCTGGCGAACGACCCGCGGCTTTGGCCGGCGGGCACGCTCTACTCGAGCGCGAACGACATGGCGCGGCTCGTCGTGGCGCTGATGAACGACGGGACGGTCGCGGGCCGGCAGGGACTGCCGTCGGGCGTCGTCGCTGCCATGCGGACCTCCCACGCCGACATCCCCACCACCGGCGAGTCGTACGGCCAGGGGCTGTTCCTCCAGGCGACGCAGGGAGGCTACGGACATGGAGGCACGATGACGGGCTACACGGCCCAGCTGAGCGTGCGGGGGCGGGTCGGTCTCGTCGTGTTGACCAACGCCGATGCCGCTGCCGTCGACGCGCTCGTCGAGCGTCTCTGGCCGGAGGTGCTCGACGCGGCGCCCGTCGCGACGCACCTGGCCGGGCTTCGCTCCGGGCCCCCTCCGCCCCCGCTCGTGCCGGGCCTGCCGGCGCTCAGCGCGCGGGCGCTGACCGAGTCCGACGCCGCGCGCTACACGGGACGCTTCTCCAATCCCCGGCGCTTCACCGTGGAGGTGGCGGCGACCGGTGCCGCGCTGGTTCTCAGACGCTTTGGCCGCGATTTTCCGATGCGCGCCCTCGCGACGCCGGGGCGCTTTCTCGTGGACCTGCCCCGCGGCGGCACCGAGACGATCGCTTTCGGCCTGGGCCCGGACGGACGCGCCGACCACCTCCAGATGAACGTGTGGGCCCTGGCCCGCGTGCCCTGAGGGTCGCCGCGGCCCCGCGGCGCCTTTCCCAGGGATGGGCTGGTATGATCGGCCCCCGCCCACGGCCATTCCTGGAGGTCCCATGCGCTTCGCCCTTGCCGCAACCCTCGCGCTCGTCGTCACCGCGTCCGCTGACGCCCAGACGCTCGGGACGTTTCGCTGGAGAGTCGCTCCCTACGGCAGCATCCTCAACCTCACCATCACGCAGGTGGGCAGCATCTACCGGCTGGAAGGGTTCGAGCAGGAGTGCGGCGGACTGAACCTGCCGGTGACCGGCGTCGCGGTGCCGCAGGCCAACGGCAGCATCATGTTCGGGATGACCACGATCCAGCTGGGCGGGCGCGGGCTGCACACGCTGGCGAGCATCAGCATCGTGGACTTGAACGGCGGCTACTCGGACAACAGCCTGAACAACAATCAGCCGTTCCTGTTCCACACCGGCCCTCCGCCGTGCCCGGGCGGTCCGCGCTCGAGCCCGACGACGGCGGCCACCCCGCGCGGCGGCGATCTCACCGCGCTGACCGACGCGATGGCGGCCCTCGAGGCGCGGCTCACGGCGCTCGAAGCGAAGCAGCAGTAGCATCGGCGCGGTGGGCGCCGCCAGGCGCCGGTTCGCCGCGGGTATGCTGGTCGGCATGATCGACCGTCGCCGCGCCGCCATCGCCCTTGCCGTGTTCGCGGCCAGCACTGCCGCCGCCGGCGCGCAGGCGCCCCCGGGATCCCTGGGAGCCGCGCTGGCGGCAGTGGCGCCCGCGGGCGAGGCCTACGTGGTCGCGCCCATCGGGCTCACCGTCGGGGGGCGGGGCATCGCGGCCATCGAACCGGCGGTGACCGCGCTGGCCTCGCAACCGCGCATCGCGCTCGTCGGCGGCCTCGATGGCGCCAGGGACGGCGCGCAGGTGGTGCTGGACCTGCTCACGTGGCGGTTCGGCGACTTCGTGGCCGTGAGGAACCGCCGGCGCTGGCAGGTGGCCGCCGTCCCCTGCGCGCTGCCCGATCGGTGCGATCCGGCCTCGCGGCCGGCGGGCGGCACGGCCGCCGCCGCTCCCGAGCCGGTGTTCCCGCCCGACGGCGGGTACTACGACGCGCCTGAACTCCGCGAGTCGCGCTACCTGTGGCGGTGGGTGACGATGCTGGGGCCGGACCTCGTGATCGAGGTGCGCCGCGGTCCCAGGATCGAGTGGCGCGCCAACGCGCTGGCGCGGGCGCGCGTGCCCGGCAGCGGCGAGGCCGCCCCCACCTCGCTCGCCGGCGCGCTGGGCTCCGCCGCCCCGGCGGGCCTGGCGCCGGTGGCCGCCCTGCAGGTAAGCGGTCCGCCGGCCGACGTCGCGCGCGCCCTCCGCGAGTTCCTGGATCTCCGGCCCACGCCTTCGCCCTCGCCGCTCGGACGCGCGCTGATGGCGAGACAGCTCCGCTCTCCCCTCGACATCGCGCGGCTGCTCGCCGGGCGCTACCCCGCCAATCCGATCATGAGCTACATCCCGGCGCTCGCGTGGATCGGGGCGTTCCGGGTCTCGGCGATCACGGGCGATCCGCAGTATCGCGACAGGGCCCTCGCCGGGATGCGGCCGTTCCTCACCGGGGAGAAGCCGGCCATCGGCGCGACGCCGGTGCTCACCAGCCTGGCCGGCCACCAGGCGTTCTTCGACCTGGCGGCGTCCGGTGGCCATGCGGACGCCGATGCGCTGGCCAGACGCGCCGCCGACGTCATCCTGGGACAGGCGCCGGACGAGATCGTCCGCTTCGCGACGTCGTGGACCGACGACATGTTCATGGCGACCTCCGTCCTGGCGCGCGCGGCGGAGCGGACGGGCGAGGCCCGCTACGCCGACGCGGTCGCCCGCCTGCTCACCACCTATGCCGAGCGGCTCCAGCGCCCCGACCGCGTGTTCATCCACGCCGAGAGCGGGCCGCACGCCTGGGGACGCGGCAATGGGTTCGCCGCATTCGGCCTGATGGAGGCCCTGACGCACCTGCCCGCGACCTGGCCGGCGCGGCCGGCCGTGCTCGAGGCGTTCCGGCGCCTGATGGACGGCATGCGGCGCCACCAGGCCCCCGACGGATCGTGGCACCAGGTGATCGACGAGCCCGGGACGTATCGCGAGCTCACGGCCACGGCCATGATCGTCGCGGCCATGGCCCGCGGCGTCCGCCTGGGATGGCTCGACCGGAGCTTCGACGACGTGGTGGACAAGGGCTGGCGCGCGGTCCAGGTGCGCGTGACCGACGCCGGCGAGCTCGTGGACGTGTGCACCGGCACCGGCGCCGGACGCGACGCCACCCGCGAGTACTACCTGACCCGTCCGGCCATCATCGGTCCCGACGACCGCGGCGGCGCCATGGCCCTCACCGCGGCGCTCGAAGTCCACGACCTGCACCGATCGCGATAGGAGGACTGGATGCGACTCGCGCTCCTCACCCTGGCGGCCGCCGGCCTGGCGGCCTGCACGGCCGAACCGCCCACGCGGTCCCTCGGTCCGCCGACCAGCACGCCGCCGCCGGCGACGCTCCAGGCCCTGCTCGACGCCGAGATGTCCACGATGCCGGCCAGGGGCGGCATCTGGGTGAAGCACCTGACGACGGGCGAGGAGGGCGGCGTGCGGGCCGACGACGTCTTCAACAGCGCCAGCGTCATCAAGATCCCGGTGGCGGTGAAGGTGCTGGAGATGGCCGAGGCCGGGACGATCGATCTCGCCAGGCGGATCACGCTGCGCGCCGAGGACGTGCGCGGCGGCTCCGGCGTGTTCCGCTACCACGACCCGGGCCTGCAGCCGACGATCCGCGACGTCGTCCTGCAGATGATCATCACCAGCGACAACACCGCCACCGATCTGGCCATCGGCCTGGCCGGCGGCGTGGACGCCGTGAACGCGTGGATCGCGGGCAAGGGCTACGCCGACGGCATGACGCTGGTGCAGACGACGGGAGATCTCTTCGCGAAGTACAACGCGCTCGCGCCGGGCGACGACAGGAACGCCAGGACCAACGGTGACCACGCCTTCTGGCTGGGCGAGCTCACCCCGCGCGCCACCGGCCGCATGCTCGAGGCGATCGAACGGCGCGAGCTGCCGTCGAAGACCGGGGCCGAGGAACTGCTCCGGATGCTCCGCGCCCAGCAATCCGGCGCGCGGCGCCTGCCGCACTTCCTGCCGCCCGGCGTGGCGGTGGCGCACAAGACGGGCGACTTCCCGCCGGTCCTGGCCAACGACGTGGGCATCGTCTACGCGAAATCGGGCCCCATCGTGGTGTCCTGCTTCCTGAACGCCATCACCGGGCCGTACGGCGAGGCCGAGGACCGGATGGGCCGGCTGGCGCAGCAGATCGTGGCCTACTTCGACCGCTGAGGGCGCCGGCGCCGCGGCGGTCCAGGGCGCTGCCGCGGCAGGCAGGTCGCCGGCCGGCCGGCGCCGTCTCGCGATAGTCTATGGGGATGCTCAATCGCTCCCACCGGGTTCCATCCGCTTCGTCCCTCGTGATGCCGCTGCTGCTGGCCGCCCTGGCGGGCGCCTGCGGTTCCACCCGCGGAGCCGCCACGCCGGCGCCGTCGGCCGATGCCTGGGCCGTGGTGAACGGCCGGGAGATCACGGGCACCGAGGTGGACAAGGCCTACCGCCGCGCCTTGCAGACGACGGCCACGCCCTCGCAGGAGGAGCTCCTCACCGCGAAGCTCCAGCTGCTCGAGGACATGATCGTGCAGGACCTGCTCCTCGCGAAGGCGCAGACGCTGAAGATCGAGGTCACGCCCACCGAGGTGGACGCGGCGTTCAACGATGCGAAGAAGGACATTCCCGACGAGGCCTTCCAGCAGGAGCTGAAGAGCCGCCAGTTGACCGCCGACGACATGCGCGAGGGCCTGCGCAAGGAGCTCGTCGCGCGCAAGGTGATCGAGCAGGAGATCACGGCGAAGGTCAAGGTCAGCGACCAGGAGCTGTCGTCGTTCTTCGAGGCCAACAAGGCGCAGTTCAACTTCCCCGAGGACGCCATCCACCTGGCGCAGATCGTGGTCACGGCCGGGCCCGACCAGCAGACCGCGAACCGGGCGGGCAACGACGCGACGACGCCCCAGCAGGCCGCGCAGAAGATGCAGATGCTCACCGAGCAGCTGAAGCAGGGCGCGTCGTTCCCCGACCTCGCGCGCGACTACTCCGAGGACCCGGAATCGGCCCCGCGGGGCGGCGACCTGGGCTTCGTGCCGGTCTCCCGGATCCGCCAGGCCCCGCCGCAGCTGCGGGACGCCGTGCTGAAGTCGGAGCCCGGCACGATCCACACGGTGAACGCCGGCGGCGTGTACCAGATCGTCCTGGTGGTGGCCAAGGAGGCGGCCGGCCAGCGCGACCTGAGCACGCCGGCGGTGCGCGACGGCATCACGGCCACGCTGCGGGGCCGCAAGGAACAGCTCCTGCGCACGGCCTTCCTGCAGTCCCTCAAGAACGGCGCCACGGTGATGAACCTGGCCGCGCAGAAGGTCGTCGAGTCGCCGGGGACCGTGCCGAGCCTGATGCCCAAGGCGCCCGGCACGGAGTAGCGCCGCCCGCGTCGCGCCCGCGTCCGTCGCTGCCGGGCCCGTTGCTACACTAGCGGGCCATGCGCGCACGTCCGACCGCCGTCCTCACTCTCACCATCCTTGCCGTCGCGAGCCTGGCGGGCGCCCAGGCAGGCGACGAGCCGTTCTGGCCCGGCGCCCAGTACGACCCGAAGATCCCGACGCTCCGGCAGGTGGTCGGCCACGACCACGGCGCCGAGATCACGACGCCCGAGCAGATGGGGACCTACCTGCGCGCGCTGGCCCAGGCGGCGCCGGAGCGGACCAGGCTCGTGGAGTACGCGCGGACGTGGGAGGGCCGGCCCCTGTGGCTGCTCGTCGTCGGCAGCCCGGACCGGATCGCGCGGCTCGATCAGGTGAAGGCCGACATCCAGCGGGCGGCCGATCCCCGCCGCCTCTCGGCGGACGACACCACGCGGCTGGTGGCTGCGCTGCCCGTGGTGGTGTGGCTGGTGCACGGCGTGCACGGCAACGAGATCAGCTCCGGCGACGCGGCGCTGCTCGAGGCCTACCACCTGCTGGCCGCGCGCGGCGACGCCGGCGTCGACCAGGTGCTGCGCGACGCGCTCGTGCTCATCGACCCGATGCAGAACCCCGACGGCCGGGCGCGGTTCATCTTCCAGAACCTGCAGGGCCGGGCGGCGTCGCCGGATCCGGCGCCCTACAACGCCGAGCACGACGAGCCCTGGCCGGGCGGCCGGTCGAACCACTACCTGTTCGACATGAACCGCGACTGGTTCGCGCAGACGCAGCCGGAGACGCGGGGCCGCATCAAGATCGCGCTCGAGTACTTCCCGGAGGTGAACGTCGACCTCCACGAGCAGGGGGGCAACAACACCTACTACTTCGCCCCGCCCGCCGATCCCATCAACCCGCACTACACGAAGGCGCAGCGCGACGGGTTCGAGCTGTTCGGCAAGGCCAACGCCGCCCGCTTCGACGAGCGGGGCTGGCCGTACTACATCCGCGAGGTGTACGACGGCTTCTACCCGGGCTACGGCGACAGCTGGCCCATGATGCACGGGTCGATCGGCATGACCTACGAGCAGGCCTCGGCGCGCGCGCTGTCGTTCGCGCGCACCGACGGCACCGTCATGACGTTCCGCGACGGCGTCCTGCACCACTTCAACGCCGCCATCACCACGGCCATCACGGCCGCGCGCAACCGCGAGCGGCTCGTCCGTGACTTCATCGAGTTCCGCCGGAGCGCGGCGGCGGAAGGCGAGAAGGCCGCCGTGCGCGAGTACGTCCTGCTGCCGGGCCACGACCCCTCGCGGGCGGCGGCGCTCGCCCGCAACCTGGCCACCCAGGGCATCGAGGTGCGGCGCGCGGCCGAGGCCCTCACGATCGGCGCCCGGAAGGTGCCCGCGGGCGCCTACGTCGTGTCGAACGCCCAGCCGGCGGCGCGGCTCGTCCGCAACCTGCTCGACGCGGACACGAAGCAGGACGCGGCATTCATCGCGCGGCAGGAGGAGCGCCGCCAGCGCCGCCAGCCCGACCAGATCTACGACATCACGGCCTGGAGCCTGCCGCTGATGTTCGACGTCGTAGTGGTGACGAGCCCCGCCCCCATCACCGCGAAGGCCGATCCGGTCCCCGCCGCCTACGAGGCTCCGCCGGCGGCGCGGACGGTGGGGCCGGCCGCCGTCGGCTACCTCGTGCCGTGGGGCGCGGCCGGCGCGGCGCTCACCGTGGAGGCCGTCGCCGGGGGCCTGCGCGTGCACAGCGTGGGCGGGACGTTCACCCTGGGTGGCCGCACCTATCCGATCGGGACGGCCCTCATCCGGACGGCCGGGAACCCGGCCGACCTCCAGCAGCGGATGTCGGCGCTCGCGACGAAGCACGGCGCGGAGGTCGTGCCGATCGACTCGGCCTACGTGGAATCGGGCACGTCGCTCGGCAGCCCGGACGTGGCCTTCGTGAAAGCGCCGCGCGTGCTGCTGGCGTGGGATGCGCCCGCGTCCACGCTCTCGGCCGGCTGGACGCGCTTCGTGCTCGAGCGGCGCTACGGGGTCGCGGCCACGGCGGTGCGAACGAGCGCGCTCGGGCGGGCGAACCTGTCGGACTACGACGTGGTGGTGCTGCCCTCGGGCAACTACGCCGACGCCATCGGCGGCGCGGTCCTGAACCGGTTGAAGGACTGGATCCGCCAGGGCGGGACGCTCGTCACGCTCGCGGAGGCCACGCGCTGGGCGGCCACCACCCAGGCCGGGCTGCTCGAGACCAACGCGCTCCTGAAGGACGGAAAGCCCGACCTGCCGCCGCCGTCGGATCAGAAGCCCACCGGCGCCTCGGCGACGCAGGACTACGACAAGGCGATCCAGCCGGATCGGGAACGGCCGGACGCGCAGCCGGGCGCGCTCCTGCGCGCCACGGTGGACACCGACCACTGGCTGAGCGCGGGGCAGGACGCCGAGACGCAGGTCGTGATCGAGGGCTCGCGGGTGTTCGCGCCGATCAAGCTGAACGCGGGCCGCAACGTCGTGTACTACGCCGACAAGGAGCACCTGGTGGCGTCCGGCCTCATCTGGCCGGAAGGGCAGGACCTGCTCGTGCGCAAGGCGTACCTGATGCACCAGCCGATGGGGCAGGGGCACGTCATCGCGTTTGCGGAGGAACCCACCTACCGCGGGTATGCCGAGGCGACGATGCTGCTCTTCATGAACGCGGTGCTGCTCGGCCCGGCCTTCTGACGGCCGCGGCGCGGCGGCCGGCGCCTAGCTGGCGGGCGCGGCGCTGGCGCCGAAACTGGCCACCGCGGCCGCCTCGTCGTCGAAGCACTCGAAGACGTTCAGGAGCCTGCTGATGATCAGCAGGTTCTCAAGGCGGTCGGTGAGGTGCAGCAGCTTGAGCGCCCCGCCGTCGCGCACCGCGGTGGCATGAGCCGACACCAGGGTCCCCAGCCCACAGCTGTCCATGTAGGACACGCCGCCCAGGTTGATGACGATCCGCCGCTGGCCCTGCTGCAGCAGGCTGCGGACCTTGTCGTGCAGGACGTCGGCGGCGTCGCCAAGGGCCAGCTTGCCGCTGACATCGACGATCGTGACGGCGTCGACGCGCCGTTCGGCCACGGGCATGGTGCGGTCTCCTCGAAGGGTGAGTGTGGAGTATAGGCATTCCCGGGCGTCCCCGCACCCGCGATCGGCCGGGCGTGCCCGGCCGAGGAGGCCGGACCGGGCCCGGGAAACCGCCGCGGACCGCGTCGAACCGCGAGCCGGGTCCGGTGTAGAGTAGTCCCCGCCGCGGCGGCTTCGCGGCGGGGAGATTCACCATGAGACTCGGCCTCTCGGTCACGGCCTGCACGCTCCTGGCCGGCGCCTCGTTCGTCGCCCTGCACCACGGTCCGGCTGCGCCCATCGCGGTCCACGCCGCCTCGGCCGAGCAGGCGGCGTCCGCCGTCTATTACCCGCCGCCCGGCGCGTGGGCGAAGAAGTCCGCGGCCGAGCTCGGGATGGACCAGGCCGCGCTGGACGAGGCGGTCGAGTACGCGAAGACGCACGAGACCACCCGCGAGATGGACTTCAGCGACCAGGAGCGCATCTTCGGGACGATGCTCGGGTCGGTGCCGAACATCCGCGCGCACACGAACGGCGTCGTGATCTACAAGGGCTACGTCGTGGCCGAGTTCGGCGACCCGACGTGGGCCGATCCCACCTACTCCGTCGCCAAGAGCATGCTGTCCACCGTGGCCGGCGTGGCCGTCCGCGAGGGGAAGATCACGGACCTCGACGCGCCCGTCGGCCGCATCGTCAAGGACGGCGGCTACGATTCCCCGCGCAACCAGCTCATCACCTGGAAGAACCACCTCCAGCAGGAGAGCGAGTGGGAAGGCACGATGTTCGGCAAGAAGGACGACTTCATCGGCAAGGAGGCCTTCGGCGCAGGCGAGATGAAGCCGCGCGAGCAGAAGCGCCCCGGGACCTACTACGAGTACAACGACGTTCGCATCAACCGCTTCTCGCTGTCCCTGCTGCGGACCTTCAGCGAGCCGGTGCCCGACGTGTTCCGCCGCGAGGTGATGGATCCGATCGGCGCCTCGAACACCTGGCGCTGGATCCCGTACCACAACAGCTTCGTGGACCTGAACGGCCGCAAGGTGGCGTCGGTGAGCGGCGGCACGCGGTGGGGCGGCGGCGTGTGGATCAACGCCATGGACATGGCGCGCTTCGGCTACCTGTGGCTGCGCGGCGGCAAGTGGGGCGACAGGCAGAT
Organism: Vicinamibacterales bacterium; assembly: GCA_050187355.1. Lineage (GTDB taxonomy): Bacteria > Acidobacteriota > Vicinamibacteria > Vicinamibacterales > UBA2999 > CADEFD01. The sequence goes on from JBFWXO010000001.1 coordinate 284,668, forward strand.
CGTGCCGCCTGCCTACGTGAAGGCCGCGACCACGCCGAGCGAGCACGGCCCGGACTACGGCTACCTCTGGTGGCTCAACACGAAGGGCAAGAACTACCCGGGCCTGCCGCCGACGGCCTTCGGGGCGAAGGGCGCTGGCAGCAACACCATCGTGATCATGCCGGAGCAGGATCTCGTCGTCGTGTGGCGCTGGCACCGCGGCAACGAGGCCGAGTTCTCCAAGCGGGTGATGGCGGCGATCCGCCCGGCGTCGATGCAGCGCTAGTCGGCATGGGGCCGGGCTCGAACGCGCCGGCCCCACGCCACTGCGGCGACGCCCGCCGTCAGAACGCGATCCTGAAGGCCACGCCCACGGCCCCGGGCTTCACGAGGGGGCCGATGGCGGGCGCCGGGGCGCGGCGTAGACCGTCTCGTGTATCGCGGCGTCGATGCCGCCGCCCACCAGCGTGTCGAGGCGGTCCAGGAGCCCTGGCGCCGAGGGCGCCGGTTTCCCGGACTGCGCGCGCGCCTCCCGGTGTGGCAGCACGAGAACGAGCAGGACGACGAGGACGGCAGCGTGGTTGCGATGTGACATCGAGAGCCTCCAGCCTCCCGTAATGCGCAGACGAGAGGCGAGAGGGCTCACGGGCGCGGCCCCGCCCGCGCCCCGGCGGTTGCCGAGCCTCACCATCAGCAACGCGGGTGACGCGGCCTTTCCCCTACGCCCGTCCGTGGCCCGGGCCGCCGACGCGCTGCCGCATCGCGAGCGCGACGCCGGCGCCGGCCGCCAGCACGAGGACTCCGAGGCCCGCCGCCTGCCTGGACGGGGCCGGACGCCGCCTCGGCGCGAGCGGCGCCACCGCGCCGTCTCCCAGCAGCACGACGCCCGCCCACACCGACGTCGGCAGCCCGGCCGAGATCGCTCGCCGTCGGGCCTCCGCGATGGCCGCCGACACCGTGAGGCCGTCCCCGAGCGCGTCGTAGACGAATTCGAAGAACCGCGCCGTGCCGTCGTCGCTGACCGGCCAGCGGGTGCCGACGACGGTCCTGGCGCCGGCCTCGAAGAACGCGCGGGCCAGGCTCATCACGCCTTCGCCGCCCAGCACGAGGCCGCTGGCCGTCTGGCAGGCCGAGAGCACCACGACCTTGCCTTCGAGGGCCAGCGTGGCGATCTCGCGGGGCTGCAGCAGCCCGTCTTCGGCCGGGTCCCCGGCGGCGAGCACGACCGCCGATCGCCCGGGCACGGCTTCGTCCGAGAGCGCGTGGGCGGCCACGTGCACGACGCCGTACGCCGACAGGTCGCGCGTCTTGAGCGCGTGCTCGGACGCGGTGGCGCCGGCCAGGACGTCGACGCCGTCGAGGGCGCGCTCGGCGGCGCGGCTCTCGCGGCGGGTGTGCGGCAACGGACCCAGCACGACCCCGCGATCGCGCCACGCCTGCCGCGTGTCGGAGGCGGCCGCCTGCGGTTCGCCGAGGGCGGGGTCGGCCAGCACCAGCGCGCGCGCGGGCGTCGACGGCGCCTGGCGCATGGCGGCCCACAAGGTGGCCGAGGGCGCGACCTCCACCTCGTACCGCGCGGCGAGCGGCGGCGCGGCCGGCGAGGCCCGCAGGGCCTCGAACGGCAGCGAGTGCAGGGGGCCATCCGGCACGATGATCAGCCGGCTGGTGGTCGACGGCAGGTCGTCGAGCGCGGTCTGGAACACGTCGGCCCACAGGCGGGCCGCCGGTGCCGCCTCGACGCCGGCGTCGCCCTGCAGCAACCCGTTGAATACCGGCACCCGCGCGGCGAAGTACGCTCGGTCCGGCAGCCGGTACACGCGATGGCCGGCCGCCGAGACGACCGTGAGCCAGGCGCCGCCGCCGAAATCGTCGTTGTAGGCCTTCCACAGTCCGAGCTGGTAGGACAGCAGCGCCTCCTGGGGGCCGAGCCTCGCCTGCAGGGCCGCGAGATCCAAGAAGGCCGCCGGGCGGCGTGGTTCGCGCCTGGCGTCGAGGCGTGTGTCGAGGTCCTGGAGCCGGCCCTCCAGATCCGCGAGTCGCGCGTCGCGGCCCGCCGGTGCCGGCGCGGCCGAGGCCTGGAGGGACTGGCGCTGCAGCGCGGCGAGCTCGCGCGCGACCGCGTCGCGTTCGCGGGCCAGCGGCGTGGAAGGATCGACCTCGGTGCGGTCGCGGGTCCGGGCCTCGAGCAGGGTCCGGGCGCGCAGGCGCTCCACGACGGCGAACGCCTGGGCGAGGTTGTCGTCGCCGCCCGCCTGCTGCAATCGGCCGGCCAGCCAGTAGTAGTCGCCCGTCCAGGTCGAGAACGACTCGGCGCTCGCGCCGGCCGCGGGCTGCAGCGCGCGCAGCGTCTCGAGCGCAGCAAGCGCCCGGGTCGACTCGCGCGCGGCGTCGGCCGGCGCCTGCGAGCGCCACGCGAAGCGCAGGCGGAATCCGGCGCTCGTGGCGTCGGCCACCGCGCTGTTGGCCCGCCCGGTCGCCCGGTCGGCACGCCGCTGGAGTGCCTGGGCCCGCTGCGGACACCGGTCGTGGAGCAGGAGCGCGAGCCGCCACGCACACGCGGCTTCGTCGGTCGGCTGCCCGGCCGTCGTCGCCATCGCGAGACACCGCTCGGCGTGCGCCGACGCGTCGGCGGCGGACGCGGGATCGTAGGCGAGCAGATCCGCGAGAATCCGGTGCGCGAGCAGGGCCACGCGATCGCTGCGCGCCGCGTCGGCGAGCGCGAGCGACTCACGCGCCGAGGCGACGAGCCTGGCGCGCCCTCCCGGCGTGGGCATCAGCTCCTCGCTCAACACCCGGGTGTTGAGGATCTCGAAGCGGGCCGTCGAGCGCGTCGTGTCGTCGTGCTCGGCGGCGGCGAGGGCGTCGAGCCTGGTGAACAGGCCGATGGCCTCGTCGAAGCGTCCGAGCTGGAACGCCACCGAGCCGAGCGACGCGAGGCACGTGCGCCGCAGCCGGGAGGGGCCCTCGGGAAACACCGCCCGCTCGACCTGGCGCAACAGGCGATAGGCGTGACCGAGGTCGCCGCCCGTGTCGCGGGTGTGCGTGGCTTCGAGCAGCCACACGCGCGCCTGCAGCACCGGGTTGCGCAGCCCGCGTCCGATCTCGACCACCCGGGCGACGTGGGCCGACGCGTCGGCCACGCGCCCGAGCGGCATCAGCAGATCGCGGAGGTTGGTCAGCGCGAGGATCTCACCCTCGTCCCGATGTTCGGCCGCGAACGTCCTGGCGGCGCGGAGGTAGGCGGCCTCGGCCTTGGCGAGGTCCGGCGCCGGCTGCCGATACCGATGGAGATGGCCGGCGACGAGCGTCGCCCACCCGAGGCGCGGCTGCGCCGCGTCGATCGCGGCCAGGGCCTGCAGGGCCTCGTCCCAGGCGTCGTGGCTCCGGGCGGCCTCGAAGTAGCAGAAGACGGCGTCGTAGTCGTCGGGCGCCCGCGTGACGCCGTCGCGGCACGCGTCGAGCGCCCGGGCCGCCGCCGGGGTCGGAGCCGCCGCGGATACCGGCCGTGGCACCGCCGCCGCGGCGGCGATGGTCGCGAGGACGGCGGCGAATTTGGACGGCGAGCGGCCCCGCGCACTCATGGTCGGTTCGGGCCTCTATTGCGGACCGTGGTCGATGGGATTGCGCACGGACGGCACGCCGCGAATGCACCCGGTTCCGGTCGTGAAGTCGCCGATCTCGACCTGCCCGACCACGGCCCTCCGCGCGGACAGGCCGCCGTTGTCGACGACCTCGGCGTGGGTGCGGAACTGGCCCGCCGTCCTCAGCTTCAGCGTGACGGTCTTGCCCGCGGCGAGCGTCACCGTCTGGCCTCGGACGGTGTTGCCGCTGCGGTCGAGGAACTCGAGGTAGACCACGACCGGCGGGGCGCCGTCCACATCGTCGAGCGACACGTTGAAGTCGGCCGTCTCCCCCGGCCGCACCGTGAACAGCGGGGTCGTCAGGTGGTCCACGGCGCCGCTCTGTCCGGCCGCGGGCGTATTGAGGGCGGCGATGCCAAGAGCGACGAGCGCACTTCCGATCCACAGCCATCGACGCGACGTCCTCGACATGACGGGCCTCCTCACTGCACGTGGGTTACGAACGTGGTGGACGACCGCCTGGCACCGGCCGGCAACGTGACGTCCACCTGCCAGAACACCGTGCCGCCACCAGGCACCCCGGCGAGGGCGTCGGCCGGCACGCGATAACTCGGCGTCTCGAGATCGGAGACCGCGGCGATGACGCGGAGGTCCTCGCTCGTGACCCGCACCTGATACCGGGATCCCGCCGGTCCTGGCGACCAGCGCAGCTCGAACGCCGCGCGGGGCAGGGCCGCGTCTGGCGCCACGAGTGATTCGACGGCGAGCCCCGCCGGCCGCCGCAGGACCGGCTCGGCGTGGCGCAGTCCCGGGACGAGCAGCGCCGCCGAGAGCCCGAGGACGAGCACGGCCGCCGCCCCGAGCCAGGCCGGCGACCACGTGCGGCGCGGCGCGGCCACCGACGCGACCGCCCGCGGGCCGGGAGCCTCGAGCGCGTGGGCGATTCGCCACGCCTCGGCCAACGCCGGTTCGTCGGCCAGGCGCGCGACGAGGGCGCGGCGCGCCTCGGGCTCGAGGTCCCCCCGCACGGCGTCCCACACCGCGGCCAGGTCGTCGGCGGAGCACGCGTCTTTGGCGCTCTGGGCCAGCGATCGGAAGCCGCTCCGCAGCCGTTCGACGTCGTCGCGGTCCGTCACGGTCGCAGGCCTTTCGTCGCGAGGCAGGCGCGCAGGTTCGCCAGCCCGCGATAGATGAGATTCTCGGTGCGCTTCTCCGGCCAGTCGAGCAGCCGGGCCGCCTCCCCCACCGAGTGACCTTGCAGGTGCAGCGTCACGGCCAGGCGCCGGTCGAGTGCCAGGTGGGCCAGGCAATCCTGGATGCCGCGCCCGATCTCGGCGGATGCCGCCACCCGCTCCGGATCGACCGCCTCCGACCGCGGGGGGGCGATCGCCTCGGCGTCCAGGCTCGTCTCGCCGCGACGACGGACACGCCGAATCTCGTCCACCAGCACGCTGTAGGCCACCTTGTGGAGATAAGACGCCGACACGGGTCCACTTCCCTCACCCCCCGGGAGCGCGCCGTCGAGCCGGCGCAACACGCGCATCAGGGCCGCCTGCACGAGGTCGTCGCGATCGGCGGCCAGCCAACCCGGGCACACCCGGGTCACGGCGCGGAGCAGATCCCGGCGCAGGACCGCCACGTCGACGGTCATGGACGGCGACTCGGCCATGGAAGTGGTCATGCTGGTCAGCCAACAGCCCGCGGCGAGGCTCACCGGGCGCCGCGTGCACTTGCCTTGAGTAGCGTCGCCGCCGCGATTCGGGCCTCGCCATCGGCTCCTGGATGGCCCGGCCGTACATGCGAAGGCCCGGGCCGCCGCGTGGCGGGCCCGGGCCCTCGGGGACTTCAGCGTGCCGTCAGCCTAGCAGGACAGGCACTTGTGGTTGTTCCTGGCGCCGAGGCTTTCGAGGTAGGCGATCACCTCGGGCCAGGGCTGCACGCGCTGGACCGGGCCGTTGGCCATGTCCACCGTGGTCTGGCCCTCGCGGTTCACGGCCAGCGGGTCGGTGCCCTTCGACACCAGGTACTTCACCATCTCGAGATCGCCGCGGGCGGCGGCCTCGTGGATGGCGTTGTTGCCCTCGTGGTCGCGCGCGTTCGGATCGGCGCCCGCCACTTCGATGAGGAACTTCACGCCGGCCAGCATGCCGCCGGGTGCGAAGCGGTGGGAGTTGCCGGCGAAGCCCTCGCCGTAGCCGTAGCCCGACGCCGCCAGCAGCGCCGGAATTCCTGGGCCCGCCACCGGGACGGGCGGCACGCCCGACACGTCGTTGATCACGCGCCGTCCGGCGTCGCCGAACTCCCCGCGCTCGGGGGGCTTCACCGTCGGGATGTTCGGGTCGGCGCCGTAGGACAGGAGGAGCTTCATGCCGTCCACGTCGGCCGCGTAGGCCGCGCGCCAGAAGGCCGTCGATCCCGTTTCCTCCACGCCCGACTGGTCGAAGTTGTAGTTCGAGTACCACACCTTCTTGTTCACGCGGGCGTTCGGGTCGGCGCCCTTGTCGAGCAGCGCCTTCATGAACTCCAGGTAGCCGATCTTCTGGTTCAGCTGCGCGCGCGGCTGCGGATAGCCGGCGCGCGGCGCCCACTGGAGGTTGATCGTGGCATAGAGCGGCGTGACGCCGTTCTCGGCCGCCAGGTTCGGGTCGGCGCCGCGGTCCAGCAGCGCCTTGGCCAGGTCGAACTGGCCGTTGACGGTCGCGACCAGCATGGCCGAGACCAGGTCGCCCTTCTTCCGCTGGTTCACGTCGACGCCGGCGTCGAGGAGGGCCATGGCGACGTCCATGTAGCCCTGGCGCGCCGCGAAGAGCAGCGGGGTCATGCCGCCCTGGGTGTGCACCTGCTCGTTGAAGAGGTACCCGCGCTCGAGACCGGGCGTGCGGGGCTGCGTGGCGCGGGCCGACGGCCGCGCGGGCGACGGCCCGCGCGTCTCGGGCTTCGCGGCCAGGTTGCGCCCGTCCGGGTTCTGGCCGTTGGCGCTGAGCGCCATCAGGTCCGTCACCTTCGTGGCGGCGTTCTTGTCGGCACCCTTGGCGATGAGGAGCTTCACCACGTCGAGCCGGTCCGCGGCCGCGGCGTAGATGAGGGGCGTCTGCTCCCGCTCCGACTCCTTCGCGTTCACGTCGGCGCCGCCGTCGATGAGCGCCGTCACGGCCGCCGTGTCGCCGGACCCGGCCGCGAACATCAGCGCCGTGGCGCCCGTGCTCGTCCGGGCGTCCACGTCCGCGCCGGCCTTGACCAGGAGCTGCACGACCGCGCCGCTGCCGCGCTCGGCCGCCAGGTGGAGCGGCGTGATGGCGCCGAAGCGGGTCGTCGCCCGCACGTTGGCGCCGGCCACGACGAGCGTCTTCGCGAGCTCCTCGTTGGCCTGCCGGGCCGCCCAGTGGAGGCCCGTGACGCCGTCGCCCTGCGCCGCGTTCACGTCGGCGCCGGCCTTGAGCAGCGCGCGCACGGTGGCGAGGTCGCCGGACATCGCCGCGTCGGGCACCGTCTCCCCGGACGCCCCGAGCACCGCCGCCAGGGCGAGCGCCCCGGCCGCACCCGCCGCGAGAGTTCCAAACAGTCGTCGCATGTGCATCGCTCCTAGTCGGCCGCGGCCGTCGTGTCCTGGACGGCGTTGAGGTCGAGCCGGCCACTGCTGTCGCCGAAGCTCGCGTCGTCCTGTCCCAGCTTGTGCAGCACGTCCACGAAGGTGTTCGCCATCGGCGTGCCGTCGGCGGCCTTGATGTGGAGGCCGCCCTTCAGCGCGCCGCCGGCGTGCCCCGCGAAGAGCAGCGGGCACCGCTTGTGGTTGTGCACGTTCGGGTCGCCCATCGGCGAGCCGTAGATGATGAGCGTGTTGTCCAGCACGGTGCCGTCGCCCTCCTTCATCGAGGCCAGCTTCTCGATGAAGTGCGGCAGGAGGCTCACGTGGTACTGGTTGATCTTGGCGAAGTCGCGGATGCGATCCTCGCGGGCGTTGTGGTGGCTGGCGTTGTGGAAGCCCGTGGTGACGCCCGTGGACGGGAACACGCGCCCGGACACGTCACGCGACATCTTGAAGGCGAACACGCGCGTGATGTCGCTCGCGAAGGCCAGGGCCTGCAGGTCGAACATGAGCCGGACGTGCTCGTCGTAGGAGTCCGGCACGCCGACCGGGGCGCCCGGCAGCTCGCGCTCCTGGCCGCTCGAGTTGAACTCCTCCACCTTCTGGATGCGCCGCTCGATCTCGCGGACGTCCTCGAGGTAATCGTCGAGGCGGGCGCGATCGGCCGCGCCGATCTGCCGCTTGAGCCGGCTGACCGAGTCCGTCAGGCCGTCGAGGATGCTCTTGTCCTCGCGCCGCCGCTGGGCCCGTTCCTCCTTCGTGGCGCCCACGCCGAACAGCTGGTCGAAGACGGTCCGCGGGTCGCGGATCATCGGCAGCGGCGTCTCGGCGTCGGCCCAGCTGATGGAGTCGGTGTAGACGCAGGAGTAGTTGTATTCGCAGCCGCCGGCCTGGTCCACCGGCTCGATGCAGAGCTGCATCGAGGGAATGGGCGTGTCCTGCCCGACCCGCTGGGCGTAGAGCTGATCCAGCGAGATGCCGGCGTGGACGTCCGAGCCCATCGTCTGCTTGGGATGCGCCTGGGTCAGGAACACGGCGCTCGCCCGGAAGTGATCGCCGCCGATCTCGGGCGTGGTGAACGCCTCGGCCTGCCTGAGGTCGGTGTTGCTCACGATGGTGATGTGCTGCTTCACGCCCTCGAGCGGCGCCAGCGAGCCCGGCGACAGGTCGAAGTCCCGGCCGGTGGCCGCGGGCGACCACAGGTTGGTCTTGATGCCGTAGGCGGTGCTGCCCGCCGAGCCGTGCACCATCTCCAGGGCGGCCAGCCGGACCTTGCTGGCGGCCGCGGTCTTGGCCCACGCGGTGCTGGCCGGCACCATGGCGTCGAGGAACGGCAGGGCCGCCGTGACGCCCAGGCCCTTGAGGACGGTGCGACGGGACAGGTGGCGCTTCGTGATCAACATGGGGTCTCCTGCGGTTCCTACTGACGGGCTCCGGCCGCCTCGGTCGTTGCCGTGGCGGGGCCGGGCATGCTCATTCTGAACGCCTGACTCTTCGCGATGCCCAGCACGAGCGACGAGATGCGGTAGTCCCGCTTCGCCGCGTCGCGATTGATTGCGCGCACCGTGGGCATGTCGAACGACTCCACGCGCCGCCCGAGCGCGTAGGTCATCAGGCTCTCCGTGAAGCTGTTGAGCAGCGCGTCCTTCTTGCCGAGCAGCGCGAGCCGCAGGCCGTCGGCGCCGGTGAGCTTCGTGCCGTCGTACATCTCGCCGTTGGCGTCGACGGGCACGCTGTTGTCCTTGATGCGGTACTGGCCCGTCACGTCGAAGTGCTCGAGCGCCAGGCCGAGGGGATCGATCACGCGGTGGCACGACATGCAGGCCGGGTTGGCCCGGTGCTGCTCCATGCGCTCGCGCACCGACAGCACCTTGCCGTCCTGCGCCGCGGCCGTCGCATCCAGCGTCGGGACGTTGGGCGGCGGCGGGGGCGGCGGCGAGCCGAGCATGACCTGCATGATCCACTTGCCGCGCTGCACGGGCGAGGTGCGGTCGGCCACCGACGTCATCATGAGCACGCTGCCCTGGGTGAGGACGCCGCGGCGCCCTTCCGGCAGGGCCACCCGGCGGAAGGCCGTACCCCGCACGTTCGGGATGCCGTAGTGGCGGGCGAGGCGCTCGTCCACGTAGGTGTAGTCGGCGTTCAGCAGGTCCAGCACGCTCCGGTCCTCGCGCACGAGGCTGGCGAGGAAGAGCTCGGTCTCGCGCTTCATCGACTCGGTGAGCGACTGGTCCCACTGCGGGTAGAGCACGCCGTCGGGCCGCACCTTGTCCACGTCCTGCAGCCGCAGCCACTGCGCGCCGAACCGCATGGCGAGGGCCTCGGCCCTGGGATCGGCCAGCATGCGCGCGACCTGCTTCTCGAGCGTCGCCGTGTTCTGCAGCGTGCCGCTCGTGGCGGCCTTCACGAGCTCGGCGTCCGGCACCGTGCCCCAGATGAAGAAGGAGAGGCGCGAGGCCAGCTCGATGTCGGCGATGCGATAGGGGCCGGTGGCGTTGGCGGGCGCGCTCTCGACCCTGAAGAGGAAGCGCGGGTTCGCCAGGATGCCCTGCACGGCCATGCGGATGCCCGACTCGAAGTCGCCGGCCTTGCGGCCCTGTTCGTAGAACTTCATCAGGTCGGCCATGTCGGCCTGGCCCACCGGGCCGCGGTACGCCTGCACGGCCAGCCGGCGGATGGTCTCGGTGGCGCAGGGCATCTCCTCGCCCTGCGCGGTCGGCCGGCACTGGAACACGCGGCGCCGGCTCGGCGTGTCCGACACGCCCGTGGTCGTCATCGGCCCTTCGATGACCACGTCCTGCAGGTGGGGCAGCGCGGTCACGCCGAACCCCGTGCCGATCCGCAGGTCCACGAGCGTGTGGTCGATCGGGGCCATGAGGTCGTCCACGGGGCCCACGAAGCGCGGCACGAAGGCCGCCGCGATCTTGTGGGGGCCGGCCGTGATGTGCACCGCCGGCGCTTCGATGACGAAGCCCTGCTCGGTGGCGTCGCTCATCGTGGGCGGCACCTCGAGCACCGCCGCGCGCTCGCCGTCGAGCGAGATCTCCAGCAGCTCGTTGCTCCCGGCCGTCGCGATGGCGGTGTTGCCGAAGAGCTCGCCGCTGATCGTGTGCTGGAGCATCGCCTTGAAGACGTAGTCGCCGTCGGCGGGGAAGTTGTGCGTGACCACGAGGCCGCCGCGGGATCCGAACGGCGCGCCCTCCACGTAGCTCATCTGCGACTCGGTCTGGAGCACGCGGTAGGTGGCCGACGTCGGCGATGCGTGGCGGTCGCCGATGGCGAGCCGGCTCACCTGCGACGCGGCGCGGAGGTAGCCGTCGAGCAGCGTGGGCGAGAAGGACTGCGCCTCGGCGATGTTGTCGAAGCCGTGCGCCTGGGTGTCGGCCGGCAGGTACGGCGTGACGTCGACGTCGAGGTCCAGCAGATCCCGCACGGCCGCGGTGTACTCGGCGCGCGTCAGGCGCTGGAACGGACGCCAGCCGGGGTTCGGATTGGACGCCGCGAACTCGTCCATGCGCGTCTCGAGCGCCGCGGTGAGGCCGGCGAGGGCCTCGGCCTCGGGGCGCTTCGCGCCCGGCGGCGGCATCATGCCGGCGCGCAGCTTGCGGATCATCTTCTCGACGACCGCCGCCTGCTCCTGCGCGTGCATGGCGTCGAAGTTGGCCAGCGACAGGCCGCCGGCCTTGCCCCGCTCGCTGTGGCAGGTCGCGCAGTAGGTCGTGACCAGCCGCGTCTGCTCCGCGGCCACCATCGTGGGCGTCGAGGCGGGCCGGGCGGGCCGGGCCGGTTGCGCCGCCGTGCGCGGCGCGGGCGTCTGGGAGACGGCCGGCCGGGCCGCCAGCTCGCGGGGAGCCGGCGCCGCCGCCTGATTGAGCGGGTTCCGGGCGGACAGCCCGATTCCAAGCAGCGCCACTCCGGCTGACGCCAAGAACACTACGTGCTTCATCACCACCCCCGCACGACGCCTGTCGGCCCCAGCGTGTTTTTGGAGCGGCGGCGCAGGCGCCAGCCGCAGGTCGTTAATTATGCCGCAAGAAAACCACAATCCGCCCCGCGCCCGGTGCCACGTTCCGTCGCGGATTGTCTTTGGCTGTCACGCCGTGGCGCCGCGCCGGGGGGCGGGGGCGCGGCCGGACGGCCGGGCCGGTGATTCGTGTCAGCCGACAGGCCGTCGTGGCTGACTTCCGGCGAGAAATTGCCGTCGTTTCCCCCCTGCCCCCCCAGGTTCCCCTGAATGGTTGAGGACTGCCGTTCCACGTACGATCCGCCCGGCCCGGAAGAGGTAACGCGCCACTGCCGCCGGCCTTGGAGGCACGAACTGATGATGTATCTACGCACGGCCTGCGCCTGGATGGCGCTGGTGGCCTGGCTCGCCCCGGCGGCGGTCCACGGCCAGACCACGACGGGGACGATTCTGGGTGAAGTGAAGGACTCGACGGGCGGGACGCTGCCGGGGGTCACGGTGACGGCGGTGAACCAGGCCAACGGGCTGACACGCGAGACGGTGACCGACGGCGTCGGGAACTACCGGTTCGCGGCGATGCCCGCCGGGCTCTACACCATCAAGGCGTCGCTGACGGGGTTCAAGGAGGCGACGCGCGCGGACGTGCGGCTGGCGATCA
>JBFWXO010000002.1:0-268016 GCA_050187355.1 Vicinamibacterales bacterium
GCCCGGCTGGCTCGGATACGCCTTGGCCACGCAGCGCAGCGTGATCTGCGCGAAGTTCGAGGCGCTCTCGGCGGTGAGCGCCGGCAGCCCGGGCGGCTGGGGCGGAACCGGCGGTGCCTGGCGGCAGGCGGCGGCGAGCACGACGACACACAACGGGAACATGAGGGATGTCGGCACGGGGAGATCCTACCTGCCGTCGCGTGCTCCCGGCACCACCGCGTGCGCGACAATACCATCACGATGAGGCGCACCGGTCCCGGCCAGGCGGCGTCCGGTCCCGGGCCGGTGGACGTGAACGCGGCGATTGCCGGCGTGCTGTCGGACATGGCGTTCATCCAGACCGATCCGCCCAGGCGGCACGCCTGGCGCCGCGCCTCCGCCGCGATCCTCGCATTCGAGCACTCGATGGCCGGGCTGCTCCAGCCCGACGGGTCGCTCCCCAGGATTCCCGGCATCGGCCCGAGCTCGTCGCGCGTGATTCAGGAGGTCCTGGCGACGGGGGAGTCGCCGACCGCGGATGGCCGCATCGACGCCGCCGGCAAGCGCGCCGACGTCGACCGGCGCCGGACGCTCCGCCAGCACTTCATCAGCCGCGCCGAGGCCCGCCGCATTCTGGAGGATCCCGCCCACGACCTGCTGCCGGCGGATGCGTGCCGCGGGGACTTCCAGATGCACTCCACGTGGAGCGACGGCACCCACAGCGTCGCAGAGCTCGCGGCCGCCTGTGCGTCCCGGGGCTATACCTGCGCCGCCATCACGGACCACTCGCACGGCCTGGCGCTGGCCGGGGGCATGTCCATGGCCGAGGCCGCCGCCCAACGCGCCGAGATCGACGCCGTGAACGCCGCGGCCGACGGCCGCTTCCACCTGTTCCAGGGCGTGGAGGCCAACATCGGCGAGGACGGGTCGCTGGACCTCTCGGACGAGGAGGCGTCGCAGTTCGACCTGGTCCTGGCCGCGCCGCACTCGCTCCTCAGGAGGGCGACCGATCAGACCGCGCGCATGCTCGCCGCCGTCGCCAATCCGCGCGTGCGGATCCTGGCGCATCCGCGGGGGCGGCAGTCGAGCGTCCGGGCCGGCGTGCTCGGCGACTGGGACGCGATCTTCGCGGCGGCCGCGGCCCGGCAGGTCGCCGTCGAACTGGACGGCGACCCGAGCCGCCAGGATCTGGACCACGCGATGGCCGTTCGGGCGCTGGCCGCGGGGTGCCTGTTCGCGATCGACAGCGACGCCCATGCGACCACCGAGCTCTGGTACGCCGAGATCGCCCTGGCGCACGCGCGGCTGGCCGGCATTCCTCCGGATCGCATCGTGAACTGCTGGACGCTCGACCGCCTGCGGGCGTGGTTGTCCGGCTGAGTCCGCCCCGCGAGGGAACGCGGCACAATGGGACCCGCGTCCGCCGCCACGTCGCGGCGACGGATCTCAGGAGCCACACGGATGACGCCCAAGAACACGATCTGCCTCTGGTACGACAAGGACGCCCTCGACGCGGCGCGCTTCTACGCCGCGACGTTCCCCGACAGCGCGGTGACGGCCGTGCACACGGCGCCGGCGGACTTCCCGAGCGGCAAGAAGGGCGATGTCCTGACGGTGGAGTTCACGGTGCTGGGGATTCCGTGCCTCGGCCTGAACGGTGGTCCCGCCTTCACCCACACCGAGGCCTTCTCCTTCCAGGTCGCCACTGACACCCAGGAGGAGACGGACCGCTACTGGAACGCCATCGTCGGCAACGGCGGCACCGAGAGCGCCTGTGGCTGGTGCAAGGACCGCTGGGGCCTGTCGTGGCAGATCACGCCGCGCGTCCTCACCGAGGCCCTGGCCGCGGGCGGCGACGAGGCGCGGCGGGCCTTCGAGGCCATGATGACGATGGGCCGGATCGACGTGGCCGCGATCGAAGCCGCGCGGCGCGGGTGACCGCGGCGTTCGCGGGAGCGGAGACCGGTCTCCGGCGAGGTCGAGTGCCTCGCCAGGGGCGCTCAGGAATCGCCGCCGTCGTCCGCGTCGACCGGGCCGTCTTCAGGATCTCTCGGCGTCGTCCGTTCCAGATAGTCGCGGATGGCGTCGGCCTGGTACTCGTAGACCCGGTCCGACGGGTTCGGTGTGGGGTAGTCGCGTCCGTCGTTCACCCACCCGCCCGGCGCGTCGGTGACGCGCCAGCGTCCATCCGGCAGACGGTGCAGCACGGCTTTGGACATCCCGGCACCTCGACCGCCATCCCCTCCCGGGGTCACCGCGTGTCCGCCGCGGCGTCCGCTACGGCTGACGGCCCTTCAGCAGCTCCTCGAGCGTGTAGCTCCTGCCGTTGGCGATGACGTGCTTCACGTTCAGCGCGTCGTCGATGTTCTGGAGCGGGTTGCCGTCCACGAGCACGATGTCCGCCAGCTTGCCGGGGGCGATGGCGCCCGCGTCGAGATTCAGCGCGCGGGCCGAGTTGACCGTGGCCGCCTGCAGTGCCTCGAACGGCGTCATGCCGGCCTTCACGTAGCCGTTCAGCTCACCGTGGAGGTTCAGGCCGTTCGGGGTGTCGGTGCCGGCCACGATCGTGCCGCCGGCCTTCATCACGTCCATGATCATCTGATCGTTGCCGGGACTGTCCGCGCCGCCGCCGGGTGCGCCCTGGTTCTGCGCGCGCACGCCCTGCTGCATCCACTGCGGGTAGAGCTGGAAGCGCGGGTCGTCACGGAGCGAGGGCTGCGCCTCCAGGATGCGGCGGACGCCGCCGCCCGAGATCATGGGGCAGAGGTACCGCTCGCTCTTGCCGAACAGCTGCACGACATCCTCGTACGCGCGCTGGTTGGGCGACTGCTTGGGCGAGTAGCCGCGGCGGCTGGTGGCGGCCGTGTGCTCGGTGTTGTCCACGCCCAGGAAGGCGGCGGGGTAGATCTCGTGGGTGGCCACCGGCACGCCGATGCCGTGGGCGAACTCCACCATGCGCTTCTGCTGCAGGTCGGGCAGCCGGACGTAGCTCTTGATCAGGTCGTGCTGCAGCACCCGGGCCCGCTCGAGCTCCATCTCGAAGTGGGCGACGCTCGAGATGGCGACGCCCATCTTGTAGTAGACGCGCTTCCACTCCATCAGGTAGCCGGTGCCGTAGACCCGCGGACCGATGCGGACGCCGGCTTCGTTGGCCTCCTTGTCCTCGACGGCCTCGTACGGGGTGTTGCCGGGACTGCGGACGGTCGTGATCCCGAAGGCGAGCCAGGCCCGCCCCTGCGCCTCGCCGAAGTCCTTCTGCAGGTGCGAGTGGAACTCGATGAGGCCGGGCATGGCGGTGAGGTTCGACGCGTCCACGAACGTGCCGGCGGGGCGGCCCGCGCGCGCCGGCGTGATGCTCTGGATGCGGTTGCCCTGGATCACGATGTCCACGTTCTGCCGCACCGTCTCGGACAGGCCGTCCACCAGCCGGCCCACGCGCACGACGGTGCGCCCGGTGGGCACGGCCGGCGTCCAGGTGAGGTTCAGCGGGACGTCGGTCGTCTGGCCGGTCTCGATGTCGACGATCCGCAGCTTGTCCATCGACTGGTACAGCAGCCGCCGCGAGTCGCCCGCCCAGCTGGGCGAGAACGCCATCTCGGTGGTCACGCGGCGGGGCGGCCCGAGCGGCTCGCCCTTCGCCGACACCGGCCAGACGTGCAGGAGCCCCTCGTAGATGGCGGCCATCTTCGTGCCGTCGGGCGACCAGACGACGCCGCCCCCGCCGCGCGAGTCGATCGACAGGTTCGGCTCGGCCGCGTACCACTTGTCGTCGCCGCCCGTGGACGACATCGTCAGCACCTGGTTCGTGCCCTCGCGGAAGCGGCTCGAGTAGGAGGCCACCATCGCCACGGCCACCCGCGCGCCGTCGGGCGACCACGTCGGGTTGCCCGGCGAGAAGAGGGCGTCGTGGATCTTCGTGACGGCGCCGCTCGCCACGTCCACCACCGACACCTGGGCGCGCCGCCACATGCCGTCCACGTCGAAGAACGCGATCTTCGTCCCGTCGTTGGACCAGGTGGCGCCCTGCGGCTGGGTCGTGAGCCGCGTGAGCTGGCGGTCCTGGCCGGTCGCCAGGTCGCGGATCCACAACTGGAGCAGGTTGCCCCCCCGGTCCGAGGAGAACACGAGCTTCGTGCCGTCCGGGGACCACGCCGGGTCGGTGTCGAGGAAGCGGTCCTTCGTGATGTTCTCGGCGGCGCCGCCGACGGGCATCACCCAGATGTCCCCCACGGCCGCGAAGGCCACCTTCGTGCCGTCGGGCGACAGGACCGGCCGGACCAGGCCGAGCGTCTTGCGGGGCGCCCGGGAGTCGAAGTCGCGCTTGACGCGGGTGTAGCGGGCGGGCGTCGCCTGCAACGTGGCCGTGAACGGCACGTCGGTGAACGCGGCGCCGCCGACCGCGCGCTTCCGGATCCTGCCGTCGGCCGTGTAGTAGAACTCGGTGGCGCTCGTCCAGACCGGGCGGAACGGGAACACGTTCTCGCTGCCGGTGACGTTCTTGCCATCGATCTCGAGACGGCTGGAGCGGCCCTCGATGGCGTGCGCCACCACGGTGCCGCCGGGGCTCCACGACGCGGCGTCCACGGTGCCGGTGGACGAGGCGATTTCACGCGCCTGGCCGCCCCGGGACGGCACGGCCCACACCTTGTGCCCGCCGTCGCGCGTCGAGACGAAAGACACGTCGGCGTCGTTCCCCGACCAGCTCGGCATGAAGTCCTCGGCCGGATCGGTCGTGAGCTGCGTGAGGGCGCCGGTGGCGACCTCGAGCGTCCAGATGTTGTAGTCGCTCCCCAGCGGGTCGCCGCGATCCGACGAGAACGCGATGCGCCGGCCGTCGTGCGACCACACCGGCTCGCGGTCGTCGAAGGCGCCCGTGGTCAGCTTGCGCTGGTTCGAGCCGTCGGGCGCCACCGCCCAGAGGTCGTACCCGCCGTCGCGGTAGGCGAAGAACGCGATGGTCGTCCCATCGGGCGACCAGGCCGGCTGCCGCGCGTCGTTGAACACGTCGGTGATGCGCGTGGCGGCCCCGCCGGCCGACGGCAGGACCCAGATGCTGCCCTGCAGGTCCACGGCCAGCCGGCGGCCGTCGGGCGACACCGCCACCGACATCGACGTGCCCTCGCGCACCGTCACGTCCACGGTGGCCGGCTGTGGGCCGCGGGCCTGCTCCCCGTCGTCCCCCGGCGCCCGTGTCGCCGCGGCGACGAGCCCAAGGGTGCAGACGAGGCTGGAGGACAGGAGGGCGAGCGTTGAGCGGCGCATGGTGGTCGGTAGCCTAGTGTTCCGGCGCCGTCGTTCGCAACAGGATTTCCAGCAGAAACGCGCCGCCGCGGCCGGTGGACACGGCGCGGGCCACGCCGCGCTGGTCGAGACACGACGATACAATTGCCGGGCGTGTCATCGCCCGCGTCCTCTCGATCCGTCTCGCGTGCGTCCGTGCTGGGCGTCCTCGCGGCGGCGGCCGGGGCGGGCCTGCTCGTGGTGACGATCCGCCGGGTGGGCTGGGCCGAGATCCAGCAGGGCGTCGGCGCGGTGGGCGGGTGGTTCCTCGTGGTCGTCGCCCTCGGCGGCGCGCGGTTCTACGCCCGGGCGAGATCGTGGATTCTCTGCGCCGACCGGATCGGCGCGCCCGGCCTGACCGCCGGGCCGGCGTTCGGCGCCGTGCTGGCCGGCGACGCGGTCGGCAACCTCACGCCGCTCGGGCTGCTCGCCTCGGAGCCGACCAAGGTGCTGCTCGTCCGCTCCACGCTGGCCACCGGCCCGGCGTTGACGTCGGTCGCGCTCGACAACGGCTTCCACACGGTGGCGGTGCTCGTCATGATCGCGGCCGGCGCCTGGATCCTGGTCCGACAGGTCGGCCTCGATCCCACGCTCCAGCTCGTCGTGGAGGGCGTCCTGGCGGCGGTCGCGATGGCCGTCGCGGGCGGCTTGTGGCTGGCCCGCCGCCGCCCGGCCATCCTGTCGTCGCTGGCGCAGCTCACGGCCCGCGTGACCGGGCGGGCCGCCCGATCGCCCGAGGCGCTGCGCGACATTGAAGCGCGCTTCTACGGCGTGCTGGGCTGGCCGCGGGCGGCGCTCTGGACGGCGGCCGCCTGGCAGGTCGCGTTCCATGCGGGAGCCGTCGCCGAGGTCTGGGTGATCCTGCGGGCCCTGTCGGGTGGCGCCACGTCGCTGGCCGACGCGTTCGTCCTCGAGTCGGCCGGCCGGCTGGTGACGGTGCTGTTCAAGGTGGTGCCGTTTCGGATGGGCGTGGACGAGGTGGGCGCGGCCGTCGTCGCCACCGCCCTCGGCATTCCCCCGAGCTACGGCGTCGCGCTGGCGCTCCTGCGCAAGCTCCGGATCCTCGTCTGGAACGCCGTGGGCCTCGTCGTCCTGGCCCGTGCGCGGCGCTGAGACTTACAATCGCGGCAGTGGGCGCCTCGGCGCCGACCCGCCTTCCCGGAGTGCCGTCATGATGCCTCGAATCACCCGTCGTGCTGCCCTGACGCTGGTCCTGCTGGGCCTCGCCAGCCTCCCGCTGCTCACGCCGCCGCGCCTGGCCGCGCAGGCCGGCCGCGTGGACCCTGTGCTCTACAAGGGCATGCAGTGGCGCAGCGTGGGCCCGGCGCGCGGCGGCCGCTCCATCACCGTCGGGGGCAGCGACAGCCGCCCGAACGAGTACTGGTTCGGCGCGACCGGCGGCGGCGCCTGGAAGACGCTGGACGGCGGCACCACGTGGGCGCCGATGACCGACGGCAAGATCACGACCTCGTCGATCGGCGCCCTGGCCGTCTGCCAGAGCAATCCGGACGTGGTCTACATCGGCGGCGGCGAGACCGAGTTCCGCGGCAACATCATCCAGGGCGACGGCGTCTACCGGACGACCGACGGCGGCAAGACCTGGACCCACGTGGGCCTCGAGGCCTCCCAGGCCATCGCGCGGCTGCGCGTGCACCCGGTCAACTGCGACACCGTGTACGCCGCCGTGCTCGGCCCGCCCTACAACGACTCGCCGGAGCGGGGCGTCTTCAAGTCCACCGACGGCGGGACGACCTGGAAGAAGACCCTCTTCCGCGACGCCAGGAGCGGCGCCGTGGACCTGTCGATCGACCCGAAGAACCCGTCGATCCTCTTCGCCGCGGTCTGGGAGGCGTTCCGGACGCCCTGGTCGATGTCGAGCGGCGGCCCGGGGAGCGGGCTCTTCAAGTCGACCGATGGCGGCGACTCGTGGACCGAGATCACCCGCAACGCCGGCCTCCCGCAAGGGGTGTGGGGCAAGGTGGGCGTGTCGGTGTCGCCGGCCGACGGGAGCCGCGTGTACGCCCTCGTCGAGCACGAGCCGGATGGCGGACTGTACCTGTCGGACGACGCCGGCGCGTCGTGGCGCAAGGTGAACGACTCGCGCAACATCCGGCAGCGGGCCTTCTACTACACGCGCCTCCTGGCGGACCCGGCGGCGAAGGACACGGTCTACATCCTGAACGTGCAGTTCTACCGCTCCACCGACGCCGGCAAGACGCTCTCCACCATCCGGCCGCCGCACGGCGACAACCACGATCTCTGGATCGCGTCCAACGATGCCCGCCGGATGATCCAGGCCAACGACGGCGGCGCGAACGTCAGCGTGAACGCGGGACAGACGTGGACGGGCCAGGACTATCCCACCGGCCAGTTCTACAACGTCTTCACCACCACCCACGTCCCGTACCACATCTGCGGCGCGCAGCAGGACAACACGACGGCGTGCGTCGGCAGCGCGCCGGCGGCCGGCTTCGGCGACGGCGGCGTGCCCCCGATCTTCTACGACGTCGGCGGCGGCGAGAGCGGCTACATCGCCCCCGACCCGCGGGACCCGAACGTCTTCTACGCCGGCAGCTACGGCGGCTACCTGAGCCGCCTGGATCGCGAGACGGGCCAGCAGCGCGCCGTCAACATCTACCCCGACAACCCGATGGGGTATTCGGCGATCGACATCAAGGAACGCTTCCAGTGGACCTATCCGATCGTCTTCTCGCCGATCGACCCACAGGTGCTCTACGCCTCCTCGCAGCACCTGTGGCGGACGACGAACGGCGGCCAGAGCTGGGAGCGCATGAGCCCGGATCTCACGCGGGCGGACCAGAAGACGCTCCAGGCCTCCGGCGGCCCGATCACCAAGGACCAGACGGGCGTCGAGACCTATGCCGTGATCTTCGCGATCGCACCCTCGCACCAGGACGTGAAGACGATCTGGACCGGCTCGGACGACGGAGTGGTGCACGTCACCCGCGACGGCGGGACGACGTGGCAGAAGGTCACGCCGCCCGGCCTGCCGGAGTTCGCGCGCATCAGCCTCATCGAGGCCTCGCCGCACCAGAACGGCGTGGCGTACCTGGCCGCCAACCGCTACCAGCTCGGCGATCGCGCGCCCTATCTGTACAAGACCGCGGACTTCGGCGCGACGTGGACGCCGATCGTCGCCGGCATCCCGGCCAGCGACTTCCTGCGCACCGTGCGCGAGGACCCGAAGCGGCGCGGCCTGCTCTACGCCGGCACCGAACACGGCATCTACATCTCGTTCGACGACGGCGCCTCGTGGCAGTCGCTGCGCCTGAACCTGCCGGACACGCCCGTGCACGGAATCGTCGTGGAGGAGCGCGACCTCGTCATCGGCACCCACGGGCGCGGGTTCTACGTGCTCGACAACATCGGCGTCCTGCGCCAGGCGACGCCGGCGCTGACGACCGAGGCCCTGCACGTCTTCGACACCTTCGATCCGCTGCGCGGCCGCGACCGCAACGTGAGCATCGACTACTACCTGGGCAAGGCCGCCGACGAGGTGACGATCGAGTTCCTCGACGGGGCCGGCACGGTGCTCCGCACGTTCACGGGCACCGCGAAGGCCGCCGAGACCGCCGGCGGCGACGACGGGGACAACCCCTTCGCCCGGCGCCCCGCCCGTGTGGGCGTGGCCCAGGGGATGAACCGCTTCGCCTGGGACATGCGCTACGAGGGCGCCGTGGTCTTCCCCGGCATGATCATGTGGGCGGCCCAGCCCCAGCGCGGACCGGCGGCGCCGCCCGGCGCCTACACGGCCCGGATCACGGCAAACGGGGAGACGAAGTCGACCCGCTTCGAGGTGGGCATCGACCCGCGCCTGGCCGCCGACGGCGTCACGGCCGACGATCTCAGGCGCCAGTTCGAGTTCTCGGTGAAGGTCCGCGACCAGGTGAGTGCGGCCAACCAGGCGGTGCTGACGATCCGGTCCATTCGCCAGCAGGTCGACAACCGCATGCAGAAGATCCCGCCGCGCCGCAAGGCCGAGATTCAGAAGCTGGCGGACACCCTCATGACCACGCTCGGGACGGTCGAGGCGGAGGTCTATCAGGTCCGCAACCGCAGCGGCCAGGACCCCCTGAACTATCCGATTAAGCTGAACAACAAGATCGCGGCGCTCGCCGGGGTGGTCGAGAGCGCGGACAACCGGCCCACCGACCAGAGCTACGAGGTGTTCGACATGCTCTCGAAGGCCCTGGACGCCCAGTTGTCGACCATGAAGTCGGCCCTGGACGGCGACCTGACGCGGCTGAACAACGCGCTCCGGCGTGAGAAGCAGCCGCCGGTGGACCCGGCGGCGAAGTTCGTCCCCCCGGCGTCCCCAGCCCCCCGCGGCCCTGACCCGCGCCGTCCCTGCGCGTTTCGGGTATCTGCCCGGTCAAGGCCCGGCACCGGCGGCCGATTGGTACGCCGATGCCCCTCGTGTCGGTGACGTCCGGAGGCCAGGCGGGTCTGCCCGTGCTGGTGGTGGGAGAGTCGGTGGAAGCGCAGGCGGTCCACCGGTATCTGCTGCGGGAGGGCCTCCGCGCCACGTCCGTGGCGGGGGCCGCCCAGGCGATGCGGACGATCGACACGACGGCGGTCGCCGCCGTCGTGCTCGACATCGACGCGGACCACGAGGACGCCGTCCGGCTGTGCCGCCACGTGAAGTGGAACACGGCCACGCGGCTCATCCCCGTGATCATGCTGTCCGATGACCGGCTGAAGGAGCACCGCCTCGCCGGCATCGACGCCGGCGCGGAGGGGCTGCTCGTCAAGCCCTTCGACCCCGACGAACTCCTCGCGCGCATCCGGGCCGCCACCCGCGTCGCCGAATACACGAGCGACCTCGACTCGGCCGCCTCGATCATCATGACGGTGACGGCCATGATCGAGGCCCGGGAGAGCGCGCCCGGGCACTGCTATCGGATGGCCCACTACGCCACGGCGCTCGGCCGCGCGCTGCACCTGGGGGACGCGGACCTGACGGCCCTGTACCGCGGTGCGTTCCTGCACGACATCGGCATGCTGTCGATTCCGGACGGCATCCTTCGGAAGGAAGGCCGCCTGGATCCGGAGGAGTACGAGATCGTCAAGTCGCACGCCGTGATCGGCGACGCTCTGTGCGCCAACCTCCGGACGCTGCACCCGGTGCGCGGCATCGTCCGCCACCATCACGAGCGGCTCGACGGCTCGGGCTATCCGGATCGGCTGCGCGGAGACGCCGTGCCGCTGCTGGCGCAGATCGTGAGCATCGTGGACCTGTTCGAGGCCATCACCATGGGCCGCGACTACGTCGCGCCGAGGAGCGCCGACGAGGCGCTGACCATCCTGCGGCACGAGGTGACGGTGGGGTGGCGCCGGCCCGATCTCGTCGAGGCGTTCTCGAGCCTCGTGGTCGGTGGCGCGCTCGAGAAGTTCCGGGGCGAGGCCACCGAGACGCCGGCGGGGTTCGACGACCTGGCGAGCGACCTGCTTCGGCTCTCGGCGGCCGTCAGCGCGCCGCGCCCGACCGTCACGGGTCCGTCCGCGGCTGGCGGCGGCGACCGGCCGTAGACGTCGACGCCGCGCGCCCGAGTACACTCGGCCCATGCGGGCGACGCGGCAGTTCCTGATCTCGGGACGGGTCCAGGGCGTGGGCTACCGGTGGTTCGCCATGGATGCCGCCAGCCGCGAAGGCCTCGTCGGCCACGTCAGGAACCTGCCGGACGGGCGCGTCGAGGTCGTCGCCGAGGGCGACGTCGACGGCCTGACGCGCTTCGAAGCCGCGCTCAGGCGTGGGCCGTCGCGCAGCCGTGTCGAACACCTCCAGATCGCCGAGATCGAGCCGCTCGGCGGCGGCGACGGGTTCAGAATCAGCGGCTAGGGACTGGCGGCTGGCGGCTGGTTGGGGCACACTGTCACGCCGCCTCGTCGTCGCACCGCGGCGCTGCCTCGCATGGACCACCTCAAGACCAAGATTCGCCACGTGCCCGACTTCCCGAAGCCGGGCATCCTCTTCTACGACATCACGACGCTGCTCGCCGACCCCGCGGGCTTCCGCGACACCATCGACGCGCTGGCGAATCCCCACGCGGGACAGGGGATCGACCGCGTCGTGGGCATCGAGAGCCGGGGCTTCATCCTGGCCTCGGCGGTCGCCGATCGGCTGGGCGCGGGCTTCGTGCCGATCCGGAAGCCCGGCAAGCTGCCGTCGACGACGCTGGGAGAGTCCTACGCCCTCGAGTACGGCACCGACAGCCTGGAGATCCACGACGACGCCCTCGGCCCCGGCCACCGGGTCCTCGTCGTGGACGACGTCCTCGCCACGGGCGGCACCGCCCGCGCGGCCGTGAACCTGGTCCGGCGGCTCGGCAGCACGCTGCACGCCACGGCGTTCCTCATCGAGCTCGATTTCCTGAAGGGCCGGGACAAGCTCGCCGACGCCGAAGTATTCTCGGTGCTGAAGTACTAGCCGCCAGGGGCGCTCGGCCAGCGGCTCGATCCGCGACGGCCGGTGAGCGCCGCCGCGACACCCACCAACGCGCCCGTAGCTCAGGGGATAGAGCACCCGCCTCCTAAGCGGGGGGTCGACGGTTCAATTCCGTCCGGGCGCGCCACCATCCGTCTTGCGGTCGGCCCAGATGTCCCCGGCGGCGACCGGCACCCGATAGGTGGCGTGCCGATCACGAAACCGACGATTGCACGGGCGCCACGGCTGAGCCAGACTGTGCGGCCTGGAGGCCCCCATGCCTGTCCGCCAGTTCGTCGTGTTCGGGCTCCTGTCGCTCGCCGCCGTCACTCGCGTGCACGCCCAGGGCACGCCGCTCATCCTCCGGACCTCGCTCGACGCCGTCAGCGGAGTCCTGACCATCACGGGCACCGGGCTCGGGCCGGAGGTCGCCGTGATGGTTGACGGGCTGCCGGCGGCGCTGCTGCCGGGCGCCACGGACACCGAGATTCACGTCGCGGCGCCGGACTCGGTCAGAGCCTCGGTGGGCGCGTTCCGCGTCCTGGTCGGGGATCCGCGGAGGGGCGTGGTCGACGGATTCGTCGTGCTCAGCCCAGGCGACCGTCCTGCCGGTCCGATGGTGGTAACGCGCGATCCCACCGCCCGACACGAGTCCGGCGCGGCACCAGCCTCCGCGGACGCGATGGCCGGCCGCGCCGCGCGGCCGGTGCTCGCGGACCCGAATCTCATCGAGAACTCGGCCAACACCGCCGTCGGCCTCGGCGCGCTCGTGTCGGCCACGACCGGCTACTACAACGCGGCGCTCGGCTACAACGCGCTCAACCACAACACGTCGGGTATTCACAACACCGCCAGTGGTGCGTGGTCGCTCTATTGGAATTCCTCCGGCAGCTACAACACCGCGACCGGCGAGGACGCCCTCTGGTCCAATACGAACGGCAACTACAACACGGCCACCGGTAAGGGCGCGCTGTATTCCGTCGCGGGCGCCAACTACAACACCGGCACCGGGTACCAGGCGCTGTACGGGAACGTCAACGGATACGGCAACACGGCCGTGGGCGCCAACGCGCTCGTGTCCAACACGTTCGGCGGCTACAACGCCGCCGTCGGCCTGGAGGCCGCGTACTCGAACACGGGCGGCCAGGGCAACACAGCCGTCGGATGGGCCTCGCTGTACGCGAACTCGACGGGCGGCTACAACACCGCCGCGGGGCTGTACTCGCTCCGATACGCCACGGGCAGCCAGAACACGGCGCTCGGTTTCCAGGCCGGCTACGGAGTGACTACTGGCTCCCACAACGTGCTGCTGGGGGCGGGGGTCACCGGGACGGCGAGTGACGCGAATACGATGCGGCTCGGTCTGCCGTACGACGGGACGACGGGTACGGGCCAGAACCGGACGTTCATTGCCGGCATCTTCGGCACACAGCTCACGGCGCCGGCGCAGGCCGTGTTCGTCGACGCCAACGGGCAACTCGGTATCGTCGGCCCGCAGGTCCAGATCGGCGGCGGCACGATCGGCCCCGGCGCCGTGCCGCGGGAGGTGGAGACCCTCACGGCCGAGGTCCGGGCGCAGCGGGAAACCATCGCCGCCCTGGAGGCCCGGTTGCGGCGGCTCGAGGCCGCCCTCGGCGCCGCCGCGCGCCGTCGCTAGGGCGGAGGGCCCCGGCGGCCGGCCCCCGGTCCGGACCGGACCGGAGGGTGACGGCCCTCGGGCGCCGCTGCTACACTGTGGGGTCGGCCAGGACGCCGCCCATCCCCATGAAGCACTCCGAGAAAGAGCACCTGAAAGAGAACGAGGTCGCCCACGCCCTCGAAGCGGCCACCAAGTCGTTCCAGGACAACCGCGGGCAGATCCTGGCCATTGGCGGCGGGCTGCTGGCGCTCGTCGTGGCCGTCGGCGGCTACACCACCTGGCAGCGCTCGCAGACCGACGCCGTGAGCGCGCTCCTGGCCGAGGCCATGATCATCAACGAGGCGCCGGTGCAGCCTCCGGTGCCGCCGGACCAGACCGGCTCGGGCGGCGCGACGGTGCCGACGCAGATGCCCGGCACCTACCCGACCGAAAAGGCGAAGTTCGAGGCCGCCCTGCCGAAGTTCCTGGCCGCGGCGGAGCAGGCGCCGTCGAGCACGCCAGGCCGGCTGGCCCGGCTGAACGCGGCCGGGGTGCTGGTGGCCCTGGGGCGCTTCGACGAGGCGCGGGCGCAGTACGACCAGCTGACGTCGGGTGGCGACCTCATCGCCAAGAGCGCCATGCTCGGCAAGGCGCAGTCGCAGATCCGGCAGGGCCAGTTCGACCCGGCCATCGAGACGCTCAAGACCCTCAGCACGGATGCCACCTCCGGCATGCCCGTGGACGGCGTGCTGCTGGAGCTCGCGCGCGCCTACCGCGTCGCCGGCAAGGTGGACGACGCCCGGAAGACCTTCACCGAAATCGTCGAGAAGCACGCCGACTCGCCGCTCGCCACCGCCGCGCGGACCGAGCTCGACCGCCTCAAGAGCTGAGTTCCCCTAGAAGTCGACGCGGACGCCCAGCTGTCCCGATCGCGGCACGTACGCGTTGCCGGCCGCGCCCGCCGGCTGGCCGAAGCGCGCCGAATCGACCTGGGTGACGTAGCTCCCGTAGTTCTTCCGGTTGAAGAGGTTGAAGACTTCGGCCAGTCCCGTGAACCGGAGACGCCCGACGCTCAGCCGCTTGGACACCCGCAGGTCCACCTTGTGCAGGGGCATCCCCACCAGAGCGTTGCGCGGCACGACCTGGCCCGTTCCGATGACGTCGGGGCCCTCGAACCGGTCGCGGACCGCGTCGGGAATGGTGATCGGCGCTCCCGCGTTCAATCGATTCGTGCCGGGCTTCCCGTACGGCACCGTGGCAATCGTCGTCAGATAGCGGCTGCCGGACCCGTACTGGTAGATCGCGCTCAGGGACACGTCGAAGGGCAACTCGACGGTCGAATGCAGCCGGACGGTGTGGCGCTGGAAATCGGTGGAGAGCGCCCATTCCCCCGCGAGCGGATCGAACGGATTGTTCGAGGCGCCGGCCACGTAGCCGATGTCGCCGTCGTCGTGCTTGTAGAACAGCAGCGTGTAGGTGGCGCCGGCCTGGAAGCGGTTCTGGAACCGGCGCGTCAGGCCCGACGCGAGGCCCAGATAGTCCTGCTTGCCCGTGCTCTCGAACCAGTTGATCTGGTCGTATGCCGCGTTGGGCCGTCCGGCCGTCCGCGGATCCCGGTTGTAGCCCGTCGCCGGGTCGTAGTAGAGATTCACGTCGCGCGTGCGCGTGTCGTGCGTCCACTTCCAGTGGACCAGGTCGGACTCCACGCTCATGGCCGCGCCGAGCTGCTTCTGGAACCCGATGCTGCTCTGCCACGTGCGCGGCATCTTGAAGTCGGGGCTGATGATGCGGCCCGCCTGCCGGGGGAGCGGCACCCGGCCTGACAGGTAGTCCTCGGCCGTCCGGCCGCGCGTGGGATCCTGGAGGAACCCCGGCTGTCCGTCCGGCAGGAACGACGCGGCGATCGCCTGGCTGTAGAACTGGTGACTGTAGGTGACGTTCGAGACCGGCGTGTTGAAGTAGAGGCCCGATCCGCCGCGCAGCACGAACGTGCTGTCGCCGGCCACGTTGTAGGCGAATCCAATGCGGGGCGCGATGCTCCCGAGGTCGCGGATTCCCGACTTGTAGCCGAAGTCGCCGGACTCGTAGCCGTTGTCGATCAGGATCACGCTCTCGCGCACGTTGGGCGGATCCACGGCGCCCCAGTCGGCGTCCCACCGCAGGCCGAGGTTCAGCGTGAGATCGTCGGTGACCCGCCAGTTGTCGCCGATCCACATCGCGACCGTCGGCCGCGGCACGTCGATCTCGTAGTCCGGGTGGAAGTTGATGTCGTAGCGCTGGAGGTACGGCTCCAGGCCGGTGAGATCCCAGCGGGACGGGTCGTCCCAGGCGTCGGCCGGGAAGCGGCGCTCCAACTCCGCGTCGGACGGGCGACTGGCGAACACGAAGCGCCCGCGCCGCCCCAGCGACCAGTTCTTGGTGTCACGCACGCGCAGGTACTCGATGCCGACCTTCAGATCGTGGCGGGTCGCGTGCCAGTTGAGATCGAACCGCCCGCTGTAGGTGTCCTGCCAGGTGTAGTTCGGGTAGTTGTAGATGCCCCCGATCGTGAGCCCCGGGAACGCATATTCGGGAACGTCGTTCGGGCACCCGCAGCTGCTCATCCCGGGAATGGAGTCGTTCTTCCACGAGAAGCCGTTGAAGCCGCCGCGGAACTCGAGGAGCAGGCGATCTGTGGCGACGTGGGCCCAACTCGCGAACAGGTTCATGGAGTACTGCTTCAGCTGCTCGGCGCGCGACGGATGGTTCGTGCCGCTGCTGATCAGGAACGGGTTGTCGAAGTCCCATCGCTGGGCGCGCAGGGTGAGGCTGTCCGCGTTCGACACGCGATGATCGAGCCGCCCGAGGAAGTTCTTGTTTATCGACTTCGTGTCGAACGTGAACTGCTGATGCGGGAGGCGCGTCGGCTGGAGGAATGCCGACGACGGCTCCCGCTCGTACTCGTAGGACCCGAAGAAGTGGGTCCGGTTTCGCCGGATCGGCCCGCCGAGCGTCCCGCCGACCTGCTGGTTCGCGAAGGGCAGCACGACGCCCGCGACGGGATCGGCCTCGTTGAAGCGGTCGCTGCGGAAGAACCCGTACGCGCTGCCGCGGAGGTCGTTCGTCCCGGATCTCGAGATGGCCTGCACCTGGATTCCGGTCGACCGGCCCTGCGTGATGTCGAACAGGTTCGTCACGATCTGGAACTCGGCGATCGCCTCGCGGCTGATCTTGGGCTGGCCGAAGCCCGAACCCGCCACGCGCTGCGTGATCTGCTGGCCGTCCAGGTTGAGCTGGAACTGGTCGTCGCGGGCGACGCCGGGCCGCTGATCGATGTTGTTGACGGTGATGCCCTTCACCAGGAGCGACAGCTCCTGCCAGTTGCGGCCCTGCAGGGGCAGCTCAGCCATCTGCCGGCGATCGATGTTCCCGGCGACTTGCGACGACGTGATGTCGATGAGCGGGGCCTCGCTCGTGACCGTGACGTTCTCGGCGACGCCGGCCAGTGTGAGGACGACGGGAGGCACGGTGGCATTGGCGCCGACGAGCAATTCGAGCCTCGGCACCTCGACCACGCCGAACCCCGTCAGTTCGATGCGCAAGGCATAGGTGCCGGGCGGCAGGTTATCGAGGCGGTATCGCCCTCGGTCGTTCGTCTGGACCACCGTCTGGCGGCCCGTGCTGGTCTCGGTGGCCGTGACCGTCGCCCCGGGGAGGACGCCTTGTGACTCGTCCACGACCGTGCCCTGGACGGTGGCGTTCTGTTGCGCCGGCGAAGCCGCCGGCACGAGAAGAGTGAGCGCGAGAACCCAACCGCCGCTACGCAGCATGGCCGCCCCTCCTGGCCCGCGGTGCCGCAGTCCCAGACGTCGCGCTGCGGGCCATCCCGGCGGAAGGCGACGGGCCGGGAAGGCGCCGCACGGGGATCGCAGCCCGTCGTGCGCTGACACCATAGGGTTGAGCTTGGCGGCCTGTCAAGGCCGGGCTGGCCGGAGGTATGCCACACTGCGGCTCCGAGGTTGCCGCATGTCTCCAGTCGCTGCCCGTTTTCCGCTCGCCGCCATCGCGCTCTTCGCGCTCGCGGCTCCGGCCGCCGCCCAGCCCGTCGTGCCCCCGGACGCCGACCCGCGCGTGGCGGCGCTCGTCGCCGCCGTGTCGCCCGAGCGCCTGCGCGCCCTGGCGACGACCCTCGCGGGATTCGGCACGCGCGAGACCATGTCCACCACCACGTCGCCGACCCGCGGCATCGGCGCGGCGCGCCAGTGGATCCTCGACGAGCTCACGCGCTCGAGTCCCCGGCTGCAGGTGTCGTTCGACACCCACGTGATCGCGCCCCAGGGCCGCATCACGCGCCAGACCGAGCTCCGCAACGTGATGGCCGTTCTACCGGGGCGCACCGCTCGCCGCGTCTACGTCACCGGGCACTACGACTCGGTCAGCCTCGGGCGTGGCGGCCAGCAGGCGTTGAACACGGGCGGCGGCAACCGGCAGGGACGCGCCGAATTCGACCACGACCAGGACGCGCCGGGCGCCAACGACGACGGCAGCGGCACCGTGCTCACGATGGAGCTCGCGCGGGTCTTCGCCCAGAGCGGCCTCGAGTTCGATGCCACGCTGGTCTTCATGTGCTGGGCCGGCGAGGAACAGGGCCTGATCGGGTCGTCCGCGCACGCGCAGGCCCTTGCCGCCGCGCGCGTCCCGGTGGAGGCCAACCTGAACAACGACATCGTCGGCAACACTCACGGCGGCAACGGCGTCGTGGATGCCGAGACCGTGCGGGTCTACTCGGTGGGCCCCGAGGATTCCATGCCGCGCTCGCTGGCGCGCTACGTCGCGCGCGTCGCCGCCATCTACGTCCCCTCCCACCGCATCCGCCTGATGGCCCGGGAGGATCGCTTCGGGCGGGGCAGCGACCACTCGTCCTTCACGAAGCAGGGCTTCCCGGCGGTCGTCTTCCGGGAGGCCAACGAGAACTTCGCCAAGCAGCACACGCCGAACGACACGCTCGACGGGGTGGACGTCGGCTATCTCGCCCAGAATGCCCGCGTGAACGCGGCGGCGGCAGCCTCGCTCGCGCTGGCGCCGCCGGCGCCGTCGGTGGTCAGCGAGCGGGGCGCGCCCCAGATCGGCCGCGGGCCGTCCGGCTACGACGCCCAGCTCCGGTGGCAGTCCGCGCCGGGGGCCGTCGCCTACCGCGTCTACTGGCGCGACACCTGGACCAACGACTGGCAGCACCGGCAGACCGTGGGCAACGTCACCGAGTTCGTGCTGCCGAACGTGACGATCGACGACTTCGTCTTCGGCGTGGCGGCCGTCGGCGCCGACGGGCACGAGAGCCTGACGAGCGCCTACGTGTCGCCGGTCCGGCAGCAGCCCGACGTCGCCGTCGTGAAGTAGCTACGCGTCGGCGTCGCGCTTCAGGTCGGCCAGGAGCCGCAGCGCCTCGAGCGGCGTCGTCGCGTCCACGTCGATGGCGCGCAGGCGGTCGCGCAGCACGTCGTCGGCCGCCGCCTGGAAGAGGCCGAGCTGCTGCTGCGGGACCGACGGCGCGCCGCTGATGGCGGGACGGCCGCCCCGCGCGAGCTCGTCGCGCTCGAGCGCCGTCAGGATCTCGCGCGCCCGGTCCAGCACCGATCCGGGCAGGCCGGCCAGGCGCGCCACGTGGATGCCGTAGCTGCGGTCGGAGCGTCCGGGCTTGATCTTGTGGAGGAAGACGATGTCGTCCTTCCACTCCTGGACGGCCACGTGGGCGTTCATCACGCCCGGGACGCCGTCGGCCAGGTCCGTGAGCTCGTGGTAGTGGGTGGCGAAGAGCGTCTTCGGCCGCGCGCGCCCGTTCGTGGCGAGGTGCTCGGCCACCGCCCAGGCGATGCTCAGGCCGTCGAAGGTGGCCGTGCCCCGGCCGACCTCGTCGAGGACGACCAGGCTCCGCGACGTCGCGCCGTTCAGGATGAGCGCCGTCTCCTGCATCTCGACCATGAACGTGGACTGGCCGCGCGCGATGTTGTCCGAGGCGCCGACCCGCGCGTAGATGCGATCGACCAGGCCCAGCTTGGCCTCGCGCGCCGGGACGAACGACCCCGCCTGGGCCAGGAGCGACAGGAGCGCCACCTGGCGGAGGTAGGTGGACTTGCCGCCCATGTTCGGCCCCGTGAGGACGACGAGCTGGTGGGTGGTCCCGTTCAGCAGGACGTCGTTCGGCACGAAAGTGCCCCCCGCGAGCCGCTCCACCACCGGATGGCGCGCGTCGAGGGCGCTCAGCTCGTCGCCCTGGTGGACGTGCGGCTTGGTGAAGTTGCCGACGGCGGCGGTCTCGGCAAGTCCGGCGACCGCGTCGAGGGCCGCCACCGCGCGGGCGGTCTCGATCACGCGGGCGGACTCGGCGGCCACCGACCGTCGCAGCGCCTCGAACAGCTCCAGCTCGCGTTCGGTCGCGCGCTCGTCGGCGCCGAGCACCTTCTCCTCGTGCTCCTTGAGGGCGGGGGTGACGAAGCGCTCGCCGCCGGCGATCGTCTGCTTGCGCAGGTAGTCGGCGGGCACGGCGTGCAGGTTGGCCTTCGACACCTCGATGTAGTAGCCGAACACGCGGTTGAAGCGCACCTTCAGCGACTGGATGCCGGTGCGCTCGCGCTCGGCGCTCTCGAGGGCGGCGATGATCTCCTTGCCCGACCGGCTGATGCGCCGGAGCTCGTCCAGCTCGGGATCCACGCCGTCGCGGATGGCGTTCCCGTCGCGGGCGAGCAGCGGCGGGTCGTCGTTCAGCGTGGCCTCGACGGCGCCGCGGACGTCGGCGAGGTCGTCCAGCGCGCCCACCAGGGCCACCACCAGGGGAGCGTGGCATTCCCCGAGCAGCAGGCGCAGGCGCGGCACCGCGCCCAGGGAGCGGGCCAGCGCCACGAGGTCGCGCGGGCTGGCCGTGGCGAGCGCGATCTTCGAGATGACCCGCTCCAGGTCGACGATCGCCTTCAGCGTCTCGCGAACCTTCCCGCGGTCGGCGGCGCGAAACGCCAGTTCCTCGACCGCGTCGAGGCGCTCGCGGATCGGCTCCAGGGCGACCAGCGGCGCCATGAGCCACGCCCGCAGCAGGCGGCCGCCCATGGCCGTCACCGTGCGATCGACTTCCTCCAGCAGCGATCCCGCGCGTCCCCCCTGCGACGACTCGACGACCTCGAGGTGCTTGAGCGTCGTCGGATCGATCAGGAGGCGGTCGGCCGACTCGCGCAGGCGGACGGTCCGCACGTGGGCAAGGTCGGCCTTCTGCGTCTGCCGCAGGTAGTGCACGAGAGCGCCCGCGGCGGCGACGGCCGCCGGGCGCGCGTCCAGCCCGAATCCCTGCAGGCCCGAGACGCGCAGCTGCTCCTGGAGCACCTCGGACGCGCGGGCCAGGTCGAACGTCCAGGGCTCGACGCCGGTCACCACCACGCGCGACCGGGCGACGGCCGGCAGAGCGGCGGCGACGTCGACGCCGTGCGCCACCACCACCTCGCGCGGGGCCAGCACCGCCACTTCGTCGTCGAGCGCCCGGCGCGCCTCGGCGCCGTGGAACTCGGCCACCTGGAATTCCCCGGTCGACAGATCCAGGATCGCGATCCCGAGGTGCTCCCGGGGGCCGGCGGCGGCGGCGAGTCCCGTGACCGCGAGCAGGAAGGCAGGCTCGCGCGCGTCGAGATAGCTGGCGTCGGCGAGCGTGCCCGGCGTGATCACGCGCACGACGTCGCGCTTCACGACGCCCTTGGCCTTCCGCGGATCCTCGATCTGCTCGCAGACCGCCACGCGGTGGCCGAGCTTCACGAGCCGGGTGATGTAGCCGTCGGCGGCGTGGAACGGCACGCCGCACATCGGCACGGCCGCCCCGGACGCGTCCTTCGATCGGGAGGTGAGCGTCAGGTCGAGGGCCCGCGCCGCCACCAGCGCGTCCTCGTAGAAGAGCTCGTAGAAGTCCCCCATCCGGAACAGCACCAGCGCATCCGGGTACTGGCGCTTGGCGTCCAGGTACTGCCGCATGGCCGGGGTGACCGAGGCGCCGGCGGCGGGCAGCGGGGGAGCGGTGTCAGGCGCGCGGGACAGGGACTACCTCGACGGACGACCGGCGGGCGCCGGCGTGGAATCGCCGTCGAGTATAGTCGGGAAGCCGCGACGGCGGCGGACGCATGTGGGTGCTGGCTCTCGACACGACGACGCGCGACGGTGGGGTGGCCCTGGTGCGCGACGGCGCGGTCGCCGCCGTGCGGGCCGGTGAGGCCGGGCTCTCCCACGCCGAGCGGATTCCGTCGGACGTCCGCGCGGTGCTGGGCGACGCCGGCCTCGACCTCGGGGCCGTCGACGTCATCGCGGTGGCGACGGGGCCGGGCGGGTTCACGGGCCTCCGCATCGGCATCGCCGCCGCGCACGGCCTGGCCGCCGCCCTCGGCCGTCCGGCCCTCGGTGTACCGGCGTTGACGGCCCTGGCCTGGGACCTCCTCGATCGGATGCCGGATCAACGGGTGGCGGGCGCGTGGCTGGACGCCTCCCGCGGGGAGGTGTTCGCGGCGGCCTGCGCGAGGCCCCGCCCGCCGGCGCCGTCCTGGCCGCCCCACGAGGTCGCGCCGCCGACGGCGGCCTCGCCCGACGTGACCGCGGCCGCCTGGGCCGCCACCGTGCCGGCCGGCACGCCCGTCGCCGTCGTCGGCCCGGAGGCGCTACTCGACCGCGTGTGCGCCGCGGGCCTCCGCGCGGCGCCGCCGGCCGCGTCGCTCGCCGCGGTCGTCGGCCGCATCGCCTGGCACGTCTCGCAGCGGGGCCCCATTGACGCGGCGACGCTCGCCCCGGTGTACGTGCGGCGTCCGGATGCCGAGATCGAGCGCGATCGGCGGGCGGCCGCGGAGCGGCCGTGATCGCCTTCGAACGCCTCACCGACCCGACGCACCTCGACGATGTCTTGGGGCTGGATGCCGTCTGCTTCCACCGGCCGTGGACGCGCGCGGACTACGAGCGCGAACTGGCCGACCCGAACCGTTCGTTCATCTACCTGGCCCGCGTGGACGGCGTGACGGCGGCCTATTGCTCGTTCTGGCGCATCTTCGACGAGATCCACGTCAACAATTTCGC
This sequence comes from Vicinamibacterales bacterium, assembly GCA_050187355.1. GTDB lineage: Bacteria > Acidobacteriota > Vicinamibacteria > Vicinamibacterales > UBA2999 > CADEFD01. The sequence goes on from JBFWXO010000002.1 coordinate 22,389, forward strand.
CGTGCATCCCGACTGGCGCCGCCGCGGCGTGGGCCGCGCGCTGCTGCACCACGTGCTGGCCGCCGCGTCCGCCATGGGGGCGCCGCGCGCCACGCTCGAGGTGCGTGCGTCCAACCTGCCGGCGATCGCCCTGTACGAGGGCGGCGGCTTTCGCTGCGCCGGTCGGCGGCCCGGCTATTACACGCATCCCGTCGAGGATGCGCTGATCCTCTGGCGCGGCACGCCGCACGCCTGACTCGCCGACTTGAAGTGGCCCTGACGGGGTGCTAGAGTCGGCCTCGATGCCCCGGTGCGCTAGGGCGCCGGAGGTCGGGAAAGGGGCGGATGTCATGTCCGACATCGAGGAAACGCGTCGCCGGCTGCTCGAAAGCAGCGATGTCTTCCGCCAGCTGGCCACGGACCACCAGTCACTCGATACTCGCCTGAAGACCCTCACCGAAAAACCGCATCTGACCGAGGACGAACAGCTCGAAGAAGTCTCGTTGAAGAAGCAGAAGCTCCGGCTGAAGGACCAGATGGAGGATCTCATCCGGCAATCGCTGACCGCATCGGCCGGCCCCCTGCCGGCCTGAGCTCGCGAGTTCGACGGCGCCGGCCGGCTGGTCGGCGCCGTCCCCACCACGACGCCGTCGCCCTCCGACGGTACAATCGTTCCGTGCCCATGATCGGACTCGATCGCGCCGGCTGGCCGTTCCTGGCCGGTGCCGTCGCCCTCGCCCTCGTCGGCGCCTGGGCGTTTGGACGATGGGGAGCCGCGCCGGGCGTGCTCCTGGCGCTGGCCCTGGCCTTCTTCTTCCGCGATCCGGAACGGCCGCTCCCCACCGATCAGGAGCTCATCCTGTCCCCGGCCGACGGCGTCGTCATGCGGGTCGGCCCCGGCGACGGCGGCGCGCCGCCGGGCGCCTGGCAGCAGATCACGATCTTCCTCTCGCCGCTCGACGTCCACGTCAACCGCGCTCCAGTCGCGGGACGCGTCACGAGGGTGGCCTATCACCCCGGGGCGTTCCTGCCCGCCTACAAACCCGAGAGCGGCGCCCTCAACGAGCGCTCCGAGGTGTGGGTGGATCACGGCGGTCAGACGGCGGTGTTCCGCCAGGTCGTCGGCGTGCTGGCGCGCCGCGTCGTCTGCCGGGTGGGCGCGGGCGAGACGCTCCGGGTCGGCCAGCGCATCGGCGTGATGAAGTTCGGATCGCGCATGGACGTCTTCCTGCCGCCGTCGATTGCCATCTCCGCGCGCCAGGGCGACAAGGTCGTCGCGGGCGTCACCGTCCTGGGCCGCTGGTCCCCCTCATGAGCCAACACGACGTCCCGTCCGGCCCGGTCCCCGAGCGCAAGGGCCTGCGCCGCGGCGTGTTCCTGCTGCCGAGCCTCTTCACGGTGGCCAACCTGTTCTGCGGGTGGGCGTGCGTCGTGTACGCGATGCGCGGCGAGTTCCACACCGCCGCGCCGTTCATCGGCATCGCCGTCGTCCTCGACATGCTCGACGGCCGCATCGCCAGGATGACCGGGTCGTCGAGCGCCTTCGGCGTGGAGTTCGACTCCCTCGCCGACCTCATCTCGTTCGGGATGGCGCCGGCGGCGCTCACGTTCCAGTGGGGCCTCTGGCCGCTGGGCCGCCTGGGCTGGACGGTGGGATTCCTGTACCTGACGGCGGCCGCGGTGCGCCTGGCGCGCTTCAACATCCAGCGCGTGGCCGACAAGCGCTACTTCGTCGGGCTGCCGAGTCCGGCCGCCGCGGGCGTGCCGGCCGCCACGATCTTCTTCCTCTCGGAAGGCCCCACCGACGCGACGCCGGCCGCGCTCGCGCTGACGATGCTCTTCGTGCCGGCGCTGCTCATGGTGAGCACCATCCGGTTCCGCAGCTTCAAGACGCTCAACCTCTCGGCCCCGGTGAACTCCAAGGTGCTCGTCGTGGTCGCCGCGGCGCTGGCGCTCTTCGCCACGAAGCCCGATGTCATCCTCGTCGTGCTCGCATACGGCTACCTGGTGTCGCCGATCGTGGAGTGGGCGGTCTCGCGGGCCATGCGGCGGCAGCCCACGCCTCCGGCCGCCGACCTGCCGGCCGCCGAGCCGGTGGCCGAGAGCCCGCGGGGCGACGGTTAGCCGCCGGGCGCGGACGCGGGCGGCCCGAGGGGCACCCACAACGAGACGGTCGTCCCCACGCCGGGCGTGCTCGCCACCTCGATGGTGCCGCCGTTCAGCTCCACGTTCCGCCGCGCGATCGTGAGGCCGAGGCCGGTGCCAGTCGCCTTGGTCGAGAAGTAGGGCTCGAAGATGCGGCCGAGGGCGGCCGCGTCCATCCCGACGCCCGTGTCGACGACGTCGAGCCTGGCGCGGCCGTCGCCGGGCGCCGTGACCTCCACGGTCAGGCGTCCCGCTCCCGGCATCGCATGGAGCGCGTTCTCGATCACGTTCGTCAGGGCGCGCGCGAGCAGCACGGGATCGACGAACACCGACACGCCCGTGTCGCCGCGCGTCTCGATGGCGATCCGGCCCGTCAGCGCGTGGGCGTAGGGCGTGAGAATCTCGTCGAGCAGCGGCGCCAGCGGCGTGACCGCCGGGCGCGCCTGGGGGGCGCTGGCGAAGCTGGAGAACTCGGACGCCAGCTGCCGGAGCAGGCGCACCTGCAGCAGGATGTTGGCGACGCACTCGTCCACCAGCGCGCCGAGCGGCTGGCCGCGATCGGCGTGGACGCGCCGCAGGTGCTCGGCGTTCAGCTGGATGGGCGTCAACGGGTTCTTGATGTCGTGCGCGACCTGGCGCGCCATCTCGGCCCACGCCTCGAGACGGTTGGTGCGTTCGAGCTGCGTGCGCTGGCGCCGCAGGTCGTCGGCCATGCCGTTGAACGCCGCCACCAGCCGGCCCAGCTCGTCGCTCGTCCTGACGAGCACGTGCGCGTCGAGATCGCCGGCCGCGAGGCGTCCCGTGGCGCGGGTGAGCCGGCTCACGGGATCGGAGATGCGGTGGGCGGCCCAGTAACCGATGCCGCTGCCGAGAAGGATGAACGCGATGGCGGCCAGCAGCACGCGGCGGTCGAGTTCGTCCACCTGGCGCTCGATGCTGCGCTGCCGGAGCGTGAGCGGCACGCTGACGATGGCCTGCTGGTCGGCGACGCGGACCAGCGCCGAGGCCACCTGGTACTCGTAGGCGCCGACGGACTCGCGCGCGAGGTAGGTGGGCTGGCCTTCGATCACTAGCGCCCGGTAGGTGTCGCCGGGCGTGCGCGTGGGCAGGAGGCCCGACGCAAAGAGCGTGCGCTCGCTCGACGCGAGGAGCCCGCTGCCGGCGAAGACGTTGAGATCCTCGCCGATGACGCGGCTGAGCCACACGAGCAGGCTGTCGTCGAGCGCGGGCAGGTTCGTGGCGCCGCGGGCCTCGATCGCGGCGAAGTCCTCGACCACGCGGCTGGCGGAGAGCACCGTGCGGGTGGCCTCGCGCTCGATGTCCTGCCGGAGCGTCGTCGCCATCTGCGCCCGCGTCACGAGGGCCAGGGCCACGACGGGCACGACGACGGCGGCGACGAAGGCCAGGAACAGGGTCCGTGAGAAGCTGGCCCGGACGTCGCGGAAGAGGGCGCGGCCCGACACCGCCGAGAGCCCGCCCAGGCGCCCGCAGAGCGAGGTCGCCACCAGGAGCACGACGAAGAGCACGGCCGTCAGCGCCATGATCTCGGCCAGGTTCGACAGGTGCGCCAGCCACGAGGGCCGCGGGTAGCCGATGGCGTAGATGGCGCCGCGGTCGCTCAGGAAATACACGTCCGACACCACGCCCTGGCGCTCGAGCGTGGCCCAGAACGGCGTGCGGGACGCCACGAGCCGCGGCAGCAGCGCCTCCGGCAGGGTCCACGCATCGCCCCCGGCCACGAAGAGCGGCCGCCGGCTCCAGCCGTAGGCCACGAACACCACGTCGTCCGACATGGGCGGCTCGGCGCCGCTCTCGCCGCCGACCAGCGCCACGTAGGGGTTCTGCGCCGCCAGGAACGGGAGGTTCGCGTAGTCGAGGACGGCGTGCACGACCACCGAGCCCACGATGCGCCCGTCCACGCACACCGCGCGCCCCGCGTGCAGCAGGCGCCGCTCCTCGGCAAAGAACGGCGAGACCTCCTCGAAGAGCTCCCAGTCGCACGAGCTCTCCTGCCACGTGCGGTCCACGGCCGTCTCCGGCAGGTTCAAGGCGAAGCGGCTCACCATCCGCCCGTCCCCGTCGTACAGCTCGACCGAGGAGGTGAGACGCTCGGTGGCCAGCGTGGTCCGCGCCCAGAGCAGGAACGCCGCATCGGTCGGCACGGGCCCGGCCGCCGTGGGGGGGGTCGCCTGGACCAGGTCGGCGATGTCGCCGGACCAGAGCTGGGTCAGCGCCTCGCGGACCGACTGCTGGAGATTCTGGCGCTGGTCGGCGACCTGGCGCGCCAGGTCGCGGACGACGGCCTCCTGGCGCGCCGAGGTGACCCATCGGGCGAGCGACGGGTACGCCGCGACGGAGGGGACCGCCAGCGCTCCGAGCACGACGAGCAGACGCGCCGGCTGGGATCCGCGCCGCAGGGTCCGGGCCGCGGCATCGAAGGCCGCCGCGACCACGAGCACGCCGGCCGCGAGTGCCAGGAAGCCCGGCAGCGCCTCGCCGCGCACGGCCAGCGCCAGGACCCCGGCGGCGCCGGCGAGCGCCGCCGCCACGCCCCAGCGATCGAAGGCCTGCCGGCGTCCGGTCAGCGGCGCCACGGCGGCCCGGACGCCGGTGCCCATCAGAAGGGCCAGCGCGGCATGCACGGCGACGAGGCCGGCCGCCACCGTCGCGAGCGAGGTCTCGAACGGCGCGAGGGCGACGGCCAGGGGTCCGTTGGGATGGCCGCCGAGCGCCAGCGCCGCCTCGACGACGGCGTGGTGGCGCAGCACCAGGAAGGCGGTCAGCGCGCCGGCCCCGAGGTGGGCGGCCATCACGACGGGCCGTGACGCGCGGCGCTCGGCCCGCCGGACGACGCCGACGGCGATGCCCCGCGCGACGACGGTCGCAAGCAGGCTGGCCAGCGCGAGCGCGGCCAGCGCCGCGAGCAGGATGCGCAGTTCCGGGGCGGTCCGCCCCTGCCACGCATGGAGGGCCCGATCGCCCATCGCCCAGCTCGCCACGGCGGCCGCCGCCATGAGGGCGTTGACCGCCAGGTAGGCGCGCCCCGAGCGGATGAGCGCGCGCCACGTGGCCAGCGCCCCCCACGACGCGGCGAGCGCGAGCGCGGCGGTGAGCCACAGGAGCGCGACGACGCGGTCGCGGGCGACGGCCCGGGCCACCTCGATCGTGCCGGCGGCAATGCGCGCGGTCCCCAGTCGCGCCCCCTCGGCGGTCGTGATCTCGAACGTGTCGGGATCGCCGCTGCCGTCCGGCGGTCCGATGGCGACCGGGCCGAGCGGCGTGTTCCACTCCGCGAGCCCTCCGGTCGCGCCGCCCGAGGAGATGGCCACCTCTGCGACGACCGTGCCCAGCCGGCGGCGGCTGCCATCACCGGCGACGATCGGCGCCAGCCGCGCCAGGCGCAGTCCCAGGGGCGACGGCAGCACGAACGTGGTCGCGGCGCCCGCCAGACGCGAGGCGGGCAGCGTGGAGGGCCGGCCGTCCCACGCGATGGGCGCGCCGTCGGGCCCGTACACCGTCAGCGCCGAGACGGCGTCGTGGCCCACGCCGCCGTCGACCGACACCATCGCGAAGAGCCGGCCGACGCTCGACGCGTCGCCGCCGGCGGCGCGCTCGACGACCTCGCCCGACGGGGTGAGGTCCTGGACGACGGCATCGAGCGTGGCCGTGGACCGCGCCATCTGCTGGCGTGCCGACGCCTCGATGCGCGCGCGCGTCGCGTCGGGCGTCGCGCCGACCGTGGCGCGCACCCACAGCCATCCGCCGACCCCGACGAGCGCCAGGACCGCCAGGGCGCCCGCACCGAGGCGAAGGAGCGCGCGCCGGACCAGCGGAGGACACGCCATGCCGTCGATCATTCTGGCAGGCGGTTCGGAGAGCCGACAAGGGAAAGGCGGGGACGCGTGCGGTATAGTGCTCGTCACTCCCACGGTCCATGGCGCTCATCGCCTCGTCGAAGCTGGCGCTGAAGCGCGGTGCGATCCTCGCCGCCGCGAACTGGCAGGTCGTCGTGCTGCAGTTCGTCGCCGACACCGTGTTCACGGCCCTCCTGGCGGTGCCGGTCGTCGGCGGCGCCGCCCTGGTCGTCCTGACCTCCGGGCTGGCGCCGCGCGCCCTCCTGGGGCAGGGCGTACGGCGGGCGATTCCGGCCGTCGCCGCCGCGCTCCTGGCCCACCCGGTCGCGCTCGCCGCGTTCCTGGCCGCGGTGCTCGTCGTCCTGCTGGGCGGGTCGCTGCTGGTGGCGTTCGTGAAGGGAGGCACGATCAGCGTGCTCGCGGCGTCGGAGGCGGGGGCCCCGGCGGTGGAGCAGCCGCCCCTGCACTACGCGGCCGTGCGCTCGGCCAGCCGTTTCAGCCTCGAGACCGCGACGGCCGGCGCCCACCGCCTGTTCGGGCGCTTCGCCCGTCTCGGCGTCGGGCTGTTCGTCGCCTACCTCCTCATCGGCATCGCGGCCCTCGCCGTCCTCGTGTCGCCGCGCGGCCCGGCGACGCCCTGGATCGCGGCCCGCGTGGCCGCCGTGACGCTGGCCGTCATCGCGATCGTCACGCTGGTGAACCTCGTCTACCTGCTCCTCCAGATCGCGGTGGCCGTGGACGACTGCGACGTGAGCACGGCCATCGCGCGCGTGTCGGGCTTCGTGGTCCGGCGTCCGGGCGAGATCGGCGTCGTCTTCGGGGTGATCCTGACGCTCGTGGCGCTCGGCACCGCCGCCTCGTTCCTGGCCACCGCCGCGCTCGGGCTCGTCGCGTTCGTGCCGTTCGTGGGTCTGGTCGCCCTCCCGCTGCAGGTCGGCGCCTGGGCCATCCGCGGGCTGGTCTTCCAGTTCCTCGCGCTCACGGCGCTCGTGGCCTACGTGACGCTCTATCGTGCGTCGCGATCGGCGGGCGGCGGCTGAGGCGGTCCCGTCGAGGGCGGCGGCGGCTCCGGCACCGGCGTGCCCGGCAGGTCGGCGAGCGGCGCCGGCGCCGGCTCGATGCGCGGCGCGAACCCGACCAGCCGTCCCTCGGTGGTGACGGCCGTGAGGCGCGTGCCGGTCACCCGGCCGCCCACCCGCACCTGCGTCGCGCCGATCACCTCGCTCGCGCTGGAGAGCGACACGGAGGGCTCGCCGGTGGCCGTGGCGTATCCCGCCAGCTCGTTCGCGTAGGTCGGCACCAGCACGGCGCCGCCGAGCAGCACGGGGCCGCCGGCCGGACGGTGGGGCAGCCCCTGTCGCCACTGCAGGCTGCCGGATCCGCGGCTCAGAGCGCGCAGGACGTGATCGAACGCCACGACGTAGATCCGCCGATCATCGGCCGCCGGCGCGCCGGAGACCGCGGCCCCGAGCCTGAGGCGCCAGCGGGGCCGTCCCGACAGGAGATCCAGGCTGTAGAGCGCGCCACCGGTCGTGCCGACGAGGAGCTGGTCGTCGAGGGCGGTGAGGCCCGTGGCCTGCCCGTCGAAGGTCCGCGTCCACACGGGGCGTCCGGTGGCGAGCGCCAGCGCGACCGTCCGTCCGTCGCTGAGCCCGAGGTACAGGTTGTCGAGGGACGGGGCCGGGGGCACCTGCACGGCGGCGCCGAGCGCGACCTGCCAGACGGGCGCGCCGTCGGACGCCCGCAACGCCACCAGGTCGCCGCTCTCGAGCGAGACGATCAGCCAGCCGGTGTCCCAGTAGGGCCGCCGCGCGGCGGGACCCGGCAACGCGCGGCGCCACACGAGCGCGCCGTCCGTGGCGTCGTGGCCCTCGACGCCGTCGGCGCCGGCCACGTAGACGAGGCCCCCGCCCACGGAGGGCGACAGGGCCGTCGCCGCCGCGACCTGCCAGTCGACGACGCCGCGCTCGAGGTCGACGCGGGCGAGCGTCCCGTCCCGCGCGACGACGAAGGCTGCCTGCTCGTCGAAGTCCGGGGTCGTCCCGGGCGCCAGCTCGAGCGGCGCCGTCCACCGCAGGTCCATCGTCCCAGACGCCAGGAGGCTCGGGCCCGGCATCTGCGCCGCCACCACCCGCGGCGGCACGAGCCACATCGAGGCGAGGGCGACGACGACCGCAGTGAGACCACTACATGTTGCGGTCGCGATCCGGGGCACGCCGCTATAATAGCGTCGCGCCGCCGCGTCGGGGCCGGCGCGTCCGCGTTCAACCATCCCGTGGCCCATCAGACCATTCTCGTTCTCGATTTCGGCTCCCAGGTCACCCAGCTCATCGCCCGCCGCGTGCGCGAGGCGCACGTCTACAGCGAAGTCCATCCCTGCGACGTCAGCGACGACTGGGTCCGCGCCTACGCCCGCGATCACGTCGTCAAGGGCGTCATCCTGTCGGGCAGCCACGCCAGCACCTACGAGGCGCAGGAACTGCGCGCGCCGGAGGCCGTCTACGGGCTCGGCGTTCCGGTGCTCGGCATCTGCTACGGGATGTTCACGATGGCCGTCCAGCAGGGCGGACAAGTCGAGGCCAGCACGCACCGCGAATTCGGCTACGCGGAGGTCCGGGCGCACGGGCACTCGGCCCTGCTCGACGGCATCGAGGACGGGGGCAGCGCCGACGGGGCGCTGCAGGTGTGGATGAGCCACGGCGACAAGGTGACGGCCCTCCCGCCCGGCTTCACGCTCATGGCCTCGACGCCGAGCTGCCCGATCGCGGGCATGGCGGACGAGGCGCGCCGCTTCTACGGCGTCCAGTTCCATCCCGAGGTGACCCACACGCGCCAGGGGGCCGCCATCCTCCGCCGCTTCGTGCTGGACATCTGCGGCGCCACGCCCGACTGGATCATGCGCGACCACATCACCGAGGCGGTGCGCGCCATCCAGGCCCAGGTCGGCGACGAGGAGGTCATCCTGGGGCTGTCGGGCGGCGTCGACTCGAGCGTGGCCGCGGCGCTCATCCACCGCGCCATCGGCGACCAGCTCACGTGCGTGTTCGTGGACCACGGGCTCCTGCGGCAGGACGAGGCCCGCCTGGTGATGGAGATGTTCGCCGGGCGCCTGCACGCGCGCGTGATCCACGTGGACGCGAGCGCCCAGTTCCTGGCGAGGCTCGAGGGCGTCAGCGACCCCGAACAGAAGCGGAAGATCATCGGCCGGGAGTTCGTCGAGGTCTTCACGGCGGAAGCCGCCAAGCTCAAGGCCGGCGGCGCCGGCCACAAGGGCGCGACGTTCCTGGCCCAGGGCACGATCTATCCGGACGTGATCGAATCCGGCGGCGCGAAGACGAAGAAGGCCGTCACGATCAAGAGCCATCACAACGTCGGCGGCCTGCCGGCGGACCTGGGGCTGAAGCTGCTCGAGCCCCTGCGCGATCTCTTCAAGGACGAGGTCCGCGAGCTCGGCCTCGCGCTCGGCCTCCCGCCGGACATCGTCGGGCGGCATCCGTTTCCGGGCCCCGGGCTCGGCGTGCGGATCCTCGGCGAGGTACGCCGCGAATACGCGGACCTGCTGAGGCGCGCGGACGCGATCTTCATCGAGGAGCTGCGGCGGTGGACCGACGGGGCCACGGGCCGGAACTGGTACGACCTCACGAGCCAGGCCTTCGCGGTGTTCCTGCCGGTCAAGAGCGTCGGCGTGATGGGGGACGGGCGGACCTACGACTACGTCGTCGCGCTGCGCGCGGTGCAGACGAGCGACTTCATGACGGCCGACTGGGCCGAGCTGCCCTACGGCCTGCTGAAGACGGTGTCGCGCCGCATCACCAACGAGGTGCGCGGCATCAACCGCGTCACCTACGACATCAGCTCCAAGCCGCCGAGCACGATCGAATGGGAGTAGGATCACGGTCAGCGGCGGGGCTAGCGGCCAGCGGCTAGACACGACGCCCGGTCTCCGGCGATGAGCGAGTTCGTCCACCTCCATCTGCACACCGAGTACTCGCTGCTCGACGGCGCCTGCCGCATCGACGAGCTGCTCGACCAGGCGGCGGCGCTCCAGATGCCGGCGATCGCCGTGACCGAGCACGGCAACATGTTCTCGTCGGTCGTGTTCCACGACGCGGCGCGGAAGCGCGGCATCAACCCGATTCTCGGCTGCGAGGTGTACGTGGCGCCGGGCGACCGGCGCGACAAGTCGGGGACTCCCGGCGAGACCGCCAACCACCTCGTGCTGCTCGCCGAGAACGAGACGGGCTTCCGGAACCTCATCAAGCTCGTGTCGGCGGGCTACACGGAAGGCTTCTACTACAAGCCCCGCATCGACAAGGCGCTGCTCGCCGAGCACGCGGAGGGCCTCATCGGGCTGTCGAGCTGCCTCAAGGGCGAGGTGGCCACCGAGATCCGCACCGAGCACGCGAAACGGGCCGTGGCCGCCGCCGCGACGTTCCAGGACATCCTCGGCGCCGGCAACTTCTTCCTGGAGATGCAGTACCAGGGTATCGACGAGCAGCGCGTCGTCAACAACGGGCTCCTCCCGATCGCGAAGGACCTGGGGATGCCCCTGGTCTGCACCAACGACGTCCACTACCTGCACCAGCACGACAGCAAGCCCCACGACCTGCTGCTCTGCATCGGCACCGGCAAGTCGGTGCACGACGAGAAGCGCCTGCGCTACCACGGCGACCAGTTCTTCCTGAAGACCGCCGAGCAGATGACGAAGGTGTTCGGGGACTACCCCGAGGCGATGAAGAACACGCTCCTCATCGCCGAGCGCTGCAACGTGACGATTCCGTCGGGCACGCTGCACGTGCCGAAGTTCGACGTGCCGTCGCCGTATTCCCTCGACGACTACTTCGAGCACGTCGCGCGCCAGGGGTACGCCGACCGCCTGCCGCGCCTGCGGCAACTGGCGGCCGACGGCAAGCTGCGGCACACGATCGAGGAGTACGACGCGCGCCTGGACTACGAGATCCAGATGATCAAGCGCATGGGGTACACCGGGTACTTCATGATCGTCTGGGACTTCATCCGGTATGCCAGGGAGCACGGCATCCCGGTGGGCCCCGGACGCGGATCGGCCGCCGGCAGCCTCGTGGCGTACTGCCTCAGGATCACGGACGTCGATCCCATCGACTACGACCTGCTGTTCGAGCGCTTCCTGAATCCCGAGCGCGTGTCGATGCCCGACATCGACGTGGACTTCTGCGAGCGCCGGCGCGGCGAGGTGATCGAGTACGTGACCCGCAAGTACGGGCGCGAGAACGTCTCGCAGATCATCACCTTCGGCACGATGAAGGCGAAGGCGGTCATCCGCGACGTCGGCCGCGTGCTGGACCTGCCGTACGCCGACGTGGACCGCATCGCCAAGCAGATCCCGCCGGCGCTCGACATGACGCTCGAGAAGGCCCTCGCCGAGAACGCCGTGCTGCGGGACATGCGCGACAAGGACCCGCGCGTGAAGGACGTCCTCGAGATGGGCAAGCGCCTCGAGGGCATGTCGCGCAACGCCGGCGTGCACGCGGCCGGCGTCGTGATCGCCCCGGGCCCGATCAGCGACTACGCGCCCCTCTACAAGAGCAACCGCGACGAAATCACGACCCAGTGGGCCATGAAGGAGGTCGAGCGCGTCGGCCTGCTCAAGATGGACTTCCTGGGGCTCAGCACCCTCACCCTGATCCAGGACGCGCTGGCCGAAATCAAGCGCACCGAGGGGGTGGTGCTCGACATCGACGGCGTGCCGCTCGACGACGCCAGGACGTACCAGGTGTTCTGCGAGGGGCAGACCTTCGGCATCTTCCAGTTCGAGAGTTCGGGCATGCGCGAGCTGCTGCGCAAGTCGAAGCCGCAGCGGCTCGATGACCTGATCGCGCTCAACGCGCTCTACCGTCCCGGGCCGCTCAAGAGCGGCATGGTGGACGACTACGTCGCCCGCAAGCAGGGCAAGACCGAGGTGAAGTACGACCTCGCCGCACTCGAGCCGATCCTGGCCGACACCTACGGCGTCATCGCCTACCAGGAACAGGTGATGCGGATCGCGGCGGTCCTCGCCGGCTTCACCCTCGGGCAGTCCGACGTGCTGCGCAAGGCCATGGGCAAGAAGGACCCCAAGGTCATGGCCAAGCAGCGCGAGGCCTTCCTGGAGGGCACCAAGAAGAAGGGCATCAGCGAGAAGAAGGCCACCAAGATCTTCGAGCTGATGGAGTACTTCGCCGGGTACGGCTTCAACAAGTCGCACTCGACGGCCTACGCCTTCCTGGCCTACCAGACCGCCTACCTCAAGGCGAACTACCCGCGTCACTTCGCGGCCGCGCTCCTGACGATCGAGGCGGCCAACACCGACAAGCTCGCCCTCTACATCGCCGAGTGCCGCGACCGCGGCATCCAGGTCCTGCCGCCCGACCTCAACGAGAGCCAGATGCACTTCTCGGTCGTGCCCGAGGGCGTCCGCTTCGGGCTCACGGCCATCAAGGGCCTCGGCGAGGGCGCCATCCAGGCGATTCTCGAGGTGCGCGCCCGGCTGGGACGGATCGACGCCCTGCACCGGCTCGCCGAGGAACTGGACCTGCGCCTGGCGAACCGCCGCGTGTTCGAGGCCCTCGTGAAATCCGGCGCGTGCGACAGCCTCGTGCCCCCCGGGCCCACCGGCGCGGCCGTGCCGCCGACGGTCGGGCGTGCCCGCCTGATGCGGGGCCTGGACCTGGCGATCGAACACGGCGCGCGCGTCCAGCGGGACCGCGAGCAGGGCCAGGCCAACCTCTTCGGGGAGGCCGTGCCGACGGCGAGCGAGGGGCCGGACGGCGCCGTGCCCGACGGTCCGCCCTGGTCCGAGATGGAGTGGCTGGCCCACGAGAAGGACGCGCTGGGCCTCTACCTGAGCGGCCACCCGGTGGACCGGCACGCCGGGGATCTCCGGGCCTTCGGCGCCCGGACCGTGGGCGACCTCCTGGCCACCGAAGTGCCGGAGGCGGAGGAGGGCGCCCCGGGCCGCCTGGTGCTCGAGGACGTGTCGGTCGGCGGCATCGTCAGCGGCGTGCGGGCGCTCAAGACCAAGAAGGGCGATCCCATGGCGGTCTTCACGCTCGAGGACCACCAGGGGTCCGTCGAGGTGGTGGCCTTCCCCGAGACCTACGGGCGGTTCCGGCAGTACATCGACACCGGTGCGCTCCTGCTCGTGAAAGGAAAGTTCGAGCGCGACGAGGATTCCTCGCGGTTCCAGGCGATCGAGCTGTCCTCGCTCGAGGGCCTGCGCGAGCGGCTGGCGCGCGCCGTCAGCATCCACCTCAGCGCGGGCGCGCATTCGCGCTCGACGCTGGAAGCCCTCTGGGACGTGCTGGCCCAGCATCAGGGAGATCGCCCCATCGTGATCGAGATCGAAGTGGGCGCCGACGAGCGCCGGTTGAAGGTGAAGGCCAACGTGACGCCGCAGATCCGGGTGCGGCCCTCGGAGCAGCTCGTGTCCGCCGTGGAGCGGGTGTGCGGCGCCGGGTCGGTTGTGCTGCAATAGGCGACACCGCATGGCCGACCTGCTCGAATTCGAAGAACCCATCGGCGTCCTGCAGAAGGAGATCCAGGCGCTCTCGATGCTCCCCTCGACGCCCGACCGGCGCGCCGACATCGCCCGGCTGGAGGCCCGCATCACGTCCATCCGCCAGGACCTGTACGCGCACCTCACGCCGTGGCAGCGGGTGCAGGTCGCGCGGCACCCGGCCCGCCCGACGACCCTCGACTACGTGGAGCAGCTCTTCACCGAGTTCGTCGAGATCCGCGGCGACCGGCGCTTCTCGGACGACCACGCCATCGTGGCCGGCCCGGCGCGGTTTCGCGATCGGCCGGTCATGGTGGTCGGGCACCAGAAGGGCAGCGACACCAAGCAGAAGATCTACAGGAACTTCGGCTACGCGCGCCCCGAGGGCTACCGGAAGGCCCTCCGCGTGATGCAGCTGGCCGAGAAGTTCAACCGGCCCGTCATCTGCTTCGTGGACACGCCGGCCGCGTACCCGGGCATCGAGTCCGAGGAGCGCGGCGTGGCCGAGGCCATCGCCGTGAACCTGCGCGAGATGGCCGTCCTCGACGTGCCGATCGTGGTCGTGGTGCACGGCGAGGGCGGGAGCGGCGGCGCGCTCGGCATCGCCGTCGGCGACCGGATCCTGATGCACGAGTTCGCCGTTTACAGCGTGATCCCGCCCGAGGGGTGCGCGGCCCTGCTGTGGCGGGACACCAACCAGAAGGTGCGTGCCGCCGAGGCCCTGAAGATCACGGCGCCCGACCTGCTCGGCCTCGGGATCATCGACCAGATCGTCAAGGAGCCGCCCGGCGGGGCGCACACCGATCCGGCCGAGGCCGGCCGGATCCTGGGCGAGGCGCTGGCCGCCGCCCTCGACGAGGTCTCGGCCCTGGGCGGCGACGAGCGCCTCGAGCGGCGGTACCTGAAGTTCCGGCAGATGGGTCAGGTCGGCCTGGCCGACCAGTGACGCGCGTGCCGCCGCCCCTCATCTGGAAGCGCCGCCCGTACGACGAGACGGCCGCCGGCCGCCTCGAGCGGGAGCTGGGCCTGTCGGGCGTCGTGGCGCGGCTGCTCGCCACGCGGGGACACGTGGAGCCCGAAGCCGCCGAGCGCTTCCTGCGGCCCTCGCTGAGCCACCTCGGCGACCCGTGGCGCCTCACCGACCTGGCCCCGGCCGTGGATCGCCTGCTGGCCGCCACCGAGCGCAAGGAGCGCATCGTCGTCCACGGGGACTACGACGTGGACGGCGTGACGTCCACCGTCATCCTGCGCCGGGCCCTCGAGCTCCTGGGCGCCGACGTCGGGCACTTCATCCCCGAGCGCCTCCGCGACGGCTACGGGCTCCAGCCGGCGACCATCGACCGGCTGCACGCCGACGGCGCCCGCGTGGTCGTGTCGGTGGACTGCGGCATCCGCGCGCCGGACGCGGCCAGGCGGGCCCGCGAGCTGGGCATCGACCTCATCATCACCGACCACCACGAACCCGACGCCGAGCTGCCGCAGGCGCTGGCGGTCGTGAACCCCAAGCGGCCCGACTGCGCCTACCCGGACAAGCACCTCGCCGGCGTCGGCGTGGCGCTGAAGGTGGTCCAGGGCCTGTGCCAGCGCACCGGGCGCGACAGCTGGCTCGGCGCCTTCGTGAAGATCGCGGCCATCGGCACGCTGGCCGACGTGGTGCCGCTCGTGGGCGAGAACCGCGTCATCGCCAAGCTGGGCCTCGACCTGCTCTCGAAGGGGCCGCACAAGGTCGGGCTGCGCGCCCTGCTCGACGTCTCGGGCCTGACCGGCAAGACCATCGACAGCTACCACATCGCGTTCATGCTCGCCCCGCGCGTGAACGCGGCCGGCCGGATGGCCAGCGCCGACATCGCCACGCGGCTGCTGCTCGCCTCCGACGAGGCGATGGCGGAGGAGGCCGCGGCCCTGGCGCAGCAGCTGGACGCCGAGAACACGCGCCGGCGGACCGAGGAGCAGGAGATCGTCGCCGCGGCGAAGAAGGCGGTCGAGACGGACCCCGACGTCGGCGCGCACCAGGTGCTCGTCGTGAGCGGCGAGGGCTGGCATCGCGGCGTCATCGGCATCGTCGCGTCGAAGCTCGTGGACACGTACTACCGGCCGGCGATCGTGCTCTCGGTGGAGCACGGCGTGGCCCACGGGTCGTGCCGGAGCATCCCGGGCTTCGACGTGCTCGCCTCCCTCGAGGCCTGTGCCGGGCTGCTCGATCGCTTCGGCGGCCACAAGCAGGCGGCGGGCCTGCAGCTCGACGCCGCGCGCATCCCGGCCTTCCGGCGGGCCGTGAACGACTACGCCCACGGTGTGCTGGGACCGGACGACCTGCGGCCGAACCTGCAGCTCGACGGCGCCCTGGACTTCGACGCGCTCACGCCCAGGATCGTGAGCGACCTGGCCGCCATGGCGCCCTTCGGACTCGCCAACCCGAAGCCGCTCTTCACCGCGGCCGGCGTCGAGATCGTGGACGGGCCACGGCGCCTCAAGGAGCGGCACCTCAAGATGTCGCTGCGGCAGCGCAACCGCACCTTCCGGGCGATCGCCTGGAACAGCGTGGAGAAGGAGCCGGTGCTCGCGCCGGGCCCCGGCGCCCTCGAGGTCGCCTACGGCCTCGAACAGAACGAGTTCAACGGCACCGTCTACACCGAGCTCCGGCTCTCCGACATGCGGCGGCTCGCGGGCGACGCGGCGTCCTGACCGGCCGCCCGCGGCCTTGCGCGGACCCGGGCCTTCCGGCACCATGACAGATATGGGATCGTGGCGCCGGCGGGGGCGGGTACTCGCGGGCGCCGTGGCGGTCGGCGTCGCGGCCGCCGCCTATTTCGCGAGTGGGAGCCGCCGCACCCCGGCGCCGCCCCCGCCCGTCACCCAGCTGCCGCCGTCGGCCACGGCGCAGGTCTCGGGCGGCAACGCCACCAAGACGAGCGGCGAGCGGCGCGACTTCGCCGTGGACTTCGCCGAGCAGACCACCTTCTCCGACGGGCGGACCGTGGCCACCGGCCTCACCGTCAACGCCACGACGCGCGACGGGAAACGCTTCGTCATCACCGGCAAGGAGGGGACGGTCGGCCAGGGACAGTCCTCGGTGGCGATGACCGGCGACGTGGTGATGACGTCGGCGGACGGGCTGGTGGCGAAGACCGACGCGGCCACCTACGCCGACGGCGAGGGCATCCTGCGCGCCGCCGGGCCGGTCACCTTCGAGCGGGGCGCCACCCACGGCTCGGGCGTGGGGTTCCACTACGACCGCAACCGCGACGCGATGTCCATCCTCGACAAGACCGCCGCGCACGTGGCGGGCGCGGGCGACGGCGGCGACATGGACATCACGGCCGGCGCCTTCACCGACGCCAGGCGTGACCGCTACATGCGGCTGGAACGCGAGGCCGTCATCGTCCGCCCGGCCCAGACGCTCGCGGGCGACGAGGTGCTGGTGTACCTGCTGCCGGACCGCGACGAGCCCGACGCGATGGAACTGCGCGGCCGCGCCAGGATCCTCGGCCGCGAGGGCTTCGGCAGCCTCCGCGAGATGGCGGGCCGGGACATCAACGTGGACTATGGCGACGACGGCCGGACCGTCGAGCACGTGACGGTGGCCGGCGACGCCACCATCGCCCTGGCGGGCGGCGCGGGGCAGCCCGGTCAGCGCCTCGCCGCCGAGTGGGTGGACATCTCGCTCGGCGCCGACGGCGCTATCACGCGGCTCGTCGCGCGCGAGCGCCTGGTCGTCACCCTTCCCGGGGACGGCGCGGCCCCGGCGCGAACGATCCGGGCCGCCGAACTCACGGGCGGGGGCGCCGCGGGTACGGGGTTGACCTCGATGCAGTTCGCGGGCGGCGTGGACTTCACGGAGAGCGCGGCGGGCGGGGGAGCGGCACGGCAGGCCCGGTCGTCGTCCCTGACCGTGGCCCTCAGCCCGGCCGGCGCGGCCGAGGCGGCCACGTTCCTCGGAGGCGCGACGTTCGAGGACGGGACGCTCCGGGCCCGGGCCCCGGAGGCGCGCTATGCCATGGCCCGCGACACGCTCGAGCTCGTGGGCCGGTCGAACCAGCCGAAGCCGACCGTCACCGACACGGGCCTGCAGGTCGACGCGACCTCGCTGCGCATCGCCCTGGCGACCAACGGCCTCAGCGCCACCGGCGCCGTCTCGAGCGTGATGGAGCCCGCATCGGCGCGCGCGGGGAGCGGCGACGCGAAGACGCCGGCGCTGCTCGACGCCACGCAGCCGCTGATGGCGAGTGCCGGGGCGCTCGAGTACGACAGCCAGGCGCGGCGCGCCGTCTACAGCGGCAAGGCGCGGCTCTGGCAAGGCGGCACGACCATCAGCGCCGAGCGGGTCGTGCTCGACGAGTCCAAGGGCGACCTCGCCGCCTCCGGCGGCGTCACCTCCACCCTGGCGCTGGCCGCGGCGGCGGGGACGCAGCCGTCCCGCGCGACCATCGCCCGCGCCGACACGATGGACTACGTCGAGTCCACGGGGACCGCCACCTACACGAAGGCGGCGCAGATGAGCGGCCCCGAGGGCGACCTCACCGCGGACCGCATCGCCCTGGTCGTCGCGCGGGCCGACCGCTCGCTCGAACGCATCGAGGGTTACGGCAGCGTGGTGGCGCGCGTCTCGGCACGCGACGCCCGCGGCGACCGGCTGACCTACCACGCCGGCGACGGGCGCTATGTGATGACGGGCGCCCCGGTGCGGTTCACGGAGGAGTGCCGCGTGACGACGGGCCGCACGTTGACCTTCTTCGGCACGGCCGGTAAGCTCATCGTCGACGGCAACGAGGCGACCAGGACCGTGACCAAGGGCGGCGGACGCTGCGCCGAACCGACGCCGCGCTGATGCCCACCCTCCGCACCGATGCCCTGACCAAGCGCTACGGCGGGCGCACGGTCGTCAACGGCGTCAGCCTCGAGATCGCCTCCGGCGAAGTCGTCGGCCTGCTCGGCCCCAACGGCGCCGGCAAGACCACCACGTTCTACATGACCGTCGGGCTCATCGCGCCCGACGGCGGGCGCGTCCTCCTCGACGAGCACGACGTCACCGACGACCCGATGTACATCCGAGCCCGGAAGGGCATCGGCTACCTGCCGCAGGAGCCCTCGATCTTCCGCGGCCTGACGGTGGAGCAGAACCTCCTGGCGATTCTCGAGACGCTGCCGCTGTCGGCGGCGGAGCGCCGGACGCGCCTGACGGAGCTCCTGGCCGAGCTCGGCCTGACGCACCTGGCCAAGTCGGCCGCCTACACGCTGTCCGGGGGCGAGCGGCGGCGGGCCGAGATCACGCGCGCGCTGGTCATGGCGCCGCGCTTCATCCTGCTCGACGAGCCGTTCGCGGGCATCGACCCGATTGCCGTCACCGACATCCAGCAGATCATCTTCCACCTGAAGGCGCGCGGCATCGGCGTCCTCATCACCGACCACAACGTGCGCGAGACGCTTCGCATCACCGACCGCGCCTACATCGTGGCCGACGGCGCCATCTTCCGGGCCGGCACGCCGGGCGACCTGGCCTCGGACACCGAGGTCCGCCGCATCTATCTCGGGCAGGATTTCCGGCTCGACTGAGCCCCTGCCCCCTAATCCGCCGGCCGCCGCCGGCCGAAAACTGTCATGGTTCTTGCAGCGGGCTGCTAGAATCCTTGGAACGGGCGCGACTCGGCCCGCAGCCGCCCGGCACCAGAGATGGCCATCCACCAGAAGCTCCAAGCGAAGCTCTCGCAGAAGCTGATCCTGACGCCCTCGTTGCAGCAGGCGATCAAGCTCCTGCCGATGTCGACGCTCGAGCTGGCGGACATGCTCAACCAGGAGGTGGTGGAGAACCCGCTCCTTGAGGAGATCCCGACCGAGGATCTGCAGGCCGCCGAGGCCCAGCCGGCCACGGACAAGGCCGACGAGCAGGACGCGGACCGTCCCGAGGGCAAGGCCGACTCCTGGGAAGACAACGACTACGAGTACTTCTTCAGCGAGTACCTGGACGATGGCTACCGGCCGCGCGTCCAGACCGAGGTGAAGGAGCTGCCGCCGATCGAGAACACCCTTTCGACGAGCTCCTCACTGACTGACCACCTGGAGTGGCAGCTGTCGCTCAAGACCGACGATCCCGACGAGCGGGCGATCGGCGAGGCGATCATCGGCAACCTGGACGACGACGGCTACCTGGTCGCCTCCGTCAGCGAGATCGCCCAGATGGGGCCATGGCCGATCGACCGGGTGGAGCAGACCCTGCGCCTCGTGCAGGCGTTCGACCCCACCGGCGTGGCCGCCCGCGACCTCCAGGAGTGCCTCACCCTGCAGCTGCGGGCGCTGGGGCTCGAGGGCACGCCGACCGAACGAATCGTCAGCGACCACCTGCGGCTGCTGCAGAACCACCAGATTCCGGAGCTCTCGCGCAAGATGGGCATGAGCATCGACGAGCTCCGCGAGCACATCGAGGTCGTCCGGCACCTGGATCCGAAGCCCGGCGCCCGCTACAACGCCCGCCAGCCCGAGTACGTGATGCCGGACGTGTACATCGTCAAGGTGGACGATCAGTACGTCGCGGTGCTGAACGACGACGGCCTGCCCCAGCTGCGCATCAGCTCGTCCTACAAGCGGCTGCTCGACAAGGACCAGTCGGACCCGGACACCCGGACTTACGTGAAGGAGCGGTTCAACGCCGCCCGGTGGCTGCTGAAGTCGGTGGAGCAGCGCCAGAAGACCATCCAGAAGGTCGCGACGAGCATCATCAACTTCCAGCGCGACTTCCTGGATCACGGCATCGAGCACCTGCGGCCGCTCGTGCTGCGCGACGTGGCCAACGACATCGGCATGCACGAGTCCACCGTGAGCCGCGTCGTCACCAACAAGTACATGCACACGCCCCAGGGCGTGTTCGAGATGAAGTACTTCTTCCACAGCGGCATCAGCAGTTCCTACGGGGATGCCGTCTCGTCGGTGACGATCAAGCAGCGCATCCGCAAGATCATCGAGGCGGAGGATCCCCGCAAGCCGCTCAGCGACTCCAAGATCGTGAGCATCCTGCAGCGGGAGGGCCTCGTGCTGGCCCGCCGGACGATCGCCAAGTACCGGGAAGAGCTGCGGATTCCGACGTCGAACCAGCGCAAGGTCCTCTACTAGTCCGACCCAGCCATGGAGCCCCCTCGCGTCGTCACGGTGGGCCATCTGCTCGGCGGACCTGCGGACGCGTACGGGCTCTCGATCGAGCTCGTGGCCGGCGCTGCGGGCCTCGACCGGGTCATCACCAGTCCCTACATCCAGAAGACGGGGCTCGCGCTCGCGGGCTACCACCAGTACCTGCGGCCCGGGCGGGTGCTGATCTACGGCGACAGCGAGGTGCGCTACCTCGAGACCCTGCCGCCCGAAGGGCGCGCGGCCGCGCTGGCGAAGTCCTTCGCCTCCGGGATTCCGTGCGTCCTCGTCACGAGCAGCCTGCCCCTGCCGTCCGAAGTGGCACGCGGCGCCGACGACGCGGCAGTGCCGCTGCTGCGGACCCCGACGTCCACGCCGCTGGCCATCGGCAAGCTCATGTCGATGCTCGAGGACCGCCTGGCCTCCCGCGAGGTGGTCCACGGCGTCCTGATGGACGTCCTCGGCCTCGGGGTGCTCCTCATCGGCGAGAGCGGCATCGGGAAGAGCGAGTGCGCCCTGGACCTCATCGGGCGCGGCCACCGGCTCGTGGCCGACGACGCGGTGGAGATCCGGAGGCGCGCGGAGACGGTCATCATCGGCACGTCGCCGGCGGCGACCAGATACTTCATGGAGATCCGAGGCCTCGGCCTGGTCAATGTCCGCGATCTGTTCGGCGTGGCATCGACGCGGACGTCGAAGCGCGTCGAGTTCGTGGTCGAGCTCGAGCGCTGGGACTCCACGCGCACCTACGACCGGCTGGGCCTCGAGGAGCAGCATCACGAGCTGCTCGGCCTGCGGGTGCCCAAGGTGACGATGCCGGTGGCCCCCGGCCGGACCGTGGCCACGCTGGTCGAAGTCGCGGCGCGCAACCAGCTCCTGCGGGCCCGGGGCGTCCACGGCGCCCGCGACCTGGTGGCGGCGCTCGACGCCCGCCTGGCCCGCGTGGGCGGGGGCTTCGAGGATCCGGACGACGGCGACGATCTCGACGCCGGAGGCATGGCGTGACCCGCCGCCCGGCCCGCGCGAAGCTCTCGCCGCGAGCGTCCCGCGCGGACTTCCTCGTCATCACGGGACTGTCCGGCGCGGGGAAGTCGCAGGCCATCCACGCGCTCGAGGACCTCGGCTACTACTGCGTGGACAATCTGCCGCTGGCCCTGCTGCCGGAGCTGTACGGCCTCCACCAGCGCGAGGACGCCCTGGCACGCGTCGCCGTGGTCGTGGACATCCGGGAGCGGAAGTTCCTCACCGCGTTTCCGACGGTGTTCGGCCAGCTGCGGGCGACCGCCGACGTGCCCCCGTCGCTCATCTTCCTCGAGGCCAGCCCGGCGGCGCTGCACCGCCGCTTCAGCGAGACGCGGCGGCCGCACCCGATGGCGCCGGACGAGCCGATCGCCGAGGCGATCCACCGGGAGCGCCGGAAGCTGGCGCCGATCCGGGCGATGGCCGACGAGATCGTCGACACGTCGGACCTCACGGTCCACGAACTGCGGCAGGCGTTCCTGAACCTGGCGCGCGGCCAGCGGCGTCGCGGCTCGCTCGTGCTGACCTTCGAGAGCTTCGGGTTCAAGCACGGCCTTCCGCTCGAGGCCGACCTGGTCTTCGACGTGCGGTTCCTCGCCAATCCGCACTTCGTGCCTGCGCTCAGGCCGAAGACCGGCCGCGATCGGCCCGTCGCCGCGTTCCTGGAGCGCCAGCCCGCCACCCGGCAGCTCATCGCGCGGGTCGCGTCGCTGCTGCGCTTCCTCGTGCCGCAGTACGTCGAGGAAGGCAAGAGCTACCTCACCGTGGCGATCGGGTGCACGGGCGGCCGGCACCGGTCCGTCTACGTGGCCGAGGCGCTCAAGAAGGCACTGGCCGGCATGCCCGGCGTCACCGCGCGGGTCCGCCATCGGGACACCGGGCGGGAAGGGACGAGCTAGATGATTGGAGTGGTCGTGGTCACGCACGGGCAGCTGGCCGGCGAGCTCGTGAGCGCCGCCGAGACGATCGTCGGCGACCTGCCGCACGTGAAGGCGGTGTCGATCGGATGGCACGAGGACGTCCAGGACGCGCGGCAGGAGATCGCCGCCGCCATCGAGTCCGTCGCGGGCCCCGAGGGGGTGCTGGTCGCGACCGACATGTTCGGGGGCACGCCGTCGAACCTGGGCATGACCTTCCTCGAGACGGGCAAGGTCGAGGTCGTGACCGGCGTGAACCTGCCCATGCTCATCAAGCTTGCGGACCTGCGCGACACCGCCAGCCTGCTGGAGGCGGCCCGCCAGATCCGGGAGCACGGGCGCACGGCTATCTGGGTGGCTTCGGATCTCCTGCGCGGGGAGACGGGAGGGACCGCGTGACGAGCGAGGACGTGACGATCGTGAACGTGCTGGGGCTGCACGCGCGGGCCGCCGCGCGGTTCGTCCAGCTGGCGGGCCGGTACCGGGCCAAGGTGCGGGTGAGCCGCGACGGGCGCCAGGTGGACGGCAAGAGCATCATGGGTATCCTCCTGCTGGCCGCCTCCCGTGGGGCCGTCATCACGATCAGCGTGGACGGCGTGGACGAGGTCGAGGCGTTGCAGTCCCTGGCCGCGCTGGTCCGAAGCGGGTTCGGGGAGGACACGTGGAGCGCCTGACCGGCATTCCCGTCTCTCCCGGCGTCGTGGTCGGGCGGGCGGTGGTGCTGACGGGCCACTCCGACGTGGTCCGGTTCCCGATTCCTCCCGACCGCGTCGACCACGAGCTCGAGCTGCTCGATCAGGCGCGCGCGCGGTCCCACGCTCAGCTGCAGGAAATCCGCGACCGGCTGGCGAACGGCCCGGGACACGATCTCGCCCCGCTCTTCGACGCGCAGCTCCTGATCCTCGACGACTCGATGTTCATGGGCCGCGCCCGCGACATCGTGCGGCACGATCGCGTGAATGCCGCGTGGGCGGTGCACCGGGCCTACGAAGAGCTGTGCGCGATCTTCGCGACCGTGGAGGACCCGTACCTGCGCGAGCGCGACAGCGATCTCGCCGACGTGGCCGGCCGCATCCGCATGAACCTCCGGAGGGCCGGCGGCTGGGCGTCCGACCTGCTGCGGGACGTCGACGGGCCCGCGGTGCTGGTCGCCGACGAGCTGACGGCCTCGCTCGCCGCCCAGATGGACTGGTCGCGCGTCCTGGGCTTCGCGACCGACGCCGGCGGGCGGACCCACCACACCGCCATCCTCGCGCGGTCGCTCCGGGTGCCGGCCGTGGTCGGCCTGCGGGACCTCAGCCACCGCGTCAGTCCCGGCACGCCGATCGTCATCGACGGGACCTCCGGGACGGTCACGATCGACCCGGTCCCCGCGGACATCGAGGAGGCCCGGCGCCACGCGCCCGCCCGGCGGACCCTGGCGGTCGCGGTCGCCGACGGACCGCTCGAGCCGACGCTGACGGCCGACGGCGTGGCCATCCGCCTCGACGCGAACCTCGAGCGCCTCGAGGACGTCCCGGCCGTCCTCGAGGCCGGCGCCGAGGGCATCGGGCTGTTCCGCTCGGAGTTCCTGCTGGCCGAGCGCTCGCCGGACCGGCTCACCGAGGAACGGCAGTACGCCATCTACCGGGACCTGCTGACCGCGATGGCCCCGCGGCCGGTCACCGTGCGGACGTTCGACCTCGACGAGCGGCAGCTGGCGTCGCCGATGGGGCGGGATCGCCGCGACGCGCGGCCGGGCCGACGCGGCGTGCGCCTCGGCCTGGCGAGGCCCGACGTCCTGCGGACGCAGTTGCGCGCGCTGCTGCGGGCGGCGCCGGCCGGGACCCTGCGCGTCATGTTCCCGTTCGTGACGTCCGTGGAGGAGATGCGCCTCGCCAAGGGCATCCTGGATGACGTGGCGCGCGACCTGGGCCGGCCCGCCGGCGCGGTGCCCGTCGGGGCGATGGTGGAGGTGCCGTCGGCGGCCGTCGCCGCGGATCTGCTGGCGGGCGAGTCCACCTTCTTCACGGTGGGCACCAACGACCTCATCCAGTACACGCTGGCGGTGGACCGGACCGACGAGCGGTTGTCGGACCTCTACGAGCCGCTCCATCCCGCCGTGATCCGTCTGCTCCGCCTGGTGAGGCGCGCGGCGGCCCGCCGGAAGATCGACGCGTCGGTGTGTGGAGAGATGGCGTCCGACCCGGCCCTCATCGGGCTCCTGATCGGGCTGGGCTTCCGCGCGTTCAGCATGACGCCGTCGGCGATCCCCGGAGCCCGCCGCCTCGTGCGCGAGCTGCGGGTGTGCGACGCGCGCCGCACGGCGTCCGAGGCGCTGAAGCTGCCGACCGCCGCGGACATCGAGCAGCACCTGTTCGAGGCCCTCGCGGCCACGACGCGCGACCGCGCCTCCCAATAGCGCCGCCCCGCACGGGACCGGACCGCCTGGCGGCGGACGCCGCCGGCGGGCTCAGAACGGGATGTCGTCGTCGGTGATGGCGCCGGCCGGCTGGCCCATCGGCTCGCTGTAGCCGCCCGCGTCGCCGCGGTCTCCGCGATCGCCACCGCGGCCGCCGCCGAGCAGCACCAGGCGGTCCGCCTTCACCTCGGTGGTGTAGTGCTTCTGCCCGTCCTTCTCCCACTGGCGCGTCTGGAGCCGACCCTCGAGGTAGATCTGCTTGCCCTTGGTGAGGTACGGCTGGAGCGTCTCGGCCTGCTTGCCCCACAGCACGATCCGGTGCCACTCCGTCTGTTCCTGCTTCTGGCCGTCCTTGGACGTCCAGTTCTCGGTGGTGGCCACCGAGAAGCTCGCCACCGGCGCGCCGCTCGGCGTGAAGCGGACCTCCGCGTCGCGGCCGAGGTTGCCCACCAGGATCACCTTGTTCACGCTGCCCATGCTCGAAGACCTCGAAAGGGGAAGGACCGCCCCGCTCGTGCGGCGCGGTTCACTGTGGCCGTGCGCGGTTGAGCGCGTCGAGCCGCTGCTTGGCCAGGCGCCCGGCATCGGTGTCGCCGAGCGTCTTGACCACGTATTCGTACGACTCGCGCGCGCGGTCGGGTTGCTTCATCTCCTCGAAGCTGCGGCCCCGATTGAAGTAGGCCTGCCCGATGACGTCGCTGCCCGGATAGGTGGCGATGACGCGGTTGAACGCGTCGACAGCCTCCGGGAACTTCCCGCGCAGGAAGTAGCTCTGCCCGATGTAGTACTGCGCGTTGTCGGCGAATTCGCTCCTGGGGAACGACCGGACGTAGCTCGTGAAGCCCTCCACGGCCAGGTCGTAGTTTCCGGCCGTGTAGTCGGCCCACGCCAGGTCGTAGAGCCGGGCCGGCGACACCGTGGTCGGCGAGGTCACGGGCGGCGCCGCCACCGGCGGCTCGACGGCGGGCACGCCGCCGGCGCCGGGCGTCGCGGCGGGGTCGGCCGCGCCCGGCAGGCCCATGGCCGCGTCGGTCGGCGGGGCGGTGGGCACCGGCATCGCGGCGATGGCGTCGCGAAGGGCATCCACCTCCTGGCTGAGCGAGGTGATGCGCACGTTGGTGTCGTCCACGCGCTCCCGCACGACGCGGATGTCGCCGCCCATGGCGTCGGCCTGCAGCTTCTCGTCCGCGTGGTTCTTCCGGTTGACGCCGATCTGCTCGTCGATGCGGGCGTTGACGGCCTTGAGCGCGTCGGTCAGTCCGGCGACGGCGTTCTGGAGCAACTGGGCCTGTTCCTGCAGGATCCGGATGTCGGCCGCCATCTGCTGCAGCTCGCGCCGCTGGGCGAAGGCCGGGACGCCGCTCAGGAGGACCAGGCCGGTCACGACGGCCAGACGGGATGCGGTCGCGGTCATCGGAGCACCTTCCGTCAGCATACAGGATCGGGTTGCCGGCGCCGGGGTCACTTGGCCGTGATGACGAAGTGCGCCCGGCGGTTCTTGGCCCACGCCGCGTCATCGTGGCCGGGGTCGAACGGGAACTCCTTGCCGTAGCTGACGGTCCGGAGCCGGTCGGCGCCGATGCCGAGCGACACGAGATAGGACTTGGCCGCGAGGGCGCGGCGCTCCCCGAGGGACAGGTTGTATTCGGCCGTGCCGCGCTCGTCGCAGTGGCCCTCGATCGTCACCTGCCAGGAGGGCTGCTGCTGGAGGACTTTCGCGCTCGCCTGCAGGGTGGTCCGCGCCTCGGGCGACAGCTCGTAGCTGTCGAGGGCGAAGAACACCGGCGTCAGGGGGGAGTCGCGGTTGAGCGCGTCGAGGTCCTTGGCGCCGATGCCCATGTCGTCGGTCACCGTCGGGTTCACCACCGGCGCCTCGTCGCGCACGGGCTCCGGGGGCGCCGGAGGCCGGGGAATGGTCGTGCCCGTGTCGTTGCCCGGCAGGTCGGCCGGCGGCTGCGGCCGGACCACCGGGTCCACCTTCTTGGCGCATCCCGCGCCCAGCGCCACCATCAGGGCCCCTGCGACCGCGATCCTCATGCCCAGCATCATCTGTCTCCTGTCGTTGCTCGTCTTACCCGTCGTCCGATGGCCGCCGTCGGGGCTACTGCGACCAGTTGGGGGTGAAGTTGTTGCCCTCGCGCGTGATCTGGCGGAGGTCCTTCCCGTCGCGGCGCACCACGAAGATCTGGCTGGCGCGGCCGGCGCGCGTGGAGGAGAAGGCCAGGTGCCGGCCGTTGGGCGCCCAGGCGGGGCTCTCGTTGCTGCCCTCGCCGAAGGTGACCTGCCGCGTGGTGCCCTTGTCCACTTCGTAGATCTTGATGTCGAACCGCGAGCTCGTCCGGACGGCGAACGCGATCTCGTTGTACGGCGCCGGCGACCAGGTCGGCCGATCGGCGTAGGACTCGGACGTCAGCCGCCGGAGATCCAGGCCATCGAGGCCGACGACCCAGATTTGAGGCGTGCCCGTGCGGTCCGACGTGAACGCGATCTGCGCGCCCGACGGGGCCCACGTCGGCGTGGAGTCGATGGCCGGATGATTCGTCAGCCGCCGCAGCCCCGAGCCGTCGCGGTTCATGACGTAGATCTCGGAATTGCCGTCCCGGTTGGACGTGAACGCGATCTTCGTGCCGTCCGGTGAGAAGGCGGGCAGCCAGTTCTGGCCCGTGCCCTTGGTGGGCGTCTCCATCGCGCCCTGGTAGATGAGCGAGATGAAGATGTCGGGGTAGCCGCGGCGGTACGACGTATAGGCGATGGCGCGCCCGTCCGGCGACCAGGCGGGGAAGATGTTGAGCTGCCGGTTGACGGTCACCCGCCGCTGGTTGAACCCGTCGTAGTCGGCGATGAAGATTTCCTTCACGTTGCGCGCCTCGACGGTGTTCGCGGCGCGGTCGCGGACGCGGTCCGAGGAGAAGGTGAGCTTCGTGCGGGCCACCCCGCGCAGCGTGGCCTGCGTCTCGTGGATCTCATCCGAGATCGTGTGGGCGTACAGGCGCGGGTTCGTCAGTGCCCCGCCGTACTCGCGGCCCATCAACTGGCGGCGGGACCGCACGTCGAAGAGCCGCATCTCGACGCGCACCCCGGCGCCGTCCTTCCGCACCGCGCCGATCACCACGCCGTCGGCCCCGATCTCGCGCCACCGGTCGAACGGCGGCTCCGACACCGAGCGCGCGGCCGGAATCGAGGCGTAGGTGTCCCGGGGGATGAGATAGAACTCGCCCTCGAAGGACAGGTCGTCGTACAGGACCCTTGCGAGGAGCTTCGCCAGGTCGGCCGCCTCGGCGTCGCCCGCGGGCGCGAGGAAGTCCGGCACGGCGATCCGCGGGGGCGCCCCGGAATCCCCCGTGAGCGTCAGCGCGACCTGGCCGGGCTGCTGCTGCGGTGGCGGCGACGGCGCCCGCGCATCGAGGGCGACGACCGCGGCGACGGCCGCGGCGCTGGCGAAGAAGACGGTGCGGACAGTCGGGGTCATCGCTGGTACTCGAACGTGAGGCGGACGGCCAGGGACTGGTTCGTGTATTCGGGCGGCAGCGGGGGAATGCGCTGGGTGAGCCGGAGCGCGCGCGTGGCGATGAAGTCGAGCGTGGCGTTCCCGCTCGACCGCTCCACGGCGATGTCGGTGATCCGCCCGTCCCGCTGGACCGCGAAGCTGAGGATCGTCGTGCCGAGGGTCTGCTGTTTGCTCTCCCAGTTCCGGAGGATCCGTTCCTGCATCGTCGCGAGGTACTGCGGACAGCAGAAATCGCCGACGTCGAAGCGCGCGCCGGTGCCGCCGCTGCCCGACGAGGTGCCGCCGAACGGCACGCGGCTCGTCGAACCGGTGTTCGCCAGCGCGTCGCCCTGCTGGACCTCCGCGCCCTTGGAGGGCGTGACGCGCGTCGGCGCATCGACCGGCGCCTGTTTGACCGGCGGGACCGGCGTCTTGCGCGGCGGCGCCTTGGTCGGCTCGACCATCTCCGGGGTCTTGGCCGTCGGCGGCGCGACGGGCTCCCGGCGCGGGGCCGGCGGGGCGACGCTCTGCACGGCCTGCGCGCTCTCGGCCTGGCGTCCGCCCGCGGCCGGGCCGCTCGGGCCGGCCAGGCTGACGGTCATCACCGGTTCCTCGCGCGCCGTCTGGAGCCCCATCCACGCGGCCGGAATCAGGAACACGGCCGTGGCCAGCACGACGTGGGCGGCTAGCGACGCGCCCAGCATCGGGGGCGCCTCGTCCAGATCGTGGCGGGCCGCGAGGACCTGCGAGACGGCGTCCATCGTCATCTCGGCCGCGGGGGAGTGGCCGTGAGGATGCCGACGCGCTCGACGCCGCCGGCCTTCAGCCGGTCCATGACCTCGGTGAGGTCCTGCAGCTGAACCGAGCCGTCCCCGCGGAGGAACACTTCCTTCTGCTCGCGGCCCTGCATCGCCTGGCGCATGCGTTCGCCGAGCGCCGTGGCCGGCACGGTCTCGTCGCCAATCTGGACGCGGTGATCGGTACGATAGGACGCCGGGACGGTGACGTACAACCGCTCCTCGGGGATCTTGTTCGCGCGGGCCGAGACCGGGAGGTTCACTTCGATCCCCTTTTGCAACATCGGGGCCGCCACCATGAACACGATGAGGAGCACGAGCATCACGTCCACCAGCGGGATGACGTTGATCTCGGCCAGCGAGGTCGACACGCGCCGTCCGCGCCGGCGGCCGTTGCCGCTTTCCGCGGAGCTCATCGCTTTCGGCATGTCCGGTCTCCGCGCCCTAGGTGAAGTTCCGTTCGGAGATGTTCAGGAACTCCATGGCGAAGTCGTCCATCTCCGACGCCATGATCTTCACTCTCGTCGTGAAGTGGTTGTAGAAGTAGACGGCTGGCATGGCCGCGAAGAGCCCGACGGCCGTGGCCACCAGCGCCTCGGCAATACCGGGGGCCACGACCGCGAGGTCGGTCGAGCCCTGGGCGCCGATGCCGGCGAAGGCCGACATGATGCCCCAGACGGTCCCGAAGAGCCCGACGAACGGCGCGAGGCTGGCTGTCGTCGCGAGGAAGGTCACCTGCTTCTCGAGCTTGATGACCTCGACCGACGAGGCGCGCAGCAGCGCCCGGTCCACCGCCGCGAGGCTCTTGAGCGTTGGACGCGCCGCGGGAGCGTCCGGACTGCCGCCGGACGGCTTGTCGGTCCGCATCTGCAGCGTCAGCTCGGCATACCCGGCCTGGAACAGGCCGACGAGCGGGCTGTGCTCCAGCGCCTTGCAGGCGCCCTGCACCTCGGAAAAGCGGGCGCTCTTCCTGAAGATGTCGAGGAACGACTTCGATTGCCGCTCGGCACGGCGCAGGGCCACCGACTTGGCCAGGATGATGCCCCACGACACGACCGAGAACGCCAGCAGGACGGCCAGCGCCACCTTGGAGACGGGACTGGCGTCGAGGACGAGCTGCAGGATGCTGAGCGAGCCCTGAACGGGCCGATCGACATCCGGTGCCTGCAAGGCAAGGAACCACAATCCAGACGTGCGCAACGACACCTCCGCCGTGAGGGAGTGGAGCGCCGCTGGGAACAGCGCGAGTGTGCCACCGTAACACGATGTGTGAAATTCTGTCAAACCCATGATACGATGGCACTTCCGTCTCCACCATCCCGCGAGCTCCCGACCTCCCTGGCGGTTCGTCGATGATCCGGTACCTGGCGATCAAGAACCTCGCGGTCATCGAGTCGGCATCCGTCGAATTTGAACGATCGTTCAATGTCCTGACCGGCGAGACCGGCGCAGGAAAGTCGATGCTGGTCGAAGCGGTGGGCCTCCTGCTTGGCGGCCGCGCGTCGGCCGATCTCGTCCGCACCGGCGAGGACCTGGCGTCTGTCGAGGCACAGCTCGAAGATGCCGCCGGACGGGAGATCGTCGTCCGGCGGGAGATTACGGCGCAGGGCCGGTCCCGGGCCTTCCTCGACGGCCAGCTCGTGAACGCCGCCGTCCTTCGCACGGCGGTGGGCAGCATCGTCGAGCTCCATGGGCAGCACGAGCACCAGGCCCTGCTCGACCCGGCCACGCACCTGCCGATGCTCGACGCCTGGGCGAAC
Source organism: Vicinamibacterales bacterium (assembly GCA_050187355.1). GTDB lineage: Bacteria > Acidobacteriota > Vicinamibacteria > Vicinamibacterales > UBA2999 > CADEFD01. The sequence goes on from JBFWXO010000002.1 coordinate 53,378, forward strand.
ACCCGCGACGCCGCCGCCACCGTCGCCGGGCGGTTCGCCGCCGTCACGAGCGCCACCCAGGCGCTCGCACGCACCGAACTCGATGCGGGGGAGCGGGCCAGCCGGCTCGAGCTCGTCGAGTTCCATCTCGCCGAGCTGCGGCGGGCCGCGATCACCGAAGGCGAGGACGAGGCGCTGGAGCGGACGCGGGACGTCCTGCGTCACGCCGGACGGCTGCAGACGCTGAGCTCTGAAGCCTACGCCCTCTTGTACGACGACGAACGGGCCGTGCTGTCCACCCTGGCCCAGATCTGGAAGAAGGTGGGGGAGCTGGCCGCGATCGACGAGACGTTCGCCTCGCACCTCGGCATGCGGGACGGCATCAAGGCCCAGCTCGACGATCTCGCCCTCACGCTGCGGGACTACGGCGAGCGCCTCGACGCCTCGCCCGGGCGCCTCCAGGAAGTCGAGGATCGCCTGGTCCTGCTCGATCGCCTGAAGCGGAAGCACGGCCCCACGCTGCGGGACGTCCTGGCGCGCGTCGCATTGCTCGAGGACGAACACCGCTCGCTCGCCGGCAGTCCGGAGCGCCGCGACGACGCCGTCCGGGCCCTGGAGTCGGCGCGCGCGGCATTCCTCGAGGTCGCGCGGCGGCTCTCGACCGCCCGGCGGGCGGCCGCCATCGACATGGGCCGGGCGATGGAGAGCGCGCTCGGGGACCTCGGCATGGCCCGCACCACGTTCGATGTCCGCATGTCCACGTCCGACAGCCCCGAGGCCTGGCACCCTGGCGGGATCGACGCGGTGGAGTTCTATCTCACCGCCAACCCCGGCGAGGATCCCCGACCGCTCGCCCGGATTGCGTCGGGTGGAGAGCTCTCGCGGGTCATGCTGGCGTTCAAGACACTCACCACGGGACTCCAGCCACACCGCACCCTGGTCTTCGACGAGGTGGACGCTGGCATCGGCGGGCGGGCAGCCTCCGTAGTCGGGGAACGCCTGCGGAGCCTTGGACGGGACGCCCAGGTGCTGTGCATCACGCACCTGCCCCAGATCGCGGCCCTCGCCTCCACGCACTTCGCCATCGACAAGACCGTCCGGAACGCGCGGACCCTCACCTCGGTGACACGGCTCGACGGGCCGGCACGCGAGCAGGAAATCGCGAGAATGATGGCAGGGGAGAGCGCGCTGTCGGAGGACGTCCTCTCGGCGGCGCGCACCCTGCTGGGCGCGGGGGCGAAAGCGACCGCCCGAGCGAAAGCGAAAGGCGAAAGTCCCCAGGGGGCGAAAGCGAAAGTGCGACCCTAATGGCCAGAAAGTATCTGATCGAGACCTACGGCTGCCAGATGAACGTCCACGACTCGGAGCGCATAGCCGGGCTGCTGGAGCAGGCCGGCTTCGAGCGCACGGAGTCGGATGACGACGCCGACCTCGTCGTCATCAACACCTGCTCGGTCCGCGAGCGGGCTGCCGAGAAGCTGTACACCCGCCTCGGGGACATCAAGGGCACGGCCGCGCGGACGGGCACGGCGCCCATGGTGGCCGTGACCGGATGCGTGGCCCAGCAGGACGGCGCCGAGATCCTGGCCAAGTCGAAGCTGGTCGACATCGTGCTCGGCACCCAGCGGGTGCGGATGCTCCCGGTTCTCGTCGAGCGGGCCGCGGCGGCCTCAGAACCCCTGATCGACATCGCGACGCCGTACGACGAGCCGACGTTCCCATTCGGGCTCACGCGCCGGGAAGACCCGGTGAAGGGCTACGTCACGATCGTCGAAGGCTGCAACGACTTCTGCAGCTACTGTGTGGTGCCGTACACGCGCGGCCACGAGCGGATGCGCTCGAAGGCCGAGATCGTTCGCGAGGTGGAAGACCTGGCGGCCGCGGGCCGGAAGGAGGTCCAACTCCTCGGGCAGATCGTGAACCACTATCAGGCGCCCGACGACCCCGCCTGCGATTTCGCGGGACTGCTGTCCGCCGTTCACGAGGTGCGGGGCATCGAGCGCATCCGGTTCGCCAGCCCGCACCCCAGGCACTGCTCGGACCGGATGATCGCGGCGATGCGCGATCTGCCCAAGGTCTGCCGGCACCTGCACCTGCCCGTCCAGTCCGGCTCAGACGTCGTCCTCAAGAACATGCGGCGCCGCCACACACGGCAGGAGTACCTCGATCTCGTCGCCAGGCTCCGCACCGCCATGCCGGACATCCAGCTGTCGACCGATATGATCGTTGGATTCCCCGGGGAGACCGACTCGGATTTCGCCGAGACGCTCGATCTGGTGCGGGCCGTACGGTTCCACAGCATGTTCTCGTTCAAATACTCGCCGCGTCCCAACACCCTCGCCGCGCTGCGGATGACGGACGACGTCCCGGAAGACGAGAAGACCCGGCGGATCATGACGCTCCAGGGCCTCCAGAAGGACATCCAGGCCGGGCTGCATCACGCGTCGCTGGGCCGCACGGTGGAAGTCTTGGTGGACACGACCAGCCGCCGACGCGCTTGGGAGCTGGCGGGCCGCACCACCGGCAACACCGTCGTGAACTTCCCCGGGGCGCCGGAGTGGCTTGGCTCGTTCGTCAACGTGACCATCGAGCGGACGGGCGCCTTCGGGGTCTGGGGCCGGCCGGCGGACGTCGCGGAGATCGTGCCGTGCTGATCGAGATGACCATCAAGGGCCTCACGGTCGACCCCGTGACGAACATGCCCATCGTCATCCTCAGGGACGAGGGCGACAAGCGGATCCTCCCGATCTGGGTGGGCGTCTTCGAAGCCAACGCCATCGCCCTGCAGATCGAGAACATCCACACGCCGCGGCCGATGACGCACGACCTGCTGCGGAACGTGATCCACGACCTGCAGGCCACCGTCGAGCGGATCGTCGTGAGCGACGTCCGCGACAACACCTTCTACGCGCACATCCACCTGGAGACGCCGGCGGGGAAGGTCGCGGTCGACGCGCGCCCGAGCGACGCCATCGCCCTCGCCCTCAGGACGCGGTCCCCGATCTGGGTGGAGGACCACGTGATTGAGAGCGCAAAGACCGTCGACGCCGGCACGGCCAAGGTCGACGGCGAGCGCCTCCACCAGTGGCTGGAAAGCCTGGATCCTGACGAGCTCGGCAAATACAAGATGTAGCGGCCCGCCGGCCGACGCGCCGAAGCCGCGCGACCGGCCGAACCGTTGTCGGCCGGCCGACAATTCGCGCAACTCGTTCATATTGAACGCGTTACGTCCTTGAATTTTCATGTCGGCGGTTGCGTGGTTCCGCACGCAGCTTGACGCCGCTGCACACCGGCCCTAGAATGACCGCCACCCATCCCCCCTGGGTGAGACGGACGCATCACTCACGCAGCTGCCCCGATGATCCTTGCCATTACCAATCAGAAGGGCGGTGTGGGCAAGACGACAACCGCGCTCAACCTCGCGGCCGCCCTGGCGCTTCGGGGGAAGCCGACCCTCCTGATCGACCTCGACCCCCAGGCGAACAGCAGCATGTCCTACCTGGACCTGCGCACGATCGAGCGGGGCATGTACGACGTGTTCGTCGACACCGCGCTCGACATCCACGAGATCATCAAGCCGACGGGCGTGCCGAATCTCTCGGTGGCTCCGGCGCGGATCTCCCTGGCCAAGCTCGAGTCCCGGCTGGTGGGGGAGTTGGACGCACCGTTCCGGCTCAAGGATCAGCTCGAGCGCCTGACCGACTTCAGCCATGTCGTCATCGACTGCCCGCCGGCCCTCGGACTGCTGACCGTGAACGCCCTGGTGGCCGCTACGCACCTGCTGATCCCGATTCAGTCGTCCTACTTCGCCCTCGAGGGCACGGACGACCTGCTGGAGACGATCGAGAAGGTGCGCCAGCGCCCCAACCCGGCGCTGCAGATCCTGGGTGTCGTCATCACGATGCACGACAAGCGGACCGCCCTCGGCCGCGACATCCTGGCCCAGATCCGGAAGGTCTTCGGCGAGAAGGTGTTCCGGACCGTGATCAGCAAGAGCGTCCGGCTCGAAGAGAGCCCCGCGTATCGCGAGTCCATCTTCACGTTCGCCCCCGACTCGAGCGGCGCCCACGAATACTACAGACTGTGCGAGGAGGTGATGGAACGTGCCTAAGCGAGGATTGCCCCAGGCGCTCCAGATGCGGCATGACGCCCACTACGTCGAGGCGCTCGCGTCGTCCGCCGCGCCCCCCGTCGGGCGGCTCGTCCCAATCGACCGGGTGGACCCGAATCCCGATCAGCCGCGACAGGCCATGGGCGACCTGTCGGACCTGGTTGCGTCGCTGCACGAGAAAGGCATCATCGAGCCCCTGATCGTCCGCCAGCGCGGCGAGCGCTACCAGATCGTGGCCGGCGAACGCCGGTATCAGGCCGCCATCCGCGCCGGCATCCTGGAACTGCCGGTCGTCGTTCGCGACGTGGACGACACCGAGATGCTCGAGCTCGCCCTCGTCGAGAACATCCAGCGGAAGGACCTGACCGCGTTCGAAGAGGCCGAGGCCCTGCAGAGCCTGGGCGTCCGCTGCGGCTACACCCACGAGGACCTGGCCAAGCGCCTGGGCAAGTCCCGCACGGCGATCACCGAGTCCCTGTCGCTCACGGGCATCCCGCCCGAGGTGCGCAAGGTCTGCCGGCTGGCCGACATCAGCAGCAAGTCGATCCTGCTGCAGGTGGCCCGTCAGGGCGATCCGGCGAAGATGCTCGCCCTGGTCGAGAAGATCGCCACCCACGGGGCGACGCGCGAACAACTCCGGCAGGCCCAGGAGAAGCCCAAGCCTGGGCCAGGGCGGCCGAAGGCGTTCGTCTTCAGCTTCCGGCCCCAGACCAAGGCGTTCAACCTCCGCCTCACGTTCACCAAGAAGAGCGCGTCGAAAGACGAAGTCATCGGCGCGCTCGAGTCCATCCTCGCCGAGCTGAAGGCCCAGGCCTAGAGCGCCCTGATCCGCGCCGGATCGAAACGCGCACCCGCCTCTGAATCCGCGCACGTCCTGGCCACGAGATCGCGCTCGTGGCTCGAGGCACACGGCCGCACCACGGTTTCGCAGCGGTAGCGTTCGTGCCGTCCGAGTCATTCGGCAGAGCGCGACGTCCACGCTGGGATTCGATATCCGCCGCCCGCGGGGTGGGCGCGTCGGACGCCTCAAAATGGGTCGGACTCCCCCTCGCCTCTATCATTTAGTTTACATAAGAGTTGTTATCAGACATTAATAAAATACGGCCATAAACATGGCTGTTGATGAAATGTTGATGGGGTTTGGGCTAACGCCCTGTCAGGCGGTCCAGGCCCCGGCCCCGCCGGCGTCCGGGATCGCGAGCCGCCGCCCGATCCCGTCGGCGGGCACGGTTTCCAGGACCCGCCCGGCGGCATCGCGAGCGACGACCCGCACCCGAACGACCTCTCCGGGGACCGCCTGGATCGCGTCCCAGCGGAGGGCCAACGGCTGGCCGGGCTCGCCGTCGGTGGCGGCAGCCCGACCGTCGAGCGTCGCCATCTCGAGGCGCATCCGGACCGCACCCTCGACCGCCGCCTCGGCCCACAGCGCTGAGGCCGTGGCCGCTACCTCGCACCGGCGAACGGCCGGCGCGGTTCCACGGCTCATCGACCCCGCCGGACGCTCCAGGGCCACCCACCCCAGCCGGCCGAAGTACCCGGCGGTCCGGACCGCGTCTGCCACGGCGACGGGCCGCAGGACGTCGTCGCCGGCAACCTCCGTGGTGATGTTCGACTCGTAGAGCTCGGCGGGCACCTCGAGTCCGAGGTGGTGCCAGGCGCGCCGGAGGTGGCGCCGGAAGAGCGCGTCGAAGTCCCGATCGTGAAGCGACGAGTGATCGTCGCCGTACCACCAGAACCAGTCGCTCCCCTCCGCGGCGCGCAGGGCGTCACGCGCCCCCTGGGCGGCCGCGGCGTCGAGGTTGGGCGCAGCCGCGGCGAACGCGGCGCGCGCCCGCGCCAGTTGTGCCCAGGCGCGGCGGTCGTCGGCATGGCCGATCCAGATCCCGAAGTCCGCATGGATCCAGGATCCCGAGAACAGGCGTGGGAGGGGTTCGGCCTCGCCGGCGGTCGCCACGGCCATGGTGACGGGCTCGATGTCCGGCGCGGCCTCGAGCGCCGCGTAGAGGGCCCGCAGGAACGGCCGGCCGCCGTCGGCATAGTGCTCCCAGGCGTTCTCCCCGTCGAGGATGACGCCGACCGTCGGGGGCGGTCCCGAGGGCCCCGCCGCCTCCCGGCCTGCGGTCCGGACGCGTTCCACGAAGTCCCCGGCGGCGGCCTCGGCGGCCCAGCCCTGGTAGGTGAAGCCGATGGCATCCGACAGGCCGTGGTCGCGGAAGACGATGCGGACGGACCCGTCAGGCGTCGTCACCTCGTACGTGCGATGGCAGAGCGCACGGGGTGTGTCGAGGCCGGCCAAGGCCCGTGACGCCCGCAGGATGCCCTCGTCGGTCGCCATCCACCTGAAGCCCGCCCGCGCCACCGCGGCCGCCGTCTGCGGCGACACCCCGCCTTCGGACGGCCAGACCCCGGCCGGCGGCGCCCCGAACCAGGCCGCGTGCGCCCGCGACGCCAGGATCAGCTGGTCGTCGGCGTCTTCCGGCCAGCGAAACGGGGGGTGCGGCAGCGGCGCGCCGGGGTGCGCGTCGTGATGCGCCGCCGAGTCGCACAGGAGCGGCAGGATCGGATGGAAGTACGGCGAACAGCTCAGTTCCACCTGACCGCGCGCGGCCGCGGCGCGGTAGAGGGGCACGACCCGCCGCAGCAGCTCCAGTTCCACCGCCCGGAGCGCGGCCTTGTCCCCCTCGTCGTAGCCGCGGCCCTTCGTCCGCAGCGCCATCACCCGGGGGTCCGAGCGGGCGACGTCCGGGTCGACCCAGGCCAGCTTCTGCCAGACCTGCAGGTCGGTGACGGCGGCGCCGTCGAACGGCAGCCCGCTCGCCTGCCGCCGCCAGAGCTCGGCGTAGCGCGGATACGGGTCGATCATGGTCGGCGGATGCGCATGGAAGCCCTCCCGCACGAACCACTCGACCTCGGCCCGGTCGAGCTCGACCGCCGGCCGGAGGCCGAGGACGAGCTGCCGATCCCAGGTCCGTTCCGTCGCGTAGGCCTCGACCTGCTCGACCAGCGCCGGCACCAGGTTGAAGGTGACATGGACTCCGGGGTGGCTCTCGAGCAGCGCCACCATCCCGCCGTAGTCCTTGAGGGCGTGGAGACGCACCCACGGCAGCACCGACTCCCCCGTCTGGGGGTCGAGATAGTAGGGCTGGTGCATGTGCCACAGGAGCGCGAGTCGGACGGCGGGGGTCGGCATGCGGCTCCTGGTACAATTCCGTCAGCCACGCATGCGCACGCTGGACCGGTACGTAATTCGCGAAGTGGCCGTGCCGTTCGCGCTGGCGCTGCTCGTCCTCACGTTCATCCTCATTATCCCCTTCATCATCCAGCAGGCCGAGACCATGGTGGCGAAGGGGGTGCCCTGGCTCACCCTCGCCCGGGTGATGGTCACCCTCATCCCGCAGGCCCTGGGGCTCACGATTCCGATGTCGCTGCTGGTCGGCCTGCTCGTCGCCCTGGGGCGGCTGTCGGGCGACCGTGAAATCGTGGCGATGCTCGCCTGCGGGTTGAGCCCCGTGCGCCTGCTGCGGCCCGCGGCCGTCCTCGGCGTGGCGGCGTGGCTCGCGACGTCGTGGGTGCTCATCTGGGCCATTCCCGACGCCAACCAGACGTTCCGCGAGATCACGACGCGCCTGGTGGCCGATCGGGCGGAGGGCGAGGTGAAGCCCCGCGAGTTCTTCGAGGACTTCCCTGGCTTCGTCGTCTACGTGCGCGACGTGCCGGCCGAGGGTGGCTGGTCGGGCGTGGTCGCCGCCGACACCAGGTCGCCCGAGCACCCGGTGCTGTACGTCGCCGAGCACGGCCGGATGCTCGTGGACCGCGAGGCCCGCACCATCCAGATGGTGCTCACCGACGGCACCCGGCACAGCACCGCCGAGAACGACCCCGACGGCTACGAGGTCGTGACGTTCGACCGGACGGTGGTGCCGCTGGACCCGGAGAGCGTCTTCCCCCGCCAGGGGCCGGCGCGGGGCATCCGCGAGATGTCGATCGCCGAGCTCCGCGAGCAGGCCGCCCGTCTCGAGGGCCTCAACCAGTCGTCGCACAACGAGTGGTACGAGATCCACAAGAAGTTCTCGATCCCGGCGGCGTGCTTCGTGTTCGCGCTGATCGGCATCGCGCTGGGCGCGACCGACCGCCGCGACGGGAAGTTCGCGGGCCTGGCGCTGGGCGTCGCCGTGATCTTCGGCTACTACGCGGTGATGTGGCTGGGCCAGTCGTTCGCCAAGGGCCACTACCTGTCGCCGGGCCTCGCCAGCTGGCTGCCCAACCTCGTGGTCGGCGCCGCCGGTGTCGCGGGCCTGTGGCGCCGTCTGAGGCCGGCCTCGCGTTCCGGCTCGTTCGTGCCGCCGGCCGTGTCGGCGCGGCTCGCGACGCTCGGTGACATCGTGGGCGGCGCGCTCGTCGTCCGGGTGCGACGCATCGCCGGGCTCCGGCTGCCGCTGCTCGATCTCTACGTCGCCACGCTCTACTTCCGGGTGCTGGCGCTGTGCGTGGTCAGCATGGCCGGCCTCTTCTACCTCGCCACCTTCATCGACCTGTCCGACAAGCTGATCAAGGGCACGGCCACGGCGGAGCTGCTGCTGCGCTACTTCTGGTGGTCCACGCCCCAGTATCTCTACTACGTGATCGCGCTCGCCGTCCTGCTCGCGGCCGTGGCCACGATCGGCGCGCTCACCAAGTCCAGCGAGCTCGTGGTGATGCGGGCCTGCGGCATCAGCCTGTACCGGACGGCCGTGCCGCTCCTGGCGTCGGCGCTCGTCGCCTCGGGCGCGCTGTTCGGACTCGAGGAGTGGGTGCTCGCGCCGGCCAACCGCCGCGCCAAGGAGCTCGACTATCTGATTCGGGGGCAGACGCCCCGACGCTACGACGCCCTCAACCGGCGCTGGCTCACCGGGCCGGACGGCCGCGTCTACCACTACCAGTTCTACAGCCCGAGCGACCACGAGCTGAGCGGCCTCACGGTCCTGACGTTCGGGCCCGCCGGCGGGATCGTGACCGAGCGGTCGTTCGCCAAGATCGCCAGGGCGGAGCCCGAGGTCGGCGACGGCCGGACCTGGGATGCCCGCAACGGCTGGACGCGCACCTTCAACAGCGACGCCAAGGTGGCGTCGTATTCGCCCTTCGAGGAGCGGGAGCTCGCCCTGGCGACACCCGAGACGTTCGTCACGCAGATCCCGCCGCCGGAGCAGATGACGTACCGCCAGCTCCAGCGCTACGTGGACGAGGTGCGCGCCGCGGGGCACGACGTCCGTGAGCACCAGGTCGCCCTCCACCGGAAGTTCGCCTTCCCCCTGGTCACGGTGGTCATGACGCTCATCGGGGTGCCGTTTGCCGTCACGATCGGCCGTCGCGGCGCGCTGTACGGCATCGGCGTCGGGGTGGTGCTGGCCCTCACCTACTGGACCATGATCAGCGTCTTCGCGGCCCTGGGCGCCGGCGGAGCGCTGCCCCCGATCCTGGCGGCCTGGGCCCCGAACCTCCTGTTCGGCGCCTGCGCCCTGTCGCTGCTGCTGACGGTCCGCACCTGACGCCGCGCAAGCGGGACGCCGCGCCCGGAGGTGCGCGCGTGAGGTGCCGCCATCCGCGCCTCGTGGCAGGGGGCGCTCGCGACGCCCTGCGTGATCCGCACGCTCGCGCGCTCAGCGCGCCGCCGTCATGCCGTCCCAGGTGAGGACACCCGCGGTGCCCGGACGGGCGTGGACGGTGTCCACCACGACCAGCAGCGCCGTGACCTGTCCCCGCGGCACGGGCCCGGCCTGGCCGTCGAGCGGCAGGAATCGCTCGAGCGGCAGTTCGAACTCCCGTCCGGTCTCGCCCGGCTCCAGCCGGAGCGACTGTCCCCAGCGCCGCCCGCCGGCGTCCGGCGTCCGGAGTTGGATCCAGGCACGTATCGGGCGGTCCGCGCTGCCGCGCACGGCAATCCGATCGGACTCGGTAAGGACGCCGGGAGCGAGGTCGACCCGCGCCGCCGCGTACGGACTGTCGCCCGCCCCCAGGTGCCAGCGGAACGACACGCCGCCGCCGGCCGCCGGCTCCAGATCCGCGGCCGTTCCCGGCGCGCGCTCGATGTGCCAGGCGCCGGGATCTCCGGGCGCGAGCGGCGTCCGAACGGTCGCCGCCGGGAGGCCGAGTATGTCGGGGCGGCGGTCGTCGCCGCGGACGTAGACGGGATTGGTCACGGTCCACGGCGTGCGGAACGGGGATCCGAGATCCACCTCCCACCGGCACGCCCCGGGCGGCGTCGCGGTGGTCCACTCCATCCGGCCGCCCGGCGACTCGGCCACCACCGACCCGTCGCACACGATCCGGGTCGTGGCCGTGGGCGGCGCTTCCGTCACCGCCCGGAACACGATCGGCAGGCCCGGCGGCGGCGGCGCCCAGGCGCCGGGGATCCAGGTCACGCCTCCCGCCTCGACCGTGAACGACGCCGCGCCTGCCGCACGCTGGCCGGTGACGACCGCGTACGCGCGCCCCGCGCGAAGGGCCTCGAGCAGCGCCGCCGCGTCTCGAGGCGCATCGCCGGAGAGCGGGCCGTCGAGCCGCACCACGTTGGTGAAGGTCGCGAACGCGTCGGCGTACGACGGCCGGCGCACGGCCGCCCAACCGTCGTACGGCTCGCCGACGCCGCGCAGACCGGCCCGGGCGTGCGCATCGAGGGCCGCCAGGCCGACGACGGGCCGGCGTGTGGCCAGCCGGTCCCACTCCGCCAGTTCCGCCGCGGGCCGGTCGAGCAGTGCGGTGAGCGTCTCCACGGGCCGCCACGGGTAGGTGAGGAGCGACGTCCAGAGGTCGCGCGGGCGATCGCGCCACTCGCTGTCGGCGTTCAACCACTCGACGCCGTCGAAGGCCGCGTCCCAGTCGCGCCAGCGGAGGGCGTCCCTGGCCGACCGCGGATGCGCGACGACGCCGAGGCCGCCGAGCCAGCGCACGTCGTCCACGACGCTCGCCGGTTCGCCGCCGAGGGGATACGGCGCCGCCGCGGCGCCGAGCGCGACGTAGTGGCCGCCCCAGGTGCTGATCTCGACGGCATCGACGACGAGCACGCCGTGGAGGTAGCGCGGCGGGTCGACGGTGCGCGTGCCGTCGCCGTGGTCGGTGAGGACCACCACCGTGACGCCGGCCGCCGCGGCGGCCGCCGCGATCTCGTCGGGCGTGCCCGTGCCATCCGAGCGGTTCGAGTGCACGTGATAGGCCACGGTGACGTCCGTGGCCGGCAGGCCCGCCCCGGCGGCCTCCTGCCGCGGCAGGACGCTCACGCGCCAGGCCATCAGGGCGCACAGCGCGGCCAGGGCGCCGCCGGCGATTCGGAGCGCGCCCCGCATCACGCGCGCGGGTGGAACCGGTCGTACACCGCGCGCAGCCGCTCGTCGAGGACGTGGGTGTAGATCTGGGTCGTGGACAGGCCGGCGTGCCCGAGCATCACCTGGATCGCCCGCAGGTCGGCTCCCCGTTCGAGCAGGTGCGTGGCAAACGAGTGCCGGAGCACGTGAGGTGAGATGGCGCGGTCGATGCCGGCCGTGCGTCCATGGGCCCGGAGGATCTTCCAGAAGCCCATGCGCGAGAGTGGGCCGCCCCGCACGTTCAGGAACAGTCGGGGGGTCGAGCGCGCGCGCAGGAGGTGCGGCCGCCCGTCGGCCAGGTACCGGCGCACCCACGCGACGGCCGCCTCGCCCACCGGGACCATCCGCTCCTTGCGGCCCTTCCCCATCGTCGTCAGGACGCCGCGGTCGAGATCGACGTCGGGCAGGGTGAGGGAGAGCAGCTCCGTGACGCGCAGGCCCGTGGCGTACAGCACCTCGATCAGGGCGCGGTCCCGCACGCCAATCGGCCCCGTCGGATCGGGTGCCTGGAGGAGCGCGTCGACCTCGTTGAGCGTCAGGAACTTCGGAAGCGCCCGCCACGCCCGGGGCGGCGCGAGGTCCGCGGCCGGGCTGCCCTCTCCCCCCCCGGTGACGAAGCGGAAGAAGCCGCGCACGGACGCGACGGCCCGCCCGACGGACCGGGGCGAGCGGCCCTCGGCCATCAGGGTCCGCACGAAGCGCTCGAGGTCCGGAAGCGTCAGGGCCTCCAGGCGACGCCCTTCCCCGCTGGCGAACGCCTCCAGTTTCGCCAGGTCTCCCGCGTACGCGACCCGCGTGTGCGGCGACACCCGGCGCTCGTACTCGAGATGGGCGAGGTAGCGGTCGACGGCCGAAGCCATGTGGCCATTGTACGCGGCGCTTCCGCGGTTCGTTGACACCGCGGTGTCACGGGACTAGCATGCGGGGCTGGCGTTCGCCTCGCCGGTCGTCACATGCCCCGTTCCTCGAAGTGGGAGTCGCTCCCCACCGAAGCCATCAACCCCGCCACGCTGGCCATCGACAAGCAACCGGCTGCGGGCGTCGTGGACCTGATGCTGGCCGAGGACAAGAAGGCGCTGGCCGCGGTGCAGCGCGAGCGCGACCGGATCGCCGTCGGCGCCGACATGCTCGCCAAGGCACTGCGCAAGGGCGGCCGTGTCATCTTCGTCGGCGCCGGGACGAGCGGACGGCTCGGCGTCGTCGAGGCCGCCGAGATGCCGCCCACCTTCGGCACCGACCCCTCCGTGGTGCAGGCCATCATGGCCGGCGGCAAGGCCGCGATCCTCCGGGCGAAGGAAGGCGCGGAGGACGACTACGAGGAAGGGGCCCGCGCCACCCGGCGGCTCTCGCCGACCCGGAAGGACATCCTCGTCGGCGTGTCCGCCAGCGGCATGACCCCGTTCGTGCGCGGCGCCCTCACGTGCGCCCGCGGCGTCGGGGCCCGCATCATCTTCGTCACGTGCGACCCGCGGACCGAGCTCCAGAGCTTCGTCGATCTCACGATCGCGCCGGCCGTCGGGCCGGAGGTGATCGCCGGGTCCACGCGCCTCAAGGCCGGCACCGCGACGAAGCTGGTCCTGAACACCCTCACCACCTCGGCGATGGTGCTCGTCGGCAAGACCTACGGCAACCTGATGGTGGACGTCCGCACCGGCTCGGAGAAGCTCCGCGATCGCGCCCGGCGCATGGTCCACATCGTGACCGGCATCGACGCTCAGGCCGCCGACGCGCTGCTCAAGCGCGCGCGGTGGAACGTGAAGGCGGCGGTCGTGATGCAGAAGACGGGCCTCCCGTACGCCAAGGCGCTCAGCCGGCTGCGCCGCGCCGACGGGTCGCTGCGCGACGCCATCGGGGAGGACATCGAGCCGCGCCTGCGGGCACTGCTCGAAGGCGGCGAACGCCGCTGACGGACCGTGAACGCGGGCCGGCCAGGAGCGCCATGACCAGCCCGCGGGACGACCGCTAGAGCGCGCCGGCCGCCGCCGCGTCGAGCACCACCGTCGCGCGGCCGTGCACCTGGAGCCACGACGCCGGACACCGGGTCGTCAACGGCCCCCGCACCATGGCCCGGACGGCCTGCGCCTTCGACGCCCCGGTCGCGACGACGAGGATCTCCCGCGCCCGGAGGACGTGGCCCATGCCGATCGTGAGCGCCTGGGAGGGCACGCGCCGCCACTCACCGCCGAAGAGTTCCGCGTTGGCCCGCCGTGTCGCCTCGGACAACGCGGCCACGTGAGTCGCGGCGTGGAGGGTCTCGCCCGGCTCGTTGAAGCCGACGTGCCCGTTGGCGCCGATGCCGAGCACGAGGAGGTCCAGCCCGCCAGCCGCCGTTACGGCCGCCTCGTAGCGGGCGCACTCGGCCTCCAGGTCGCCGGTATCGCCGCGGGGGAACCCGATGACGGCAGGCGCCAGCGGCACGCGGGAGAAGAGGTGCCGGTCCATGAACGCGCGAAAACTGCCGGCGTGGTCCGGTGCGGTACCGGCGAACTCGTCCACGTTGAACGTTCGAATCCCAGACCAGTCGATCGGCTCGACGACCAGCCGGTCGTAGACGGGCACCATCGTTCGGCCGGTCGGCAGCCCGATCACGGCGTCGCGACTCCCGCGGATCCGGCCGGCGATGAAGGTCGCCGCGCGGGCCGTCGCGGCGCCGCCGTCCTCGAGCACCTCGACCGTCACGACCGGGACGCCGACGCACCGGCGTAAACGGGCAGCCGCAGCTGGCCGCGAGCGGCCCGCAGCGCGACCCGCACCGCGCCGAGCGCGGGCTCGTCGGTGAGCACCCCGGTGCGTGCCTTGGGCGCCACCTCCGCCATCAGGCCGGCGAGCATCCCGGCGACGACCGGCGCCATCTTGAAGAGACCGCCCGAGAGGACGACGCGTGCCGCCTCGCCGCGCATGCCCAACTGCTCGACGACCGAGCGCGCCGCCAGGGCCAGTTCGGCGGCCGCCGCACGCAGGATCTCCCCGGCCACGGCATCGCCCTCCGCGTGCGCCTTGGCGACGAGCCCGGCCATGGCCGTGATCACGGGGCGCCGGTCCGGCCGGGTGTGGACCTGACGGACCAGCCCCTCGATCCGGTCCACGTCGGCGTGGCGCAGGATGAGCGACGTCAGCGCCGTCGACGGTCCGCGCCGATCCGACGCGCGCACGACGGCGGCGAGCGCCCGGGCGCCGACCCAGAACGCGGAGCCTTCGTCGCCGTACACCTCGCCCCAGCCACCCGCCCGGGCGGCCGTGCCGGCCGGGCCGATCCCGTAGGCGATCGACCCCGTGCCCGCGATCACGACGACGCCCGGCGCCTCGTCGGCGCCGGCGACGAGCGCGATGTGCGCGTCGTTCACGGCCACGATCCGGCCGCGGCAGCCGAGCCGCCGCAGGATGCCCGTCGTGATGGCCTCGTCGTCGGGCCGGTCCAGGCCCGCCATGCCGATGCAGACGGTATCCGGCCACCCGCGGTCGGCGACGGCATCGACGATCACGGAGTACAGCGCCTTCTCGGTGGCGAGTTCCCCGACACTGTGCAGGTTGGCGCCGCCCGCGCGGCCCTCGCCGAGCACGCGCCCGTCGTCGTCGGCCAGCCACGCCACCGACTTGCTGCCTCCGGCATCGATTCCCAGGACGTGCACGATCGAAGCTTATACTGACGGCCGTGCTCGCTCCGATCGACTACGCCGTCATCGCCGGCTACCTGGCGGCCATCACGGCGTTCGGGTCCTGGTTCGGTCGGTTCCAGAAGACCACGCGCGACTACTTCCTGAGCGGCCACTCGGTCCCGTGGTGGGCCGTCTGCTGCACGGTCGTCGCCACCGAGACGAGCACCCTGACCTTCATCGGCGTGCCGGCGACGGCCTACGCCGGCAACATGACATTCCTCCAGCTCGCCCTCGGCTACGTGCTGGGGCGGCTGCTCGTGAGCGCGCTCTTCATTCCGGCGTACTTCCGCGGCGATCTCGTCACCTCGTACGAACTGCTGCAGCGGCGCTTCGGCCCGCGGGTGACGACGCTCTCGGCGGGCCTCTTCCTGATCACGCGCTCGCTCGCCGACGGCATCCGGCTGTTCGCCACCTCGCTCGTCATCAGCGTGGTCACGGGGGTGCCGACGGCCTGGGCGACCGTCATCGTGGGGACGATCATGATCGTCTACACGGTGCGGGGCGGATCGTCGGCCGTCATCTGGACCGACGTCGTGCAGATGTTCGTCTACGTCGCGGGCGCGGCGGCCGTCGCCGCCGCCCTGCTCGGCCGGATTCCCGGCGGGTGGGACGAGGTGGTGCGCACCGGCGCCGCCGCCGGGAAGTTCGCGGTCCTGGACCTCTCCACCGATCCGACCGTCGTCTACACGCTCTGGACCGGCCTGCTGGGCGGGGTGGCCCTGACCCTGGCCACGCACGGCACCGACCAGTTCCTGGTCCAGCGCCTGCTGGCCGCGACCAGCCTGCGGGCCGCCGCGTCGGGCCTGATGCTGAGCGGCGTCATCGTCTTCGGGCAGTTCATCGTCTTCCTGCTGATCGGCGTGATGCTGTACACGTTCCACCAGCACGTGCCCCTGACGACGGCCCTCGAGCGGACCGACCAGGTGCTGCCCCACTTCGTCGTCAACTACCTGCCGAGCGGCATGGCCGGCTTCATCGTGGCCGCCATCGTCGCCGCGGCGCTGTCGCCGTCGTTGAATGCCATGGCGGCGACCACGTTGAACGACTTCTATCGCCCGCGGCGGGCGCTGGCCCTCGACGAAGCCGGGCTCGTCGCGCTGTCGCGGCGCATTACGGTGGGCTGGGGGATCGTGCAGGTGGGGGTCGCGCTGGGCGCGCAGTTCATGGACCGCTCGGTGCTCGACGCCGGACTCGCCGTCCTGTCCTTCGCGTCGGGCTCGGTCCTGGGCGCGTTCCTGCTGGCCACGCGCGCGCCGTCGGTGGGAGAGCGGGAGGCCTTCGTCGGGATGGTGGTGGGCCTGGCGGCCATGACCCTGGTCTGGGCGCTCACGCCGACCGCGTGGACGTGGTACGTCTTCATCGGCGCGGTCACGACGGTGGGCACCGCGTGGGTGCTGCGGCGGGTTGCGCCGGCGGGCCCGTGACCGCCCAGCCGCCGCCGGCCGTCGCCGCCCTGCTCGACCGCGCCGTCGGGCAGCGGGTGACGCCGGGCGCCGTCGTGGAGGTGGGCGGCCTCGCCGGTCCGTCGTGGCGCCTCGCGCGGGGACGGCACACGTACGCGGCCGACGCCCCGGCGGTCACGAGCGACACGGTGTACGACCTGGCATCCCTGACGAAGGTCATCGCGACGGCCACGCTCGCGATGCACGCGGAGGCGTCCGGCGCGCTTCCGCTCGACGCCCGGCTCCAGTCGCGGCTCCCCGGCTTCGGCAACCGCCCGGCGATCGCGGTCCGGGACCTGCTGGAGCACGCCGGCGGCTTCCCCGCGCACCGGGCGTTCTACCAGGCGGTCGCGGGCCGGCGCGGCGTGCTGGCACAGATCGCGGCGACGCCGCTCGCGTACGCGCCGCGCACTCGGGCCGAATACTCGGACCTCGGGTTCATCCTCCTGGGCGCGCTGCTCGAGGACGCCGCCGGCGCGCCGCTGTCGGCCCAGTTCGCGGACTTCGCGGCCGACGCCCTGGGTCCCGTGGACCTCGCGTTCGGCATCCGCGGCGCGTGGCTGGCGCGGGTCGCGCCCACCGGCGTGGACCCCTGGCGCGGCCGGGTGCTGGCCGGGCAGGTGCACGACGCCAACGCCGCGGCGCTCGGGGGCGGGGCCGGCCACGCGGGGCTGTTCGGCACGGCGCCAGCCGTCGGGGTCTTCGCGCGCTGGGTGCTGGCGCTCTGGAGCGGCGCGGGCCCCGGCTGGCGCGGCGCGTCGTCCGAGACCATGGCGCGCTTCGCGCGCCGCGGCATCGTGCCGGGCAGTTCGCGCGCGCTCGGGTGGGACACGATGCTGCCGACCTCGTCGTGCGGGCCGCGGATGTCGCCGCGCGCGATCGGCCACACGGGCTTCACTGGCGTGTCGCTGTGGATCGACCCGGATCGCGGGCTCTACGTGGCCTGTCTGACCAACCGCATCCACCCTCGCGGCGATGGACGCCCGATCGCACCGCTGCGCGTGGCCCTCCACGACGCCGTGCTGGAGTGGGCGGACCGCGCCGCGCGCTGACCCCGGGGCGGCCGGAGGCTCACGGTCACTGCTTCTTCGGCGGCGGCGGGTAGGCCGGAGAGAACGGGCTGGCGCCCGGGCTTCCCCCCGCGCCAAACGGATTGGCGCCGGGAGCACCGGATGGTCCCGGACTCGCCCCGGGCTGACCGAAGGGACTGCCGCCAGGCTGGCCGAAGGGATTCGCGCCAGGCTGCCCGAAGGGATTGGCGCCAGGCTGTCCGAACGGGTTGCCGCCCGGCGCCGGCGCCCCGCCGAATGGATTCGCCCCAGGTTGACCGAACGGACTGGCGCCCGGCCGTCCTGGCGCGGGCGCCCCGCCGGGGGCAACACCACCCGGCGCGTTGAGGGCCTGCAGGATGTCGGGCGGCAGGCCTTTGCCCGGCCTGATGTCCTGGTATGTGACCGCCCACTGGTCGTAGCGCGTTCGACCGTTGAACACCTTGATGCTCGTGGCCTTGCTCTTCGAGACCACCCCGATGATGCCGGCGCCCGGTACGGGAATGCCCTGCGACGACGTCGGGGTCCCCGTGGTCGACTTGGTGGTCGTGGGCGTGGCGGCGATCGCGCCCGGCGTCGCGGAGCCCGGTGACGCGCCGATGCCCGGCTGCCCGGGGGCCGCCACCGTCTGATACACAGGCTGGAAATCCTCGCCGGTGAGCGGATCCTTGTATTTGCGCCGTACGAACCGCTGCTGCACGAGCACGTCGAGACTGGGAGGCAGGGTGCCGGGTCCCGCCTTCTGCTGGAACTTCATGACGCCGCGGGCGTACTCGAAGGCGCGAAAGAGGTACTCTTCCTCCCGTTCGCGCTGGGCCTGCCGGCTCCACACGGGCAACGCGACGGACATCAGCACGGCCATCACGCTCAGGCCGACCAGCAGCGCCGCCATGGCGAATCCGCGATCGCCAGGCACGCCGGCGCCTTGACCACGTAACTGCACGTAACTATTATCCTTATTGGCCTCTCGCATGTCATTCGTCCCGCGGTCCGCGGTCCTTCTGGCCCTTTTCGTCGTCAGCGCGGTCGCCGGGTGCGACAAGGTGCCCCTCCTCGCCCCCACGAATACGACGATCCGGCTGGTCGCCACGGTCGGGGTGCTGCCCCTCGCCGGCAGCACCGACATCACGGCCGTCGTCATCGAGTCGGCCGGCACCCCGGTTCAGAACGGCACCGTCATCTCGTTCACTTCGTCCCTGGGCACGATCGAGCCGCACGAGGCGCGCACGTCGAACGGCCAGGTCACCGTGCGCTTCGTCGCGGGTGGCCAGTCCGGCAAGGCCGCGATCAGCGCCTTCTCCGGCGGCAGCAAGTCCGACGACCTCGAGATCCTCGTCGGCGCGGCGGCGGCCGGCGCGGTCACCCTGCGGGCGGGCCAGACCTCGCTGCCGTCCACGGGCGGCACCACCACCATGATCGCGACGGTGGTCGACACCGGCGGCAATCCGCTGCCCAACACGCCCGTGGCCTTCTCGACCAGCGCGGGGACGCTGTCGCAGAGCACGGCGCTCACCAACAGCCTCGGCGAGGCGCGCAGCGACCTCACGACGAACGTCGCCGCCAAGGTGACGGCCAGCGTGGGCGGCGGCGCCACGCCCGTGTCCGCCACGCTCGACATCGTCGTCACCGACCTCCCGGTCGTGGACATCGCCGTCGTGGGGGGCACCGGCACGAACACCGCCGAGGTCGGGCTACCTGCGGTGTTCTCGCTGAAGCAGGCCAACGCGACGACGTCCAGTGCCATCCGCAGCCTCCGCCTCGACTTCGGGGACGGGGCGTCCCAGTCGCTCGGGCCGCTCACCGGCACGATCACGGTGTCCCACCTGTACGCGCGGACGGGCTTCTACACGGTCACGGCCACGGCCACCGACGCGCTCGGGCTCGTCGGCGTGACGACCATGATCCTGCAGGTGAACGACCGCTACGCGATCCCGCTTTCAGTCACGAGTTCCAACCTCGGGAACGGCATCGTCAACTTCAGCGCGACGGCCACGCCGCGGACGGGCACCACGATTCGCGCGTACGAGTGGGACTTCGGCGATGGCACCAGCGTGACGACGACCGGCGGGCTCACCACGCACAAGTACACGCCGGGCAACTATCGGGTCACGCTCCGCGTCATCGCGACCAACGGCGACGAAGGCATCGTGGTGCTGGACGTCCGGCCCACCTGACCCGCGGACCGGCAGCGGACCGGGCCGCCATCCTCACCACTCCGCGTAGGGCGTGCCGTCCAGCGAAATCTTGTCCGAGCCGCTCTTCACGTCGTAGATGCCAGTCTCGGCCGACGGATTGGCGGGATCGGCCTCCGCCGGAATTTCCTGCCAGGTGTCGGCCGAGCTCGTCATCGGATCCTCGGGGATGCGACGGACGTAGCCGTCCGTCACGAGGTCATGGAGCGTGGCGGGCCACTTCTGCTTGTCCGCGTAGTACTGGTCGATCGCGTCGCGCATGTGGTACAGGTCCGCCTTCAGCGTCGCCTCCCTCGCGCGCGTGACGCTGTTCTGATACCCGACCATCGCGATCGCCGACAGCACGACCACGAGCGACATCACCACCAGCAGTTCGATGAGCGTGAACCCGCGGGCGAGGGCCGAACGGGCGCGGCGGGCGGTCATGACGCTACCACTCGTTGTACTTCGTGCCGTCGAGCGCCGTGCCCGTGCTCTTCGAGCGCACGTCGTAGACGTTCTGGCCGCCCCACCGCGTGGCGTCGGGCTTGTCCTGGTACGAGAGCAGCGCCCATTCGGTGTCGCCCGTCATCGGATCGACGGGCACCCGGCGCAGCAGTTTGACCTTCCGCCCCGTGGCGTCGCCGGCCAGGGGCACGCCCTCGACGAGCGTCTCGAGGTCGGGTGGATAGCCTTCGTTCCCCGGCTTGAGCTCGGTGGCCGGCACGCGGCCCGTCGCCACCAGGTCGTAGTAGGCATCGATCGCGCCGCGCAGTTCGCGCAGCGCGTGGCGGAGCTCGCCTTCCTTCTGGCGCTGGATCGTGACCTTCGCCAGGGGCTGGATGCCGGCGGCCAGGATGAGCAGGATCGTTGTGACGATCAGCAGCTCCACGAAGGTGTAGCCGCGCGCCATCGACTCCCGCCATGTGTGCACCGGTCGTCCCTCCCTACTTGACGGTCACGGTGGCCGTCGGCTGGAACCTCAGCGGCGCGGCGCCGGCGCCCGCCAGCGTGCCGACGCCGGTCAGCGAAAGCGGCGACGTGCCCGGCCCGACGGCATCGAACTGGACGGCGCCGACGACGCCCGTGCCCGACGCGCCGAGGACGTCCCCGGTGCGCACCACGGCGATGTCCACGCGGCCGGCCGCGGCATCGATGTTCTGGGTGAACGCCGCCTGCACGCCTCCCTGCCGCATGAGCGCGCCCTCCTGGACGGAGCGCACGCGCAGGACGGCGGGGTTGAACGAGAGCGAGATCGAGATCGTCGAGAGCCGCGACGCCCCGGAAATCGAGATCGGCACCAGATAGGGCCCGCCGCCGACGCGGAACTCGGTCCCCGGCGGACTGACGAGCACCAGCGCCGGCGCCTGCCCGGATGGCGTGAACGGATTCTGCGCGGCCGGGGCCGCGGGCTCGGCCGCGGCGGGCGCCGGGGCCGGCGGCGGCGTGCTCGGCGCGGCCGCGGGCGCCGCGGGCGGCGGCGCCGGGGCGGGCGGCGGCGCCGGAGGCGCCGGCTGCGGGAAGGGCGCGGTCGTGAAGCCCGGGATCGGCGAGCTCCCCACCGGGATCTGCGGCGTGCCCGGCGCCGGCGTGGCCGGCGCGGCCGCGGGCGGCGGTTCCGCCGCCGGGGCGGCGCCGCCGAAGATGGGCGGCGGTCCGCCCACGGCCATGTTGGACTGCGTGCCGATGTAGATCGGGCTGAGATCCTCGGCCGTCAGCTGGTGCGACCGCACGATCCGCGGCGTGAGCAGCATCACGATGTCGGTCTGGCGGATGTTCTGGTCGTTGTCGGCGAAGAGCTGCTGGAGGATCGGCAGCCGCAGGATGCCAGGGAAGCCGCGCAGCGAGCGGCGCTCGTCCTCGCGCAGCAGGCCCGCCAGCAGGTTCGACTCGCCGTCGCGCAGCCGCAGCCGCGTGGTGACCTTTCGCGACGCGAACGCCGGAAGGCTCTGGCCCGCGATGTTGGAGTCCTGGCCCCGGGCGCTGTTCTCCAGGGTGAGGTCCATGATGATGTCGCCCTCGTAGGTCACGCGCGGCGTCATCTCCACGATGACGCCGATCGGGCGGTAGCTGAACGACACGAGCGGGTTCGTCGTCGCGCCGCCCTGCGCGATGGGCGTGAAGGTGGTGGAGGGCACCGGCACCTCCTCACCCAGATTGAGCACGACCTTCTGTCCTTCCGTGCCCCGGAGCTGCGGCTTGGCCACCGTCTTGGTCTGCGAGTCGCTTTCCAGGAAGCGGATCACGGCCGCCGGCACCGCGAGATAGAAATCGGCCGCGCTCACGCCCGTGGAAATCGTGTTGGCGTTGAAGACCGGCGGCGATCCGACGCTCGAGGGCGCCGTCCCGGCCGTCGACGTGCCGCCCCCGGAGCCGCCGCCGCCCCCCGGCGCCTGCTCCGGCGAGAAAATGCCGCCGACCGCGTAGTCGGTCAGGTTCAATCCGAAGCGCTTGGCGCGCTCGCGGCTGACCTCGAGAATCTGCACGTCGATGACGACCTCGGCCCGCGGCTTGTCGTTCAGCTTGATCACGCGGTCGATGATGTCCATCACGGTGGTGCCCGCCCGCACCGTGAGGGTGTTGGCCGTCTTGTTCGGCGCGATACGCGGCTGGATCGCCATCTGCGGCGCCAGAATCACGGTGTTCACGATCTGGGCCAGCTCGCTCGCGTCGATGTGCGACAGGTAGAAGGTCTTGATGACCTGCTCCTCGTACTGCTGCCGCTTGGCCGTGTTGTCGGTCGCGATGATGATGGTCCGCTCGTTCAGGACCTTGTAGAAGATCTGGTTGGCCAGCATCACCTGGCTGAGCGCCTCGTCGAGCGTCACGCCCTCGAGCTGCACCGTCACGCTGCGATCCTGGAAGTCGCGGTCGAAAGTGACGTTGATGCCGGTCGAGTTGCCGATGAAGTTCAGCAGGTCGCGCAGGCTCGTGTTGGAGAAGCGCAGGTTCAGGAGCTCGTTCGACGACGGGTTCAGGACCGGCTCCTGGGAGGCCCGGCGCGCCTGCTCGCGCAACGCCTCGATCGGCGGCCGCGGGCGGCTGGCTTCGATCCGCTCGCGGAGGGAGCGATCGATCTCGGCGGCATGGGCCGCGATGGAACGGTTCGACGGATCGTACTCGAGGGACTTCTGATACTCGCGGAGGGCCTCGTCGTCGCGCCCCTCGGTCTCGAGCGCCCGGGCGCGGGTGACGTGGAACGTCGCGGCCGCCTGCATGGCCCGCTCGAGCGCGATGCGGTACTCCGGCTTGTCCGGCGCGCCCTGCAGGGCCTGCCGGTAGTACTCGACGGCCTCGTCCCACTGCTGTGCGTTCGCTGCCGCCACTCCGCGCCGGTAGGACCGGCTGGCGCCGCACGCGGCCAGCGCGACGATCGCCAGGATCGTGCCGGCCGTCCTCACCACTCGTGATCTCGTCACGCCTGCTCCCGTCTCCGTGCTACTGCCCGCTCAGGCGCAGCGTCTGGCGCCCGCGCCCGTCCGCATAGGCGATGTCGATCGACTCGGCGCCGATTGCCAGAATCCGGTAACGCCCGTCGATGATAGTCCCTTCGGTGCCGTGGACCACGAGTCCCTTGCTGTCGCTCAGCACCGCGATCTTCCTCGCGCTCGTGGTGCCCTCCACCAGCCCGATGAACTTGAATGGAATCGGCGGAAGAGGCGGGGGGCCCGGCGGCAAGACGGGAGGCGGCAGGCCGGCCTCCGCCGGCTGGCGCGCCCGGCGCGGGCCGCCCTCCGGCACGGTCGCCTGACGGGCGCCGAACACGAAGGGATTGCGCCCGCCGTCGTCGGGACCGGGCCGCGCCTCCTCGAGGGCGGCGAGGCCCACGTCGGCGGGCGGCGGCGGCACGGCGGCGCTGGCCGCGCGGCGGGCGGCCACCACGGCCGCGGTGGTCGCGGTGGAGGCGGCCCGATATTGCCGCACGACCACCACGGCCAGCACGGCCGCGAGCCCGAAGAGCAGGTAGCGCTGGCGTTCAGCGGACATCCGGCGCCGCCTTGAAGTACGTCGACACGCCCAGCGTGAGATTGAGGAGCGACGAGGCGTCGTCGCCCTCCGACAGCACGATCGAGTCGACGATCACGAAGTCCGACGACGTCTCGAGGTCGTAGAGGAACTGGCGGACGTCGCGATACCGGCCCACCAGGTCGACCGACGCCCGCAGGCGCGCCAGGCTGCTGCCGCGAATCGTCTCGGGCGCGGCGACGGCCCTGGCGAAGGTGACGTCGTGCTTGCGCGCCAGCTGGGCCACGTTCAGCTGGAGGAGGCGGCGGGCCTGGCCCACCGACGCCGGCAGCACGTCGGCATAGAAAATGTCCAGTTCCCGGGTGGCCGTGTCGCGGCCGTCGCGCGCGCTCGTGGCGGCCGCGAGCTCGGCCGCGGCGGCCTGGGCATCGGCCGAGGCCTCGGCCGCCCGGCGTTCCGAGCCGTCCACCGTCCGCGACAGGGGCAGCACGCCCAGCACCAGCGCCGCGATGTTCGCAGCCACCAGGACGACCACCGGCCAGATCCAGGCCCGGTGTTCGCGCAGCGCGCGCCGGACGAGCTTCCCCCGCGCGTCGCTCATCGGCCTCCCTCCGGCGGACGGGCCGCAGCCGCCGTCGTCGGTTCTGACGTCGCGTCCGGCGTTCTGGCCGCGGGGCGGTAGTAGGCCTGGAGGCTCGACTGGATGGTCCCGTCCTCCAGGGCTTCGTCGGTCCGCGACACGACGCCGGCGAAGGCTCCCGTGCCTTCCAGGCCCCGGATGAACTCGTCGAGATCCTCGATGCGCCGCGACACCACGGTGAGCGCCACGATCAGGCGCCCCTCCTGGTCGGTCTGCGGCTGCACGTCCACCAGGCGGACATCGGCCGGCAGCGTCGTCTCCAGCTGGTTGAAGAGCAGCGTCCACGAGAACGTGCGGCGCTGCACGAGCGCATTGGCCTCGGTGGCGGCGCCCGACACCGTCCGGATCTCGGCCGCGTCCAGTCCCCGCCGGATCTGGTCGGCCCGCGCCCGCGCGCCGGATGCCCGGAGCGACTCGCTGGCCGTGCGCTCGCCGAGCATGGCGCTCTGCTGCATCAGGCTCATGATGGTGGCCGCGTTGACGGCGGTCCACGCGACCGCGGCCGCCAGCGCCACGACGAGCACGCCGCGGACGAGGCGTTCGTTGTAGAAGGGCCGCGTGGCGAGGTTCGTGCGCAGCATCACGCCACCGCCGACTCGCGCAGGAGAATCCCGATGCCGGGCGCGAGCGCGTCCGCCAGCGGCGCCGACGTGCCGAGGCGCGCCGACGGCGCCGCGCTCTTGAACGGATCCACGGCGGCGACCTCGATGCGGAGCCGGTCCGACAGCTCCTGGCGCAGTTCGTCGGCGCCGGCCGCGGTGGAGCCGCCGAGGAGCAGCGCGCGCGCGAACCGGTGGCCGTGGAGCCGATCCTCGTAATACATCGCGGTCTGGTGCACCAGGTCCGCGATGGACCCTTCGGCCTCCTCACCCCGCGTGCGGTAGAAGATCACGTGCCCGTCGCGGAGCACCGCCAGGCTCACGTAGGTGGGCGCGGCGTGCACGAGCAGCCAGTCGCCGCCGGGCTCCCCGCCGGCCTGCGCGAGCACCGCGTTCACGACGTTGAAGGTGGACAGGTCCACGATGCCGGCGTGCGCGCCGCTCAGTTCGCACGCCTGCTCGTACTGCTGGAGCACGTCGCGGCGCGCCACCGTCACGATGAACTCGAATGCGCCGGGCGCCGAGGCCCCGGGCGTGTGCGCCACCACGGCGTCGTCGAGCGGGAACGGCGTGGTCTTGCGCACCTGCCAGCGGATGAGCTCGTCCAGGTCGCCGGACTTGGCCGGGACGGACTCGAAGCGCACGAGGCTCACGCGGGCCACCGAGTCGGGCACCACGAGCGACACCTGCCGCGCCCGCCCGCCCGCCTGATCCAGGGCCCGCCCGACCGCGGCCGCCACCAGGGGCACGTCGGCCATATTGGGAGCGGACAGCGCGCCCGTGACGGCGCCGGCCGGCAGGGACTCGACGCCGTAGGCGACGAGCACCGGCCCGCCGGCCCGCCGCTCGACCCGCGACACCGCGACCCGGTCCGGCGCCACGTCCACCGCGACGGTCGGCGGCGCCTGCTGGAGGAAGGACGGCAGCGTCATTCGACGAACGTCACCTTGTTGATCTCGCGCAGCGTCGTGAAGCCGCCGAGCACGCGCTCCACCGCCGACTCGCGAAGGAAGCGCATGCCCTGCTCCTTGGCCGCGCGCTTGACCTCGGAAATCGGACGCCGCTCGAGGATGAGCTCCCGCACGTGGTCCGTGAGGTCCAGCAGCTCGCAGATGGCCATCCGGCCCTTGAAGCCGGTGCCGCCGCACTCGACGCAGCCGGCGCCTTCGATGAAGGTGTGCGTCTCGGCGAGCGCCGGATCCATCGCCGACTCCAGGAGCTGCTCGCGCGACAGGCGCACCGGCTGCCGGCACTTGTCGCAGATCTTGCGGACGAGCCGCTGGGCCATCACGCAGTTGAGGGCCGAGATGAACTGGTAAGGCTCGACGCCCATGTTCAGGAAGCGGCCGAGCACGTCGAACACGTTGTTGGCGTGGACGGTGGTGAACACGAGGTGGCCGGTGAGCGCCGACTGGATGGCGATCTGGGCGGTCTCGGGGTCGCGGATCTCGCCCACCATGATCTTGTCGGGGTCGTGGCGCAGGATCGACCGGAGGCCGCGCGCGAAGGTGAGCCCCTTCTTCTCGTTGATGGGGATCTGCGTGATGCCCTTCAACTGGTATTCGACCGGGTCCTCGATGGTGATGATCTTGTCCTCGATAGACCGGATCTCCGCCAGGGCGCCGTAGAGCGTGGTGGTCTTGCCGGAGCCGGTGGGCCCGGTCACGAGGACCATCCCATAGGGCTCGCGGATGTACTTGCGGAATCGCCGCAGCTCGAGGTCCGGGAAGCCGAGGATGTCGAGCCGCAGCTCGGTGAACTGCTCGCTGATGGACTGCTTGTCGAGGATGCGGATGACGGCGTCCTCGCCGTGCGCGCTCGGCATCACCGACACGCGGAAGTCGATGGTCTTGCCGCGCACGCGCAGCCGGAACCGGCCGTCCTGCGGGACGCGCTTCTCGGCGATGTCCAGCTCCGCCATCACCTTGATGCGCGAGATGATCGCGCTGTGGGACCGCTTGGCGATCGGACGGCTCGCCGGCTGCAGCACGCCGTCGATGCGGTACTTGACCACGACCGCGTCGTCCTGGGTCTCGATGTGGATGTCGCTCGCCCGCCGCTGGATGGCCGTGAACACCATCGAGTCCACGAGACGGATGATCGGGCTGTTGTCGCTCGTGAGCCGCTCGACCGTCAGGTCCTCGCTGGCGTCCTCGTCCTTGAGGACCTGGATCTGGAAGCCCTCGGTCGCGTCGTCCAGCACCCGCTGCGAGCTCTCGCTCTTCTTGAGGATCGACTCGATCGCCGACTTGGCGCCGACCATGACGCGCACGGGCGTGCCGAGGAGCACGGCCAGCTCGTCGATCATGGGCAGGTCGGTCGGGTCCGACACCACGATGACCATGGCCCGGCCATCGCGCCGGTAGGGCACGAAGCCGTAGCGCAGCATCAGGTCCGCGGGAATGCCGCGGAAGAGCTCCTGATCGATGCGGAACACGCCCATGTCCAGGAACTCGAGCCTGTAGCGCTCGGCGAGGTGCCGGGCGTGGGCTTCCTCGGCGGCGCGGGCCGGCGCGAGGCCGAACGCGGAGGCGTCGTCCTCCTCGAAGGGCTGGTCGTGCTCGAAGTGGTCGTCGGGCTGGGCGATGGCCATGGCGGGGCGCTAGCGGCCCACGACGGTGGACAGCTCGAAGATGGGCATATAGAGCGCCAGCACGACGCCGGCGATGACGACACCCATGAAGACGAGCATCATCGGCTCCACCAGGGTGACGAAGCGGCTCACCTCGGTCTCGACGTCCTCGTCGTAGAAGTCGGCGAGCGAGGACAGCATCTCCTGCAGCGCGCCGGTGGACTCGCCGACCTCGATCATCTTGATGGCCACGTCCGGCATCACGTTGCGCTCGAGCAGCGTGGCCGCGAACCCCCGCCCCTCGCGGACCTTCCCGGCGACCAGCCGCAGCTCGTCGCCGAGATACCGGTTGCCGGTGGACGTGGCGGCCGTGTCGAGGGCGTTGACGAGGGGGATGCCGCCGCCCACCAGGGCGGCGAGCGTCCGCGCGATCTGCGAGGTGGCGAACTTGTGGACGATCGGCCCCACGAAGGGCAGCTTCAGGACGACGCGGTCGAAGTGCGCCCGCTGCCCCGGCTGGCGCACCCAGCCCAGGAAGAGCGCCCCGCCGCCGACGACGGCCGCGGTCAGCAGCAGCAGGTTGGCGCGGACGGCGTCCGACACGGCGACGATGATCTGGGTGATGAGCGGAAGCTCGCGGTCGAAGCTGGCGTAGAACCCGGAAAAGGCCGGCACCACCTTGACGACGATGATGGCCACGAGGGAGATGGCCAGCGCGGTGAGGATCGCCGGATACAGCATCGCGGAATACGTCTTCCGCCGCACCGTGTCGATGACCTTCGAGTAGGCGACGAAGCGGCGCAGGACCTGGTCGAGCGACCCGCTGCGCTCGCCGGCGACGAGCGACGCGGTGTACACCCCCGGGAACAGCTCGCCGTGCGAGGCGAAGGCGTCCGACAGCGCGGCGCCGCCGCGCACCCGGTCGTAGATGTCGTCGAGCACCGCCTTGAACACCGGGTTGGTCAGCCGCTGGCGCAGGATGTCGAGCGACTGGACGAGCGGCAGGCCGGCCTTGAGCAGCGTGGCCAGCTCCTGGTTGAAGATCAGGAACTCGTCGCGGCGGATGGTCCGGCGGCCGATCGAGAACCCCCGCACGCCGGCGCGCGGCTTGAGGGACAGGACGTGCAGGCCCTTGTCCTCCAGCTCGCGGCGCAGGTGCGCCTCACTCGGGGCGACGTAGATGCCCTCGATGACCTGCCCCGTGGGCGTGCCGAGCCTGCAGCGGTATTCCATGCGACGGTGTCAGGACCCCTGGGGCTGGACGAAAGCGTGGAACACCCGGGCGCCGAGCTCTCGTGGATCATTGGACTGCGCGCCGGGCTCCAGGGCCGGGACGAACGTCTGGTCCACCACGAGTCGCAGCTCCACCATGTCCCCGTCGCCCAGCACCGAGGCCGGCAGCGGGATCTTGTGGACCGGGCCCTCGGTGGGCCCCAGCGGGACGGTGGCCAGCACCTGGTCGCCGAGCAGAATGTCCACCTTCGTGGCGGCGGTCGCCGCCTTGCCCGGGTTGTCGGCCTGGAAGTAGAGGGTCGAGTCGCGGCGCGGGTTCCGGAAGTCGATCGTGGCCTCCTTCTTCGTCCACTGCCATTCCGCCATCGAGTTCTCGGCGGCCGACTCGACCGAGTGCCAGCCGTCCTTGAAGATGAGGAAGACGTTCTCGACCTGGGGCAGGAGCTCGAGCTGCGCCACGTCATAGGCGCGGCCCCCGGCATCGGTGCCGACGAGCCGCACGCGCTCCTGCGTGGACGGATCGTAGAGGCCGGCGACGATCTTCGCCGGGCCGACGTAGGGGTAGATCGGAGCGAAGACGGTCCGCGTGTACTCGACCGTCTGGCCGGGCTTCCACTCGGTCGTGGGCGTCGGCGGGTCGTGGTCGTCGGTCCACATCTGCTCGCCGTCCGCGTCGAGGAAGTGCACGAACACCTTGCGGGTGCCAAGACTGGTCGCGCTGGGAGCGACGACGAAGGTATAGGTGATCTCGACCGGGCTGCCGAGGGCCACTCGCGACCTCGACAGCTTGACCGCGATGGTGCCCTGCGCGGGGGCGGTGTCCTCGGAACGGCCGCACGCCACGGCCGCTAGCCCGGCCGTGAGGACGACGACGAGCCCTGCTCGAATCGGCTGGAAGCTGTACATAACCTTGTGAACAAACATGATAGCGCCTCCCATGCGGCGGCGCCAGCAGCCGGCGGGCCCGTTTGTGGTACAGTTCCGCGCCGTACGGCACTCCCGACCTTACCCGCATGGATTCCGGACTCGGCGCCCTCGGCATGATCGAAACCCGCGGCTTCATCGGCTCGGTCGAGGCAGCCGACGCGATGGTGAAGGCCGCCAATGTCGCCCTCGTCGGGACCGAGTACATCGGCGCGGCGTATGTCACGGTGATGGTGCGGGGCGATGTCGGCGCCGTGAAGGCCGCGACCGATGCCGGCGCGGCCGCCGCCCGCCGGGTGGGCGAACTGGTGTCGGTCCACGTCATTCCCCGCCCGCACGCCGAGGTGGACCGCCTCCTCACCAAGGGGTAGCCGCCGTGGCGTCCGGCCCGCCGGCCTCCATCCCCGCCCCGCCGTCCGAGCGCGATCTCGCCGCCGCCGCCGAGGCCCTGGCCGCCGCCCGCCGCGCCCGCGCCGCCCAGCGCCTCCTGTCGGAACTGACCCAGGCCCAGATTGACGCCGCCGTGGACCGGATGGCGGCGGCCGCGGCCGCCGAGGCCGAGCCCCTGGCCCGGCTGGCGGTCGAGGAGACGGGGTACGGCGTGGTCGCCGACAAGGTCGCGAAGAACCTCTTTGCCGCCCGCGACGTGCACGCCTACATCCGCCCGATGCGGACGGTCGGCGTCGTGGCCAGGGACGAGGCGCGCCGGGTCGTGGAGATCGCGGAGCCGTTCGGCGTGGTCGCGGCCATCGTGCCGTCCACCAACCCCACGTCCACGGCCATCTACAAGGCGCTCATCGCGATCAAGGCGCGCTGTGCCGTGGTGGTCAGCCCCCACCCGTCCGCCGCGCGGTCCATCACCCGGACGATCGCGATCATGGACGCCGCCGGCCGCGAGGCTGGCCTGCCCGACGGCGCGCTGGGCTGGCTGGACACGGTGACGCTGCACGGCACGCAGGCGCTCATGCGTGCCCGGGAGGTGGCCGTCATCCTCGCCACCGGCGGGCTGGGGCTCGTGCGGGCCGCCTACTCCGCCGGCAAGCCGGCCTACGGCGTGGGCCCCGGGAACGCGCCGTGCTACGTCGAGTCCACCGCCGACGTGGCCAAGGCCGCCGATGACATCCTGACCGGCAAGTGCTTCGACAACGGCGTGCTCTGCTCGTCGCCCAACTCGGTCGTGGTCGATCGCGCCATCGCCCCCGCGCTGCGGGAGGCCTTCGCGAAGGGCGGCGGGCATTTCCTGTCGGCGGCCCAGGCCGCACGCGTGACCGCCGTGCTCATCACGCCCTCGCGGCTGCCGAACCCCGACCTGGTCGGCAAGTCGGCCGACCGGATCGCGGCCGCGGCGGGGTTCGACGTGCCGCCCGGCACACGCGCGCTCATCGCGCCCCTCGAGGGCGTGGGCCGGGACCACCCGCTGTCGATCGAGAAGCTCTGTCCGGTGCTGTCTTATTACGAGGTGGACGACTGGCGGCAGGGCTGCGAGCGCGCCACCCAGATCCTGCAGTACGGCGGGCTGGGCCACACGATGTCCATCCACTCGCAGAACGAGCGCGTCATCCTGGAGTTCGGCCTCAGGAAGCCCGCGTTCCGGATCTGCGTGAACACCTCGACGACCCACGGATCCATCGGGCTCACCACGGGCCTGGCGCCGGCGCTGACGCTGGGCTGCGGCGGTCTGGGGGGCAACATCACGTCCGACAACATCACGCCGCGGCACCTGCTGAACATCAAGCGGCTGGCCTACGAACTCCGCCCGCGCACGTCGCCGCGCGCCGCCCCGGAGCCGGAGTCCCGGGCGGACGCCGGGATTCCCGTGGATCGGATGCGGCAGCACGTGGCGCGGGTGACGGGCGTCGCCGCGTCGTCGACATCCGTACCGGCGGCCGGCACGGCGGCGCCCGAAGCCTTCATCTGCGAGGACGACGTGCGGCGCGCGGCGCGCGACGGCCGTCGGCTCATCGCGGGGCCGCGGACCATCGTGACGCCGGCCGCGCGCGATCTGGCGGCCGCGATCGACGCCGTCCAGTGGCTCGACGAGGCCTCGCGCTGACCGCGCGGCGCGGCCCAATCGTGAGGTCGAATGCCCCTCGTCGGCGGTTTGACCGACCGGACAGCCCGTGCTAGCGTCAGACGGTCCGAACCGCATGCGGGTCCTGGGCTTCTTCCTGCTCGTCGGGTCCGTCGCGTGCGCCTCGAAGGCGCCCGTCGTCATGACGACGCCGACGGCACCTCCGGTGGCCGTCGCCGACGCGACTCCTCCCCCACCCTCCCGGGATCCCGTGGCTGACGCCATCGCGACCGCGGAGTCGGCGTTCGCGGCCGGGCAGGCGGCGGCCGGACAGGGGCACCTCACCGACGCGCGGCTCGCGTTCGATCGTGCCGTCGACACGCTCCTCACGTTCCCGGGCGGCGCCCGCAGCGACAGCCGGCTTTCGGCGGCGGTCGACGACCTCATCGACCGCATCAGCGCCCTGGAGCTCACCGCCCTCTCCAGCGGCGACGGGTTCACGGAAACGGCCTCGGAGCCCGCGTCCATCGACACGCTGCTCTCGCTGCCGACGGCCGAGGCCGAGGCCGCCCCGGCGCCCGAGGTGGCGACGGTGGTCGAGGTCGACCTGGCCAACACGACGCACGACATCCCGATTCCCCTGAACGACCGGGTCCTGCGCTTCGTCGAGCTCTTCCAGGGCCGCCTCCGCTCGTTCCTGGCGGAAGGCCTCAACCGGGGCGCGCCGTACCTGCCCATGATCCTCACGGTGTTCCGCGAGGAGGGCCTGCCGCTGGACCTCGCCTTCGTCCCGCTGGTGGAGAGCGCCTTCAAGCCCACCGCCGTCTCGCGCGCCAGCGCTCGCGGGGTGTGGCAGTTCATGCGCGGCACGGGCCGCGAGAACGGCCTCCAGCACGACTGGTACATCGACGAGCGGGCCGACCCCGAGAAGGCCACGCGGGCGGCCGCCAGATACCTCAAGACGCTCTACAGGATCTTCGGCGACTGGCACCTGGCCCTCGCGTCGTACAACGGCGGCCCGGGACGGATGCAGCGCGCCATCAAGCGGTCCGGGGGACAGGCGGACTTCTGGGCGCTGTCGGCCAAGAACCGGCTGCTGCCGCGCGAGACCCGGGACTACGTGCCCATGATCCTGGCCGCCACCATCATCGCCAGGAACCCGACCCGGTACGGATTCGAGATTGCGCCGGTCACGCCGTTCATGAGCGACATCGTGACGTTCTCCCGCCCCGTGGATCTGCGTCGGATTGCGGAGTGGGCGGGCACGTCGGCCGAGGACATCCGCGCGCTCAACCCCGAACTCCGCCGCTGGACCACGCCGCTGAAGGACGACGAGTACCAGATTCGCGTGCCGCTCGGGACGATGGCGTCCGTCATCGAAGGCTACGAGTCCACCTCGCCCGACGACTCGGCGTCGTTGCAGTGGTACACCGTGCGGAAGGGCGAGTCGCTGCTGTCCATCGCGCGGCGCCTTCGCGTCTCCCGCAACGACCTCGCCGAAGCCAACTACCTGCGCGCCACCGCCAGGGTGGCCGTGGGCCAGAGGCTCGTGGTCCCCCGCGCGCCGTCGGCCGCGCTCCTCGCCCGCCGCGGGACGGGCGCGGAGGAACCGGCGGTCGCGGCCGCGGACGCCGCGCCCGAGACCATCGTCTACCGGGTCCGCAAGGGCGACACCCTGTTCGCCATCGCCCGCCGGCATGGCGTGAGCATCGAGGACCTGCGGGCCTGGAACGGCCTCAAGGGCTCGGCGCTCGGCATCGGCGATCGCCTGACGATCCGCACGGGCCGCCAGGCCAACGGCCAGTAGCCGGCGCGTCGCAGTTTCCTCACCCCTCCCGCCGATCCCCGTACGCAGTCGCCGCCTCCGCGCCAGGTCGGGCCGCCGACGGCCGGCCCACTGGCCGCCGACATGCCCTGGCATCGCGTTTGTTGACGCCGACGGCATGCTGGCTCACGTCAGGAGCGCCGCGCTCCGCGGCCTCGACGCGCTCGCCGTCTCGGTGGAGGTGGACGTCTCGTTCGGCCTTCCCGTGTTCGCGATGGTGGGGCTGCCCGATGCGAGCGTCCGGGAGAGCCGCGATCGGGTCCGGGCGGCCATCCGGAACTCCGGCTTCGACTTCCCCGCCCACCGCATCACCGTGAACCTGGCGCCCGCCGACGTCCGCAAGGCGGGTGCCTCCTTCGACCTGCCCATCGCGGTGGCGATCCTGGCCGCGGCAGGGGTGGTCCCGCGGCACGATCCGCACCGTCTGGCCATCGTCGGCGAGTTGTCGCTGGACGGCGCCGTGCTGCCCACACGGGGCGTTCTGCCCGTCGCCATCGGCTTGAGCCGCCAGGGCGTCGATGCGTTGATGGTGCCGCGGGGCAATGCCGGCGAGGCCGCGGTCGTGGACGCGCTGCGCATCGTCCCGGTCCGCTCGCTGGCGGAGGCCGTCGGCTGCCTGCAGCAGCCCCGCACCGACTGGCCCGCGGCGGTCCCGGCCGCGACCGCCGCGCGCCGCGACTCGGGTGACCTGGACCTCGCGGACGTGCGCGGCCAGGCGACCGCGCGGCGCGCCCTCGAGGTGGCGGCGGCCGGCGGCCATCACCTGCTGTTCGTGGGGCCGCCCGGGGCCGGCAAGACCATGCTCGCCCGCCGGCTGCCCGGGCTCCTGCCGCCCCTGGCCTTCGACGAGGCCCTGGACGTCACGGCCGTCCATTCGGTGGCGGGTCTGCTGGCGGAGGGCTCGGGCCTCCTCGCAGCGCGACCGTTCCGCGCGCCGCACCACACGGCCTCGGAGGCGGCCCTCGTCGGAGGCGGCAGCGTGCCGCGTCCAGGCGAGATCACGCTGGCCCATCACGGCGTCCTCTTCCTCGACGAGCTCCCGGAGTTCGGACGGCGCGCCCTGGAGGCCCTGCGCCAGCCGCTCGAGGAAGGCGTCGTACGCATCGCCCGCGCGTCCGGGACCGTCACCTTTCCGGCATCCTTCGCGCTCATCGCCGCCATGAATCCCTGCCCGTGCGGCGCGGCCGGCCATCCGGTCCTGCCCTGCCGGTGCAGCCCGGACGCCGTGATCCGCTATCACGACCGCGTGTCGGGCCCGCTTCGCGACCGGCTCGACCTGACGATCGAGCTCGCGCCCGTGCCGACCGAGGCCTTGATGGAGGGGTCCGCGCCTGGCGAACCCTCGGCGTCGGTCCGGGCCAGGGTCGTCGAGGCGAGAGCCAGGCAAGTCGCGCGGGCGCATCGGACCGGCGCCACGCTGAACGCACGGCTTCCGCCGGCGGCGCTCGCCGACGTCGCCAGCCTGGGCGCCGACGCCGCCCGCCACCTCTCGGCCGCGGCCCGCCGGCTCGGGCTCAGCGGCCGCGCCGTGCACCGGGCGCTGCGCGTCGCGCGCACCATCGCCGATCTGGACGCAGCCGACTGCGTCGACACGCCCCACCTGCTGGAAGCCCTGCAGTTCAGGGCGACGCCAGGCACGCCATGACGGGCCGTCTTCGTGCGATGTTCGCCTGCCGGCATTTCCCAGGCTTGCCGGCTCGACCGCGTGATATGCTTCGCGGGTTGCGTCCGCGGAGTGGACGCCGGTTTACGTCCACCACCGCCACCCGGATGCCGTCTACGCGCTACACGATTCTGCTCGCCGACCGCCGGACCGGAGTGGTCCGCCGTTTCACCGTCGGCCTGCGGCCGGCGCTCACCGTCATCACCGCCATCGTGACCCTGCCCATCCTCATCGGGATGGGCGCGGCCTGGAAGGCGAAGGCGGACGTCGCCGATCTCTACGCGTCACACGCCACGCTCGAACTCGAACTGGCGAACTACCACGACACGACGGAGGCCCTGACGGGCCAGATCCAGAGCCTGCAGACGGCCCTCGACGATCTCGGCGGTCGCGCGGCACTGGACCCGGCCCTCCGCAGCGCCATGGACCGCCTGCCCGGTATCGTCAAGGCCCGGGCCATGGGTGGCGGCGGCGAGGCCGACTCGGCCGCGCTGGCCCTGCTGCCCAGCCTCAATTCGCCGGAAGACACTTTCGGCCTTCTGCGAGACCTCCTGCAGGGTCTCGAAAGCCGGCTCCAGACGGTGGAGTCGCGCGTCGAGCAGCGCAACAAGCTCGCCGCCGCCACGCCGTCGATCTGGCCGGCGGCCGGCTGGCTCACCTCGACCATGGGCAACCGGCGCGACCCGTTCACGGGCGGGCCGGACTTCCACCCCGGACTCGACATCTCCGCCGATCGCGGCTCCCCCGTCTACGCCACGGCCGACGGCACCGTGGTACACGCGGGCCGCGCCAGCGATTACGGCAACCTCGTGCGCATCGACCACGGCTTCGGTCTCGAGTCCCGCTATGGGCACCTGGACAAGATCGAGGTGGAGGTGGGCACGGTGGTGAAGCGCGGACAGCGGCTGGGCACCGTCGGCTCGACGGGCCGGGCCACCGCCCCGCACCTCCACTACGAAGTGCGCGTGAACGACCGGCTCCTGAACCCGCTGCAGTTCCTGCTGCGCAACGGCCGGGCGTCCGCCGACTGATCGCGCCGGCGCGCGCCCGCTCCGGCGTTCGGGACGATCGGCGTTCCCGCCGTTCCTTGACGCTCCAGAACGCCCCCGCTAAGATCGTTTGAATCTGCCGGCACCCGTCGGCCCCGCATGGTCGCAAACCTACTCACCAAGGTCTTCGGCTCCCAGAACGACCGCGATCTGAAACGGCTGCGCCCCGCGGTGGTGCGCATCGGCGAGCTCGAGCCCGTGATGCAGGCCCTCACCGACGAGGGCATGCGCGCCAAGACCGCCGAGCTCAGGCAGCGCCTGGCCGGCGGCGCCACCGAGGACGACCTGCTGCCGGAGGCCTTCGCGCTGGTCCGCGAGGCGGGCCGCCGCGTGCTCCACATGCGGCACTACGACGTGCAGCTCATCGGCGGGATGGTCCTGCACCAGGGCCGGATCGGCGAGATGAAGACGGGCGAGGGCAAGACCCTCATGGCGACCCTGCCCGCCTACCTCAACGCCCTCTCGGCGAAGGGCGTGCACGTCGTCACCGTGAACGACTACCTCGCCCGCCGCGACGCCGAGTGGATGGGCCGCATCTACCGCTTCCTCGGCCTCACCGTCGGCGTCATCCAGCACGACCTCAACGACGACCAGCGGCAAGCCGCCTACGCCTGCGACATCACCTACGGCACCAACAACGAGTTCGGCTTCGACTACCTGCGCGACAACATGAAGTTCGAGCTGTCGCGCATGGTGCAGCGGCCGCACCACTTCGCGATCGTCGACGAGGTGGACAGCATCCTCATCGACGAGGCGCGGACGCCGCTCATCATCTCCGGCCCCGCCGAGGAATCCACGGACCTCTACTACGAGGTCGATCGCATCATCCCGTTGCTCACGAAGGGCTTGGTGCACCAGGGCCAGGTGAAGACCGAGGATCGCGATCGGATGGAGGCGTCCGGCGACTACACGGTGGACGAGAAGGGCAAGACCGTCACGCTCACCGAGGCCGGCATCGCCAAGGCCGAGCGGCTGCTCGCCCACCGCCTGCAGCCCGGCGGGCTCTACGACCCCGTCAACATGCCGCTGCTGCACCACGTCCAGCAGGGGCTGCGCGCCCACACGCACTACCGGCGCGACGTCGAGTACATGATCAAGGACGGCCAGGTCGTCATCGTCGACGAGTTCACGGGCCGCCTCATGCCGGGACGCCGCTGGAGCGACGGCCTCCACCAGGCCGTCGAGGCCAAGGAAGGGGTCAAGATCGAGCGCGAGAACCAGACGCTCGCGACCATCACCTTCCAGAACTACTTCCGCAAGTACACGAAGCTCTCCGGCATGACGGGCACGGCCGAGACCGAGGCGCCCGAATTCGACAAGATCTACAAGCTGGACGTCACCGTCGTCCCCACGAACCGGCCGATGCGCCGCGTCGAGGAGCCGGACCTCGTCTACCGCACGGCCGCCGAGAAGTACGAGGCCATCGTCAGCGACATCATCGAGAAGCAGGCGGCCGGCCGGCCGGTGCTCGTCGGCACCGTCAGCATCGAGAAGTCCGAGAAGATCGCGGCGATGCTGAAGCGCCGCGGCATCAAGCACGTGGTGCTGAACGCGAAGTATCACGCGCAGGAAGCCGAGATCGTCGCGCAGGCGGGACGGAAGGGCACCGTCACCATCGCCACCAACATGGCCGGCCGGGGCACGGACATCCTGCTCGGCGGCAATCCCGAGTACATGGCGCGCCAGCAGTGCCTGAACGAGGAAGTCGCCGAGAAGCTCGAGCGCGGGCAGGAGCGCTTCGTGGACGACGACGAGTTCGTCTACTTCTCCCACGGCGACAACTTCCGGGTGAAGCGCCCGGACTGGGAGCGGATCTACTCGCACTTCAAGCGGCAGTGCGACGCCGAGCACGACGACGTCGTCGCCGTCGGCGGCCTGCACATCCTGGGCACCGAGCGCCACGAGGCCCGCCGCATCGACAACCAGCTGCGCGGCCGCGCCGGCCGGCAGGGTGACCCCG
The DNA here is from genome assembly GCA_050187355.1 of Vicinamibacterales bacterium. Taxonomy (GTDB): domain Bacteria; phylum Acidobacteriota; class Vicinamibacteria; order Vicinamibacterales; family UBA2999; genus CADEFD01. The sequence goes on from JBFWXO010000002.1 coordinate 91,565, forward strand.
GCAGTTCCCGTTTCTACCTGTCGCTCGAGGACGACCTGATGCGGATCTTCGGATCCGATCGGATCTCGGGCCTCATGCAGCGGCTCGGCATGGAAGAGGGCGTGCCGATCGAGCACGGGATGGTCAGCCGCGCCATCGAGCGGGCCCAGAAGCAGGTGGAGGCCCAGAACTTCGCCGTCCGGAAACACCTGCTCGAGTACGACGACGTCATGAACAAGCAGCGCGAGAGCGTCTACACGCTCCGCCGTGAGGTGCTCGACGGCGTCATCCGCGTGCGCGAGGGCGAGACCACCGACACGCGCGGCTACCTGATGGCCACGGCCGAGGATCTCGTCGACGACAAGGTGGAGCTGTACTGCCCGAAGGAAGGCGATCACAGCACGTGGGACCTCGACGCCCTGCGGCGCGAGATGACCGAACTGTTCGCGCTGGACGACCGCGACTTCGCCGAGATTCCCTTCGACGGCCGGCCGGCCGAGATTCGCGACGCGCTCACCGCGACGGTCGTGAGCCACTACGAGGACAAGGAGCGGGTGATCCCGGCCGACATCATGCGGCGCGTCGAACGCGACCTGATGCTCCAGATCGTCGACTCGCAGTGGAAGGACCACCTCTACTCGCTGGACCACCTCAAGGACGGCATCAGCCTGCGCAGCTACGGCCAGCGCGACCCGCTCGTCGAGTACAAGAAGGAGAGCTATCAGCTCTTCCAGGACATGCGCAGCCGCATCGAGGCCGAGATGGTCCGCTATCTCTGGTGGCTGCGTCCGGTCGAAGGCGGCCCGGAGGCCCAGGCGCCCCCGGTGCCCCGTCCGGCCCCGCGCCGCGCCGCGCCCCTCACCTACAGCGGGCCGTCCGACAAGCCGGCGTCGGGCTTTCCGCCGCCGGCCGCGGCCGCGAACGGCAGCGCCCCCGCCAGGCAGCCCGCCCGCGTCGGCGGCGACGACGCGGCCGTGACGACCGTCCGCCGTGACGAGCCCAAGATCGGCCGCAACGACCCGTGCTGGTGCGGAAGCGGCAAGAAGTACAAGAAGTGCCACGGAGCCAACTGATGGCATCGACGACCCGATGCGCCGTCCTCCTCCCCCACCGAAGGCCGACCCGTGCGTCGGCCTTCCGTGCATCTGACCTCCCGTAGAGAGCACTGCCATGACGCTGCCGACCGCCTCCGCCACCGAGACCCGCACGTCGCTCGACGCGCGCCTCTCCACCGCGCTCACCTTCGACGACGTGCTGCTCGTGCCGCGCCAGTCGAACGTGCTGCCCGCGCAGGTGGACGTGTCCACGCGGCTGACCCGGAACATCGCCCTGCACGTGCCGCTCCTGTCCGCCGCGATGGATACGGTGACGGAGTCGTCGATGGCGATCGCGATGGCGCAGCAGGGCGGGATCGGCGTCATCCACAAGAACCTGTCCGTGGAAGACCAGGCCGCGGAGGTGGACCGCGTCAAGCGGTCGGAGAGCGGCATGATCGTGAACCCGATCACGCTCTCCCCCACGCACCGCATCCAGGAAGCGCTGGAGCTGATGGCCCGCTACCGGATCTCCGGCGTGCCCGTCACCGAGGACGGCAGCAAGGAGGGGCGCCTGGTCGGCATCCTCACCAACCGCGACCTGCGCTTCGAGACCAACGTGCAGCAGCGCGTCGCGGACGTGATGACCAAGGACCACCTCATCACGGTGCCGGTCGGCACGACGCTGGACGAGGCCCGGGAGATCCTGCACCGCCACAAGGTCGAGAAGCTCCTGGTGGTGGATCACGCCTTCCGGCTGAAGGGCCTCATCACGGTCAAGGACATCCAGAAGGCCATCAAGTACCCGAACGCCTGCAAGGACTCCCTGGGCCGCCTCCGCTGCGCGGCGGCCGTCGGCACGGCCCAGAACACGGTCGAACGCGCCGAGGCGCTCGTGGCCGCGCACGTGGACGTGATCGTCGTCGACACCGCGCACGGCCACAGCCAGGGCGTGCTGGACATCGTGAAGGAGCTGCGGCGCCGCTTCCCCGACGTCGATCTCATCGCCGGCAACGTGGCCACGGCGGAGGCCACCGAGGCGCTCATCCGCCTGGGCGTGGACGCCGTGAAGGTCGGCATCGGCGCCGGCTCGATCTGCACGACGCGGGTCGTGGCCGGCATCGGCATGCCCATGATCTCGTCCATCCACGAGTGCGCCGAGGCGGCCCGGCCGCACGGGGTGCCCGTCATCGCGGACGGCGGCATCCGGTATTCGGGCGACATCGTGAAGGCGCTCGCCGTGGGCGCGAACTCGGTGATGATCGGCAACCTGTTCGCGGGCACCGACGAGAGCCCGGGCGAGCTCATCCTGTTCCAGGGCCGCAGCTTCAAGGAGTATCGCGGCATGGGTTCGATCGGGGCCATGCGCAAGGGCTCGCGCGACCGCTACTTCCAGGACGAGTTCCAGCTCGAGGGCACGGTGAGCGCGACCTCCGAGAAACTCGTGCCCGAAGGCATCGAGGGCCGCGTGCCGCACAAGGGCTCCCTGTCGTCGCTCGTCCACCAGCTGGTGGGCGGCCTCAGGGCCGGCATGGGCTACTGCGGGTGCCGCACGATCGGCGATCTGCAGACCGACGCGCGCATGGTGCGCATCACGCCCGCCGGCGTCCGCGAGAGCCACGTGCACGACGTGGCCATCACGAAGGAAGCGCCGAACTACCGCACGGAGTAGTCTGAAGACCTGTAGGGACTCGGGACCAGGGACCCGGGATCAGGCACACGCGACGCGGTGCCGGAATGTCCGGCGACCCTCCGCCGGGTTCAGGTGACCGGGTGAATCTCGATGGCCCGGCTGTCGCCGCCGCGGTCCGCGATCCGGACGATCAGCGCCGGCAGCGGCACGCGGGACAGCCGATCGGCCCACTCCACCACGACGATGCCTCGCGCCGCCAGGTCGGGGTCGAGGCCGACCTCGTCCAGCTCGGTCCTGGCCAGCCGATAGAGGTCGAGGTGCACCAGCGGCAGCCGCCCGCCCAGGTACTCGTGCACGAGGGTGAACGTCGGGCTGGTGACGTCGTCAGGGTCCAGGCCGAGCCCCTCGGCCAGCCCCTTCACGAAGGCCGTCTTCCCCGCGCCGAGTTCGCCGTGCAGCAGGACAACGGCCCCTGCGCCGAGAGACGCCGCCAGCGTCCGGGCCACGCGCCGCGTGTCGGCCTCGCCGGTCGTGACGCAGCGGGCCGGCGCCGTCATTCACCCCGCGGGGCGGCGGCGCGCGTGCGGGCCGTGAGCTCCTGCACGGCATCGCCCAGGTGGGACACGATGTCCCCGGCCACCATCGACACTTCGCCCTCGTCGGCGTCCGCCAGCTCGCCGGCGGCCCCATGGAGGTAGACGGCGAGCTGACACGCGGGCGTCGGGTCCAGCGTCTGCGCCAGCGTCGCGGCGAGGATGCCCGTGAGCACGTCACCGCTGCCGGCGGTGGCCATGCCGGGCGTGCCCGTCGGATTCACGAAGACGTCCCCGCCGGGCGTGACGACGAGCGTGCGATAGCCCTTCAGCACGACGGTCACGCGATGGCGGGCCGCGAACTCGGTCGCCAGGCCCACGCGATTGGCCTGGACGTCGTCGGTGGAGCACCCGATGAGGCGCGCCATCTCCCCCGGATGCGGGGTGACGATCACGGGCCGGTCGTCGCGGCCCACCAGCACTGACGGATCGCCCGCACAGGCGTTGAGGGCATCCGCGTCCAGGACGAGCGGCGCCTCGCAGCGCTCCAGCAGGCCGCGGACGAACGCCGTCACGTCCGGCCCCGTCCCGAGGCCCGGGCCGGCGGCGACGACGTCGGTGGTCAGGCGCAGCACCTGGTCCACGGCGGCCGCGCTGATCCGGCCGTCGATCTCGTCCGCCGCGAACGTCATGAACTCCGTGCCGAGCCCGGCCACCACCGGCTGGGCCGAGGCCGGCGTGGCCACCGTGACGAGGCCCGCGCCCGCGCGCAGTGCGCCTCTGGCGGCCAGAGCGGCGGCGCCCGTGAACCCGCGCGACCCGGCCGCGATGACGACGCGCCCGAAGTCGCCCTTGTGGGCGTCGGGACTGCGCGGCGTCACCAGCGTGCGCACGTACTCGCGCGTCAGCAGGAACAGCCGTGGACCGTCGGCTTCGTCGATCACGAACGCCGGCACGCCGATGTCGCCAATCACGACGTCGCCCGCGGTGTGCTCCCCCGGTGGGAGCACCAGCGGCACCTTCGGCGCTGCCAGCGTGACGGTGATATCCGCGTGCACCGACGGGCCGAGGGGGTCGGCCTTGTCGGCCGAGAGCCCGGACGGCAGGTCGATGGCGACGACCGAGGCCGCCGATCCGTTGATGTCGGCGACGATCGTCTCGTGCAGGCCCGACAGGGCCCGGTTCAGGCCCGTCCCGACCAGCGCATCGACGACCAGATCGGCGCCGGTCACGTGGGACCCGTGCAGCTCCCACGCCGCCGCGTCCGCGATCTCGACGAGCGTCACGCCGAGCCGGGCCAAGATGTCCAGGTTCACCCGGGCATCGCCGGCCACGGCGCTCGCGACGCCCACCAGGAAGACGGCGGGGTCGAGCCCGCGCTGGTGGAGCGCCCGCGCCACGACGAAGCCGTCGCCGCCGTTGTTGCCCGTGCCGCACAGCACGGCGACGCGGCGGGCGGCCAGGTCGTCCACCAGGCTGTCGAGCGCCGCCACCACCTGCCGGCCGGCGTTCTCCATGAGCACGATCGACGGCACGCCGACTTCGTCGATCGTACGCCGGTCGACGGCGCGCATCTGGCGCGCGTTGAGCACGCGGAGCGGGCCGACGCGCCTGGATTCCTGCATGCGGAGGCGCCGCCTGGGCGCGCTACTCGTAGGCCTCCATCGGCGGGCAGATGCAGACCAGGTTCCTGTCGCCGTAGGGGTTGTCGATGCGGCCCACGCTGGGCCAGAACTTGTTCGCCTTCACCCACGGCAGCGGAAACGCCGCCTGTTCCCGGCCGTAGGGATGCGTCCAGGTGTCGGAGGCGACCGCGGCGGCCGTGTGGGGGGCGTTCTTCAGGACGTTGTCCTTCGCGTCCGCCTTCCCCGTCACCACGTCCTCGATCTCCTGGCGGATCGCGATCATGGCGTCGCAGAACCGGTCGAGCTCGCCCTTGTCCTCGCTCTCGGTGGGCTCGATCATGAGCGTGCCCGGGACCGGGAACGAGACGGTCGGCGCGTGGAAGCCATAGTCCATCAGGCGCTTGGCGACATCGCCTTCCTCGACGCCCGCGGCCTTGAACTTCCGGAGGTCGAAGATCATCTCGTGCGCCACGCGCCCGTTCGCGCGGGTGTAGAGCACGTCGTAGTGCGACTCGAGGCGCGACTTGATGTAGTTCGCGTTGAGGATGGCGTACTTCGTGGCCTCGGTAACGCCGTCCCCGCCGAGCATCTTGATGTAGCCGTACGAGATGAGCAGGATGCTGGCGCTGCCCCACGGCGCCGCGGCCACCGGCAGGATGCCGCGCGGGCCGCCCGTGTCCGCCAGCGGATGGCCGGGCAGGTACGGGGCCAGGTGCTTCGCGACGCAGATCGGGCCCATGCCCGGCCCGCCCCCGCCGTGCGGAATCGCGAAGGTCTTGTGCAGGTTGATGTGGTTGACGTCGGCGCCGATGATGGCGGGGCTGGTCAGCCCGACCTGCGCGTTCATGTTCGCGCCGTCCATGTACACCTGGCCGCCGTGCTCGTGCACGGTCGCGCAGATGTCCTTGATGGCGTCCTCGAAGACGCCGTGCGTGGACGGGTAGGTGACCATCAGCGCGGCCAGGTTCGCGCTGTTCGCGGCCGCCTTGGCCTTCAGGTCCGCCACGTCGATGTTGCCGTTGGCGTCGGAGGCGACCACCACCACGCGGTAGCCGGCCATGACGGCGCTGGCCGGATTGGTCCCGTGCGCCGAGGCCGGGATGAGCACCACGTTCCTGTGCCCCTCACCCCGATCCTGGTGCCAGGCCCGGATCACGAGCAGCCCGGCCAGCTCGCCCTGCGCCCCGGAGTTCGGCTGCAGCGACGTCGCGGCGAAGCCCGTGAGTTCGGCCAGCGCCGCCTCGAGATCGCGGCAGATCTCGGCATACCCGCCGGCCTGGTCCGCCGGCGCGAAGGGGTGGAGGCGCGAGAACTCCGGCCAGGTCACGGGGTACATCTCGCTGGCCGCGTTCAGCTTCATCGTGCAGGAGCCGAGCGGAATCATCGACACGTCGAGGCCGATGTCCTTCCGCTCGAGCGCCTTCAGGTACCGCATCATCTCGCTCTCGGAGCGGTGGCGATGGAAGACGGGATGCGTGAGGAACGCGGACTGGCGGCGGAGCGCCGGCGGCACCGCGCTGCCCGCGGCGGCCTCCGCGGCCGGCGAGGGCTTCCCCGCCGCGCGCGCGAACACCCCGACGAGCGCCGCGACGTCGTCGGCGGTGGTCGTCTCGTCGAGCGAGATGCCCACCGTGACGTCGTCGACGTGCCGCAGGTTGAACCCGGCCACCACGGATGCGTCGCGCACGGCGGCGGCCTGCGCCGGCGTGAGCACGACGCGCAGCGTGTCGAAGTAGTGCGCGTTGGCCTGCGTGAGGCCGAGCGCGCGGAGCCCGGCATCGAGGGTCCGCGTCAGGTCGTGGACGCGCGTGGCGATGGCGGTCAGGCCCTCGGGCCCGTGGTAGACGGCGTACATGGCCGCCATGTTCGCCAGGAGCGCCTGGGCGGTGCAGATGTTCGAGGTGGCCTTCTCGCGCCGGATGTGCTGCTCACGCGTCTGCAGCGTCATCCGGTAGGCGCGGTGTCCCTGCGCGTCCACCGACACGCCGATGATCCGGCCCGGTGCGTGCCGGATGTAGTCCTGCCGGGTAGCGAAGAACGCGGCGTGCGGCCCGCCGTATCCCAGCGGCACGCCGAAGCGCTGCGAGTTGCCGAGCGCGACGTCGGCGCCGAGCTCGCCGGGCGGCGTCAGCAGCGTGAGCGCCAGCAGATCGGTCGCCACCGCCACCAGCACCTTGTGCTCGTGGGCGGCCGCGATGATCGCCGAGGGGTCGAGGACGGCGCCGCGCTCGTCCGGATACTGCAGCAGCACGCCGAACACGTCGGGGTCGTCGAACCGCATCTCGGCGGCGGGCTGCACCTTCAGCGTGATGCCGAGCGGTTCGGCCCGTCCGTGCAGGACGGCCAGGGTCTGCGGGAAGACCGTGTCGGCGGCCAGGAACACGCCGCCGTGCTGGAGCTTCTTCGGCGACACGCGGTGCAGCAGGGTCATCGCCTCGCCGGCGGCCGTGCCCTCGTCGAGCAGCGAGGCGCCCGCCACCTGCAGGCCCGTCAGGTCGCACACCATCGTCTGGTAGTTCAGGAGCGACTCCAGGCGGCCCTGGGCGATCTCGGCCTGATACGGCGTGTACGGCGTGTACCAGCTCGGGTTCTCGAACAGGCAGCGCCGGATCACGCTCGGCGTGATCGTGTCGTAGTAGCCAAGGCCGATGCAGGACTTGAGGATCCGGTTCCTGGCGGCCACCGCCTGGAGGCGCGTGAGGTATTCGTGCTCGGACTCACCGGGCGGCAGCGCCACCGGCCCCGGGCGGCGGATGGACGCGGGGATGGCCTCGTCGATCAGCGCATCGAGCGAGGAGGCCCCGATCGTCTCGAGCATCGGGGGCAGGTCGTGCGGACGAGGGCCGACGTGGCGGCGAACGAACGTATCCATCGGAGCTCCGGCGAGGGAGGCGTGATCAGTGCGTCAGGGCTTCGTAGTCCCCGGCCGCGAGCAGCTGGTCGGCGTCGGCGGGGTTGGAGAGCCGGACCTTGATCATCCAGGAGTCGTGCGGCGCGGAATTCACGGCGTCCGGCCGGTCCTTGAGCGCGCCGTTCACCTCGGTGACCGTGCCGGCCACGGGCGCGAAGAGCTCCGAGACCGCCTTGACGGACTCGATCGTGCCGAACGGCTGCCCGACCGTCAGCGTCGTGCCGACCTCGGGAAGGTCGACGTAAACGACGTCACCGAGCTGCTGCTGCGCGAAGTCGGTGATGCCGACCGTGCCGGTACCGCCGTCGATACGCACCCACTCGTGGTCCTTGGTGTACTTGAGATCGCTCGGATACATGCGCGCAGCTCCTAGCCTTTCGGCCGCTTGTAGAACGGCATCGGCACCACGACGGCGCGGGCCATGCGTCCGCGGATGTCGACGGTGAGCTCGGTCCCGGGCGCCGCGAGCGCCGCCGGGACGTAGGCCATGCCGATGGCCTTCTTCAGGAAGGGCGTGTGGGTGCCGCTCGTGACCACGCCCACCGGGGCGCCGCCGTGGTGCACCGGATGCCCGTGCCGGGCGATGGCGCGGTCCACCATCTCGAAGCCGACGATCTTCTTCGGGACGCCCTCGGCCTTCTGGCGCACGAGCACGTCCTGCCCGATGAACTCGCTCTTGTTCCAGCCGACGATCCAGCCCAGGTCGCACTCGAGTACGGTGGACGTCTCGTCCATGTCATTGCCGTAGAGCCGCATCGCCGCCTCGAGGCGCAGCGTGTCGCGCGCGCCCAGGCCGCACGGCACGAGGCCGTCGGGCCGGCCGGCCTCGAGGACGGCGTTCCAGACCGCGGTGGCGAACTGCGGCGGCACGAAGATCTCCCAGCCGTCCTCGCCCGTGTAGCCGGTCCGCGAGAGCGTCCCCCGCACGCCGGCAATCTCCCCGTGCGCGAACCAGTAGTACTTGATGGCCGACAGGTCCACGGCCGTCAGGCGCTGCACGATGCCCCGGGCCTTGGGCCCCTGCACGGCGATGAGCGCATACCGGTCGCTCGAGTTGACGATGGCGACCTCGCCCGCCTCGGGCGCGTGCGCCGCGATCCAGGCGTGGTCCTTCTCGATGTTCGACGCGTTCACCACCAGCAGGAAGTGGCGGTCCGCGAACCGGTAGACGAGCACGTCGTCCACGAAGGTGCCGTCCGGCGTGGTCAGCGCCGAGTACTGCGCCTGCCCGAGCTGGAGCTTGGAGGCGTCGTTCGAGGTGATGTGCTGGACGGCGGCGAGCGCGTTGGCGCCGGCCAGTTCGATTTGCCCCATGTGGGACACGTCGAAGAGGCCCGCCGCGCTCCGGACGGCCAGGTGTTCAGCCGAGATGCCCGAGTACTCGACGGGCATGTCCCATCCGCCGAACGGCACCATGCGGGCGCCGAGGGCGAGATGTGCGGCGTGGAGGGCGGTCTTCTTGAGAGGGGACGGTGCGGTGTCGCTCATGCGGGCCCGTGGGGATACCGGAATCCGCAGAAAAGTACTACGGTCGACCACTACGGTCAAGGACGGCGCGAGACGCTGGGCGCGCGCCGCGCGCCTGCACCGGCTCTCACGCCACGTCGTCGCGCACCTCGCGCGGCGCCTCGCTCCCGCCGCGATAGCGCAGGTGTGCCTGCAGCGTGTGGTAGCTGATGCCCAGGGCACGGCACGCCTTGCGCTTGTTGTGTCCCGAGCGCGCCAGGACGAGCTTGGCGTAGCGGCTGGCCCACATGCGCAGGCTGTCGTTGGCCTCGAGGGAGGGCACGACGACGTCGGCGTACGACCCCCGGAGCGCGGTGGGCAGGTCGTCGAGCTCGATCGTACTGGACGTGGACATCGCCACCGCGCCTTCCAGCGTCCGCTGCAGCTCGCGTACGTTGCCCGGCCAGTGGTAGGCCTGGAGGGCGTCCGCCGCGGTGGGCGACAGGGCCACCCTGCCGCGGCCGCCGTGGCAGGCCAGGAAGTAGTGCGCCAGCTCGAGGATGTCGTCGCGGCGCTCGCGCAGGGGCGGCACGACCACCTCGAGGCCGCCCAGCCGGTAGTACAAGTCCGCCCGGAACAGCCCGCGATCCGCCAGCCCCGCCAGAGGCTTGTTCGTGGCCGCCACCACCCGGACGTCGAGCTGGCGGGTGGCATGGCCTCCCACGCGCTCCACGGCCAGGTCCTGGATCGCCCGGAGCAGCTTGGCCTGGGCCGCCAGCGACAGGTCGGCCACCTCGTCGAGGAACAGGGTGCCGCCCTCCGCGTGCTCGAACTTCCCTCGCCGGCCGCGCACGCCGGTGGCCGTGCGGTCCTCGATGCCGAACAGCTCGGCTTCGAGGAGCGACTCGACGAGCGCCGCGCAGTTGATGGCGACGAACGGCCCGCGGCGTCGGTCGCTCAGCTCGTGGATCTGCCGCGCCACCAGTTCCTTGCCCGTGCCGCTCTCGCCCTGGATGAGCACCGTGAAGTTCGAGCCGGCGACGCGCTCGATCCGGTCGCGCAGCGCCCGCATCTGCAGGCTCGAGCCGATGAGCGGCGCCGCCCCCGCGCCGCCGCGGCTGGTCGAGGCCCGAGGGACGAACTGCCGGTCGGCGGCCTGGGCGAGGGTCAGCAGGTGCGCGGCGGTTTCGAGGAGCTGCTCGTCCCACGCATCCAGCCGGCGGTCGAGAAGCGCGAGTTCGAACAGCACGTGCTGGCCCGGCACGGGGCCGGCGCTGAGGACCCGCGCACCGCGAGGCGCGGGCGGACGTCCCTGCTGGTCGTGATGCACCGTGCGCAGCCAGGTCGCCCCGAGCGCCCGGGCCAGGCCGGACTCGAGCACGCCGTCCAGCCGGACCCGCGGCTCGCCCGACACGAGGTGGGTCGCCAGCGCGCGGACGACGGCGTGGAGACCGTCGCGCCGGTCGCGCCCGCGACCCTCGACCTGCACGTGCGCTTCGTTCGTTCGGCGATCGTCCATCGGCGAGACCTCCCCCGTGTGCTCCCCCGTAACCAAGCTCGATGCCACACCGCGCAGCCAACGGCCATGTCGCGCGATTTCCCGGAAGCCGGCCCGTGGTCCGATCTCCGGCCTTCCGGCCTCGGGTAGCGTCTACCCTGAGCGGAAACCGGCGATTGGGTAGCGATTACTCGCTACCCCGCTCCAGGGCCGACTCGAAGGCCATCGCGGCCTGGTAGCGCATCGGCGCGATCGCCGCCACCCAGCACCGCAGGACGCGCACGTTGACCGTCCACCGCCGTCCTCCCGGGCCGTCGAGCGTCAGTTCGGTCCGGATGTCGGGCCGCACGGGCACCTCCGTTTCCACGAGCGTGCCCACGGCGGAGATGGTCACCAGCCGCACGTGGACCCCTGGCCGCAGCACCCCCAGGTCGCCGACGCCGATCCGCGCGGCAGGTCCGCGCTCCGATCGGCGCCGGTCCCGGTGTATCAATACGGCTGCCACGTCCCCCGCCCGCGGTCGTAGCGCAGCACCCGGGCACGGCCGGTCACGCCGGCGATGCGAACGGCGAACTGCACCCCCGCCTCGCTCGTGACGTAGGCCGTGCCGCTCGTGGCCGAGCCGAGGGGGCTGACGCTGATCTGGCGGGCCACGCCGAACCGGATGGGATCGTCGCTCCCGCCGAGCGTCCGCGTCTCGCCGATCGCGGATACCGCGCCGGACACGCCGAAGCGCGCCCGGCCGAAGTGGTCCTCGAGGCGATCCGCGGGTCCGCTCACGCGGTCCACGCCCGACGCGATGTCGGCGGCCGTCACTCCGTCGCCGTCGCCGTCCACGACGCGCACGAACGAGGGCGGCGTGGTGGCGAGGAAGCGGAGCGCCACGGTCCGCTGCTGCCGCGCGGCGTCGAAGCGGGCGCGGGCCACGAGAGACGCGACGTAATGCGCGGCGGAGGCCGCCTCCGCCGCGTCCTGCGCGCGCGAGAGAACCGGCACGGCGATGGCCGCGAGGCCTCCCACGAGCCCGAGCACCACGATGGCCTCGACCAGCGAGTAGCCCGAGGCGTGGCGCCCTGACGCGGCCGCGCGGGAGCCGCGGGCGGCCACCCGCGGCTCCACAGCCTGACTACTGCGGCGACTTCGCATCCCGCCCGCCCCCGATGGTCACGAGCGGCTTCAGCTTCAGGAAGCTGCGCTCGCCGATGCCCTGGATCTTCATGAGGTCCTCGACCTTCTTGAATCCCCCGTTCTTCGTGCGGTACTCGACGATCCGCTGCGCCGCGCGCGGGCCGATGCCCGGCAGCGCTTCGAGCTCGGCGGCCGAAGCGGTGTTGAGGTTCACGGGCGCGGCGGCCGTCCGGGCCGGCGCGTCCTGGGTGGGCGCGCCGAAGGCAACGGCCGGAGCGAAGAGGAGCGAAAGCAGCAGCGTCGTGCGGGTCAGCGTGGAAGTCATGAGCGTGTCTCCTTGTCGTGGGTGAACGTCGCGCACGGCGCGCCGGACGCGGACACCCGAGGTCAGCGGTCACCACGCACCCGGCGCCCGTGCGGACGCCCGACACACTGCAAGGCGCGTCGCCTCGCCGGGCGGCGCCGCCAAGGCGTGCGCGGCCAGCCACTTGCCGGCGTCCTGCACACCGGCGCACACGCGGCGTCCGGCGCGCGTCCGACAACCGCGGTTGCGGCGCCCCGCCGTGTGCCGCGTCCACGCGCGGGCGCGGCGCCGGCAACGGCCGTTACGCCCTGGAACAGGCGTTGACGGCGAGGGGCGAGTCGACGACGATCGACTCCTCGCGCATGACGCCCGCATCTCGCAGATTCCACGGGCTGGCCCTGGGCCTCGCGCTCGTCGGCCTCGCCGCGCCCGGGCGCGCGTGGGCCCAGGCCACGGCCGCCCCTCGCCCGGCGGCGGCGGCCTGCTCCCGCGTCTGGACCGGCCAGGAACCCGCATTCGAGGACGCCCTGGCCACCGGCAGCGTGACCCGGGTGGAGGCGGTGCCGATCGGGGTCACGAAGCCGCAGCGCGCCACGCTGGCGCCCGGCGGGCCGGCATCGCGCTTCGCCTGGAAGCCCCTGCCGCCGCAGCGGCGCGGCGGCTACATGGAGAGCTACAAGGCCGAGATCGCCGCTTACCGGCTGGATCGCCTGCTGGATCTGGGCATGGTCCCGCCGGTGGTCGAGCGCACGATGGACGGCAAGGTGGGTGCGGCCGTCCTCTGGATCGAGCACGCCAGCGGCTGGGACATGAAGGCGCCGCCGCGCGGTCCCGAACCCGAGTGGTCGCGGCAGGTGAGCCGGATGAAGCTCTTCGATCAGCTCATCGCCAACATCGACCGCAACCAGGGCAACCTGCTGTACGACGCGGACTGGCACCTGTTCCTGATCGATCACTCCCGCGCCTTCACCACGCGCCTCTCCTTCGACGGCATCGCCGCCCTGAACACGATCGACCGGCGGCTCTGGACGCGCATCGACGCCCTCACCGACGCCGACCTGACCCAGGCCCTCGGCGCGTGGCTCGGCGCCGACGAGCGCCAGGCCATCCTGACGCGCCGCGATCGCATGCGGACGGCGGTGGCGAAGCTCGTGAAGGAGCGCGGCGCCGCCCGGGTGTTCCTGGAGTGAAGATCTGATGCGGCGCCTCGCCGGGCTCGTCCTGGTGCTCGTGGCGGCGGCGCTCCTGCCGGCCGTCCCCGTCGCCCAGCCGGCCGCCGCCGCGCGCGTCGTCGCGATCGGCGACGTGCACGGCAGCGTGGACGGCCTCCGGTCGATCCTGCGCGCCACGGGACTCGTCGATGCCGGCGACCACTGGACCGGAGGCACCGCCACGCTCGTGCAGACGGGCGACGTCACGGACCGCGGCGCGGGCGTGCGTCCCGTCATCGCGCTGCTGCGCCGCCTCACCGACGAGGCGCCGCGATCGGGCGGCCGGGTGCTGGCGCTCCTGGGCAACCACGAAGTGATGAATCTCCTGGGCGAGCTGCGCGACGTGACGCCCGAGATCTGCGCCAGCTTCGCCGACCCGGACGCGGCCGCCGCCGAGCAGCGGGAGGGCTGGCGCGCCTACGAGACGCTCGCCCGCGAGCGCGCCCGCCGCCGTCCCGGCGAGCAGCCGCCCGGCCTGGCGCGCACCGAAGCGTCGTGGAGGGCCGCGTATCCGCCGGGCTGCCTCGCCTACCGGCGCGCGCTGGGGCCGGAGGGCGGCGACGGACGCTGGCTTCGGGGCCTGCCGGTGGCGGCCAAGGTCGGCCGCACGGTGTTCATGCACGCCGGCGCGCCGCCGGACACCACGGCGTCGATCGACGAGGTCAACGCGACCGCCCGCGACGAGATCGCCCGCTACGACCGCTTCGTCGCGCGGCTCAGCCGCGCCCGGCTCATCGAGCCGTGGTTCCGCCTCGAAGACGTCCTGGGCGTGGCCGCCGCCGAGGTCCGCTGGGTGAACGGTCTCATCGAGCAGGCGCGTGCCAGGGACCGCGAGCCCGACCTGGACGGCGTGGACCTCGATCTCGTCAAGGAGGCCGCCGGGATCGTCGGCCTCGGACAGTGGTCGCTGCTCGCGGCCGAGGGCCCGCTCTGGTATCGCGGGTACGCCACGGCCGACGACGCGGCCCTGGCGGAGCCGCTGGCCGGCCTCCTCCGCCGGTGGGACGCCACGCGCCTGGTCGTCGGCCACACGGTCGCGTCCGACTTCCGCGTGCGCGCGCGGCTCGGCGGCACGCTGTTCCTCATCGACACCGGCATGCTGGCGTCGGTCTACCGGGGCGTGGCGTCGGCGCTGACGATCCAGGACGACGCGGTGCGCGCGGTGTACGGGGACGGCAGCACGGTGGATCTCGCCCTCGCCGCCGCCGCCCCGCCGCCACCGGTCGTCCGCTGATCGCGCGCCGTCCGCGCAGCGCCAGAGCCGGCACGCACGACGGTGTGACAGACCTGCACGGCGCCGCGGGTGTAAAATGCCGAGGTTTGGCACGGACGCCGAGAGCCGCCCAGTCCACCTGGTACCGGCCGCGCGCCGTCCCGGCGCTCCGCGACACGGAGGCCGTGTCAGCCGGCGCCCCGTGTAGCGCGCCGCCTTGCGGCGCAGGGTGCCCGACGGCCTGCCGGTGAACAGATGATGGACACGCACAACCCAGCCGCTGCCACGCTCGTCCGCATGTGCCGGACGAAGACCGCGCGCGTCGTGGTCCTCGGCTCCGGGCACGAGGACGACGACACTCTCGCGGCGTTCACCGGGGAAGGATTCGCGACCACCGCCCTGGGACCGTCGGACGGCCAGGGCGACGAGGCCGCCCTCGACGGCGCCGACGTCGTCATCGTCCGCCCGCAGATCGCCCAGACGAAGACGCGCACCCCGGATGCGTCGCCCCTCATTCAGGCGTGCGAACGGGTGGCCCGCCATCCCGGCCGCGTGCGACTGGTCGTGCTGGAGTCCACCGCCGCGGTCGGCACCACCCGCGGCCTCCTCGCTCCGATCTTCGAGCGCGCGGGCCTCCGCTTCGGCGAGGACCTGTTCCTGGCCGTGGCGCCCACCCGCATCGCCCCGGCCGACTCGGCCTGGCGCGTCAGGAACACGCCGCGCGTCCTCGCCGGCATGACGCCGGATTGCCTGGCCGTCGCGAGCGCC
The DNA here is from genome assembly GCA_050187355.1 of Vicinamibacterales bacterium. Taxonomy (GTDB): domain Bacteria; phylum Acidobacteriota; class Vicinamibacteria; order Vicinamibacterales; family UBA2999; genus CADEFD01. The sequence goes on from JBFWXO010000002.1 coordinate 106,848, forward strand.
CTGTACGGCACCGCCGTGGACACGCTCGTGCCCGTGTCGTCGGTGGAGACGGCCGAGATGGTGAAGACGCTCGAGACGGAGTTCCGCGTCGTCAACGTCGCCATGGCGAACGAGCTCGCCAAGGCCTGCCACGCCATCGGCGTGAGCACCCGCGAGGTCATCGGCGCGGCCTCGACCAAGCCGTTCGGCTTCATGGCCTTCGAGCCCGGCCCCGGCCTGGCGGCCGGCGGGCTGGGCGACGGGGGCCTGGAACTCACCTGGAAGACCCGCTCGATCGGCCTCGACGACAAGCTCTTCCGGGCGGCCGACGAGATCAACCGGACGATGCCGGGCTGGGTCGTCTCGCGCGCCATCGACCTCCTGAACGACGACTCGCGGCCGGTCGCGGGCGCGAACATCCTCGTCGCCGGCGTGGCCTACAAGAGCGACGTCGGGGTCGTCCAGGACTCCCCGGCCGTCGCCATCATCGGCGAGCTCCTCAGGCTCGGCGCCCGGGTGACCTACGTCGACCCGCACGTCCCCGAACTGATCGTCGGCGGTACGCGGCTCCAGTCGGCCGCGGGTGACGGCGTCGCGGACCGCGACCTCGTCATCATCCTGACCGACCACAAGTCGCTCGACCTGCAGTCGCTGGTCGCCTCCGCCCGGGTGGTGTTCGACCTGCGGAACGCCGCCCAGCGCCTGCGCCTGCCCGCGGGCGTTCGCGTCGTCACCCTGTAGGCGCGGACGCGACGCCCATATCGCCATGAAGGAACGCGTCCTCGTCACCGGCGGCGCCGGGTATATCGGCTCTCACGTCGCGGTGGAGCTCCTCGCCGCCGGCTACGACGTCACGGTGGTCGACAACCTGTCCACCGGCTCGGCGAGCGCCCTCGATCGCGTGCGGGCGGTCACGGGCCAGCCGCTCGGCTTCGTCCAGGCCGACCTCCGGGACGAAGCGCTGCTGGACACGGCGTTCGCGGCGGCTCCACTCGCGGCCGTCGTCCACCTGGCGGCCATGAAGTCGCCGCTCGAGTCGCTGCAGAAGCCGCTCGAATACTACGACTGCAACGTCCACGGCGGCCTGTGCCTGCTCCGGGCCATGACGCGGCACGGCGTGCGCCGCCTGGTCTTCTCGTCGACCGCCGCCGTGTACGGCGATGCCCGGTTCCTGCCGGTCACCGAGACCCACCCGTGCGAGCCGACGCACCCGTACGGCCGCAGCAAGCTCATGCTCGAGGAGATCATGCGCGACCTGGCCCGGTCGGACGGCGCGTGGCGGATGGTGGCCCTTCGCTACTTCAATCCGATCGGCGCGCACCCGTCCGGCGCGCTCGGGGAGGCGCCGGTCGGCATTCCCCAGAACCTCGCGCCCTACATCCTGCAGGCCGCCGCGGGCGCCCGGCCGCACGTGGACGTCTTCGGCGACGACTACCCCACGGCCGATGGGTCGGGCGTGCGCGACTTCATCCATGTCGTGGATCTGGCCCAGGCGCACGTCGCGGCGCTTCGCCCCCGCGCGGACCTCACGGGCTTCCGGCCGATCAACGTCGGCACCGGGCGCGGCGTGTCGGTCTTCGAGTGCATCAAGGCGGCCGAGCGCGCCATCGGACGGCCCGTGCCCTTCAAGGTGGCGCCCCGGCGGCCCGGCGACATCGTCGAGAGCTACGCCGACGCGTCGCTGGCCGCCGAGCTCCTCGGCTGGCGTTCCCGCCGCACGATCGAGGACATGTGGCGCGACGCCTGGCGGTGGGAGTCCTCGGGCCGGGCCTGACCCGCCCGCGCCCCGGGCGCGCGTCGGCCGCCTACTGCGGCCAGCCGTCGGCCGGGAGGCCGGGCACCAGCTTCAGCGCGTTCTTGTAATAGAGCTTCTTCAAGACCTCGTCCGGCAGCCCCATGCCGTACAGCTTCCAGAACGCGTGGTAGCCGCGGTAGTAATCGAAGTACTCGTCGTTGGTCTCGAAGACCCGCCAGTAGTAGGGGAACTCGTCGGGCTGGTAGCTGTCCTTCCCGAACAGGATGCGGTCCTGGTACTTGACGAAGAACTCCCGGGCGGCGCGCGGCTGGCGTCCGAGCTCGGCGAGGATCGCCCCCACCTCGGTATACACGTTCGGCATCTCGTCGAAGAGCGCCGCCATGCGGGCCAGATCGTTGGCGTGGTAGGCGAAGTGCGCGGCGATGAAGGTCGTCTTCGGATGCTTCTTGAACATCCGGTTGCGCTCAGCGATCAGTTCCTCGAATCGCGGGAACTCGCCCTTCGGATAGCGCCGATCGCGGTAGAGCGCGAGCTCCAGCCACCGCTCGTTCTGGAAGTCGATGGGCTCGAAGAACTCCTGGGGTTCGGCCGTGTGGATGAGCACCGGCAGGCCCAGCCGGCCGGCCGCCTCCCACACGGGATCGAGCTCCGGATCGTCGATGGTCAGGCGGCTGCCATCGGCCTTGCGGATGCGCAGGCCGAAGGCCTTCGAGATCTCGCCGATACCGAGGGCGCCCGCCTTCTTGTCGGCCTCCAGCTGCGCGACCGCCTTGGCGGCCCAGCCGGGACCGACGTTGCGGAAGTCGATGTCCGTGAACTGGACCATCCGGCCCGTGAACCGGCTGCCCTGGAGCGCCGCGATCGCGCGCACGAGACGATCGCCCTGCGTGCCGCTCGCGTTGACGAGCACGCGCAGGTTGTTGGCGTCCATGCCCGGGATGATCCGGGCGAACTGCTCGTCCGAGATCGGCGCCGGCTGGTGGCTGTGGATGTCGATCACCGGGAACTTGGCGCGCGGCACCATGTGGACGGCCGTCTTCAGCGTGCTCCGCGGCTTGTACTCGGTGATGGTGGGCTCGGGGAACTCCGGCGTCCGTCCGTCGCCCGGCCGCCCGCGCAGGCCGCCCTGCCCCCCGCCCGGCCGTCCGGGCGCCTGGGGCTGCGGCGCCTGGGCGTCGGAGACGGCCAGCGAGGCCGCGACGACGAGGGCCACGATGACGGTGGCGGGCCAGAACACTCGATGACGCATGTGGGGAAGCCTCGTAACCGAATCGAAAGGGCCGCAGTGACCCTGTAAGCCGAATTCTGTCCACCGTCGCCGGCGGCCTTGCGGCCGACCGGCTCCGGCGGGATGACCATTCCTCTAGGCCCGCCATTACTGGCGGGCTCCAGCGACCTACCCGGACACGTCGATCGAACGGGCCGTTCGATTGGCCGAAGCCAGCGCGCCCCTATTTGGTCTTGCTCCGTGCGGGGTTTTGCCTGCCACGCCTGTTACCAGGCGCGCGGTGCGCTCTTACCGCACCTTTTCACCCTTACCCCCCTCCGCTCACCCGGTGTGACCCGGGCGAGCGACGGAAGGCGGTATGTTTTCTGTGCCACTGTCCGTTGGGTCGCCCCACCCGGGTGTTACCCGGCGCACTGCCCTCTGGAGTTCGGACTTTCCTCCCCGGTGGGATGGCCCTTGCGGGCCACCCGTCGCGCGGCGGTCATCCGGATCACTGCGGCGGTTCCCTATCCGTCGGTCTCCTGTGAAATGCGGTACTGCTCCAGCTTCTTGTAGAGATTGCTGCGCGGCGTGTCGATGACCTCGGCCGTCTTCGAGATGTTCCAGCCGTTCTCGCGCAGCTTCGCCACCAGGTACGCCCGCTCCGAGTTCGCCTTGAACTCGTGCAGCGTCGGCGCGTGCATCCAACCATTATCGGAGGCGGGCGCCGTCTGGTCAACGCGCGGACCGGCGTCCGACAGCGGCAGATCGGCCGCGTCGATCACCTCGGCGTTGGACATGATGACCAGGCGCTCGACGGTGTTCCGCAGCTCGCGGATGTTGCCGCGCCACGGGTGCGCCTTCAGCCGCTCCATGGCCGCCGCCGTGAAGGTCTTGCGCCGGAAGTTGTTCTCGCGGGCGAAGGTGTCGGCGAAGTGGCGGACGAGCACGGGGATGTCGTCGCGCCGCTCCCGGAGTGGCGGCACCCAGATGGGCACCACGTTCAGGCGGTAGTAGAGATCCTCGCGAAAGGTGCCCTTCGTGATCTCCTGCTCGAGGTCCTTGTTGGTCGCCGCGATCACGCGGACGTCCACCTTGATGAGGCGATTCGAGCCCAGGCGTTCGAGCTCCTGCTCCTGCAGCACGCGGAGCACCTTAGCCTGGGTCTTCAGGCTCATGTCCCCGATCTCGTCGAGGAAGATCGTGCCCTTGTCGGCCTGCTCGAACTTGCCGATCTGCCGGTCGCTCGCGCCCGTGAACGACCCCTTCTCATGCCCGAAGAGCTCGGACTCGATGAGGTCGTCTGGAATCGCGGCGCAGTTGACCTGCACGAACGGGCCGTCGCGGCGCAGGCTCTCGCGGTGGACCGCCCGCGCCACGAGCTCCTTCCCGACGCCGCTCTCGCCCCAGATGAGCACGGTCGCGCTGGTCGGGGCGGCCTTCTGGACCGCGGCCCGCACCGCGGTCAGCCCCGTGCTGTCTCCCACGATCTGGTGGCGCTTCTCCTGGTCGCGGCGCAGCGTCCGGTTCTCGGCGCGGAGGCGCCGGGAGTCCACGGCGTTGCGCACGATGACGAGCAGGCGCTCGGTCTCGAGCGGCTTCTCCACGAAATCGAAGGCCCCCAGGCGCGTGGCCTCCACGGCCGTGCTGATCGTGGCGTGCCCCGACATCACCACGATCGGCGTGACCTCGGTCAGGTGCGTCAGTCGCTGCAGGACCTCGAGGCCGTCCATCCCCGGCATCTTGATGTCGAGGAACACGAGGTCGGGCGCTTCGCGCTCGACGAGGGCCGCGCCCTCGTCGCCGGTGGCGGCCGTCATCACCGAGTACCCCTGGTACTCGAGAATCATCCGCAGGGAGTCGCGTATGGCGGCCTCGTCGTCGATCACGAGGATGCGGGCAGGAGATCCGGCTCGGGTCATCGGTGGGGGCTGCGGGCGGAACGGCTAGCGGGGCTCGACGCGCACGATGCGCAGGAGCCGCTGCCGCATGCCGGGATCGTACAGCAGGAGGGCCAGCGGGTCACCTGGCTGGGCGCGGTCCACCAGCCGCCGCAGGGCGGCGATCGTGTCGACCGGACGGCGATTGACGTGCAGGACGATCTGCCCCCGCTCGAGACCGGCCTCCGCGGCGGCGCTCACGGGCTCGACGCGCTGCACGAGGAGGCCTGTCATCCCGTCGGGCACGTCGTAGCGTCGGGCGTTCCCGGGGTGCACCTCGATCAGCGTGAGGCCGAGTTCGGGCGGCAGGTCGGCCGCCGGACGCGGCGGGGCCGCCGACGCGGAGGGCGAGGCGCGCGGCGGGCGCTCGGCCAGCTTGAGCGCCACCTCGTGACGCCGCCCGTCGCGCTGGTACTCCACGCGCGCGGCCTGGCCCGGCACGCCTCGGGACACCATCCGGATCGTGGCGTCGTCGCCGTCGACCGCCTGCCCGTCGATGCCGGTGATGACGTCGTACGGCCGCAGGCCCGCGCGCTCGGCGGGCGATCCCGGCGTGACGTCCTCGACGATGGCGCCCGTGGTCTCGCCGAGGCCCAGGGCCCGCTGGACGTCCTGGTCGACCGCGCGCAGGGCCACGCCCAGGTAGCCCCGGGCGACCCGGCCCGTGGCGACCAGCTGCGGCAGCGCTTCCTTGACGTGGTTCACGGGCAGGGCGAACCCGATGTTGGTCGACTGCCGGCTGACGGCCGTGTTCACGCCGATCACCTCACCGGCCGTGTTGAGCAGCGGACCGCCGCTGTTCCCGAAGCTGATGGCGGCGTCGGTCTGGATGTACTGGTCGAGGCTCTGGTCGAACAGCTTCCGCCCGACGAAGCTGACGACGCCGACCGTCACGGTGTGTTCGTAGGCGAAGGGATTGCCGATGGCGCACACCCACTCCCCCACCCGCACGCGTTCGGAATCGCCCAGCGCGAGCGCCGGCAGCGGCACCCCGGCGTCCACCTTGAGGACCGCCAGATCGATGTCGGCGTCGGCGCCGACCACGGACGCCCGGAACGTGCGGCCGTCGCCGAGCTTCACCATGACCCGCTCGGCCAGGTCCACGACATGCTGGTTGGTGACGATGAGTCCCGACGGATCCACGATGAAGCCGGTGCCCGTGCCGCGGCGCGGCGTTTCCGGGCGCCGGGCGCCGAATCCGGGGTCGTCGGACGGACTGGCGCCGCCGGATCGTCGACGCGCGCGCGACGCGACATCGATGCTCACGACGGCGGGATTCGCGCGCTCGGCCACGTCGGCGAAGCTGGTGGACACCGCGACGGTGGCGAGCCGTGCCGGCGGGGGATCGACGCGCGCGGGCGCCGTCGCGGGCGCGGGCGAGGCCGCCGGGGCGGGCGCGACGCGGCTCGAGGCGATACCGCCGGCGATCGTCACGCCCACCAGCAGCCCCACGACCGCCGCGAACGCCGCGAAGAGGCTCGCGAAGCCCCGCGTCATGTGGCCATTATAAGCGCCAGGAACTCCGCCTCCCCGAGCGTCGCCACCCCGAGCTGGCGCGCCTTCTCCGCCTTGCTGCCCGGGTCCGCGCCGAGCACGAGGTAGCTCGTCTTCTTGCTGACCGATCCGGACACCCGGCCGCCCAGCGCCTCGATCCGCTGCGCGGCCTCGTCACGGCTCATCGCCTCGAGCGTCCCGGTGAGCACGAAGGTCTTGCCGGCCAGCGGTCCCTCGGCGGCCAGCTGGGCGGTCACCGGCCCGCTGGTCCGCACGCCGACGCGCTCCAGCTTGTCCACGAGCGCCCGGTTCGACGGGTCGGAGAACCACTCGACGATCGCCGCCGCCAGGATCGGCCCCACCTCGGGCACGAGCTGCAGCGACTCGACGGTCTGCTGCGCCAGCGTGGCGATCGACCCGAGGTGGCGGGCCAGCACCTGCGCGACGCGCTCCCCCACGTGGCGGATGCCCAGACCGTACAGCAGCCGCCAGACGTCGTTGCCCTTGGACCGCTCGATCTCGGCCAGCAGGTTGGCGGTGGACTTCTTCCCCATCCGCTCGAGCGCCTCCAGCTGCCCGGCCGTGAGCGCGTACAGGTCCGCCACGTCGCGGACCAGCCCCGCCGTCACGAGCTGGTCGACCAGCGCCTCGCCGAGCCCCTCGATGTTCATGGCGCCGCGCGAGGCGTAGTGCTCCAGGCTTCGCCGGAGGCGGGCCGGACAGCTGACGTTCCCGCACCGCCACACGACTTCGTCCTCGTCGCGGTGCAGCGGGCTGCCGCACACGGGGCAGTCGGCGGGCATCACCCACGGCGCCTGCCGCGCGGCGCCGTCGGCCACCACCGGCCCGACGACGCGCGGGATGACGTCGCCCGCCTTCTCGACGACCACGGTGTCGCCCTCGCGGATGTCCTTGCGCGCGATGTCGTCGGCGTTGTGCAGGGTCGCCATCGACACGGTGGATCCGGCAACGAACACGGGCTCCAGGACGGCGTATGGCGTGGCCGCGCCGGTGCGGCCCACGTTGACGCGGATCTCGCGCAGCACCGTCGTCACCCGCTCGGCCGGGAACTTGAACGCCAGCGCCCACCGCGGGAACTTGCTCGTCATGCCGAGCCGCTCGCGCTCCGCGAAGTCGTTCACCTTCACCACGACGCCGTCGGTCTCGAACGGAAGGTCCTTGCGGGCCTCGGCCCAGCGCTGGCAGTACGCCCACACGGCGTCGATGCCGCGGCAGACCTCCCAGTCGGGCTCCACCGGCAGTCCCCAGGCCGCCAGCGCCTCGAGCAGGGCGTCGTGGGATGCCGGCACCGCGGCGGGATCGGCCACGACCTGGTAGGTCCACGCCATCAGCCCGCGCGTGGCGACGTGGGCGGCGTCGAGATTGCGCATCGCCCCGGCCGCGGTGTTGCGCGGGTTGGCGAAGAGCGGTTCGCCGGCCGCGGCCCGCTCGCGGTTGGTGCGCTCGAAGGCCGCCTTCGGGAGGTAGACCTCGCCCCGCACCTCCAGGCGCGCCGGCGGCGTGCCCCGAAGGGCGAGCGGCAGCGCCCGGATCGTCCGCACGTTCGCGGTGACGTCCTCGCCGAGGACGCCGTCGCCGCGCGTCGCGCCCCGCACGAGCCGGCCGTCCTCGTAGGTGAGGGCGATGCTCAGGCCGTCCACCTTCAGTTCGGCCACGTAGGTGACGGGGCCCTCCCCGCCCAGTCCCTTGCGCACGCGCTCGTCGAACGCGCGGAGCTCCGCCTCGTTGTAGGCGTTGTCCAGGCTGAGCATCGGCGCCGCGTGCGCCACCGTCGCGAATCCCTCGGCCGGCCGCCCGCTGACGCGCTGCGTGGGCGATTCGGGAACCACCAGCTCGGGGTGCGCCGCCTCGAGCGCCTGCAGCTCGCGCAGGAGGGCGTCGAACTGCTGGTCCGAGATCTCGGGCGCGTTGGCGATGTAGTAGAGCTCTTCGTGGCGCCGGATCTCACGGCGGAGATCGGCAGCGCGCTGGGCGGGCGTGACGGGCACGGCAGGGCCTCGGCGGGCCGCGACCGGATCAGCGATCGCGGGCGATGACGAACTCGGCCAGCGCGATGAGGGCCTCGCGCTCGGGCCGATCCGGGAACACCGCCAGGTGGCGGATGGCCGTCTCGCCGAACGTGCGCGCGCGGGCCTGCGCGTACTCCAGCGACCGGTGCTCGGCGAGCAGGTGGCGGATGCGCGCCCAGTCCTCGGGCGACGCGTGCCGCTCGGCCACGATGCGCCGGATCAGGGCCACCGCGTCCGGCCCGCCGTTGTCGCGCAGGTGGATGAGCGGCAGGGTCATCTTGCCTTCGAGCAGGTCCCCGCCCACCGGCTTCCCCAGCGCCTCGGCTTCGCCCGTGAAGTCCAGCTGATCGTCCACGAGCTGGAAGAGCACGCCGAGGTTGAAGCCGTATTCGCGGAGCGCGACGCGCTTCTCGAGCCCCGCGTCTCCCAGCATGGCGCCGATCTCGGCGCAGCCGCCGAAGAGGTGCGCCGTCTTGCGCCGGATGATGTCGAAGTGCTCGTCCTCGGTGATGTCCACGTCGCCGTTCTTCGTCAGCTGGTAGATCTCGCCCTCGATCATGCGCAGCGTGATGTCGCACAGCAGGCGGACCACGTCGAGCGTGTCCTGCGTGAGCGCCATCGCCATCGACTTGATGTAGAGGAAGTCCCCGGCCAGCACGGTGACGTCGTTGCCCCAGCGCGAATGCACGGCCTTCTGGCCGCGCCGGGTCTCGGCGTCGTCGATGATGTCGTCGTGGACGAGCGTGGCGGTGTGGATGAACTCCACGACCGCGGCATTGAGCACCGCCCGCGGGCCGACGTAGCCGCACAGCCGGGAGGCCATCAGGAGCAGGGCCGGGCGGACGCGCTTGCCGCCGCTCTTCTGGATGTAGGCCCCGATCTCGGGGATCACCCCGACCTTCGACTCGACTTGACGCAGGTATTCGCGCTCGACCTCGACGAGGTCGTCGCGCACGGGTTCGAACAGCTGGAGGAGGTCGAGGGTCGTCTTCGGCACGGCGGGACGTGAGCCGCACAATTCGACCATAGCGCTCGGGCCGGTGTCAACGCGGTGACGTGCTTAGTGCTTGCGCTACGGCAGTTTGCGAGCGTCACGCCCCGAACAGGGCCTGGTAGTTGCTGTGGACGGCGCCGGCCAGATCCGCCGGCGTGACACCGCGCTCCTTCGCCGCCACCGCGGCCGTGACCGCAACGAAGGCCGGCTCGTTGCGCCCCCCCCGGTGCGGGACCGGCGCCAGGTACGGGGCATCCGTTTCCAGGAGCACCCGGTCCAGGGGCGTGGCCCGGAGCGCCTCCCGGAGCTCGACGGCCCGGGGGAACGTCAGGATGCCCGAGAAGGACAGGTAGAAGCCCGTCGCCAGGGCGCGCCCGGCCGCGGCCGCATCGCCCGTGAAGCAATGGAAGACGCCCCCCAGCGGTCCCGCGGCACGGGCCTCGTCGATCAGGGCCAGCGTGTCGGCCTCGGCCTCCCGCGTGTGGATGGCCACGGGCAGGCCGCGGGCGCGGGCCAGGGCGAGCTGCGCACGGAAGACCGCCTGCTGCACCTCCGGCGGCGAGAAGGTGTAGTGGTAATCGAGGCCGATCTCCCCGATCGCGACCACGGGCGGGCCCTGATCGAGACGGCGCGCCACGAGGCGGGCGGCCTCCTCCGGATCGGCCGCGAACAGGTGCGCGTGGTGCGGGTGCACGCCGGTGGCCAGCTGGATGCGCCCGTCACGGGCGGCCAGCGCCGCGGCCCGGCCCCACTCGGCGTCGTCCTCCGCGGCCACGATGACGAGCAGGCGCTCCACGCCGGCCGCCGACGCGCGCTCGAGCACGGCATCGAGGTCGGCGGCGAACTCCTCGCCGGCGAGATGGCAGTGGGAATCGATCAGGGAGAAGCGAGTAGGGACCAGGGACTAGGGACCAGGGACCGGGGAGACACGCTGTCACGCCGCCGTTTCTCGGTCCCTGGCGCCCTACCCTCTGGCGCGCCCAGCCACGCGCGTCACCGGACGCGGGTGCCGGGCAGCGCGGGCTCGGGGTTCACGAGCATGGCGGGGCCGCCGTCGGTGCTGGCCGCCAGGACCATGCCTTCCGAGACGAGGCCCATCATCGGGCGGGGCGCCAGGTTGGCGACGATGACGACGGCGCGGCCGACGACAGCCTCCGGCTCGTAGCTCTCGGCGATCCCGGCCAGGATCGTCCGGGGCGCCGCGTCGCCGGCGTCCACCGTGAGCTTCAGGAGCTTCTTGGACTTCGGCAGCCGCTCGGCCGCCAGAATCTTCGCCGTCCGGAGCTCCACCTTCATGAAGTCGTCGATGGTGATGTGGGGGGTCGCGGGGGTCGCGGGGGCCGCGGCGGGCGCGGCCGTCGCGTCCGGGGCGTTGGCGGCAGGCGTGGCCGGCGCAGGCGCTGCCGCCGGGGCCGGAGCCGGATCAGGTGCTGGCGTAGGGGTCTCGCTCACGACAATCGCTCCCTTGTCCTCGATCCGGGGCCACAGGGCCCCGGCATTGACGATCTGTTTCGGGCGGCCGCTCTGCCAGGCCGCGTCCTCGAGCCGCACGAACTCCACCGCGCGGGCGTCGCCCATCCGCCGCAGAATCTCGTCGGCGGACCGGGGCATGACGGGGCGCAGCAGGACGGCCGCGATCCGGACGGCTTCGGCGGCATCGTACAGCACGCCCGTCAGCGCCGCCTCCTGCGCCGGGTCCTTCGCCATGCTCCACGGCTGGCTCGCCGCGACGAACTCGTTGGTCGCGCTGACGAGCCGGAAGGCCGCGGCGGTCGCCTCGTGCAGGGCCAGGCGGTCCATCGCCTCCCGGTAGGCCGACGCCGCCTGCTCGGCGGCCGCCGTCAGGGCGGACGATCGCGGCGCCGACGCCTCGAGCCGCCCGCTGCGGTAGCGTTCGGACATCGACGCCACGCGGTTCACGAGGTTGCCGAGGTTGTTGGCGAGGTCGGCGTTGTACTTCTCCTCGAAGCGCTCCCAGGTGAAGTCGCCGTCGCCGCCGTAGGGCACTTCCTTCGTCAGGTACAGCCGCAGCGGATCCGGTCCGAACCGCTTCGCGGCGTCGAGCGGATCGACGATGTTGCCGAGCGACTTGCTCATCCGCTCGCCCTTGAAGAACACCCAGCCGTGCCCGAACACCTGGCGCGGCAGCGGCACGCCGGCGCTCATGAGCATGGCCGGCCAGATGACGCAGTGGAAGCGCGTGATGTCCTTGCCGACGATGTGCAGGCTCGCCGGCCAGTCCGTCGCGAACCGCTCGTCGTCCCAGCCGTAGCCGACCGCCGCCGCGTAGTTGATGAGGGCGTCGAACCAGACGTACACGACGCTTCGCTCGTCGAACGGCAGCGGGATGCCCCACGACTGCCCGGCGCGGCTGATCGAGAGATCCTCGAGGCCGCCCTCGACGAAGCGGAGGATCTCGTTGCGCCGGATCTCGGGCTCGACGAAGGACGGGTGCGCGGCGTAGTGGTCCAGCAGGGGCTGCTGGTACTTCGAGAGCCGGAAGAACCAGTTCTTCTCTCGGATCCACTCCGGGGTCGTCTTGTGGATCGGGCACTGCCCGTCGACGAGATCCTTCTCCGGCTTGAACTCCTCGCAGCCGACGCAGTAGTGGCCCTCGTAGGTGCCCTCGTAGATGTCCCCGTTGTCGAAGCACGCCTGCGCCATGGCCCGGACGGCCGGGAAGTGCCGTCGGCGGTCCGTGGTCCGGATGAAATCGTCGAACGAGATGTCGAGGCCTTCCCAGGTCTGGCGGAAGGCCCGTTCCATCTCGTCGCAGTAGGCGAGCGGATCCTTGCCCTGTTCCTGCGCGCGCTTGAACACGTTCTGGCTGTGCTCGTCGTTCCCCATCAGGAAGAACGTGTCGTCTCCCTTGAGGCGGTGGTAGCGCGCGATGACGTCGGCCGTGATCTTCTCGTACGCCGTGCCGAGGTGCGGCCGGCTGTTCACGTAGTCGATGGCGGTTGTCAGGAAGTAACGCATAGGGACCGGGGACCGGGGACCACGCAGGCCTGGCGTGCGATCCGATCACGCCTTTCGTTCGAGCCAGGCCTTCACGGCCTGGGCGTGGACGTCCTTGACCGGGACGCCGTGGGCGGCGGCCAGCCGCGCGACGTCGTCGAATTCCGGCTGGGCGTTCAGGATCCGGCCGGCGCGCCGGGCCACCTTCACGCTGACGTCGCCCCACGGCGTGGCGACGCGCGCGGTCTCGCGATCGAGACAGTCGCGCTCCATGGTCTGGTAGCGCACGCCGATCGTCGTGGTCTCGGCGAACACCAGGTCGGCCAGCCGCTCGCGATCCTCGGGCCGGCTCACCACGGTCATGAGCGTGCCCGGCCGGTTCTTCTTCATCTGCACCGGCTGGTAGTACACCTCCAGCGCGCCGGCCTCGAGGAGCCGGTCCATGAGCACGCCGAAGATCTGGGGGTTCATGTCGTCGATCTCGCACGCCATGACCGTCACCCGCATCGCGGGCGCGGACGCGGACGCCTCGCCGAGCACGGCACGGAGTACGTTCGGGGTCTCGGGCAGTTCGCGGTCGCCCGCGCCGTAGCCGACGGCCGAAACCCGCATGGCCGGCATGGGGCCGTAGGCGGCGGCGTACTCCGTGAGCACCAGCGCGCCGGTGGGCGTGAGCGTCTCGAGCGGCACGCCGCTCGAATAGACCGGCGCCGGCCCCAGCAGCCGGACCGTCGCGGGCGCCGGCACCGGGAACACGCCGTGCGCCGAGCGCACCATGCCGCCGCCGACGTTCATCGGCGACACGACCACGCGGTCGACGCCCAGCCACTCGAACGCGAACACGGCCCCGACGATGTCGATGATGGAATCGATCGCGCCGACCTCGTGCAGGTGCACGCGCTCGAGCGAGGTGCCGTGGACGGCGGCCTCGGCCTCCGCCAGCCGCGTGAACATGCCGTTCGCGCGGGCCTTCCCGGCGTCGCTGAGGGCGGACCGGTCGATGGCCGCACGGATGTGCTTCAGGTGGTAGTGGCGGTGCGGCACGGGTCCGCCGGCGGGCGGCTCGCCGCCGGGCGCCGCCCCGGCGGCGACCGCGGCCTGCTCGTGCACGCGGAACTTCATCGACGCCAGCCCCTGCTTCATGACGCGGTCCGCCGAGACCGTGTAGCCCTCCACGGCCAGGGACCCGAGCGCGCGCCGGAGCTCGTCGAACGGCACGCCCAGATCCAGCAGGGCGCCGAGAATCATGTCGCCGGCCGCGCCGGCAAAGCAGTCGAAGTACAGAATCTTCACGGCGTCCGCCGGGGTTGGAAACCCCCAGCGTACTCCAAACCGGGCGATCCGCGCCGGGCTCAGGGCCGAAAGAGCGCCGGCCAGCCGTCGCGCAGGCTCTGCCAGCAGCCGTGCCCGAGCACCACGTGGTCGACCACGCCGATGCCCATGAGCTCGCCCGCCGCCACGAGGCGCCGCGTGAGCTGCAGATCCTCGCTGCTCGGCGTGGGGTCGCCGGACGGATGGTTGTGGAACACCAGGACCGCCGCGGCCGAGTGCTCGGCCGCCGCCCGGAAGACCTCCCGCGGATGGACGAGGCTCGCATCGAGGGTCCCGGTCGTGAGCGGGACGACGCGCAGCACCCGGTGCCGGGTGTCGAGCAGCACCGCCCCGAAGCGTTCCTCCCGGTGGCCGCTGTGCTCGGGCAGCAGATAGGCGGCGGCCGCCGACGGCGTGGCCAGGCGCGGGCGCTCGACGCGCGGCGCCGAGACCGCCCGCCGCCCGAGTTCCAGCGCCGCGACGATCCTGAGGGCCCGCGACGGCCCGACCCCGGCGACCCGGGCCAGCTGCGCCGGCACGGCGCGCGCCAGGCCGGCCAGGCCGCCGGCCTCGGCCAGGAGCGCCGCGGCCACGCTGAGGGCATCGCGCTGCCGGACGCCGGCGCCGAGGACGACCGCGACGAGTTCCCGATCTCCCAGGACGGCCGGGCCGAGGCGGTACAGCCGCTCCCGCGGGCGCTCGGACGGCGCCAGGCTGGCGATGCCGGTGCGCGGGGGCGGGGAGGCGTCCACGGCTCCGCCGGGGAGCGAACGCCATGCCATCGCCGGCGGGGGCCGGTCGCGGCTCCACGCCGGCCGCGGCGCGCCGGCGGCGCCGGAGAGGTGGCACTCCCCGCGATCGGCGCGCGGGGCCGGCGCGGCAGATGCCGCGTTCAGGGCGTCCAGGTCGCGTCGAAGAGCACCTCGGCCCAGCCGGTCAGGAACACGCCGTCGTCGCGCCATTCCACGCGCTGGCTGCCGCCCGGCGCCACCACGTCCACGTCGCGCGACGCCCCGCCGAACTGCATGGCCGAGACCGCGGCGGCGCACGCGCCCGTGCCGGACGCCTCGGTGGGACCGACGCCGCGTTCCCAGATGAGGATCCGCACGCGGTCGGGCGCCTCGACGACGGCGAACTCCACGTTCGTGCCGGCCGGGAACCGCCGGTGCGTGGAGAGCGCCGGCCCGAGTCGGGCGAAGCGGGCCGGATCCGGCAGCGCCGGCAGCAGCGCCACGCACTGCGGGTTGCCGATGCCGAGCGTCGCGACGACCAGGGACTCGCCCGCCGCGTCCAGCGTCTCCTGCCGCAGGTCCGTGGGCTGGCCCATGGCGGCCTGGAACAGGTAGCGCCGGTCGGTCCGCGACATCAGCGTCAGGGTGCGCTCGCCCGCGTCGGTCTGGCAGACGACGCGCGTGGCGCCGGCGTCCGCCCCCCCGCGCCGCTCGCGGTCGCGCGCGACGAGCGCGGCCAGGCACCGGAGCCCGTTGCCGGAGAGCTCCGACGGGCTACCGTCCGCGTTGATGAGCCGCATCGTGGCGCCCCCGTCGATGAACGCGTAGAGGATCAGCCCATCGCCGCCCACGCCGGTGTGACGGGCGCAGAGCCTGCGCGCGAGCGCGGCGGGATCGGCGCCGGCGGCCTGGTCGCCGGTGACGAAGAGGAAGTCGTTGCCGTAAGCGTGGGCCTTGGTGATGGTCATGGCATGCGGAACGCGCGGAAGGTCCAGGTGAGCCCGGTCGTGACGCCGAGGTCCGGATCGTTCGAGGTGGCCCCGATGAGCGCCGCCGCGTCGAACCGGAGCGCGCGGTGCGACAGCCGGAGACCCGCGCGCGCGATGCCGCGATTCTCGGTGCCGGGCACGGGGGAGGACGAGGCCAGGTTCATGCGGCCGTTGTACTCGGTCACGGCCTCGAGGCCCCAGCGGAGCCGGGCCGCGAGCGACATGCCGAAGGTGAGCAGGTCTTCCTGCCGGGCCGCGACCACCGGATCGCCGACGATGGCGAGGCCCGCGTTGGCCACCCAGCGCACGCGGGCCACCGACTTCCCGATCAGGAACGAGGCGAAGAAGTCCGTGGTGTCCTGGCCCAGGCCGGACTCGTTGGACGCGTTGGGCAGGCGCGTCGCGAACCGGATGCCGATGGCGGGCCGGCGCGGCCCCTCGTTCAGGAAGCGGAGCTTCGTCGCGATGACCACGTCGTCCACCGCCGAGGTCCGATCGCCCGTGAACGACAGGATGGAGGAGAGCGGCGCGGGCCGCCGCCCGGTGATGTCCAGCCGGCGGTACGGACTGCCGTCGATCTGAATCTCGGCGATGGGCCCGACGCCCACGCTGATGCCGATCGTCGGCACCGATGTCAGGTCGCCCTGCAGCCCGGACAGCGGGAACGTCGCGCCGCGGACCCGGTCGAAGCCGGCCTCGATGAGCACCTGGCCGGCGCCCACGGTCGCGGGATCCTCGGTGACCAGCGGCCGCTGCTGGGCCGACGCCGGCGCGGCCAGCGCCAGCACCACGATCCACGCGCACCCGGCCCATCCCGCCCACATACGCTTGCCGTCGCTCACAGGGTCTCCTCGCCGCCGCGCGGTCACGCGCGCCGGCTCTCCAGCACGAAGGTCACGGGACCGTCGTTCTCCAGCGCCACGCGCATGTCGGCCTGGAACTCGCCGGTTTCCACGGGCAGGCCGGCCGCGCGCAGCGCCGCCACGACGTCCTCGTAGAGGCGGCGCGCCTCCTCGGGAGGCGCGGCGCCGTCGAACGACGGCCGGCGGCCCTTCCGGCAGTCGGCGGCCAGCGTGAACTGCGAGACCACGAGGACCCCGCCGCCGACGTCGCCCACCGATCGATTCATGCGCACCCGGCCATCGGCGCCGCCATCGTCATCGAAGATGCGCAGATCGCGGATCTTGCCGGCAATGTGTGCGACGTCGGACGGGCCGTCGCCGCGCTCCACGCCGACGAGCGCCAGGATCCCGCGGCCGATGGCGCCCACGACCCGGCCATCCACGACCACGCGTGCCTCGCGCACGCGCTGCAGCACGGCCCGCACCTAGCGGCCCAGCTCCCGCACCGGCGCCGGCAGGTCCGGCACGTGCCGCCCCAGGCCGGGGCGCGCGCACCGCCGGGCGCTCACGACCGCGTCCTCAGGCTGGCCAGCGTCGCCACGATCTCGACGGCCTCCGGCGCCGCTTCGGCCGGGTCGGGCCCGGGGCCGCCGGGGGCGCCGGCCGGCGCCAGACGCCGGTCGAGGAGGTGCCGCGGCATGACGTTGGTCAGCGCCTTCAGCATCGACGACTTCACGTGGGGATGCTCGCGCTCGAGATCGCGGACGAGGCGCTTGACGCGCTGCCGCTGCAGCCCGAGGTCCCCGCACGCCGGACAGCAGCAGCCGACCACCGGCAGCTCCGACTCGTGCGTGTAGGCGGCAGCGTCGGCCTCGGTCGTGTAGATCAGGGGCCGGATGACGACGTGCCGGCCGTTGTCGGAGACGAGCCGCGCCGGCATGGCCTTGAGCGCGCCGGCGAAGAAGACGTTGAGCAGCAGCGTCTCGACGACGTCGTCGAGGTGGTGGCCGAGCGCGATCTTCGTGGCGCCCACCTGGTCGGCGAGCCGGTACAGCACCCCGCGCCGCAGGCGCGCGCAGAGCGAGCACGGCGTGTCGCCGGCGTCGAGGATGTCGTCCATCACGCCGCCAATCGACGTATGGGCAATCTCGAGCTCCCATCCCCGGGCCCGGCAGGCCTCCGTGATCCGGTCGTGCCGGTAGTCGGCGTACCCGGAGTCGACCGTGACGGCGACGAGGCTGAAGGCGATGGGCGCCCGGCGGCGGAGCACGTCCAGGATCTGCAGGAGCGCCCAGCTGTCCTTGCCGCCGGACAGCCCCACCATCACCCGATCGCCGTCCTCGATCAGTCCGTAGTCGGTGATGGCCCGGGTGACCTGCTTCGCGATGCGCGCCTCGAGCGGCGTTCGGTAGGCCATGACCCGCGATTCAGTCTACACCGCGGGTCGCGGGCGCCCGGCCGGATGCAGGAGCGCCTCCACCGTGATCGGCCAGGTCAACGCCGCAACGCGCGCGAGCGCGGCCGCGCCGAGCCGCTCGGCCTGCGCCGGGTCGCCCGTCAGCTCGGCCAGGGCGCCGGCAATCGCGGCCGCCGTCGGGGCCACCACGCGGCCGGTCACGCCGTCGCTCACGAGGTCGGTCGGCCCGCCGCTGTCCGCACACGTGACGACGGCCTTGCCCGCGGCGAACGCCTCGGCGGTGACGAACCCGTAGTCCTCGTCGTGCGGCACGAACGCCACGGCGCGGCAGGCCGCGTAATGCGCCACGAGCGCGTCCTCGCTCAGGCGGCCCACGAACTGCACCCGGTCCTCGAGTCCGAGGGCGCGGCGCTGCGCGAGGAGCGCGTCCCGGGACTCGCCGTCGCCGGCGATGACGGCCTTGACGCCGGCGGCCGCCGGGTGCGCCAGCGCCTCCAGCAAGAGATCGAACCGCTTGAGCGGGGTGAGGCGCGAGACGGCGAAGACGTAGTCGCCGTACCGATCGCACCGGTAGGGACGGGCGGGCGGCGGCGGGTGCAGCACGTCGGCGCGGAGCCCGCCCCACCGGGCGAGCCGCCCCTGCACGGTCGTGGACTGCGCCAGGAGCCGCCCGACGTTCGACGTGAGCAGCCGCCGGTCGACGGCATGGATGGCCCGGCGGCGCAGGCCCTCCTTGACGCGGTTCTTCCACGACAGCCCCGCCGAGAAGCGCCCCCAGAGGTCGTAGTACTCGCGCATCGTGTGGTTCAGCCAGCACGTGTGGGACGGGTGCCGGACGGCGTACGACGGGTAGCGGAGGCTGACGACGTGATCCACCGGACCGCCGTCGGCCGCCAGGCCCACGTCGGTGAGCCACGTGGCGAGGTAGGCCGCGCCCTGGCGACCGAACCGGTTCTGCGGGGTGACGAGCACGTCGGCCTGGTGCCCAGCAGCGCGGCAGGCGCGCACCAACTCGCGCGCGATCACCATGTGCCCGCCCTCGGCGAAGGGCGGGCTGGACGTGACGACGAGGACTCGCTTCCCCACCGTCGTCACTCGTAGAGGGGCGTGAGCCGGACGCGGATCCCGAGGAACCGGCTGTCGCGGGTCCCGTCCTCGAAGAGGGGGATGAAGCCCGTCTCGCTCCGGATGGAGAGGGTGTAGACGTAGTTCGTGGGATTCTCGGGAAACGGCTTGTAGGGCAGCCCCGCGTCCATGGGCACGACCACCGTCCTCGCGTCGTGCGCGGGGATCTCCACGACCTCGGTCGCCGCGCCGGTGGCGATCGTCACGCGGTTGGCCCGGGCCCCGGTCTCGAGGGTCACTTCGAGGCGAGGCACCCGGAGCGCCCGCGGCCGTTCGCCGTCGGCGGTCACCTCGAGCGGCGCCGGCGCCCGCAGCATGACGTCGGCCCGGCTTTCGCCGCGGACCCAGAAGGCGTCGCCCTCGCGGTCGTAGACGTTGTCGTCCATGAAATACGCCCGGATGGGCGGGACGCCGCCGAGCGGCTGACGGGACCGGGCCGGGGTGACGTTCACGGGCAGGTCGTTCACGAGCGACCGCTCGATGGGCAGGACCCGGAAGAGGCCGCTCTTCGTGTGCTCGGCCGGATGGAAGGACGCGAAGAACAGGTTGCTCAGGATGGGCGCGACGAACAGGCCGCTCAGGGCGGCGGTGGCCACCCCCGCCCAGGGGCGGGTCAGGGCGGGCGTCAGGAAGAGGAACACCGGGTAGACGCCCAGGAAGTAGCGGTTGCCCACCGGTCCTCCCCCGCCGCTGTAAGTGAAGGGCATGTAGAGGAGCAGCACGAGCGCCGCGCCGACCCCGCCCGCCAGCGTCAGCCACACCCACGGCGGCTGCTGCGTCCGCCGCGCCAGGCAGAGCACCAGCGCCGCCATCCCCGGCAGGAAGTAGATCGCGAAGCCCGTGTTCCGGCCAGCGACGAAGTACACGAGGTTGTGCCGGAACACGTCCAGCACCGCGTCGCGGCTCACGAGCACCTCGAGCGGCACGCTGTTGGTGGCGCGCCCGATGCCCGTCGTGTCGAACGTCCGGTCCGCGCTCTGGTACGGGAAGCCCCGCGAGTCGCCGCCGCTGTAGAAGGTCTTGCGGTCGCCGCCCTGAAAGTTCAGCTCGCCGGTGACCGCCGCGTTCAGGCCGAAGAGCGCGATGATGACGGCCGAGTAGAGGAGGCCCACGCCGAACGCCCGCCGCCACCGGCCCCGCAGCACGAAGAGGCCGAGCACCGGGAGCATGAGCACGACGTGGATGGGCGGCTTCGAGAAGGTCGCCAGCCCGAGCCACACGGCCGCGACGAGATCGGTCCGCTGGCCCACGAGCCACCGCGATCGCGGCCGTCCCGTCGGCGACGGCCCGGCGACTTCCTTGTACAGCCAGAAGAAGTAGCCGAGCATCACGAGCCCGAGGTTGAAGAGATCGGGCGTGAGCCAGACGAGGTAGACGGGCGCGACCGAGACGAGCACGAAGGCCAGCGCGAAGGCGAGCGCCGCCACCGGATGGCTGCGCGCGGCCAGGAACGCATACGCGCAGAGGAAGCTCGCAACCACCACGAGCGCGTGCAGGACGAGGAACCCGTTGGTGCCGAAGAGGCGCACGAACGGCGCGGCGAAGAGCGGGTAGAGGTACGCCTTGGCGTAGTAGAGCCGCGTCGGATCGGGATCGGGCCGCGCGTCCAGGTGCAGGAACGGCGCCTGGCCGTCGACGCGAAGGTCGAGGTCGGTGCCGCGCTTCAGGAAGATGCCCTCGGGGCCGCTCGGGAACTCCCGCCACACGCGGACGAGGTCCTCGCGCCGGAACGCGAAGTCGCCGTCGTCGGCCAGGCTGTGGCCCAGCCCGTAGTAGGTCGACGCATCGGAGAAGAATCCGGTGGCCGCCTTGGGATAGTCCACGCTCAGCGCCCAGGCCAGGAGCACGGCGGCGAGCATCGCCGTCGCGCCGGCGCCGAGCCGCCACGCGTCGGAGCGCTCGCTCCAGACTGGACTCACGGACGCGCCTCGCGGCGGAGGAACGACAGATCCGCGGTCAGCGCGCTCTGGCGCCGCGTCCGCCGCGACGACTCGTGCAGGAGCTCGTACAGGCGCTCCATCTTCCTGACGAAGGCGCCGATGTCGTACTGCTGCCCGGTGAGGCGCGCGCCGGCCGCGAGCCGGGCGGCCAGGGCCGGGTCGGCGACCAGCCTGCCGATGGCGGCCGCCAGCGCCGGGCTGTCCCGCTTGGGCACGACGAGGGCGTCGCGGCCGTCCTGGAGGATGTCGAGCAGCCCGTCGGCGTCGGTAGCCACGATGGGCTTGCCCATCGCGAGGGCCTCGAAGGCCGTGAGCGGCGTGCCCTCCCAGAGCGACGGGAACACGACGACGTCCATCGCGCTGAACGCGGCGCCCACGTCGCGCGTGAAGCCCGCGAACACGAACCGGTCGCCGAGGCCGAGCTGCGCCGCCTGCGCCTTGAGGTCCGCCTCGAGCTCGCCCTCGCCCACCAGGTAGAACCGTACCTCGGGGTGCGCGGCCAGCACGGCCGGCGCGGCGCCCACGAGGAACTCATTGCCCTTCGACGGCATCAGCCGCGTGACGCAGCCGACGGCCACGGCGCCCTCCGGCACGCCCAGCGCGCGCCGGGCGGCCGCGAGTTCGTCCGCCGATCGCGGCCGGGCGAACTCGTCGAGCGGCGCGCCCAGGTAGACGACGTGCGTCCGCTCCGCCGGCACCAGGCGGGCCCGGGTCGTGAATTCCGCGGTGGACGCCGAGACCGCGATGGCGATGTCCGTGTACGGCGCGAGCGCCCGGTCGGCGACCTTCTGGAACCAGGGCGTGTCGGTGTGGTTCGCGTGTTCGTGGAGGATGGCCGGAATGCCCATCCACGCCGCGCAGAGCCGTCCGAACGTCGTCGCCCCGTAGCCGTGCAGGTGGACGACGTCCGCCCGCTTGTCGCGGAGCACCTTCAGGAGATGCGTGAACGTGGCCGGGTCGAACTTGTGGCGTCCGAGGTAGGTCACGTCGATGCCGAACTGTTCGAGCGTGTCCTCCGACAGGTCCTTCCGGCGCAGGCTGACCAGCGAGGCCTTCACCCGCGTGGGGTCGAACCGCGGCAGCATCCAGGCGAATAGCCGCTTGACCCCGTGCATCCGGGACCCGGCCCACCCGAGGTGGTCGCACACGTGAACGACGTTCAGCATCCGCTCTTCCTGCGTCCGGCCGCGGCCGTCCCGCCGCGCCGCTAGATCCAGCCCTGCGCGCGATACCAGGCGATGGTCCGCCGGATGCCGGTCCGGAGGTCCACCTGCGGCGCGTAGCCGAGCTCCGTCCGCGCGCGCGAGATGTCGAACGCCCGGCTCTTCGTGTAGAAGTCTACCCGGCGCCGATACAGCGGCGGCTCGATTCTGAGCGGCACGCAGACCAGCTCGCAGGCCAGGCCCGCCAGCCACACCGGCCAGACCGGCAGGTGGACCCGCGGCGGCTGCACGCCCAGCTCCTCGGCCACGAGGGCCACGAGCTCGTTCAGCGTCGTGTAGCGCTCGCCGGCCAGGATGTAGGTGCGCCCGGCGGCGGCGGGCACCTCGCCGCACAGCCGGAAGCCCTCCACGAGGTCGTCGATGTAGGTGAGGTGGTAGTAGGCGGTGCCGGGCCCGAGCATCGGGAACCGCCCGCGGGCCAGGCCCTTGAACATCTTGAGGAACCGCGTGTCGCCGGGCCCGTGAATGCCGATCGGCCGCGCCACCACGACGTCGAGCCCGCGCGTCCGGCCGAACTCGCGCGCGAGACGCTCCGCCTCGAGCTTCGTGTCCTGGTAGACGTCGCCAGGATTGAACGGGGCCTCCTCGTTCGCGGGCGGGTCGGCGATGTGTCCATGGACGCCGCCGGTGGAGCAGTGCACCACGCGCCGCACGCCCGCCGCGTGCGCGGCCTCCAGCAGGTGGCGGGTGCCCTCCACGTTGATCGCGCGGTAGGCGGCATCGGGCTGGCCCGCTTCGCGATAGGTCGCCGCGATGTGGTACACCACCTCGACGTCCGCGCACGCGCGGGCCAGGGCGTCCGGGCTGCCCAGGTCGCCCTCCACCGCCACGACGCCGGCGCCTGGCAGGGCCGAGGCCTGGAAGCGCTGGAGACTGCGCGTCCGCACGAGGGCCCGCACGGCATGTCCCCGCCCGGCGAGCGTGCCGGCGAGGTGCCCGCCGGTGAACCCCGTCGCTCCGGTGACGAGCACGTTCACCGGGTGGCGGTCTCCTGCACCGCGGGGCCGGCCGGACCGGCGGCGCCGGCGAGGCGCCGGCAGACCTCGGCCGTCCGCGCCAGGTACACCGCGCGGCTGTAGCGCTGGTCGGACAGCCGCCTGGCGGCCGCCGCCAGCGCGCGCCCGGCGTCGGGATCGTCGAGGAGCCCGGCGATGGCGTCGGCGAACGCCGCGGCGTCCGGCGCGGTGAGGCGCGCCACGTCCGGCGACAGCACCTGCGTGTGGGTCAACAGGTTGGTCGCGACGATCGGCGTACCGCTCCGGAGGTACGAATAGATCTTGAGCGGCGTGTTCGTGCCGCGAATCCGCGGCGAGGCGAGCACCGCGGCCGTGGCCACGAACGCCGGGATTTCGCGCGCGGGCTGCTGGCCCGTGAAGACCACGTTGCCCGCGCCCAGCGCCCGGGCCGTCGCCTGCGCGGCCTCCACCTGGGCCGGTTCCCCGCCCACGACCAGGACGCGCGCCGCGGGGTGCGAGGCGCCGAGGCGCGCCGCCGCGTCGAGGAGCATGTCCACCCCTTGATAGGGCTCGAAGGTGCCGGTGTAGAGCACGACGGGCGCCTCGGCCGGCAGCCCCCACCGCTCGCGGATGGCGGGGGGCGTCAAGGTCGGGGGGTCGGCCACGTCGCCGCCCATGACGTTCTCGATGAGGACGGCCCGGTCGCCGTGCCCCATCTCCACGACCGTGTCCTGCAGTTCCTGGCAGATCGTGATGACGACGTCCGACCGCCCCACCATCTGGCGCTCCGCCACGTCGAACAGGCGCCGCAGCAGCCGGGAGCCGCTGAACTTGAAGTTGCTCAGCTGCTGCGGGAGGCTCGAGTGCATGTCGTAGAGGTGCGGGATCCCGAGCCACCGGGCCAGCCAAACCCCGACGAGACCCATCTCCTCGTGGGAGTGCACGGCGTCGTAGCGCCCGGCCAGCGCCCGGCGCGCGATCGTGCCGAGCATCAGGACATCGAGCACGACCTTGACGCCCGACGGGCCGATCGGGACCCGGGTCACGAAGGGCGGCCGGGGACTCCTGAAGATGCGGAGGTTGGGCAGGTCCACGTCCCGCCCGATGGGATAGGTGACGAGATCCACCTCATGGCCGAGGTCGCCGAGGGCCTTGATGCGATGGAACTCGCTGAACGGCGTGCCCCGTGGCTCGAAGAAGGGCTCCGGGGCCAGCATGAGGACGCGCAGGCGGCGCGACGGGGCGGCGGCGGGCGGCTGAGCGGGCACGGCAGCCGTTCATCATACCTCCACTTCCCCGCTTCTTGCTGACCTGTCGATACTTATGGTATCGTCCGGCGTTTGCGGACGCGCCCGGCGTGCTGCCCGGAGCGTCCGCCCGCTGCATGGCGTCGCCCGTCCCCTCACGCGCGCTGAAGGTCCTGGCCAAGCTCGGCCTGAGCGTCGGCCTCATGGCCTTCGTGCTCCGCGACACCAGCCTCGGCGCGCTCTGGGCGACCTTCCAGCGCGTCCGGCCCGCGTGGGTCGTGGCGGCGCTCGCCACCCACGGCCTCATGGCCGCCGTGAGCGTGTGGCGGTGGTGGATCCTGCTGCGCGCCCAGCACGTGCGGATTCCGGCCCGGACGCTGTCGGAGTCCTTCTGGGTCGCCCTCTTCTTCAACAACTTCCTGCCGAGCAACATCGGGGGCGACGTCGTCCGCATCGCCGACACGGCCCGGCCAGCCGGCTCGAAGACGCTGGCCACGATGGTGGTCTTCGTCGACCGCGTGCTCGGGCTCTTCGCGCTCCTCACGGTTGGAGCGCTCGGGGCGCTGGCGGCCCGCGGGGTCGGCATCGACATCCCCGGCACCATCTGGATCGAGATCGGGGCCGTGGCCGCGCTCTGCCTCTGCATCCTGCTCTTTTTCGCGCCGGGCCTGCTCGACCTGACGCTCGGTCCCGTCCGGGCCACGGGACACCCGTGGATCCTGCACAAGGTGGAGACGCTCCAGGAGACCCTGGCGAAGTTCCGGGCGCAACCCTCGGCGCTCGTCGGCGCGCTGGCGGGGGCGCTGGTCGTCCAGGTGGTGATCGTCGGTTTCTACGCCCTGACCGCGCGCAGCCTCTCGATCCCGCTCCCCCTCGTCATGGCCGGGGTGCTGGTGCCGGTGGCGATGGCCATTCAGATGGTCCCGGTGTCCATCAACGGCTTTGGCGTCCGCGAGGCCGTCTTCAGCTTCTTCTTCGTCCGCTTCGGTTTCGGCGTGGATGCCGCCGTGGCCGTCTCCCTCCTGGGCACCCTGCTGGTGATGCTGTTCTCCCTCGGCGGCGGCGCGCTGTTCCTCATCCGCAAGCACTGAACCTGGCCTCCCCCGCGACGGGCGCTGCCGGTCGGGCGCGAGCTCATCCGTATCGAGTTCGCGAGTAAAGTTCCGTGCAGGTTCCGCCGATAGGCCTGTATGCCGGAAGCACGACGCTCGGCCGCGCCACCACTCCCAGGGCGCCGCCCGGGCCGCCTGCTGGTCGGAGGGTGTGGGAGTGGATCACATGCATCGAGTCCGAGTCGTCGGCATCGCCATGCTTGCCATCGTGGCGGCCGCGTGCCAGTCGTCCAAGAGCGCCAATCCGCTCAGCCCTGACATCGCCGGGCCGATCGAGGGCGTCACCATCGCCGCCCCGAAGGCCCTCGAGCCCGGCGTCAACCAGACGGTCGGCGCCGACGAACAGCCGATCTCGTTCCTCATCGAGAACGCCGGCACGTCGGGCGTGCGGCCGCTCTCCCTCCAGTTCCAGCTGGCCACCGACTCCGGGTTCCAGTCGGTGGTCCACCAGGCCGATCGCCTCGCCCCCGGCCCGAACGGCCAGACGAAGTACCAGCTGCCGCTCACGCTCACGACGGCGGGCGTCTACTACTGGCGCGCCCGCGCGTTCGACGGCGCCAATACCGGGCCCTACTCGGCGCCGGCCGCGTTCACGCTGCTCGAACCGATCATCATCGACGCGCCGGTGCCCGTCTCGCCGCAGGGTGTGATCGACACGGTGTCCCCGGTGTTCGTCCTCCGCAACGGCCGCATCGCCGGGCCGGCCGGGCCGGTCGTGTACCGCGTCGAGATCTTCACGGCGCCCGACGAGCGGACCCTCGTGGCCGTCCTCAGCGGCGACGTGAATCCCGGGGGCACCACCTCCATCCCCTCCGGCGCCGCGGCGCCGTACGCGACGACCTACTACTGGCGCGCCTACGCCACCAACGGCTCGAAGGAGACCGCCCGGACCGGCTTCGTGGCCTTCCGCACGCCTTCGGCGCCCACGGGAGGCGGAGGTGGGGGTGGCGGAGGCGGGGGCGGCACCGGGGGCGGCGTCGGCCCGGCGCGATCGATCGACATCAACGAGGCGCTGGCCATCATCAAGGGGTTCCACGACGGCTCGGGGGCCAACCTTGGCGCCGGCTCGACGCGGGACAGCCGCAACGCGTTCTTCGCGACCGCCGTGGCCATCGTGCACTACGGCCATTCGCGCTGGAATCCCAAGGGACCGGACTCGGGCTGGTGCATCAAGGACGGCGGCGCCGGCCGCCCGCAGTCCGACGACGTGATCGTGCGCTGCGGGAACCGCGATGCCTGGGATCTCATCGGGGGCGCCGGCGCGAGCGGCTATTCCTTCCACGCCGACTACATCGGGCGGCTGCCGGGCGACCAGAACGTCTACCCGCCGCCCCGCTCCGCGCTGCCCTGAGCGCACGGCGCCCAGGCCGGTACACACGGCGGGCCGGCGGGATCATCGAATCCCGGCCGGCCCGTGTTCTTACTCCCCGAGGCGAGCGACGCCTCGGTGCGACCCGCGGCGCGCCCGCTAGAAGCGGACGCGGAGGCCGAGGCCGAACTGGGTGCCGCCGACCTTCGTCTTCGCGTTCTGCGAGACGACCTGGAACTCCGAGGCCGCCTCGGCATAGCGAATGTAGGCGCCGAGACGGAAGTTCGCCGTGCCGGACTGGGCGAACTGGTAGGAGATATCCGCGCCCACGTGGCCGCCCCACGCGTTGTGCTTGCGCACCTGCGTCTGGGCCGCGACGTTGACCGCCGTGAACGCGCCCCCGACCTCCGTGATGTCCACGCCGCTCACGACTTCCTGCGTGAACCGGAACTGCGACGGGCCGGCCAGGAACTGGACGTCGACCTTGTCGGTCAGTCCCAGCCGGTAGCCGATGCTGAGGTGCAGCGCCTGCTCGGTGCGCTTCAGGTCGTCGACCGAGGCCGAGAACGACCGGGGCCGGTCGAAGAACAGCGGGTGCGGCACCTGGCCGCTCACGTCGGCCACGTCGGCGCTGGACGTCCTGTGGAAGTTCGCGGCGGCGATCCAGTTGCCCGTGAGACGCGCGCCGACGCCGAAGTCGAGGACGGCGCCGCTCGAAACCTCGCTCGACACGTCCACCCGGCCCAGCTCGTCGTACTTCGGGAACGTGCTGCCGTCGCTGTAGGTTTCGGTGCCGGGCTCGAACGCCCCGCTCACGCCAAGGAAGAACCGCGACTCGTCGGTCTGCGCGGCCGCATCGACGGCGCTGGCCAGAAGCCCCGCCGCCACCAGAATGGTCACCACTCGCATCGTCTGCTCCGATCCCCAGTCCGCGGGGCGCACGCGCCCGGCGCATCGACCCGCTCGTCCGGGGCATGACGAGCTCGACGGGTCGCGGGATGTTAGCACGGCCGGACGAAACACCCCGGAATAGCTGGGGAATAATCGCCCCCTGGAGTATCATGGCGGGTCGTGTCGCAGGGCCGTCAGCCCCTCGCGACCACGCCTAGAGGAGTGACGATGGCTCGACGACGATTTCGCCTGAGCGCGGGACTGGCAGCCCTGGGACTGGTGGCGGCGTGCTCGCAGAACCCGGGCAGCCCCACCACGCCGAGCGCGGCGGCCGGCAGCGACACGACGGCCAATGCCGACGGCTCGACGCTCAAGATCACGGCGCCCACCCTCACCAGCCCCGTCGGCGGCGCGCGCGTGTCCACCGCGCGGCCGACCTTCACCTTCGACGCGGCCAGCGGACGCTACGCGTCGGCCAGTCCCGGCTACCGCATCGAGGTGTTCACGTCGGACGGGGCGCTGCTTGGCGCCCGCGACCT
Organism: Vicinamibacterales bacterium; assembly: GCA_050187355.1. GTDB lineage: Bacteria > Acidobacteriota > Vicinamibacteria > Vicinamibacterales > UBA2999 > CADEFD01. Next base: position 134,838 of record JBFWXO010000002.1, read on the forward strand.
GCCCGCCGGTCAGACCTCCTACGTGGCCGACACCGATCTGGGTCTCGACCAGACCTTCCTGTGGCGCGTGCGCGCCGAGCTCGACGGCGCCGTCGGCCCCTGGTCCACCACCGAGTCCTTCGTCACACCCGCGCCCGTGGTCTTCACGCCGCCGGCCGGCAGCGGCACCGGTGGCACCCTGCCGTTCCCGATTCCCGCCGCGTGCGGTCCCGGCGATCCGTCCAACCGCTTCGCGTGCGTCTCGGCGATGGCCAGGCTGTCCGCCGAGTGGGCGGCGTGCGCCCGCGGCATCGGCATCGGATGCCACCGCTTCACCCGGCAGGTCGTCTACGCGCTGGCGCAGAGCGATCCCGGCTACCAGCTGATTCAGGCCCAGCCCGGCGGCCATGCCTGCAACTGCTCGTCGTGCGGCCCGAGCGACGGGACGATGCTGCGCGAGGACACCACGGTGTATCGCGGCAACCGCGTCTACGACATGATCACGGGCGCGGGCGGATCGTCGCCGGGACTGACGTGGAGTTCCGTGCCCGGTCCCAGGCCGGGCGACATCCCCAAGGATGCCGTCCTGTGCCAGTAGTGGACTAGCCGACCTCGGGACGTGCGGGTGGACGCCAGGCGTCCGCCCGCCCTGCCTTGGCCTCTCCGTGGCCGATACACACGACACCTTCTACAAGTCGTTCTCCGAGAAGTCCCTGACCGGCTACGGCAGCGGGCGGCGCGCGCGCATCGAGCAGCACCGCCTGGCGCTGCTCCACCGCTACCGCCCCGCGCCCGGCGACATGGTGGAGGTCGGGCCCGGGCACGGCACGCTGGCCGAGCAGGCCGTTCAGGCCGGCTGGCGCTACACCGCGATCGAAGCGAGCCAAATCCTGGTCGGCGTGCTCAGGAGCAAGGGCCTGCGCGTCATCGAGTCGTGGGCCCCGCCCATTCCGGTCCCCGACGACAGCGTGGACGTCGTTTACGCGGACCAGGTGCTCGAGCACATGAATGGCATCGAGCAGGCCCGTCAGTTCACGGCGGAAGCCCGGCGCGCGCTGCGGCCCGGCGGGGTCTTCTTCGTGGTCGTGCCCGACTACCTGAAGGAGCGCACGTTCTTCTGGGACGTGGACTACACGCACAACTTCGTGACGACGGAGCGGCGCGTGCGGCAGTTGTTCAACGACGGCGGGCTCGAGGTGCTCGCGGTGGAACGGGCGATTGGCCTGGCCACCGGCCTGGGGCGTGACGCCCTGGCTGCGGCCGCCCTCCTGGTGAACCTCCCCGGCGTGGACGCGCTCTCCCGCCACACCGGCACCACGGAGCTCGTCTTCAAGATCCGCAAGAACCTGTTCGAGACGCTGACCTTCGTCGCGCGGAAGCCCGCCGGGAGCGTCTAGCCGTGCCCGGGCGCCTGGCCGGGTCCTGGGCCCTGCGGCTGGCGGTCACGGCCGGCATCCTCGGCTGGATGGCCACCCGCATCGACATGGGAGCGGCCGCCCGCGCGGTGGGCGCCATCTCGCGCGTCCACCTCGCCGCCGTCCTCGGCCTCGTGGCCATCGACCGCCTGGTGATGATCCTGCGCTGGGTGCTGCTGCTGCGGGCCGCCGGCGTCGCCGTCTCGGCCCGCGATGCCGCCCGCATCTTCCTGACCAGTTCGTTCGTCGGCAGCTTCCTGCCCGCCGGTGTGGGGGGCGACGCCGCCCGCGCCTGGAGCCTCGCGCAGGTCACCTCACGCCTGGGCGACGCGCTCGCCTCGGTCCTCGTGGACCGCCTGCTCGGCGTGGTGGCGCTGGCCGCGATGGGCGGCGTGGGCCTGGCGGTCTGGGCGCCCGACGGCGTGAGCGCGCCGCGCCTCGCCGCCGGGATCGCCGTCGCCGGACTGACCTGCGCCGCCGCGTTCTGGGCGGACGCGCTCCTGCGCGCCGTCGTGCCGGCCGATCGCCACGGTGGGGCGATCGTGCGGCGGCTGCTGCGCGTCGCCGATGCCGTGGCCCACTACCGCGGGCACCGCGCCGCCCTGACCGTCGTCATGGGCTGGTCCATCGTCGTGCAGGTGCTCCGGATCGTGCAGGCCTACCTGCTCGGACTGGGGCTCGGGCTGAGCGTGCCGTTCGCCTACTACCTGCTCGTGATGCCGCTCGGGCTCCTGATGCTGCTGCTGCCCGTGTCGGTGAGCGGCTTCGGCGTTCCGCAAGGCGTGATCGTGTGGCTGCTCCGGCCGGTGGGCGTGCCCGACGCGCAGTCGTTCGCGCTGTCGACGCTCATCGTGCTGACGGGCCTGGCCGGCAACCTGCCAGGCCTGTTTCTCTGGCTTCGCACGCCGGCGAGGACCGACGCGCCACGGTGATCCTGCCCCCGCCCGGGGGCGTCGCGGCTCAGCGCACGTGTCCCGGTCGCTTCACCTCGTAGATGGACAGCGCGTCGTTCCGGAAGACGAGCGGCAGGACCGCGCTCATCCGCGCGTACCGCTCCTCGACGCCCGGATGGTCGCGCCGCTCGGGCGGGCCGACGACGAGATAATCGACGCCCACGCGCTCGGCCAGCGCGAACGCCCCGGTCGGATCCGGGGCCTCGAAGAGCCACCGTGCCCGCTTGGAACCCTCGAGGTACTTCTCCAGCGGCACGAGCCCGAGCGGCAGCCCCACGGACATGCGGCGCTCGGCGAAGGCCGGGATATATGCCCACGTGGTCGAATCGCGGGAGTACGGATCGACCTGCACCCTCGCGTCGGGGCTGGTGTGCGTCCGGATCCAGCCGAGGCCCTCGACCTCGGGCGGGGTGAGGACCATCGTCCAGTCGAAGCCGGGACCGGGCTCCTGGTTCGTGACGTCCTGGGTGTTGAAGGCGTCGATCAGGAACATCGGGGCCGCGAACACGCCGATGGCGGCCAGGCCGGTCCAGCCCAGCGCCGACCACGCGCCGGTCCACCGCCGCAGTTCCGCCAGCCCCAGGGCCACGAGGGGCACCAGGGCCATGAACACGACGTGGCCCACGCGCCAGCCGACGTAGACGTCCTGGTGATCGCGCACGTCCACGTAGAAGTAGATGAAGACCGACGTAAAGACGACCGCGGCGAACGGGAGGACGTCCCGGCGCCGCTGCCGCCAGGCCGCCCAGGCACCGCCCGCGGCGACGAGCAGGACCGGACCCGCGCTGACGAACGTGGACAGGACCGGGCGGGTCACGGCGAGCGAGTTCAACCCGAGGCGGATGACGCCGAGGCCGCCGGGCTGGTTGTCGACGTACTGCAGCGCCGTCGCCGCGGCCGCCGCGAGCGCGACCGGCAGCGCGGCCCACGCCGCGTTGACGACGGCCGCCCACCAGGCCCGGTGCCGGAGGGTGGTGACGACTTCCACCAGCGCCGCGGCCGCCAGGAACATGACCGCCACGAAGGTGCTGACGAGGGCCGTGAGGCCGAAGAGGACGCCGGCCGCGAAGAACACCTCGGGGTCCTGGAGCCGGCGGCGCCGCACCACGGCGAACAACCCGATCGCGCCCAGCGCGTAGGCCGTGGCGTGGTGCGGCTGGTACCACAGGATGCGGTGCAGCCCGTCGATGGGCATCCCGCCGTAGAGCCACCGGACGACGGCATCCACGTTGAAGTAGCGCAGCAGCGTCAGGGGCGCGCCCTTCCGCCAGTGCTCCCAGAGCCCCGCCGTCCCTTCGAAGCTCGAGAGCAGGAACACCCAGAAGACGCCGGCCGCGGCCGACCACGGCGCGGGCGCGGCGAACCGCGCCAGTCCGTACACGGCCGCCACGAAGGCGGCGTCGATGACGATCGACGAACCGAGGAGGAGCGGATCGAGGCCGATCGCGTCTTTCAGGGCGCGGTGCTCGATCGCGTCCGGGAGGTGCCCGACCCAGTAGTAGTGCAGGGTGTCGTTCACGTAGTAGGGATTGCGCGGCGGGAACTCGCCCTTCGCCACCTCGCTGACGACGGCGCGGCGCCAGACGTAGTCGGCCGTGAAGTAGGCCCGATACACCGTGCCCTCGGGCCGCTGCTCGCCGACGCGGGAGAACGGGCGCGCCACGACCAGCGGCACGAGCAGCAGGACCACCATCAGCGCCGCGAGATCGCCGTGCGACGGCTGCGGCAGAGCCCAGCGATCGCGCAGCCGCCTGACGGGCCAGGCGAGGATCGCCGCCGTCACGGGGCCCGCCACGAAGAGCCAGGCGCCGCGGGCGCCCAGGGCCCACCACCCCAGCATCGCGGTCGTGCTGAGACCGAACCCGATCATGGGACCGAAGGCCGCCGCCGCCAGCCAGTTCCGGGGCGCGATGGCCAGCACGGCCAGCACCCCCGGCGCCGCCAGGAGCACATGGGACACCACGGCCAGCAGCGCACCGAAGGGCGATGCCACGACCCAGAGCGTGACGGTGTAGAGCGCGGCCGTGGTGAGGGCCAGCACCAGCCCCCCCCCGGTCGGCCGATCGTGCCCCATTACGCGGAGACCAGGCCGGACAGGGTCTGCGACTTCGCTTCGCCGTGATCCCGCTCCGCCACCAGAATCGCGCGGGACTCGAAGCGCAGACCTCCCTGACGCCATTCGCGCAGTTTGTGGCGGATCGCCAGCAGCGCCTCGCGCCGGTCGGGCGGGAGCGTCGGCGAATCGAGCTTGTCGGCGACGGCCAGTTCCAGGTCGGCGAATCCCCGCCCTTCCTCGAGCGCGAGAAAGCCCCGGCCGTCGGACAGGCGGATGACGGAGACGCCTTCGAGCCCGTCGAAGACGGCGGGCGCCACCAGGATCAGGCCGCGCTTCCCGGGCAGTTGCACGAGGTCGACGGCGGCCACCGACTGGGCGCCCGGCGTCCGGTGCCTGGAACGGTCGAAGAGGCTGACGATGGCCCAGGCAGGGTCCGGGTCAATCGACTCCAGCCAGGCCAGCACGTCAGCGGGAAGGGACAGGGAGACGGCCTTGGCCGGACGCCCGAACTTGAGGGGGCGTCCTCGCCGGGCCGGGGAACGGGCAGGCACGACTAAATCGTATGAAATTCCCGCCCCGTGTCGAATTACCCAGAAGAAATGCGCCAGACGGGCCCGATGGCAGCCCGACGCCTCGGAGAACGCGCCCCGGGCGCGGTTTCAGGCCGAGGTGGAGCGCGCGGCCGCCTCGGGGGGCGGCGCCGCCGGCAGGTCAGGCGAGGGCCGCCGTTTCTCCATCGACGCCCGCACCAGGAACTTCGCGTACGGCACCACCTGCTTGATGGCGGCCACGTTCATCTGGCACGGGCTGAGGCAGCTCGGGCACTTCTCGTCGCGGATGTGCTTGCGGTGCTGCTGTGACGCCTCCCGGAAGTAGATGGCCTCCGGGTCCTCGCGCGTGACGTTCCCGACCACGTCGCTGTTCTCGCAGAAGAACAGGTCGCCGTTCGGGTTCAGCATGACGCCCTGCGTCTGGAACGGACACGGCGTGAGGCGGTGGTAGCCGTTCGCGATCATGTCCGCGTAGTGCATGTAGATGTAGTTCTGGCCGTCGAGCAGCGGGTCCTGCCGCACGCGGTCCATGAAGAACGTCCGCATGCGCTGCTCTTCCGCGCCCATCGGCTTGAGCGTGCCCTCGAGGTCCTGGTTGCCCAGCATGGCGTCGGTGAACCGCACCATGTTGAAGACGATGTCGAGCTTCTCCTTCTTCGCCCACGCCAGGATGTTGTCGGCGTCGTCGAGGTTCTTGGAAAAGATCGTCGAGGAGATGCCGAAATTGAAGCGGTATTTCTTCTGCAGCTCCTGCATGGCGGCAATGGTCTTGCCGGCCTTCTCGAAGGCCTTCCGGACGTTGCGCACCTCGCCGTGCATGTCGCCGACGCCGTCGATCGAGACGCGCGTCGAGAAGATCACGTTGTGCTGGTGGCACAACTCCACGACCTTGGTCAGCATCGGGATGCCGCGCTGCGGCGTGAGGCCGGTCGTGTTGATGGTGAGCTTCCGGAGCTTCGGGAACTTCTCGATCATCAGCCGGCAGATGTCGACCATGTCGTTCCGGGTGGTCGGCTCGCCGCCGGACAGGCTGGCGTTCTCGATGTCCTTCCAGAGATTCGAACTGAACGCGCGCTCGATCTGGTCGAGCGTCATGTCCTCTTTCCGGTTCCCGCGCGTCCAGTTGCTGCACATCTCGCACCGGGCGTCGCAGACGAACGTGCAGTGGAAGATGAAGACGGTCGGATGCAGCGGGGTGTACTTGGCCACCACCGCCTTGACCATATCCTTGGGCGCCGACAGCGCCGCCTTGGCGAGATACTTCGCCGCGTAGACCTGAGCCATCTAGACCCTTGATTCTACAGGTGTTGGCCGGTGAGGCCAACCCGCACGCCCGGACCGGCCACGGCCCGGCCGGCGCCGGTCCCGCCTATTTCCGGCAGAACGCCATCAGGTGCCAGCCCAGCGGCCGGACCCAGGCCCGCGGCAGGGCGTTGAACGTGCCCACGAACAGGGTGTTGAAGGCCACGCCCTTCCAGCCGCCGTGCAGGCGCGACTTCACGGGAAAGCGCTCCGGCACGAGACGGACCTCGGCGAACGGGCGCAGCAGGGCCCGGAACTCGCCGATCGAGTACTTCCGGAGCACCGGCGCGTCCTCGTGCTCGAGCGGCACCTTCATCACCTTGGAGAGCGCGTTCAGCCACGACACGCGGTTGTAGACCATGAAGATGCCCTGTCCGCCCGGCCTCAGGACGCGATGGGCCTCGGCGATGAGGCGGTCGGGGGCCGCCGCGTACTGGAGCACGCCGTGCCCGTAGACCACGTCGAAGGTGGCGTCGGGGAACGGCAGCGCCTCGCCGTCCGCCACGCGGAGATCGCCCTGGAGGCCCAGCCCGTCGAAGTTCGCCCGCGCGAGGTCGATGGCCGTCTGAGAGAGGTCGACGCCCGTGACCCGCGCTCCCCCGCGCGCGAAGCGCGCCAGATCGGTGCCGATGCCGCAGCCCACTTCGAGGAGCGCCTGGCCGCCGAAGCCGGCGAAGTCCACCAGCTGAGGCAGGTAGCGCAGCTTGTCGAAGCGGTAGTCGTCGAGGTCCGCGAAGAACTCCTTCGTCCCCACGGGATGGGACGTCATCTCGAGATCGTGGATGCGCTCGTTCCAGTAGCGGCGGATGGCCTCGGTCGTCACGGCCCGTATCGTACAATGCCCGCTGACGCACGATGCAGCGCGACCTCCGGGCCCTGGCCGACGCGACGTTCGATCTCGTCGTCGTGGGCGCGGGCATCTACGGGGCCCTCGCCGCGTGGGACGCGGCCCGTCGGGGCCTGCGCGTCGCCCTCGTGGACCGCGGCGATTTCGGCGGCGCCACGTCGGCCAACAGCATGCGCACGCTCCACGGGGGCCTGCGCTCGCTGCAGTCCCTGAACCTCGTCCAGATGCGCCGCTTCATTCGCGAGCGCCGCGCCATGGCCGTCCTGGCGCCCCACCTCGTCGACCCGCTCCCGTTCTGCGTGCCGACGGCGTATCACCCCACCCGTAACGCGCTGGCCCTTCGCGTCGCGCTCGCCATCACCGACGCCGTCGGGTGGGATCGCCACGACGGCATCGCGGACCAGGCGCTCCGCCTGCCGCCGGGCCGGGTGGTGTCGCGGACCGAGTGCCTCCGCCTGAATCCCCTCGTCGACGCGGCCGGCGTCACGGGCGGAGCGGTCTGGTACGACTACCAGATGCGCCACGCGGAGCGCCTGCTCGTCTCCGCGGTGCGTTCGGCGGCCGGGCTGGGAGCCGTCGTCGCGAACTACGTCGACGCGCAGGGTGTGGCGATGGCCGACGGCCGTGTCGCGGCCCTGCAGGTGCGCGACGCACTCACGTCGGACGTCTGGGACATCCGCACGCGGGCGGTGCTGAACGCGGCCGGGCCGTGGGCTGCCGCCGTGGCCCGGACGCTGACCGGCGCGCCCGTCGGCCCGGCGCCCCGCCTGTCACGGGCGATGAACCTCGTCGTGGCGCGGGTGACCGATCATCACGCGTGCGGCGGCGGCGTCGGGGGCCGCATGATGCTCGCCGTGCCGTGGCGCGACGTCACCATCGTGGGGACCAGCCACGATCCACACGCGGGCGGCGCCGACGACGAGTACGGGACGCCGGAACACGTGAGCGCGCTCCTGCGCGACGTCCAGCTCGCCTTTCCGCGGGCGGGCATCGGGCCCGGCACGATCCGGGTCGTCCAGAAGGGCCTGCTCCCGATGGTGTCGGCCCGCGGCGCGTCGGTGGCCTTGCTCAAGGAAAGCGCCGTCGTCGATCACGGCCGCGACGGGCGGGCGGGCCTCGTGTCGATCTTCAGCGTCCGGTACACCACGGCCGGACACACGGCCCGGCAGGCCGTCGACGCGGTGTGCCGTCAGCTCGGGCTCGACGCACCTGCCCCGACGGCCCCCTTTCGCGCCGCCTCGGCGGCCTTCGACACCGTGGAGGCCCTCGTCGCCGAGGCGCGGCGCCGGGCGGTGCCGGGCACCACGCCGGAGCTCCGCGAGCGGCTCGCCCTGGCCTACGGCAGCGACTGGATCGAGGTCGCGACCGGCGCCGGCCTCCGGCACGACGATCTCGCGCCGCTGTCAGCGGCCTGCCCCGTCACCCCGGCCGAGGTCCTGCACGCCGTTCGCGAGGAATGCGCGGTGACGCTCGCCGACGTCCTGCTGCGGCGGACCGACGCGGGGACGGCGGGACACCCGGGACCCGATGCGGTCCGGGAAGCGGCGCGCGTCATGGCCGGCGTCCTCGGCTGGTCGCCGGAGCGGGAGGCCGCTGAGCGCCGGGACGTCGACGGCCGGTATCCGGCGCCGTAACATCCCGGCCGGCGGCGGCCGGCATGGTTCGGCGACGGGCGCGGGTTCTGACCGCGCCGCTACGCCAGATTGGCGGAGGCCCAGCGCTCGAACACCATCAGCGGAAAGAGCGTGTGGGCGTGGTTCTCGCGTCCGGCCACGTGCGCCTCGACGAGCGCGGTCACCTCCGCCGGCTCGAAGAGGCCGCGCGCCGACACGCGCGCCGGCGACAGCAGGTCGCGCATCAGGGGCTGGAGTTCGTCCCGGAGCCAGTTCTTGAGCGGGATGCTGAACCCCTGCTTGGTCCGGTCCAGGATGCGGTCGGGCACGAGGCCTCGCATGGCGCGCTTGAGGACGTACTTCCGCTGGCCCTTCCTTATCTTGAGGTGGCCGGGCATCGAGAACGCCAGCTCCATCACGTCGGCGTCGAGGAACGGCGCGCGCGTCTCGAGCGACGTGGCCATGCTCATGCGATCGACCTTCACGAGGATGTCGTCGGCGAGGTAAAGCCGGAGATCGGCGTAGAGCTGCCGGTTGAGGACGTCGTCTCCGCCCGCGTGCCGGAGCGCCTCGCGAACCGGCTGGTACACGTCGCTTGCGGCGAGCGCCGCCTGCAGATCCCGGCTGTACAGCCGCCGCCGCCGGTGCGCGTCCAGATAGATCATCCAGCGGTAGTGCTCCAGGTCGGCCGGCAACATCGCCACGCCGCCGATGAAGCGCTTGAACTTGTTCACGAGCCCCTTCTTCTGGCCGCTGGGGGGCAGCGCGGCGCCGACCGCGGCCAGGGCGGGCACGAGCGGCGCGCCGATCGTCTGGAACCGCGACGCCAGGGCGTGCGCTTCGTAGGTGTCGTAGCCGCCGAAGAGCTCGTCGCCGCCGTCGCCGCTGAGCGCGACCGTGACATGGGCCCGCGCCACCTGCGACACGAGGTAGGTCGGGAAGAGCGAGACGTCGGCGAACGGCTCGTCGAAGTGCGGGACGAGCCGGTCGAAGAGCTCCAGCAGGTTGGCCGTCACGAGCTGCTCGGTGTGCGCCGTGCGGAAGAGTGACGCCACCTCGCGGGCATAGGGCAGCTCGTTGTACGAGCCGTCCTCGAACCCCATGCTGAAGGTGCGGACGGGCTGCGCCGCGCCGTCGCTCATCAGCGCGACGATGCTGCTCGAATCGATGCCGCCCGAGAGGAAGGCCCCGAGGGGCACCTCGGACATCAGCTGGCTGCGCACGGCCCGCCCGAGCGTCTCCCGGACGGCCTGGGCGGCGTCGTCGTCCGACCACGACCGGACCGCCACGGCGGCCGGGTCCCAGTAGCGCTCGACGACGACGTCCCGGCCGCGCGCCCGGAGCCAGCACGCGGCCGGCAGCTTGTGGACGCCCGCCAGCATCGTCCGCGGCGCGAGCACGTATTCGTAGGTCAGGAACTGGTCCAGCGCCTCGTGATCGAGGGCCCGCGCCACTTCCGGCCTCGTCAGGAGGGCCTTCACCTCCGAGGCCAGCAGCAACCCGCGATCGGTCTGGGCCCAGTACAGCGGCTTCTCGCCGGCCCGGTCGCGCGCGGCGAAGAGCGTCCCGGACCGCGCGTCCCAGATCGCCAGCGCAAACATCCCACGAACCTGGCTCAGGAAGTCCGCCCCCCACTCCTCGTAGGCGTGCAGCAGCGCCTCGATGTCCGAGGCGCGGGAGCGGAACCGGTGGCCCCGGGCCTCGAGTCGGTCGCGCAGCTCGTCGTGGTTGTAGATCTCGCCGTTGGCGACGATGTGCAGCTCGCCCGTCTCGTTCGAGATCGGCTGCTGGCCCGAGGCCACGTCCACGATGGCGAGCCGCCGCATGCCCAGTGCCGCGCCGGGCAGGTGCAGGCGCCCCTCGTCGTCCGGGCCGCGGTGGATGAGCGCCCGGACCATGCCGATGAGGTCGTCCTCCGGCGCCACGCGGGCGGCGTCGCGTTCGACGATGACGGCGATGCCACACATAGGGAGTGAAGGGAACTGTAGGGACTGCGGACCAGGGACCAGGGACTCGGGACTCGGGACTCGGGACTAGGAACTAGGGGCTGGGGACTGGCGACTGCGGACTGGGGGGCGTAGCGTCGGCCCCGCGCTGCGCGTCGGCCCGCCGATCCCTGACGACCTTCGCGGGCGTGCCCACGGCGATCGCGAACTCGGGAATCTCGCCGACGACCACGGCGCCGGCGCCGACGATGGCGTCGCGGCCGATCCGGGAGCCGTCGGTGACCACGACGTGGGTGCCCAGCCAGCAGCCGGCCCCGACCTCGATGCCGCGCGCCGTCCGGCCCTGCTGCAGGACGGGGATATCGACGCGGTCGTAGAGGTGGTCGCCGCCAACCAGGTAGGTGTAGGCGGCCATCAGGACGTCGGGCCCCACCCGGACGGTGGAGGCCGAGAAGATCTCGCAGTTGAAGCCGAGGTTGGCGCGATCCTCGACGAGGATGTCGCCGTTCTTGCAGCTGAGGATCGTGTTCCGGCCGACGAAGACGCCGCTCCCCAGGACGATGCCGCGGTTGTCGGTGCCCTTCGCGTCGAGACAGCACTGGTCGTCGATGACCACGTTGTCGCCGATCGCGATCTTGTGGGGGTGGCGCAGCGTGACGTTGGCGCCGAAGACGACGTTGCGGCCGACCCGGCCGAGCACCAGCGGATACAGCTTGGCGCGCAGGAAGAGGCCCAGGGCCCCGGGCACCCACGAGGCCAGCAGCATCACCAGCTCGTAGGCGACGAGCGCGCCCAGCCCGGGCCGACCGACCACGAGATCCTGGTACTTGGCGACGCGCGACTTCCGCTCGTCGAACAGTTCCTGCTGGATGACCGTGATCCGGGGATCGTGCGGCCGCTCGCCCGCCGGCATCAGCGCACTGCCGCGAGCGCCGGTGGGTCCGCCGACGGCTCGCTCTGCCGGATCTCGCGGATCACGTAGGTGGGCTTGTTCTGCGATTCGTAGTAGGTCCGGGCCATGAGCTCCGCCAGCAGGCCGAAGGTCACCAGCTGGACGCCGGTGAAGACGAGCAGCACGCCGAGGAGCAGGAGCGGTCGATCCGCGATCGGCTGGTGCAGCACGAGGCGCACCCAGCCCAGGTAGCCCGTCACCAGCGCCCCGAGGCCCCCGGCGACGAGGCCCAGCAGGCCGAAGATCTGGAGCGGCCGCGTCGAGTAGCTGAGGAGGAACTTGACCGTGGCGAGATCGAGCACGACGCGCACGGTGCGGGAGATGCCGTACTTCGTCGCCCCCGCCTGGCGCGCGCGGTGGTTCACCTCGACCTCGGTGATGCGCACGCCCTGCTCGCTGGCGATGGCCGGCAGGAAGCGGTGCATCTCGCCGTACAGGCGCAGTGATTTCACGACCTCGGCGCGGAACACCTTCAGCGAGCAGCCGTAGTCGTGGAGGGCGACGCCCGTGGCCCGCGAGATGATCCAGTTGGCCACCATCGACGGCAGGCGGCGATTGACGAAGGTGTCCTTGCGATCCTTCCGCCAGCCGCAGACGATGTCGAACTCGCCCCGGTCGGCGAGCTGCACCATCCGCTCGATGTCGCGCGGATCGTTCTGAAGGTCGCCGTCGCTCGTGACCACGAGTCGCCCGCGGGCGTGCGCGAAGCCGGCGGCGAACGCGGCGGTCTGGCCGAAATTGCGGCGGAAGCGGATGACCCGCAAGCGCGGGTCCGCGGCCTGGAGGGCCGCGAGCTGGGCGAAGGAGTCGTCGGTGGAGCCGTCGTCCACCACGATCACCTCGAACCGCCGCCCCGTCGCGCCGAGGGTGGCCATCAGCTCGTCGTACAGCGGGCGCACGTTCGGCGCCTCGTTGTGGATCGGGATGACGACGGAGATCTCGGGGCTCATCGTGGCGGCGGCCGGCGGCCCGTCCGATCAGACGGGACCGCCGATCCGTCAGAGTATACCCCGGTGATCCGGCCCCGCGCCTGGCCTGTCAGAAGGACACGTGGACCGTGAACAGGTAGTGGACGCCGCCCAGATCCAGCTTGGGGCCCAGGAAGTCCTCGGAGAGGTCGGCCTCCGCCTTCTGATAGCGCACCTCCCCGCCCAGGGACCACGTGTCGCCCACCGGCACCCGGAGTCCGGCGAGCGCGACCGCCCCGGTCTCGGTGCCCGTCGCCACGAACCGGTCGGTGAACACGCTCCGGTCGGTGAAGTCCACGAAGTCGCCCACCTCGCTGTAGCGGTAGCGCAGGAACGCCACGCCCCCGCCGAGGTAGGGCTGCACGGCGCGGTTGCGCCCGAACGGCAGCAGCCGCGCGGTGAGCGTGACGGGCACCACGCGCAGGCGCAGGTCCTGCTCGATCTCCGAGCCGTCACGGTTGACGAAGCTGTTGTACACGGTGGGCACCCGGCGGCTCGTGAAGGCCGCACCGGCGCCGAGCTCGACGAAGTCGCCCATCGGCAGCAGCCACTCGATGCCGACCGAGCCGCCGTTGAAGTCCGTGATGTCGAAATCGAGGATCTCGCGGTTCGCGATGAGGACGTCGCCGTCCACGCGCGCGTCCTCGCCGGTCGGCACGAACCCTCCGAAGGTGAAGGCCACGGCCGACTGGGCCAGGACCGGTGCCGGCGTCGCGACGGACACCAGGCAGACGACGATCAGGACGGCAGGCAGACTACGCATCGGTCACTCCCTCGAAGCACGCACTCGGGCGCGTACTCACCGGCGTAGCACGGGCGATGCCAGATCGCGGGCGGAGGGAACGGGAGAAAACGCCGGCGGTGTCGAGGGACGAGCGGCCAGCCGCGGGTCAGGCCGTCTCGTTTGGGCGACGATCGCGCACCGCGGCGCCCACGGCCAGCATCTGCGCGTGCAGGTGGCCGTTCGACGCCAGGAGATGCCCGCCCTCGGGATCCCACGGTCCGCCGTCCATCCCGGAGATGCGTCCGCCGGCCTGCTCGACGATGAGCGCGCCAGCCCGCGTGTCCCAGGGCTGGAGCCGTTCCTCCCAGAAGCCGTCCATTCGTCCCGCCGCGACCCAGCAGAGGTCCAGGGCCGCGGAGCCCAGGCGCCGGATCGCGCGCGCGTGGCCGACGTAGGCCGAGAACATGGCCATCACGTCCGCGAGCGTCTCGTGGACGTCGTAGGGGAAGCCCGTCACGAGCAGCGCATCGATGAGCTGGGCCGTCGTCGAGACGCGAATGGGCGCGCCGTTCAGCCAGGCCCCGACTCCCCGTTCGGCGGTGAAGAGCTCCTGGCGGTTCGGATCGAAGACGGCCCCCACCACGGCCTCGCCGTCGATCTCGAGGGCGAGCGACGCGCAGAAGATCGGGACCCCGTGCGCGAAGTTCGTGGTGCCGTCGAGCGGGTCGAACACCCAGCGGTGCGAGGCGCCCGAGCGCCCGCCGCCCAACTCCTCGGCCAGGATGTCGTGGTCCGGAAAACGCGCCGTCAGGAGCGCGCGGGCGGCGCGCTCCACCTCGACGTCCACCTCGGTGACGAGGTCGATGGCGCCCTTCTTGTCGACGCGGACGCCCGTCCCGAACCGCGCGCGTTGGACGGCCCCTGCGGCGGTGACCACCTCGATCGCCGTGGCCAGGAAGCGGGGATCGGGAGCAGTCACGATGCCGTGCCGGCCGGCCGCCGCTTCACCATGCGCACTTCCATCCCGCCGTCGGGCGCGCGCCGCAGGTCCACCTCGTCCATGAAGCTGCGGATGAGGAAGATGCCGCGCCCGCTCGACTTGAGGAGGTTCTCGGGCGCCAGCGGATCGGCCACCTGTTCGGGATCGAAGCCGTCGCCCTGGTCGCGCACGACGATGGTCAGCTCGGACGGGTGGTCGGGAGGCGCGGCCACGAACTCCACCTCCACGCGCTTCTCCTCGTCCCCCTTGTTGCCGTGCTTCATCGCGTTGGCGACCGACTCGCGCACGGCGATGCTGACCCAGTGCAGCGTGTCGTCGTCGAACCCCACCATCCGGCCCATGTGGGCGCCGACGACCTCGACGAAGTCGAGCATGTCGAACGCACTGCCGATGTCCAGCCGGACGGCGCGGGGGGCAAAAGTCATGCGGCCCCGGGTCGGGCCGCGGCCGGCGGGGCCGGAATCGACGGCATCGCCCGTAGTATACGCGCGCCGCCCGCGCATTGCCGCATGCGACCGCCCGTGGCTATAGTGATGCGGCATGCCCGTGTCCCGCGCCACCGTGGTACGACCGGCGCGGTCGGTTCGCGGCCGGCTGCAGGTCCCGCCCGACAAGTCCATTTCCCACCGCTACGCGCTGCTCGCCGCGATGGCGACCGGCACCACCGTGATCGAGCGCTACTCCACCGGCGCCGACTGCCAGTCCACGCTCGACTGCCTGGAGGCGCTCGGCGTGGGACTGTCCCGGCGCCCCTCGGCCGCCGGATGGCAGCGCGTCGAGATCCAGGGCCGCCCGGGCGGCTTCGCCGCGCCCGGGGCGCCCCTCGACTGCGGCAACTCGGGCACGGCCATGCGCCTGCTCGCGGGCGTGCTCGCCGCGCAGCCCTTCACGAGCGTGCTCGTGGGCGATGCGTCGCTGTCGTCGCGGCCCATGCGCCGGGTCATGGAACCCCTGGCCGCCATGGGCGCGCACATCGAGTCGGCACCGCACGGCCGCCCGCCGCTGACGGTGGCCGGCGGCGCGCTTCGCGCGATCGTGCACGCACCGGATGTGCCCAGCGCCCAGGTGAAGAGCGCGGTGCTCCTGGCGGGGCTGCGGGCGGTGGGCACGACCGTCGTCCGCGAACCGGCCCCGACGCGCGACCACACCGAGCGGGCCCTGGCCGCCTTTGGCGTGCCCGTCGTCCGGCCCGCGGAGGGCGGCGTCGGCGTGAGCGGCGGTGCCCGGCTCACGGGTGGCCTGACACTGGTGGTGCCGGGTGATCCGTCGTCGACGGCGTTCCTGGCGGTGGCCGCGGCGGGACTGGACGGATCGGCCATCGAGATCGAGGACGTCGGCCTGAACCCCACCCGTACGGCCCTGTTCGACGTCCTGCGCCGGGCGGGCGCCGAGGTGACGACAACCGTGGCCGGCGAGCGGCACGGTGAGCCGGTGGGCAGCGTCCGGATCACGACCGGACGCCGCCTCGACCTCGTGGTGCGTCCGGACGAGGTGCCCCTGCTCATCGACGAACTGCCCGCGCTGGCGGCCCTCGCGACCTTCGGCGGGTCCATTGCCGTCAGCGGCGCCGCCGAGCTCAGGGTCAAGGAGAGCGACCGTATCACCGCCCTGGTCGCCGGCCTGCGCGCGATGGGCGCCGACGCCGACGAGTTCCCGGACGGCTTCGTGGTCCGCGGTTCGCGGCGCCTGACGGGCGGCATCGTGGACGCCGTGCACGATCACCGGCTGGCCATGACCTTCGCCGTGGCCGCGCTCGGGGCCACCCGCCCCACCGAGATCCATGGCGCGGACTCGGCGGCCGTGTCGTTCCCGGGCTTCTTCGATCTCCTCGACGGCCTGCGCGCATGAAGGCCGACAAGGTGTACCTCGTCGGGTTCATGGGCGCCGGCAAGACGACGGTCGGCCGGGCGCTGGCCCGCCGGCTCGACTGGCGGTTCGAGGACATCGACGAGCGCATCGAACGCGCCGAGGCCCGGGACATCCCGACGATCTTCCGGCAGTCCGGCGAGGCGTATTTCCGCACGCTGGAGCGCCAGGCGCTGGTCGATCTGCTGCCGGCACGGGGCGTGGTGGTCGCCACGGGCGGAGGCACGCCGGTGGATCCGGCCAACCGGGCGCTCATGGCCCGCGACGGCGCGGTCGCCTGGCTCGATGCGCCCTTCCCGACGGTGGCCGCGCGCGTCCCGGCCGATGGCCGCCGGCCGCTGGCCGCGAACCGGGCCGAGATGGAACGGCTCTATAATGACCGCCGCGGGGCCTACGCGCAGGCGCACGCCCGTTTCGACGTGTCGCGATCGAGCGTCGACGAGATCGTCGATCACGTCGCCGACTGGCTGGAACACTGATGCGGTACCTGGTCCTGAGCGACATCCACGCGAACCTCGAGGCGCTCGAGGAGGTGCTCGATCTGGCGAGGAGCGTGCCGCACGACCGCGTCCTCGTCCTGGGCGACCTCGTCGGCTACGGGGCCGATCCGAATGCCGTCGTGGATCGCATTCGCGACCTCTCGCCCTTCGCCGTCATCCGGGGCAACCACGACAAGGTCGGCGCGGGGCTGGAGCCCTCGGATGCGTTCAACACGGTGGCCCGCGCCGCCATCCGCTGGACCTACGAAGCCCTCAGCGACGACAACCGCGACTGGCTGGCCGAGCTGCCGTCCGGACCGGTGGTCGTCGACGACCTGCTGGAGATCTGCCACGGCACGCCGTTCGACGAGGACATGTACGTGTTCGACGACACCGACGTCCTCCGGTCGATGCAGGCGGCCAGCCGCCGGCTGTGCCTTTTCGGCCACACCCACGTCCAGGTCGGCTATCGGCTGGCGGAGCAGTCCCTCACCCTCGAAACCGCCGATCAGCGGCGCCCGCTCACGGTCGCGATTGGTCCCGGCCACTACCTGATCAATCCGGGCTCGGTCGGCCAGCCACGGGACGGCGACCCGCGAGCCGGTTTCGCGGTGTACGACGCGGACGCGCCGGCCGTCGAGATCTACCGTACGCCGTATCGCATCGAGGGCGCACAGGCCAAGATTCGCGCGGCGGGCCTGCCCGAGGCGCTGGCGCAGCGGCTGGCGATCGGCCGCTAGGCTCCGCCGGTCCGGCGGGCCCGCTCCTCGCGCTTCTTGCGCTCCATCGCCATCGCGTCGGCGGCCGCCCGGGAGCCGAGCACCCAGCCGATCACGACCCCGATGAGGAGCACCACGGGGATGTAGATGAAGTGGCCGGCCGTCGGCGTTCCGAGATCCATCGTCGTCAGCGGTCCTTGCGTTCCAGGCGGGCCAGGTCGTCCTCGGCCTTGCCGAGTCGCCGGCCCAGCGACCAGACGTAGCCGACGACGGCCACCCACACGAAGCCATACGCCGCCGCCACGAGGTTGATCGCCGGGATCGTCTCCTCGGGAGGAATCTGGGAGATCGGCACGAACTCGTCGGGCGATGGCTGGGGCTGGGCGCCGGCCGCGGCCGGGAACAGCAGCACCCCGGCGACCATCAGGACGCGAAGGAAGACCATCATGCCTCGTCGAACTCCAGATACAGGGCGTCGATACGCGCGCGCTGGCGTTCGAGCCGGGCGCGAAGCGACAACAGGGCCAGGAACAGGAGCAGGAACGCCGTGACGCAGAACCACAGCGGCCGGCCCATCTCCACCGGCAGCGTCGGCACCACCGACGTCTTCGGGTGGAGGGTCCGCCAGTAGTTGACCGACACGTAGATGAACGGGACGTTGGCCATGCCGAACAGGGCTAGCCCCGCCGACAGCCGATCCGACCCGGGCCCGCCGAACTGCCGCAGCAGGAGGTAGGCGACGAAGATGAGGAACGTCATCAGGCTGGAGGTGAGGCGCGCGTCCCACACCCACCACACGCCCCAGGCCTTCCGCGCCCAGAGCGGGCCGGTCACGAGCGCGAGGAGCCCGAACAGCACCGCCAGTTCCGCCGCCGCCACCGCGGTGGCGTCGGACGCCTGGCGCTTGGTGAAGAGGAACCGCCCGCTGGCGACGCCGCAGACGATGGCCGCCAGCAGGAACATCCAGGCCGCCGGCATGTGGAAGAAGTAGATCTTGTAGACGAGGCCCATCGTGGCCTCGTAGGGCGCGGCGTCGATCACCCAGGGCGCCACGGCGAACATCGCCGCCGCCACCGCCAGCTGCACCTTGACTGCCGTCGTCACGTCACCGCCTCCCGTCGATCGCCCGTCGTCAGTCGGTCATCAGGGGCTCGAACGTCCAGAGCGCCAGCGTCACGAAGACCGCGTCGAAGAAGACGAGGAGCGCGAGCCAGAACCGCGCCAGATCCATGTCCGGTTCGGCCAGGAAGAGCGCCGCAGAGCCCCGGACTCCGGCAATCATGACCGGAACCGTCATCGGATACAACAGCACCGGCAGCAGGACGTCGCGGCTGCGGGCGCGGACCAGCATGGCCGCGAACAGCGTGCCGATGGCGGCGAAGCCGAGCGTGCCGGCGGCCAGGAGACCGGCCAGGTGGAACGGCGCGGCCAGGATGGGCGCCTGGAACAGCAGCCCGACGAGCGGCACCAGCAGCAGCTCGACGAGCGCCATCAGCAGGAGCATCCCCGCGAGCTTGCCCGCGTACAACGCCGGGCGGTCGGCGGGCGCGAGGAGCAGCGCCCGCAGCGTGTCGGCCTGGCGCTCCCGTTCGAACGTCCGGCCGAGGGCGAGCGTACCGGCGAAGGCCACGGTGATCCAGAGGATCGCGGCGGCGACGCCGTCGTCGGGGGCGCCCTCCTTCACGAACCCGAACGCGAAAATCAGGATGACCGTGATGGCGAAGAAGAGCGTGGTGGACACCACCTCCAGGCTCCGCACCTCCACCGTGAGGTCCTTCCGGACGACGAGCGCGGCCACGCGGAAGAACGCCTTCATCGGACCTGCACCGCCTGCCGGTAGCGCTCGCGGAGCGTGCCGCCCGCGGTCGGGACCGTCACCTGCCGGCCGTTCTGCAGGATGACCACCTCGGTCAGCAGGCCGTCCACGACGTCGAGATCGTGCGTGGCCAGCACCGTGACCACGCCGCGCGCCCGCTCCTCGCGCAGTCGCTCGACCAGGGCCGCGGCCGACGCCTGATCCAGTCCCGTGAACGGCTCGTCGAGGAGCAGGAGCCGCGGCGCGTGCAGGAGCGCCCGCTCCAGCGCGACGCGCTGCCGCATCCCGCGCGAGAACGACGACACCAGGTCGTCGGCGCGCGGGCCGAGGCCGGCGCGCTCCAGGGCGGCCATCGCCCGCCCGCGGGCGTCGGTCAGCCCGTACAGACGGCCGAAGAACACCAGGTTCTCCAGCGCGGTCAGCTCGGGATACAGGAACAGGTCGTGCCCGAGCATGCCGATCCGCGCCCGGAGCTGTGCGCCCGCTTCCGCGCTCGAGCGCTCGCCGTAGGCGACGTGTCCCGTCGAGGCCGCCAGCACGGTGCCGAGAATGGAGAGCAGCGTCGACTTGCCAGCCCCGTTGGGCCCCAGCAGGCCGACGATGTCGCCGCCGCGCGCGGTGAAGGTGACGTCCGCCAGGGCGCGCCGGCGGCCGTAGTGGCGGCCGACGCCGGCGACGGTGACGGACTCGAAGTCGCTCACGCCCCGCTACCCGACTCGCCCGGAAGCTCGTCGAGCTGTGCGTAGACCTGCTCGGCGGCCGCGAGGAGGCGCTGGCGCTTCGCCTGTCGCTTCTCGTCGACGCCGCGCGCGCGGGTCTCGGCATCGAGCGCGGCGATGGCGCCGAGCAGCCGCTCACGCTCGGCCTGGAGCGCCCGCCGCTCGGGGGACCGGTCCGGGGCCGGCGCGAGCAGCGACGACGCCACCCAGATCAGGCCGACGGCCGTGGACGCCACGGCGATCCAGAACGGCCACCTGGAATGCGCCGGCACGTTGGTCAGGGTGATCTCGAGGACCTGCCCTTCCGCGAGCCGTCCCCCGGTGCCGACGATGAACGGCTGGCCCGAGGAGTCGCCCTCGCGGATCCCTGACAGCTGGGGACTCGCCATGGACAACTGGCCGGCCTTCTGCACGGCCACGAGGATGCCCTCGACGGGGGCCGGCCACGCCTGCCTGATGCGCATCGTCTGCGCGGCGGGCAGCCGGAACGCCACCTGGAACTCGGTGCTGCCCGGCGGAAAGGGGCCGGCCAGCGACAGCACGTCGTCGTCGAGGCGCGCCAGTCCAGCCGGACCGCTGACGATGGACGCCGACAGGGCGCCGTCGGGCAGCGGCAGTTCGAGCGTCTTCGGCGGCTGAATGGGCACGCGCGCGTTGTTCACGACGCTGAAGATGTAGAAGAACGTCGGGTCGTCGTTCTGGAACTCCAGGACGACTCGGGTGTCGGTCCCGAAGACCACGGCGCCGGTCCGCGCCGGGGCCGCGGCGGCCGCGGCGTTCGCTTCGGCCTCGGCGGCCGCCGCCTTCTCGGCGCCGGCGACGAGCGCCACGCGCACGCCTCCGGCCGATGGCACGGCGAAGGCCTGGGAGCGCAGCGTCTCGCCGTCGATGGTCGTCGACGCGGTCACCTGGCTGCCCGGCGCGACGCTGGAGAATTCGGCGCGTCCCTGCGCGTCGGTCACGGCGGTGACGGTGCCCTCGGGCGTCGTGAGGACGACCTCCTGGCCGGACACGTTGTTCCCCATGCGCTCCCGGACGACCCTGACCGTGACCGTGCCGTTCGGCAGGTCCGCGGCCGGGAGCGGCATACCGGACATCTGCCGGGCATCGGGCATGGCCACTTGCGCGCGGGCGGCGGCCGCCCCAAACACCACGGTCACCGCGCACAGCAGGCCCACGAGGCAGACTCGCGCGGTCACGACGCCGCTCCGACGAGCGGCGAACCGCAGTGCTTGCAGAACCGGGCGTCCACGTCGTTGACGCCGCCGCACCCGCCGCAGAGGCGCGCGAGCGTGGACGCCGCGACCGCGGAGGCCGGCGCCTGCCCTGCCGCGGCCTCGGGCGGGGCGTCGACGGACGGCACCGCCTGGGCGGGCAGCGTGAACGCCGGCGCTGAAACGGCTGCCGCCGGCGCCTGCGGTCCGCCCTTCGATCGGGCTTCCAGATCGCGCTCCACGGCGGAGCGGAAGTCGCTGCCCTCGAGCCGGCGCAGCAGGCCTGCGGCGCGCACGCGGAGCCGATCGCGCATGTCCTCGAAGTCGGCCGCCGCCGTCTTGCCCATGGCGTGGTCGAACTCGATCTCCTTGATCGTGCGCAGCACCAGCGCCTTCTCCCGCTCCAGTGCCGCCCGCGCGCGTCCGACCGCCGGAATGTCCTCAGCCTCGACCGGGGCCGTGAACAGCGGCGCCAGCGAGCGGTAGCCGGCCATCGCCACGAGGCTCGACGCCACGACGGTGAGGCTCAGCACGACGACCGACGACATGGCTTGGCCCTTCGACACGAGCACGACCGCCGTCGCGGCCAGCATGCCGGCCAACAGAAACAACTGCCACGGGCGGAGCCCGGGGTCAGTCGAGGTCGCGGAGTTCATCGTCGAGTTGTTGCTGGAGCGACGCGTCGAGCGCGGCCGATGCGGCGGCCGGCTCGGCCTCGGCGCGGTCGCGCGACCACTGGCGCGCCAGCACCGCCAGCCCGCCCGCCGACAGTGCGGCGAACGCGTACGGCAGCAGCCACAGCAGCCGGTGGTAGCCCTGGTCGAGGGGCCGCGACAGGATGTGCTGGCCGCCGGCGTCGCGGACGAAGGTCGCGAGCACCGCGTCCCGATCCATGCCCTGCGACACGAGGTCGTGAATCTTGGCGAGCTGCTCTTCCTTGCCGTGGCAGTTCATCATTCCGCACGTACCGGCCGGCAGGTTGCAGCCGCCGCAGGTGCACATCACCTCGTCGGCGAGCTCGCGCTCGAGCGGCGAGCGGAAGACGATGGTGCCGGTGGCGGCCGGCGGGCCGGCGCTGGACACGGCCGCCGGATCCTGCTCCGCCCCGAGGCCGTGCGCGCGGGCCGGCGCCGGCACGAAGAGCGCAAGCGCCATGACGAGCGCCGCGGTCGCCTCGGCCCCGGCGCGCGCCGCCGCGAAGGCGAAGGCCTGTTCGGGCAGGAGCGCGATGCCGGTGCCGACGGCCAGGATGCCGAAGCCCACCCAGATCCAGTTCACCAGCTCGTTGACGTGAATTTCGACGCTGGCGCTCTGTTCGCCGAGTTCGAAACCCGCCATGGCGATGTAGAGGTCCTGCGCCAGCGACCGCCGGATGGCGACCTCCGTGGTGGGCTGATCGGGCCGGCTCCGGTAGAACCACTTCGCCGGCGCCATGGTCCCCAGCACCTTCCCGCGGTCGTCGCTCACGGTGATGTTCGCCGTGACCATCTGCTTCTGGTCGTCCTCGGTGGCGCGGATGGATTCCAGCTTCAGCACGTACCGATCGACCTGCACCTGCTGCCCCGGGCTGAGCAGCGCCTGCTCGTCACGGCCGAACCCTTCCCCGGCGAACCCGAGGAACATCAGCACGATGCCGAGATGCACGACGTAGCCGCCGTAGCGGCGCTTGTTCCGGCCCACCAGCCCGATCAGGGCGGTGAGCAGGTCCGTGCCCGTCGACTGCCGCCTGACGGCCGCGCCGCGCAGGAACTCCTGCATGATCGTCCCGGCCACGAAGCCGCACAGCGTGAAGCACAGCCCGGAGGTCCAGACCCGGATGCCGACGGCATAGGTCACGCCGCCGGCGACCAGACCCGCCACGACCGGCCACAGGAACTGCTGCCGCATGTTCGCCAATGTCGTCGAGCGCCACGCCAGAAGCGGCCCGGTGCCCGTCAGGAGCAGCAGGATCAGCCCGACGGGCGTCATCCACGTATTGAAGAACGGGGGCCCCACGGTGAGCCGCTCGCCCGCGATCGCTTCCGACAGGGTCGGGAACATGGTGGCGAAGAGCACGAAGAGCGCGGAGAAGAGGAGCACCCAGTTGTTGGCCAGGAAGGCGGCTTCGCGCGATGCCCACGAGTCGAGTTCGTTGCGCGCTCTGAGGAGCGGCAACCGGTAGATCACCCAGCCGAAGCTGAAGATCAGCGTCGCGCTCATGAAGGCCGTGAACATCAGGGCGAGCTGCCGGTCCTCGCCGAAGGCGTGGACGGACTGCACGACCCCGGACCGCGTCATGAAGGTGCCGAACAAGGTCAGGAAGAAGGTGACGATGACCAGCGTCACGTTCCAGACCCGCAGCATGCCTCGGCGCTCCTGCACCATCACCGAGTGCAGGAACGCGGTTGCCGTGAACCACGGCAGGAGGCCCGCGTTCTCCACCGGATCCCAGCCCCAGAAGCCGCCCCAGCCGAGTTCTTCGTACGCCCAGATCATGCCGAGGGTGAGGCCCAGCGACAGGAAGAACCACGCGAACATCGTCCAGCGGCGGACCGCGCGCAGCCAGCTGTCGTCGAGATGGCCCGTGATCAGGGCCGCCATGCAGAAGGCGTAGGGCACCGTGAGGCCCACGAAGCCCGAATACATGGTCGGCGGATGGATCGCCATGTAGAAGTTCTGCAGGAGCGGATTGAGGCCTTCGCCGGTCGTGGGCGCCTGGGTCAGGTAGGTGGCGAACGGGTTGTTGTGCCCGATCATCACGAACAGGAAGAACATCTGCACCACGCTCAGCGTGGCGACGACGTAGGGGATGAGCTCGCGGTGCCGCTCGCGGTTGATCCGGACCGCCGCGGCGCCGAAGAGCGACAGCAGGAAGACCCAGAACATGATCGAGCCGTCCAAGCCGCCCCAGTAGGAGGCCAGTTTGTAGCCGAGCGGCTGGGCCGACTCCGAGTAGCGCTGGACGTAGCGGATCGAGAAGTCGCCCACGACGAACGCGTGGACGATGACGCCGGTGGCTACGGTCATGACGGCGGCCACGAGGTACAGGGCCCCGACGCCGCTTTCGATGAGGCCCGTGTGGCGGCGCCGTCCGCCTACCACGGAGGCCGCGGCGGCGTAGGCGGACATCACGAATGCAAGAACGAGCAACGACGCGCCGAGTGTGGCCATCTCAGGTTCCGGAAATCCGAGGGCAGCGGGCCGGCACGGGCCGGGCCCCGCCGTGTTACTCCGTGCCGGTTCGCGGCGCGCTGGCCGCGCCGCTCGTGTCCACCTTCGCTTCGTACTTCGAGGGGCACTTCGCCATGACGCCGTTGGGGTGGACGGCGAACCCGTCCTTGCTGAGCACGCCCTTCAGCACGACTTCCGCGTCGTCCTGGAACGTGTCGGGCACGATGCCGTTGTAGCTGGCATCCACGACCTGCCCCTGACTCTGCACCTTGAAGCGGTACTCCATCGAGTTGCGCTTCCGGAGAATGCTGTTGGGCACCACGTATCCGTGCAGCTGGAGGCTCTTGCCGTACCAGGTCTGCGGGGCGACCATCACTTCGTCGACGTGCTTGTAGTACTCGGTACTCTCGGCCATCGTGGAGTACAGCAGGCCGGCGAACGACAGTGCCAGGACGAGCCCGGTGATACCGACTTTGATAGCTTTGTGCTTCATGGTCAATGACTTCCGGTGACGGGGAACGTCCACGCCTAGAGTATCCCCGCCTCGGCACGGGGTCAACCAGGGCCGGGGCAGGATTCATGCCGCCTGCCGAAGCCCGGGCGTCGGCCGGTTCCGCCCGTCGATCACGGCTCGGCCGGGCGTCCGGGCGCAATCGTCCCGGCCGCCTCAGGAAAATCCCGAAGCAGGCCCAGGACGGCCGCCACCGGGAGGCCCACCACGTTGTCGTGCGGGCCATCCACCCCGGCGACGAACCGGGCTGCGCCTCCTTGGATGCCGTAGGCCCCAGCCTTGTCCACGGGCTCGCCGGTGGCGACGTAGGCCGCGATTTCGGCCTCTGACAGGGGCGCGAATCGGACGGTCGTACTGGCGACGGCGGTCCGGACGTCCGGGCCCAGCGCCAGGGCGACGCCCGTGTAGACGCGGTGCGACCGGCCGGCCAGACGCCGGAGCATGCGGTGCGCCTCCTCGGCGTCCCCGGGCTTGCCGAGGATCTCGCCGTCGAGCGCCACGGTCGTGTCGGCGCCGAGCACCACGTCCCCCGGACGCCGCCTCGCGACCGCCGCGGCCTTCGCTTCCGCCAGGCGCCGGACGTAGGCGTCGGGCGCTTCGCCCGGCCGGGGCGTCTCGTCGACGTCGGCCGCATCGATCGTGAAGACGAGCCCGGCAGCCCGCAGGAGCTCCGCACGGCGCGGCGACGCGGAGGCGAGGACGAGGGGGCGATCGGGACGAGGCGCCATGCGGTCGCCGTCCAGCATACCCAGCTCTCGTCGATCGCGCCGCGCGCCCGAGGCGCGATTCGGACCCGCTGGCGCGGCGAGTGATATTCTCGGCTGATGGATCACGTGCGTCAGGTGCTGCCGTCGGCGCTGGCCGGCGCCGTGCGCCAGGCGCCCCTGACCCCCGAGAAAGTGGCGTTCGCGTGGCGCGCCGCCTGCGGCGCCGCCATCGCCAAGGTCACCCAGGTGACGCTCGACGCCAACGGGGTCCTCGTCGTGCGCACCGCCGACGGGCGCTGGGCCGCCGAACTGCACCGGCTGCGCCGTGAGCTCGTCCTGCGACTCGAACCCTGGCTGGGGGCGGGCGTGGTAACCAAGATCGACGTCGCCGGACGCGCCGACCCCGGCGCGCGCCGCGCTTCGCGGCGTCCTGCCCTCGAACCGGAGAAACCATCGTCATGAACGAAGCCGTCATCGTCAGCGCCGTGCGAATCCCCACGGGAAAATTTCTCGGCGCCCTCAAGGACCTGTCCGCGCCCGCCCTCGGCGCCCTGGTGGTGCGCGAGGCCGTCGCGCGCGCCGGCGTCGATCCCGCCGCCGTGGACGAGTGCATCATGGGGAACGTCGTCTCGGCCGGTGCCGGGCAGGCTCCGGCCCGCCAGGCCGCCCTGAATGGCGGCCTTCCCCACCACGTCGCGGCGCTCACCATCAACAAGGTATGCGGCTCGGGACTGAAGGCCGTGATGCTCGCGCAGCAGGGGATCCAGACGGGCGACATCGACATCGCGGTGGCCGGCGGCATGGAGTCGATGAGCAACGCGCCGTACCTCCTCGCCAAGGCGCGTGAGGGGCTGCGCATGGGCCACGCGCAGATGATCGACTCGATGATTCACGACGGGCTGTGGTGCCCGTTCGAGAACTGGCACATGGGCAACGCGGGCGAGACCGTCGCCGACGCCTACAAGGTGACGCGCGACGAACAGGACGCCTTCGCGGCCGACAGCCACCGGAAGGCGGCGGCGGCCCAGGCCTCGGGCAAGTTCGCGGCCGAAATCCTGTCCGTGCAGCTGCCACAGAAGAAGGGGGCGCCGCTCGTGTTCGCCGCCGACGAGTCCGTCCGCGCCGACACGACGCCGGAGACGCTCAGAAACCTGAAGCCGGCCTTCAGGAAGGACGGGACGGTGACGGCCGGCAACGCACCGCCCGTGAACGACGGCGCGGCGGCGCTCGTCGTGATGTCGGCGGCGCGGGCGCAGGCCCTCGGCCTCACGCCCATGGCCCGCATCGTCGCGCAGGCCACGAGCGGGCTCGAGCCGAAGATGCTGCTGATGACGCCGGTGGAGGCGTCGCGCAAGGTGGCGAAGAAGGCCGGCTGGAACCTGCAGGACGTGGACCTCTTCGAACTGAACGAGGCGTTCGCCGTGCAGGCCGTGGCCGTGATCCGCGAGCTCGGCATCGACGCCGCGAAGGTCAACGTCCACGGCGGCGCCGTGGCCCTGGGCCACGCCATCGGCGCCTCCGGCGCGCGCGTGCTGACGACGCTGCTCTACGCGCTGAAGGACCGCGGCGGCAGGCGCGGCATCGCCACCCTGTGCCTGGGCGGCGGCAACGGCGTCGCGCTGGCCGTCGAGATGGCGTAGGCCGAGGCCCGGGATCCCGGGCCCCGGGGTCCCGTTTCTAGTCGAACTCCGCCGGCCCGCGGGCCGCCATGCTCATGCTCTTGAACTTCGAGGCGTTCTTGGAGACGTGGGTCACCGCCTCGAGCAGCATGTCCACTTCCTCCGGCCGGTTGTAGATGTGCGTGGCGGCACGGACGCCGTTGAGGTTGCCCGTCGCCATGGTCCGGATCCAGACGTGGTTGAAGTCGTAGATGCCCTTCACCACGTTCGCCATCGGGATGTCGTAGACGGAGAACAGCGTGAGGCCGGCCGAGAAGCGCGGGTCCTCGGACGTCCACATCTTCACGCCCGGGATCGACGTCAGCCCTGCACGCAGCTTCGTGGACAGCTGTCGGACGCGCGCCTCGACGTTCTTCTTGCCGATCGCCTCGTGGAAGTCCAGGGCGTCCGCCATGGCCATGAAGCTCGGCACGTTCCGCTGCCCGCCGAGCTCGTACTTGCGGGCCCCGTAGCTCGAAGCCTTGGGATCGTTCGCGGTCTTGAGATCGGCGTAGCCCATCAGCGGCCAGACGCGGTCCTGGACGCTGCGCCTGACGTAGCACACGCCCGTGCCGGTCCCGGCCAGGAGCCACTTCTGCCCTGCCGCGGCGTAGTGGTCGATGCCGGTGGCGGCGAGGTTCAGGTCCAGCATGCCGAGGGGGTGCGCGCCGTCGACGGAGATGAGGGCGCCCTTGCTGTGCGCCAGGTCGGCGAGCTCCTTGATGGGACTGACGAGCCCGGTGACGTACGTCATGTGGCTCACCATGAGGAGCCGCGTCTTCGGCGTCATCGCGCGCTCATAGATCTGCACGATCTGATCGACGCTCTCCGGCGGCGACGGGATCTCGACGCGCACCAGCTTGACGCCGTAGCGCGCCTCGACCTGCTGCAGCGGCTGGATGCCGCCGCCGTGCTCGTGCGTGCAGAACACGACCTCGTCGCCGGTCTTCCAGTCGAGCCCGCGCGTGAAGATGTTCATCCCCTCGCTGGTGCTGCGCGTGAGCGCGATCTCATCGGGCGAGGCGCCGACGAACGCGGCCATGCGCGAGCGCACCTGGTCGCGGCCGTCGTTGCGGTAGTTGTCGGTCGGATCCTCGGCGAGCTCGCGCTCGTACTTCGCCAGCGACTCCACCACCACGCGGGGCGTGGGGCCGTAGGTGCCGTTGTTCATGAACGTCAGGCCGTCGACGACGTTGAACTGGCCCCGGACCTTCCACCAGTACGCCTCGTCCAGGGCGCCGGTCGGCCGGAGGTCCGCCAGGGGCAGCGCCCGCGGAGGGGCCTTCGGAGCCTGCGCTGTCAGCGTCTCGCCGAGCAGTCCGGTCGTGAGACCACCGAGCGCCGCCGCCGAGCCGCCGAGGAACCGACGCCGGGATACCGCAAACGGATCTGCCATGGAGGCCTCCTTCGTACTGGCCAGGCGGCCGCGCCCGGCGATCGCGGGGATTATTGCCCACCGCCGGCCGATGTCAACGCCGGTCTTCCGCCGTGGCCGCGCCCAGCGCGTCCGTGCGCCCGCAGGCGCGGCGGGCGCGGTGCACGCCAGACGCGGGCGTGCAGGCCAGGAAGCGCTTCGGGTTCCGGGTGCGGATCCAGGTCAGCGCGGCCTCGGGCGCCGCGCCGCGCGACCGCGAGCGCCACCTCGGCCTTCGCCGCGCGCGCCTCGTCCACCATCATCCCGGCGTCGTCAGGACGTGCGCGGTCGCATCCAGCGGATACCGCATCGAGGGATGCTCCTGGAAGAGCACGCTGCCGCTGAGGTCGGCGGGATCGCGCTCGCCCGAGAGCGTGCGAATCACACGGCGCCTCGAGGCCTGGCGCGCCAGCGCCGGCGGCGGCGCGAGCGCGGTTCGGCGGCTGAGCAGTTCCATGGAGCGACATGACACTGCCGCCGCGCCTCCAGGGATGCCGATCCCGCGCCGACGCGCTATCATCCGGGACATGCCTCGACCGGGAATTGCCGTTCGTGCCGTGCTGGTCCTGGGCTGCCTCCTGACATCGCCGCTCACGTCGTTCCACGGGCACGCGCAGGAGCAGGAACTCCCGCCGCTCGTCTACGTCTGCCCCATGCACGGCGATCAGGTGTCGGACACCGAAGGCACCTGCCCGATCTGCCACATGGACCTGGAACCGAAGCGGCTCGATCAGGTGTATACCTGCCCGATCCACTCCGTGGTCTCGGAGCACGCCCCAGGCACGTGCCCGATCTGCGGGCGGACGCTCGGCCCGATCACCGTGTCGATCGCCTGGCGCTGCTCGGGCGTCGACAAGGACCTCATGGAGCCGCAGGCGTGCGCGGACGGCACGCCGGCCGTCAGGACCGAGACGTCCCTGGCCCACGGCAACCACAACGCGCAGTACGGCGGCCAGTTCTTCATGGCGGCCGACAGCTGGCACCATCTCGAAGGCGTCTATCCGTCGCCCGGCGTCTTCCGCCTCTATTTGTATGACGACTTCACCAAGCCGCTCGCCCCGGAGAAGATCGCGGCCACGAAGGCCCGGCTCGTCCTGAAAGAGGAGACCGATCCGAAGACGTATGCCACGCGCGAGGTCCAGGCCGTGGCGTTGACGCCGTCGTCGGACGGGCCGTATCTCGAAGCCACCTTCGACACCGTGCCGCTGCCGGCGTCGCTCACGGTCCAGGCCGTGTTCGATACCGGCGGGAAGGAACAGCGCTTCGACTTCACCTTCGCGGAGTACTCGGTGGCCAACACCACCGACTCGCTCGACCCGGCGACGCGCCTCATGCAGGAGATTCCCGACGAGGCGCCGGGCGTGCTCAAGATGCTGGTCGAACGGCGCGACTCGGTGAAGTCGATTACGGAGCGCGGCGCCTTCTCGGAAATCTGGGTCCCGGCCCTGCAGGCGAAGGACCTGGCGCTGGCGCTGGAGCTCTTCGCGCGGGAGTTCCCCGAGCCCCGCCGCATCGCCGTCGAGACCGCCACGCGGCAGATCGTGCTGGCGGCCTTCCGGCTGGACGCCGCGGGCGACCTTGGCAACCGGGAGGACGTCGAAGTGGGCACGAACGCGCTCGTGAAGGCCGTGGCCGATCTGGAGGCCCTGTTCGGAGCGTCGCGATGACCCGCCCCGCGTCCTGGCACGCATCGGCCGTGATGGCCGCGACAGCCCTGGGCCTCGCCCTCGCCCTGTCGACCGCGCCGGGCGAGGCGCACAAGGCGATTACGTCGAAGTACCGCTACAACGAGGACCTCTTCCCGCTCTTCAGGAACCACTGCGGGCGCTGCCACGTGGACGGCGGCGTCGCGCCGATGTCACTCCTCACCTACGAGGACGCGGCCCCTTGGGGAGAGTCGCTGCGACTCGAGCTCCTGAGCGAGGAGCCGAAGCCCTGGCACAACTACCGGCTCACGCCGCGCGAGCTCGACACGATTCTGGTCTGGGCAACCGGCGGCTCCCCGCGCGGCAGCGCCGCCGACAATCCCCCGCCGGTGCCGCTGGTGAACGACTGGGGCTCCGGCGCGCCGGACGTCGCCCTTCCGATGCCCGCGCCGTTCACGCTGCCGGGCGCGTCGAACGAGGCCGAGCACGAAGTGGAGCTCGCCGTCGGCGCCGCCGCCGGCAAGTCCATCGTCGCCGTGGACCTCTTGCCCGGCACGCCGCCCATCGTCCGCACGGCCACGCTCGCCGTGAAGCTGCCGGACGGGACCACCCGTCCGCTGGCCTCGTGGGTCGCCGGCCAGCCGCACGCCGTCACGCTCGACGCCCCGGTGACCATTCCGGCCAACGCCAAGGTGGTCGCGCGCATCGCGTACCGGCGCACCTGGCAGTACGAGGGCAAGGACATGACCGACACCAGCACCGTCGGCCTGTACTTTGCCAAGCCCGCCGGACGCTAGGCCAGGACGGTAGACACCCCCTGACAACCGCGCAGCCGCCCGGGCGCTAGACTGCCGCCGCGGCATGGCGCGGCGGGGACTCGTCACGGGACTGGTGGTCCATCTAATGGCCGCGGGCGCCGCAGCCCAGGCTCCCGATCCGGCCACCCTCGCCGCGCTGCCCCGCGCCGAGCGCGTCCGCCGGCTGCGGGGCCGTGCGTGGGACATCACGGCGCTCCACGCACACGATCCCCTCGTGCTGGACGGGCGGCTCGACGAGCCCGACTGGGGGCGCGCCACTCCCATCGACGACCTGTACCAAGGACAGCGGAACGAGGGCCTGCCGGCCAGCGAGCGCACCGAAGTGCGCGTGCTCCACGACGGCCGGACGTTGTGGATCGGGTTCCGCGCCTGGGATCGCGAGCCGGAGAAGATGAAGATCCGCTCGACGTTCCGAGACGAGGGCGGCGGCGCCGACGAGCTCGTCTCGGTGATGATCGACGCCTACCACGGACATCGGACCGCCGTACAGCTCATCAGCAACGCCAACGGCCTCGTCGAGGATCTGCTCCAGACCGGCGAGTCGCCCAGCACCCGCAACCACGACTGGGACGCGGTGTGGAACGCGAAAGGCCGCGTGCTGCCCGACGGGTACGAAGTGGAATACGCCATCCCGTTCGCCTCCCTCCGGTTCGATCCGCCGGCGCCCGGCACGCCCGTCGTGTTCGGCATCGGGTTCAAGCGGAACATCCCGCGCAAGAACGAAGAGAGCACCTGGCCATTCGTAGCGAACGACTCGACGTGGTACCGGCCCGCGGAGCTCGGACACCTCCACGGCCTCGACGACGTCAGGCCCGGCCGCAACTTCCAGCTGCTCCCGTACGTGCTGGGCGGGCGGACCGCGTCGTTCGGCGACGCGGCCGGCGTGCAGCATCGGCGCGACGTCGGGCTGGACGCGAAATGGTCCGTCACGAGCGGCATCACGGCCGACTTCACGGTCCACACCGACTTCGCGCAGGAGGAAGTGGACGTCCAGCAGGTGAACCTGACCCGATTCTCGCTGTTCTTCCCGGAGAAGCGGCAGTTCTTCCTCGAAGGTCAGCAGGCCTTCCGGTTCGGCGTGCCGCGCCAGGCCGACCTCGTCTTCACGCGACGGATCGGGCTGTCGGAGGCCGGGACGCCAGTGCCCGTCCTGGGCGGCGCGCGGCTGTCCGGCCGCCAGGGCCGGACGACGGTGGGCGCGATGGTGCTGCAGACCGACGAGGACGCGGGTGGCGCGGCGCCATCGCAGAACTTCGCCGTGGTCCGCGTGAAGCGCGACATCCTCGCCCGGTCGAGCGTCGGCGCGCTCGTTACGAGCGTCCAGGGAGGCGCGACGTTCAACCGCGTCGTCGGCGCCGACGCGGCGTTCTATCTCGGGCGGCCGTGGCAGATCGAGGGCTGGGGCGCGTTCGTCGACCGCAGCGCTGGCGGGGCCGGACGCGCCGGCGGCTACGGCCGCCTGGCGTACGAGACGGACCGGCACGGCTACGGCTACACGTTTCTCGGCCTCGGCGAGTCCTTCCAGCCCGGCGTCGGCTTCGTGCTGCGCCCCGACAGCCTGCAGCACACCGCGATCGCGCGCTGGAGTCCCAGGCCCGACGTGGAGCGGATCCGGCAGGTGCACCTCACGGGCATGCTCGGCTACATCACCGACACCGCGGGCGTGCCGGCGACGCGCGACCGGAGCGTGCTCTGGCGCACGGACTTCGAGACGGGCGACGCGATCGAAGTCGGCTTCACCGACACGATGGAGAACCTCGTGGAGCCGTTCCGGCTCCGGCGGGACGTCACGCTGCCGCCCGGCACCTACCGCTTCGGCGAGTGGATGCTGAAGGCCGACTCCTTCCGGCGCCGCCACCTGCAGCTCGACACCACCGTCACGGCCGGCGGCTTCTTCGACGGCGACCGGCGGTCGCTGCAGACGAACTTCACGTGGAAGTTCATGCGCGGCCTGGGCGTGACCGCCGCCTACACGGCGAACTGGGTGGACCTGCCGGCGGCGGCCTTCACGACGCACGTGGTGTCCAGCCGCGTGCAGTACTCGCCTCGGAACGACCTCGCCTTCCTGACCCTGTTCCAGTACAACCACGACACGCGGCAGGTGTCGTCGAACGTGCGCGTGAACTGGATTCCCAAGCCGGGCACCGACGTGTTCCTCGTCTACAACGAGACCGACCTGTCCCGGGGCCAGCTGGCGCCGATCACGCGGTCGCTGACGCTGAAGGTCAACTACCTGTTCCAGTTCTGATCGGCGGCGGACGCGCCGCGTCTCGGCGGCTGCGTCCGCAGCGCCACGGCCGCGGCCAGGACGGGCGCGAGCATCGCCAGTTCCCTGACCACGGCCCACGCGTTGTGCGCCGCGAACCCGGGCAGCCAGTAGCGGCGCGAGATCGCCGCGAACACGTACGCGTCGGCGAAGTAGAAGGCCGACGAGCACGGCCACAGCGCCATGACCCCGAGCGGCGGCGTGTCGTCGGATCCGAGCCAGTCGAAGGCGACGTGGGTCAGCCACGCGAGCCCGACGGCGAGCGCGAGCCGCCGGTCGCGCCTCCAGACCCACGCGGCGGCGGCGGCGGCGGCGGCCGCGCCCACGCTGTGGGTCTCCATGTTGTGGCGTCCCCACAGGAAGTCCACGTCGGGCAGGCACGCGGCGACGGCGGCGGCGACCACGACGCTCGAGGTCAGGAGCGCGGCCGCCGGGTGCCGGCCGGCGAGTTCCCGCGGGCGCGATGCCGGGGCCAGGAGCGCGCCGACGACGGCGCCTCCCAGGGCATGACCGATCGGGCTGGGCATGAGCGCCCTACGTACGCACGCCCTGCGCGGCCGGTCAACCTTCGCCGTGGCGGGTCCTGCCACCCGGGCGCGGCCCGTCAACTGGGGGCGAAAGTCCACCTGTCACGTAAACCACTGATTAATAAGGGCAATCATTCGTTGCTTTCACGCATTTTCGCTTGACTTTCGCTTGGCGCGCCGATAGCATCTCTCTTCGTCGACCGGCGCCTCCACAGACGGAGGCTGCCCTTGCCGACGGAGACGACGTATGCCTGTGGACGACCTCAAAGAGCGCCTGAAAGCCGTCGAGATGGCGGTAGGCCAGATCGAGAAGCAGTTCGGCAAGGGCGCCATCATGCGCCTCGGCCAGAAGTCGGTACAGCCGGCCGAGGCGATCTCCACCGGCTCGATCAGCATCGACTACGCGCTGGGCATCGGCGGCTTCCCGCGCGGCCGCGTCGTCGAGGTGTTCGGCCCGGAGTCGTCGGGCAAGACCACGCTCACGCTGCAGGTCATCGCCGAGGCGCAGCGCGGCGGCGGCATGGCGGCCTTCGTGGACGCCGAGCACGCGCTGGACGCCGAGTATGCGAAGAAGCTCGGCGTGGACCTCGACAACCTGCTCGTGTCGCAGCCCGACAACGGCGAACAGGCGCTCGAAATCGTCGAGGTGCTGGTGCGCTCGGGGTCCGTGGACGTCGTGGTCGTGGACTCGGTGGCCGCACTCGTGCCGCGCGCCGAGATCGAAGGCGAGATGGGCGACGCCCAGGTCGGCCTCCAGGCGCGGCTCATGTCGCAGGCCCTGCGCAAGCTGACGGCGGTCGTCTCGAAGTCCAAGACGTGCCTGGTGTTCATCAATCAGCTGCGCGAGAAGATCGGCGTGATGTTCGGCAGCCCGGAGACGACCACGGGCGGCCGGGCGCTCAAGTTCTACTCGTCGGTCCGCATCGACATCCGCCGCATCGGCGCGATCAAGGACGGGGACGTCGTGGTGGGCGGGCGCACGCGGGTCAAGGTGGTGAAGAACAAGATGGCGCCGCCGTTCCGCGAGGCCGAGTTCGACATCATGTACGGCGAGGGCGTGTCGCGCGAAGGCGATCTCATCGACCTGGCGGTCGAGCGGAAGATCATCGACAAGAGCGGCGCGTGGTTCTCGTACGGCGGTGAGCGTCTGGGCCAGGGCCGGGAGAACGTCAAGCAGTTCCTGAAGGAGCACGTCGACCTGCGGCGCGCCATCGAGGAGCGCGTGCGC
The DNA here is from genome assembly GCA_050187355.1 of Vicinamibacterales bacterium. Taxonomy (GTDB): domain Bacteria; phylum Acidobacteriota; class Vicinamibacteria; order Vicinamibacterales; family UBA2999; genus CADEFD01. Next base: position 169,882 of record JBFWXO010000002.1, read on the forward strand.
CGTGAGCTCGGGCTGATGCGCGACACGGAGCCCGCGCCGGCCTGAGCCCTGAACGCGGTGGACGGGGCACTCTTCACGGCCATCAACGGCGCGCACGCGCCGTGGCTCGACGAGTTGATGCGGGGCGTCAGCTGGCTCGGCTACTTCCCCGGAATCTGGTTCGTGTGCGGCGCGGCGTTCCTGGCGGTGCCGCGCCTGCGGCCCGCGGCGCTCAGGATGTGCCTGGCCATCGCCCTGACCTACGGGGCGACCGTGGGCGTGGTGAAGCCGCTCGTGCAACGGGACCGGCCGAACGTCGCCGGCCTCGTGACCGCGCGCACCGTGGAAGCCATGCCGTCCACGGACCCCTCGTTCCCGTCGGGCCACGCCGCCACCGCCGTGGCCGGCGCTCTGGCCGGGACCGCCATGGTCCCGGCGCTTCGCGTGTCCCTGTGGGTGCTGGCCACGGCCATGGCCTATTCACGCGTGTACGTGGGCGTGCACTATCCGTCCGACGTCCTCGCCGGCGCCGTACTCGGCGCGGCCTGTGCGTTCCTGGTGCTCGGCGGGTTCTCGCCGTCGGTCGCCCCGCGGCCGGCCACCGTGCCGGACGGTGTGATCTTCCGGCCCTGAGATCGCGGATTTCCGTATGTTATAGTTCGTCTTCTGTGCCGGCTCGTCCGGCGCGGGCCGTGGCCAGGTAGCTCAGTTGGTAGAGCACGTGACTGAAAATCACGGTGTCGGCGGTTCGATCCCGTCCCTGGCCACCACCCTCTCACTCGCTGCCAATTCCCCGCACGTCAACTGAACCGACACGTTGCGCGGGGCGCGTCGCCGGCAGGCCGACGCACCTCCGGGCCCGCCTACCAGTGGCCGCTCGCGCCGCCTCCACCGGAACTGCCGCCGCCGAAATCGCCCGAACTGCTCCCGCCCGAGTCGCTCGAACTGCCGCTCGATTCGCTGGGACTCTCCATGATCCAGCCTGAGCGGCTGCCGCCGCCCGAGCCTCGCATGCGGCGCCGCCACTTCGGGCGGGTCCCCAGGCGGTAGCCCCACACGGCGACAGCCACGGCCAGCAGCACCAGCAGCGCCAGCGAGGTCCTGGTCGCCTCGCCCAACGACGCCGCGAACACGCCCCCGCCCGCGACGACGAGTCCGAACAGCATCTGCACGACGACGCGGGCCCCGGCCGCCGAACCGAACGCGAACGCGGCCGCGGCGACGAAGGGGCTGGCCACCGCGGCGACGAACCAGGTCTTCCTTGCCTCGGCCGCCGCCGCGTCGAGCGCCGCCCGCTGCTCCGGCGTCAGCGTCTCGTTGCGTCGGACGATGTCGATGACCCGGGCCGTGCCCTCGAGCAGGCCGCGACGGTAGTCGCCGTCGAGGAAGGCGGGCACGAAGGTCTCCCGAATCACGGCCCCGCACAGCCCGTCGGGCAGGATGCCCTCGAGACCGTAGCCGACCTCGATTCGCATGGCCCGGTCCTGCGGCACGACCAGGATCAGCACGCCGTTGTCGCGGTCCGCCTTGCCGATGCCCCAGGCATTGAACAGCGCGGTGGCGTACTCTTCGACGGTCTGGCCATTCAGCGTGCGCATCGTCACGACCGCGACCTCCGCCGACGTCGCGCGCTCGAGGTCGGCGAGTTGGGCTTCCAGCCCCGCACGCTCGCCGGCGTCGAGCACCCCGGCGAAGTCGTTCACCTTGCCGACGTGGTCGGGCAGGTCCTGGGCCCAGGCGGGTGCGCCCAGCACGGAGAGGGCCAACGCCAGGAGCAGGGAGCGATGCGTCACCGCGAGATCCTATGCTGAGCTGGGGGCGTCGGGCACCTCCGTGCGAGGTTGCCCGCGCCGGTGCGCGCGGACGAGCGGCGTTCCGTGCAGGCCGTGGAAATGCCCGCGTCCCTGCCGCCGCAGCCGTCAGCCGGGCCCGAGCCGTGCGGCCCGATTCCCTCGTCCCTGGCGCACCGGGGCGGCCCGGCCACCCGCCCGGGTTCCGGCACGGGCTCGCGCGCGCGTCGTGGTAAGGTGACAGGCGCGCTCACAGGCCCGGCCATGCCGTCGAACCGCAGGCTCGTCGTTGCCCTCGTCGCTGCCGCCCTGGCGGCGGCACCGGCCTCGACCGGGGCCCGACAGAAAGCCCCCAAACTCACCAAGGCGCAGCGCCAGACGCTCGAAGTGCTCGTGGACGCCGTGGACCACGCCTCCACCGACACCGTGGCGGCGGCGACCTGGCAGCACCACGTGCTGCGCGTCTCCGACGGCGCCCACTACGTGGCGCTGCGGGCACTCGTGCCGGGGGTGGCGGCGCCGCCGGGCACGGTGGCCACCTACGTCCGCCTGGTTCCCACCGGTCGCGGCGCGGCGGGCGCGCCTCCGCGATCCGCCGTGCGCGACTGGCTGGCCGGCCTGCGCGGCGACCCGTTGCCGATGCAGGCGGGACGCTCGGTGACCGTACCGCAGGGCGAGATGCCCGTCGGCGGCGCCGCCGTGTCGACCCGGCGCGCCGGCGACGCCACGGCGGCCATGGAGGCAGCGTCGGCTCTCCGGCTGATGGACCTGCAGCGGGAGCGGGACGCGCGCGAGCGCGCGGCGCGCGACGCCGAGCGCCAGGCCGCCCTCGAGAGCGCCGAACGCATGCCCACGGAGATGCTGCCGTTCGAGGACTTCGAGTTCGAGATGCGCCCTGCGCCGCTGGCCGGCGGCGGCAGCGAGATCCAGCGCGGCATCACGGCCGGACCGGGCCGCTTCGACGTGTTCGTCGCCTGGGCGACGGGCCAGGGGAAGGCCGCGGCCGTGCACGTGATCCGCCACGCCCTGGACCTGCCGCCGGCGTCGACGGACTTCGCGCTGAGCGATCTCATCGTCGCCGAACGGGTCGCGGCCCTCGCCTCGCCCTACGCGCCCACCGAGCAGGGCCGCCATCCGTACGCCATCGGCGCGCTCGACGTGACGCCCGCGGCCGGCAACGCCCTCAGCGCGGACGGCACACTGGGGCTCGTCTTCCAGGTGATCAACCCGGCGGGCACGTCCGGCGGCAAGCCGTCGGTGGACGTCGGCTTCGAGGTGTCGCGGCTGGCGGACGGCGGCCGCACGACGGCCTTCGGGTCGCTCATGACCCAGCACTACGACGGCGACAACCTCCCCGCCGATTTCGATGTCGGGAAGGGCCATCCGCTCTTCGGCGCCGTGCGCGCGCCGCTGACCACGTTTCCACGCGGACGCTACAAAGTCGTCGTGACGGCGGTCGATCGGGTGGCCGGCCGCCGCGCGGTCGGAGAGACGACGTTCGAGGTGCGCGGCACCGCCGACAGCCTGCTGCGCGAAGCGCCAGGGCCCGGGCAGGCATTCCAACGGGACCGCGTCCTTACCCCGCCCACCCGTGCGGCGCTTCGTGCCATCCTCACGCCGCCCTCACCCTCGGAGGGCCTCGCGGCGGCGCTGGCGGCGCTGGAGGCCGGCCAGTACGCGGCCCTCCTGCGCGTGGGCCCGGCCGAGCCCCTCGAGCAGCCCGCGGTCCAGGCCCTGCTCGGGGTCGGCCTCTTCGGCCTCGGAGACTCGCCGCGCGCCGTCATCGCGCAGCTCACCCAGGCCGCCAACCGCGGGGCCCCGGCGGCGGCGGTCGGCCTCGTGCTCGGCGCCGCCCACGCCGCGGCCGGGGACGACCGGTCGGCCATCACGGCGCTGCTGGCCGCGCGGGACGCCGGGATGGACGAGGCGGCCGTGGCACCGCTCCTCATCCAGGCGTACCTCCGGATTGGCGACGTGGCCCGGGCCGCGGCGATGGCCACGGCGACCCTCGACGCCCAGCCCGCCAACCTCGGCGCGCGGCGGGCGCTGGCGGCCACGCTGGTCGCCACGAGGCGGCCGGGCGAGGCGCTGCGCGTGCTCGACGCCGCGCCGGACGGCGGCGCCGACGATCCGGAGACGCGGTTCCTCGCGCTGCACGCGCTCTTCGCCGGATGGGTGGTGAAGGACCCGGCGCTCACGTCCGAGCCCATGCGCGAGCGCTTCGCCAGGAGCGGCGCCCGCTACGTGGAGGACGGGCTGGACCGTGCCGACCTGGTGCGGGAATGGCTGGCGGTGGCCTCGGCCGACGCCCGCCGATAGCTCGCGCGGGAGCTACTTCTTCTTCGCCGGCTTGAGCGGCGGAGGCTGCGGCGGCTCGCCGGGCGTCTTCAGCGAATACGCGCGCCGGGACGCGACGGTCAGATCGGGGCGCGTGACCTTCACGTCGATCCGGCGGACGCGCCGCAGCGGATCGGGATTCGTCGACGAGTACCCGATCACGTAGTAGTCGCTCGTCTCGGCGTCGATGCGCTTCAGCTCCGTCGGGAAGTCGTTGACGTTCACGACGGCGAACCCGCCCGTCTGCTCCGCCATGAACCGGAGCGTGCTCTGCGTCTTCTGCAGGAACGTCCGCCACTCGCTCTGATCGATGTACTGGCCGGCGTCGACCACGCCCTGCAATCCGCGCGGGTCGATCGTGTAGATGCTGACGTTGGCGCGGTTCGCCGAGAGCACCAGCTCGCGCATGTAGCCGTAGAGGTCGATGTCGGCGTTGGCCTTGGGCAGGCGGAAGTAGGGATTGTCCTGGCGCTCGTCGGTGAGGAAGCGCAGCGGGTCCGAGAAGCGGCCGCCCATGATCCGGTCGCTCGAGTTGCGTCCTTCGGCGAACGGATCGAAGTCGTAGCCCGCGCTGATGTAGAGGAAGGCCTTCCGCTTGTTGGGAATCCGCTCGAGGTCCGCCATCAGGTCGTAGGCGGCGTAGAAGGCCATCTGGGCGCGGTTGCGGAGGTCGGCCGGTCCCTGGGAGGTCTCGAGGTGCGTGGTGAAGATCTCGGCGGCGGTCAGCCCGCTGCCGCGGATGCGCGCCGCCGAGGCCAGGATGAACTTGCGATCGTAGGTGAGGCCCGTGGCGATGGCCGAGGGGCCGCTCGACACCATCGCCACCAGATCGCCGTCGTGGACGAGGTTCGCGAAGATGTCGTCGATGAGCCTCCGCACGTGCGGCGTGTACAGCGCCTCGAAGTGGACGTCGTCCACGAAGATCACCAGGACGCGCCCCGCCACGTCCTCCACCGCGCGGCGCGTCGCGGGCAGGACGATGCCTTCGGGAACCGCCTGGGGCGCCTGCGCGGCCAGGAGGTTGAAGGTGCGGCCGCCGTGCACGAGCGCGAACGACGTCACGGTCTGCGGGACGCCGTCTTCGAGCACCTCGAAGTCGTCCTTCGAGAGGTCCGACACGAACCGGCCGTCCTTGTCCCGCACGATGACGTCGGTGCTGACGCCGGACACGCCGCTCCGGAAGGTGGGCGTCTGCGGCGCCTGGGCGGCGGGCTGCTGCGCCGCCTGCCCGTGGAGTCCCCACCCGGCCAGGGCGGCGATGAGAGCCGCGGCGATCGTCGCGCTGCGCGTCATCGGCCAATTATACCGGCGGGCTGTGGAATACTTTGGGCATGGCCCGGGACGTGACTGCCCCGTCCTCCCCCGCCCGCCGGCGCTTCCTCCAGACGGCCAGCGCTGCCGCCGGCCTGATGCTCCCCGCGCGCACGTGGGCCTCGTTCCTGACGCAGGCCGACTGCATCGAGCCGCCTCGCGGCGAGCTGATCCGGACGCTGCCCCTCTACGGTCCAGGTGCCCAGGAGGCGCCGCTGGGCACGATGGTGGGTGGACCGGGGCTGGACGCCCGGCTCTTCACCGACCTGTCGTCGCTCGATGCCGGCCGGATGCTGACCGCGACGCCGGACGTCTTCGTCCGGACGGCAGTGCCGCCAGGACTGCCGATGGACGCCGCCGGCTGGCGCCTCTCACTCGGCGGCTCAGCCGCCGCCCCTGGCAGCGGGCCCACGGCCGCCGGCCTCGCGGCGAAGGCCTCGGCCATGGGCGCGCACCTCATCGAATGCGCCGGCAACAGCAACCCACGGAACTTCGGACTGATGAGCGCGGTGGAGTGGGACGGCCTGCCGCTGTCGGCCGTCCTCCAGTCCGTGCGGCCTCCGGCGGACGCCTGGGCGGTGCTGGTGTCGGGCGTGGACGATCCGACCCAGCAGTCTGCACGGTCGCAGCCGGGCGCCAGCTGGATCTTCCCGCTCGACACCCTCGATGCGGTCGGCCCGTTCCTGGCCGTGGCCATGAACGGCGAGCCGCTGACGGCCCACCACGGCGCTCCCATCCGCCTCGTCGTGCCTGGCTGGTATGGCTGCGCCTGGATCAAGTGGGTGAACGAGATCCGGTGGGTGCCGAGAGACACGCCGGCCACGTCGCAGATGCTGGAGTTCGCCGGACGGACACACCAGGACGGCCGCCCCGCCCTGGCCCGCGACTTCCTGCCGCCGGAAATCGACACGGCCGCGATGCCGATCCGCGTGGAGCAGCGGCGCGTCGACGGCGCCCTCGAGTACCGCATCGTCGGGATCGTGTGGGGCGGTCGCGCGCCCGTGGACCGCCTGATCATCCGCTTCGGCCCGCGCGACGCCGGCACGCCGATTCGCGTCTGCCCGCCCACCTCCCGCACGTGGTCGCTCTGGACGCACCGCTGGCGGCCGTCCGACCCCGGCTACTACGACATCAGTCTGAAGGTGGCCGACGCCGCCGTGCGGACGCGACGGCTCGATCTGTCCTTTTACATCCGGCGCGTGCGCATCGACGAGGTGTAGCGGCCGACGCCGCGTCGTCAGCGGCCGAAGCCGCGTCGTCAGCGGCCGAAGCCGCGTCGTCAGCGGCCGAAGCCGCGCTGTCAGCGGCCGAGCGCCGCGCGGGCCTCGGCCAGTTCGGGCAGACCGGGGTCGGCGTTGGCCCAGTTGGCCAGGAACTGCTCGTAGGCCTTGCGGCTCTTCGCCGCCTGCCCCGCCCGCCCCGCCGCCCGCGCCAGGCCCAGCACGGCCCGCGACCGGTTGGGCGTGCGCGCCAGCGTCTTCTCGAACCACGCCGCCGCGTCCGCCGAACGATCGAACTGCAGGAGCAGTTCGCCGTACAGCTCGTCGGCCCCCTTGACGGGGTACGGCCGGCCGATCGGCTTGGGCATCCTGGCCTGCAGCGCGGTGGCGTCATCCATCTTCGAGAAGGCCACGGCGGGCGTCTCGTCGATGGCGGCGGCCAGCGCCTCGATCTCGAGCACCATGATGGCGGCCTGCTCGCGCAGCCCGGGATCCATGTCGGGCCCGGCCGCCTTGACCAGTTCCTGATACGCCGCCCGCGCCCGGGGCGGGTCGTTCAGCCGGAGGGCGCTCACGCCGAGCGCGAACAGCTCGTCGACGTTGTCGAACGAGCTCTGGCCGGCCATCTCGCTCCACCGTTCCGATTCGAGCACCAGGCGCGCCCGCATCGAGCCCTTGTCGTTCCTGAGGGCGGCCGGCCCGGCGCCCCGGCCGATCTCGCTGTCGCCGTAGTGGTGGCCGCCGATGACGTCGTTCGCGCGGACGATGGCGAGCGCGCGGTCCACTTCCGAGGCCACCTGCTGCGCGCGGTCGAACTGCCCGAGCTGCGTCAGCTCGTACTGCCACCACACGAGGCTGTGGAAGTCGTGCGTCGTGACCGGCTGCCCGCGGCGCGCGCTCCACGCCACCGACGCCCGCCACGACGCCTCGTCGCTCGACGCGGCGTCGAGCCAGTACCCCAGCTGGACAAAGAAGTGCGCGGGCATGTGAAGGGCATGGCTCGAGGCCGGCGCGATCTTGGCGTAGGCCCGCGCGGCCGCGAGCCCCCGCGGCGCCAGCGCGCCGTGATCGTAGGCGTGCAGGATGAGGTGCGCGGCGCCAGGGTGCCGCGGGTTGCGGCGGAACACGTCCTCGACGATCCGCCCGGCCTGCTCGCGAATCGGCAGCGAGGCATCCCCGCGGGGCATGGTCGCCAGGAGCGCCAGCGCGTAGAACACCTGGACCTCGTCGTCGTCGGGGTGGCGCGCGGCGAGGGCCGCCATCGCGTCGGCGTAGGCGCGCGCCCGCGCGGCCGTGTCGCCGGGCCCCCAGAGGGCCTCCGCCGCCCGCAGGAACCCCTGTTCACGCTCGGTCGGCGCCAGCGCCAGCCGTGCCGCCGGCGTGGGCGCGAGCCTGGCCAGCACGGCGCGGCCTTTCTCCGGCTCCTCGCCGAACCACAGCGGCTGGCTGTAGGCCAGCGCCTCGCCCCAGTAGGCCATGGCGAACCGCGGGTCCTTGGCCTGGGCGGCCCGGAACGCCTCGATCGCGTCGTCGTAGCCGAAGTTGTGGAGCCAGGCCACGCCCCTGAGAAAATCGGCCTGGGCATCTGGCGCGCCGCTGGTCGGGAACGAGATGGCCCCGAGGTCCGCCGCGGGCTCGATCGTGTCGACGACGGGCCGTGGCGCCTGCTCCGCTGGAGGCGCCGGCGGCGTCCGGCACCCCGCCAGTGCCGCGACCGCGAGCACCGGCAGCACGGCGAGTCTGACCCTCATCACGTCTGATCGTACCGCGCCCCCTCGGTGCGCGGCAACCGGGAGCCCGGCCGGCCGCCCTCGGCCGCGCCGACCGAGGCACGCGCGGGCCCGTACATGCGAAGGGCGGCGCCGACGAGCGCCGCCCTTCACGAGTGTCCGGGGACCGGAGACCGCCTGGTCCCCCGTCCCTGGTGCCTGCCGCTTAGAAGCTCATGCGGAACATGATCTGGGTCAGCCGCATGAAGCCGCGCTGCGAGTTGATGCGGCCGAACGCCGACGATCCGAACGTGGTGGTCGGTCCGACCGTCTTGACCGTGTTCGTGATGTTCAGGACCTCGATGCGGAGCTGGCCCTTCGCGGAGCCGCCCATCTTCACGTCCTTGGTCGCCACGAAGTCCCAGTTGTTCCGGTGCGGCGTCCGCACGCTGTCGATCACGCGCGGGTTGGTGCCGAGCGTGAACAGGCCGGGATTCGAGAAGGCGGCGTTGTCGAGCCACACGCCGGGGCTGGCGCCCGGGTAGAACAGCCGATCCTCGCGGTTACCCGAGGTGGCCGGATCGGACCCGGTGGCGTTCGGGCGCTGCACGCGGAAGAACGCCTGCGACAGGCCGTTCGAGTTGTTCGAGACCGAGATCGGGAACCCGCTCTCGAACGCGATGATCGACGACATCGTCCAGTTGCCGAGGATGTACTTGCCGATGCCGTCGTTCATCCAGCGCTTGCCCTCGCCGAACGGCAGTTCGACGATCGGCGACAGCACCAGCTTGTGCGGCACGTCCAGCAGGCTGATCGTGTACTCCGCGTCCAGGTCGTACGCGTTCTGCGCGTTGCCGTTGGTCGCCGAGTAGGAGTTCGTCTCGCCGAACTGGTTGTCCTTCAGCCGCGAGTACGTGTAGTTGATGCGGCCGCCCCAGCCGTTGCTGACGCGCTTCTCGAACTTGAAGATGGCCGCGTGGTACTGGTTCCGGCCGCCCGTGTTCTGCCGCATGATGATGTCGCCGAACTGCGGGAACGGCCGCAGGCTCTGCGCGCGGGAGATCGTCGGGCTCGTCACCGCGAAGCCCTGGCCGGCCGGCAGGCCGAAGAACGGATTCGGCACCTGGTCGTTCAGCGCCGTGCCGAGCGCCAGCGCGCTCACCGGGAGCTGGTTGATGTTCAGCGTGCCGTCGTTGGAACCGCCGAGGCCGAGGTCACGGCCGGTCGCGCCCGAGTACTCGAAGCCGATCGCGACGTTGCCCGGCAGCTCGCGATTGATGTCGAACGAGTACTGCTGGACGTAGGGCGACCGCTTGTCCTGGTCGATGAACTCGATGCCGCCGGGGTTGCCGACGCCTTCGAGCGCGCCGAGCGTGTTGCCGCGCGGCTGGGTGACGCCGCCCGGGAACGGGTTCGTCAGGTTGGTCGTGGGGACGTACTGCCCCTGCGACATGAAGGTGTTCTGGCTGTAGCCCGTCTGGCCGTAGTTCGTCGAACTGATGCCCTGGTAGTTCCAGGGGGCCCAGTAGACGCCGTAGCCGGTCCGGACGACCGTCTTCGGGTTCAGCGAGTAGACGACGCCGATGCGCGGCGACACCTTCACGGCGCGGGGGTTGCCCTGGTAGGTGTTGGCGCCGTTCTGCCCGGCGTAGACGAGGCCGCCGCGGACGGGGTTGCCGTTGACGACCACGTTGCCGAGGGCGCCGCCGGGGTTCAGCGTGCGGTCGAAGGCCACCGTGAAGCGGTTGTCCTCTTCCATGAGGCCCGACTCGTGCTCGAGGCGGACGCCGCCGTTGACCGTGAGCTTCGGGCCCACGCGGAAGTCGTCCTGCAGGTAGGCGCCGAAATAGCGCACGAAGTAGTTGGCGGGCTCGGACACGAAGATGCGGCTCAGGTTGCCCGGGTCACCCGAGGGGTAGCCGAGCAGCATGGTGGCGAGCGCGTTCCCCGACGGGGAGGCGCCGTTCACGCCGTTGGCGTTCGGGTTCAGCGACGTGTAGCGGCGGTCGAAGTTGAACACGCCCGCGCCGCCCGAGAACGACTGGGTGTCGGTGCCGATCGTGCGGTAGTCCGCGCCGGCCTTCACCGTGTGGCGGCCGAGGAGCTTCGACGCCGTGGCGTTGGCGCTCCACGAGTACCAGTTGATGTCCACCGGGTCGATCGCGCCGAGCTGGTAGTAGTCGGTGATGTTGACGACCGGGAACTTCTTGGTCTGGATGGCGCTGGCGAAGGCGGAGTTGAAGCCCAGGTCGGCCGGGTCGAAGTCGATCGACAGCGTGTTGTTGTCGATGAACTTGGTGATGCCGTAGCGCAGCGTGACGACCGTGTTGCTCGACGGCAGCCAGGTGTTGTTCAGCGACAGCACGTGGACGCGGCGGCGCAGGATGTAGTCGCCGTTGTCGATGAACCGGTTCGGGCCGTTCAGGCCGGGCTCGAGGTAGTTCGCGCACGGCTCGTCGGTCTTGTTGTAGAGATAGAAGCCGGTCAGCGAGATCTTGTCGCTGAAGCGGTGGTCCACCTTGCCGGTGTACATCTGCGCGCGGTCGTTGATCTCGGCGGTGCTGAAGAAGTTGTCCTGGCCGTTCGAGACGTCGTTGGTCGGGTTCTTCAGGTAGCTCAGCATCTTCGTCGCCACCGGGTTCAGCCGGTTGGCGGGAATGATGTTGCCCGGGAACGGCGTGCGGCCGTTGCCGTTGGCGTCGCCCGTGAGCGGGTCGTACACGACTACGAGGTTGCCGTTGCTGTCGAACGACTGGGAGAAGTCACCGGCCTTCTCGCGCGCGGTGGGCAGGCGGAGCGAGCCGTTGCGCGTCGTGTTCGAGCCGTAGCCTTCGCCCGCCACCCAGAAGAAGGTGCGGTTCTTCAGGATGGGGCCGCCGAAGCCGCCGCCGCCGAGGTGGAAGTAGGTGTCGGGCAGCGGCACGCCGGCCTTCTCCGAGAAGAAGTTGTTGGCCATGCCCCACTTCGGGCGGTTCTGGTAGAAGCCGCTGCCGCGCCACGAGTTCGTGCCCGAGCGCGTCGCCACGTTGAAGGTGCCGCCGCCGGTGCGGCCCGTCTCGGCGTCGTAGTTGTGCACCTGCACCGCGACGTCGTCGAGGGCCTCGATGGTGGGGTTGGCGGAGGCGCGGTTCCGGAGGTCGGTGACCGGCACGCCGTCGATCAGGTAGTTGTTGCCGCGGCGCGTGCCGCCGCCCAGCGAGAGCAGCGACGCGTTGGTCTGATCCTGCTGGCGGTTGAACTGCGGGTCACCGGAGGCGACGACCGTCGGCAGCGTGACGGCGAAGAGGAACGCGGAGCGGCCGCCGCTCGGCAGGGCCGCCATCTGCTCGGTGCTGATGACGCCGCCGCCCGTGGCGTTGGACGTGTCGATGACCGGCGCGGCACCCGTGACCGTGATGGTTTCCTGCAGCGCACCGACCTCGAGCGTGACGTCGAGGGTGATGAACTGCTGGGCCGCCACGCGGACGCCCGTGTTCTCGTACGTCTTGAAGCCCGTGAGCGTCGCCTTGATCGTGTAGAGGCCCGGGGCCACGGCCGCGAAGTTGTATTCGCCGGACTCGTTCGAGACCGCCTCGCGGGCCTGTCCCGTTGCCTCGTTGATCAGTTGCACCGTCACACCGGGGATGACGCCGTTCGCGTCCTTGACCGCCCCTCGCACGCCGCCCGTAAACGTCTGGGCTGCTGCGAGGCTTCCGGTCACCGCCACGATCGTGGCGACGACCAGCAGTTGCCGCAGGCTCTTCATGGTCACCTCTTCGTTAGTTGTCCCGACCACCCGCCACTCCTCAAGGCGCACCGTGCGGGGGGGTCTTCGCAGGACGTCCCGCGGCGGTATCCACCGTCCGTGCCAAGCGGGTGGAGGGAGCGCAACAGGCTGACCGAAGCGAAAACGGGCCTGATAGTAGGGTGTAATCCATGCCAAGCGCAAGTGTTTGCATGACACCATCTATAGGTGATCCAAGATTGCTCAACTAAATCCAAAAAGACGGACAAGATACCGCCACTCTGGTGCCAGAGAGACCACAGATAAGACCATTTGTTTGAATCAGTTACGGGTGAGTCGATCACGGATTCCCTGGGCCGGACGAACCCCCGTACGTGCGAAAGGCGGCGCCCGCGGGCGCCGCCTTTCGTGCCAGGTCGAGTTCTGGGGCCGCCTCGGGCCCCGCGTCCCGCGCTAGAAGGACATGCGGAACATGATCTGCGTCAGGCGCATGAACCCGCGCTGGGACGTGACGCGGCCGAAGGACGAGGAGCCGAACACCGAGTTCGGTCCCCGCGTCTTCACGGTGTTGGTCACGTTCAGCACCTCGATGCGGAGCTGGCCGCGCGCGTGGCCCATCAGGCCCACGTCCTTGCTGGCCACGAAGTCCCAGTTGTTGCGGTGCGGGGTCCGGGCGTTGTCGAGCGTGCGCGGCGCGGTGCCGAGCACGAACGACCCGGGGTTCGCGAACGCGGCGCTGTCGAGCCACACGCCGGGGTTGCCGTTGTAGAAGAAGCGGTCCTCACGGCTGCCCGAGGTCTCGGGATCGCCCACGAGGTTCGGACGCTGCACCCGGAAGAACGCGCTGGACAGGTTGTTCGAGTTGTTCGACACCGAGATCGGGAAGCCGCTCTCGAAGGCGACGATCGACGACAGCGTCCAACCGCCCAGCACGTGCTTGGCGAAGCCCTCGGTCGCCCACCGCTTGCCCTCGCCGAACGGCAGTTCAACCACCGGCGAGATCACGAGCTTGTGCGGCACGTCGAGCAGGCTGATCGCGTACTCGGCGTCGAGATCGTACGCGTTCTGGGCGTTGCCGTTGGTGTCGGAGTAGGCGTTGGTCTCGCCGAACTGGTTGTCCTTGAGACGGCTCCAGGTGTAGTTGATGCGGCCGCCCCAGCCGTTGCTGATGCGCTTCTCGAACTTGAAGATCGCCGCGTGGTACTGGTTCCTGCCGCCCGTGTTCTGGCGCATCAGGATGTTGCCGAACTGCGGGAACGGCCGCAGCAGCTGCGCCCGTGAGATGGTCGGGCTCGTCACGGCGAAGCCCTGGCCGGCGGGGTTGCCGAAGAAGGGGTTGGGCACGCGGTCGTTCAGCGCCGCCCCGAGCGACAGGTAGCTCGGGTCGAGCTGGTTGATGTTCAGCACGCCGTCGTTCGAGCCGCCGAGGCCCAGATTGCGGCCCGTGGCGCCCGAGTACTCGAACCCGACCGCGATGTTGCCAGGCAGTTCGCGGTTGATGTCGAACGAGTACTGCTGCACGTAGGGCGCCTTCTTGTCCTGGTCGATGAACTCGATGCCGCCGGGGTTGCCCACGCCCTCGAGCGCGCCGAGCGAGTTGCCGCGCGGCTGGGTGACGCCGCCCGGGAACGGGTTGGTCAGGGTGGCGGTCGGGAAGTACTGCCCCTGAGTCATGAACGTGTCCTGGCTGTACCCGACCTGACCGTAGTTGGTCGCGCCGACGAACTGGTAGTTCCAGGGCGCGTAGTAGACGCCGTAGCCGGTGCGGACGACGGTCTTCGGATTGATCGAGTAGACCAGGCCGACGCGCGGCGAGATCTTCACCCCCGGCTGATCGCCCTGCTGGGTCGGCGCGCCGTTCACGCCGGCGTAGACCAGCCCGCCGCGCACGGCGTTGCCGTTCACGATCGTATTGCCCAGGACGCCGCCGGGGTTGAGCGTGCGATCGAAGGCCACCGTGAAGCGGTCCTCCTCTTCACGCAGCCCGTCCTCGTGCTCGACGCGGATGCCGCCGTTGATGGTCAGCTTGGGGCCGACGCGGAAGTCGTCCTGGAGGTAGGCGCCGTAGTAGCGCGTGAAGTAGTTGGCGGGCTCCGAGACGAGGATGCGGCTCAGGTTCCCCGGGTCGCCCGAGGGATAGCCGAGCAGCATGCTCGCCAGGTCGTTGCCCGACGGGTTGGCGCCGCGCACGCCGTTGGTGTTCGGGTTGGCCGAGGTGTACCGGCTGTCGAAGTTGAAGTTGCCCGCGCCGCCCGAGAACGACTGGGTGTCGATGCCGATGGTGCGGTAGTCGACGCCCGCCTTGACGGTGTGACGGCCCAGCAGGCGGGACGCCGTGGCGTTGGCGCCCCACGAGTAGAGATTGCGGTTCGACGGGTCGATCGCGCCGAGGTCGTAGTAGTCGTCGAACAGGATGTTCGGGAACTTCTTCGTCTGGATGGCGTTGCTGAAGGCGCTGTTGAAGCCGAGCGTCGCCGGGTCGAAGTCGATCGAGAGCGTGTCGTCGTCGTGGAACTGCGTCAGGCCGTAGCGCAGGGTGACGACCGTGTTGCTCGACGGCAGCCAGGTGTTGTTCAGCGCCAGGATGTGGACGCGCCGGCGCAGGATGTAGTCGCCGCTGTCGATGAACCGGTTGGGGCCGTTCAGGCCCGGCTCGAGATAGTTCGCGCACGGCTCGTCGGTCTTGTTATACAGGTAGAAGCCCGACAGCGAGACCTTGTCGCTGAAGCGATGATCGAGCTTGCCGGTGTACATCTGTGCGCGGTCGATGATCTCGGCCGTCGCCGGGAAGTTCGACAGGCCGTTGCTGACGTCGAGCGTCGGGTCCTTCAGGTAGCTCAGGATGGCCCGCGAGACGGGGTTGATGCGGTTGGCGGGGATGACGTTGCCCGGGAACGGCGTGCGGCCGTTGCCGTTGGCGTCGCCCGTCAGCGGGTCGTAGATGACGACGAGGTTGCCGTTGGCGTCGGTCGTCTGCGAGAAGTCGCCGGCCTTCTCACGGGCCGTGGGCAGCCGCAGGTTGTTGCCACGCGTCGAGTTCGACCCGTAGCCCTCGCCCGCCACCCAGAAGAACGTGCGGTTCTTCAGGATCGGACCGCCGAAGCCGCCGCCACCGAGGTGGTAGTAGGTGTTCGGCAGGGGCACCCCGTTCTTCTCGGAGAAGTAGTTGTTGGCCGAGCCCCACCGGGGACGGTTCTGGTAGAAGACGCTGCCGCGCCAGTTGTTGGTGCCGGAACGGGTCGCGACGTTGAAGGTGCCGCCGCCGGTGCGGCCCGTCTCCGCGTCGTAGTTGTGCACCTGGACCGCCACGTCGTCGAGGGCCTCGATCGTCGGGTTGGCCGAGGCGCGGTTGCGGATGTCGGTGACCGGCACGCCGTCGATCAGGTAGTTGTTGCCGCGGCGCGTGCCGCCGCCCAGCGAGAGCAGCGACGCGTTGGTCTGGTCCTGCTGCCGGTTGAACTGCGGGTCGCCCGACGCCACGACCGTGGGCAGGGTCACGGCGAACAGGAAGGCCGACCGCCCGCCGCTCGGCAGGGCCGCCATCTGCTCGGTGCTGATGACGCCGCCGCCCGTGGCGTTGGACGTGTCGATGACGGGAGCGGCCCCCGTCACGGTGATCGTCTCCTGCAGTTCGCCGACTTCCAGCGTGACGTCGAGGGTGATGAACTGCTGCGCCGCCACGCGGACGCCGGTGTTCTCGTACGTCTTGAAGCCGGTCAGCGTCCCCTTGATCGTGTACAGGCCGGGCGGCACAGCCGCGAAGTTGTACTCGCCCGACTCGTTCGAGACCGCTTCACGGGCCTGTCCCGTTTCCTCGTTGATCAACTGCACTGTCACGCCGGGGATGACGCCGTTTGCGTCCTTCACCGCGCCTCGCACGCCGCCCGTGAACGTCTGGGCGGTCGAGACGGCGGAGCTTGCGGCCATCACCGCAGCGACGATCAACGCTGTCCGAAACATCTGCATGGTCACCTCGTTCGCCACGTGACGAGAAGCCGCAACGCCGGGGAGCGGCGAGGCGGTCACATCCAGGAGACATGTGGATGCAGCCCGTGACGCGCCGAGGGATGCTACGGCGGATTGCGCGGCCTGACAAGCTGAAAATTGCCGCTAAAGCCTTATCGATCATAGAGTTACAGGGACAGACTGTAGCCAGGTCCACGGCGAGACAGTAATGAATTGCCTCGAAACACACTAGACACGGCCATGACGACGCCTTATTGCTGACATGCCCTGGTCGAGTCGCCGACAGGCCCGCCGCCGAGAGGCCGGATTCACGCCGCCGCGGAAATCCGCGGCTCGAGGCGGAACGCAGTCCGGCGGAGGCTGGCGCGTCCCCACCGGCCATCCCGTCAGGACGGGAGGCGCCCGGCGCCTCGCGGACCGATGACGCGCCGCGCCGTCAGCGCACGGCGGCCGCCGGCCCGGAGCGGCGTGACGCGTCCGCGACGACGAGCGCCAGCGCGCACGGCCAGACGAGGACCTGCGCGATCTGGACCGGTCCGAGCGCGAGCACGCGGCCTGGCACCCAGGCCAGGACGCCCATGGCCGCGAACACGGCCAGCGCGGGACCCACCCCTCGCACGCGCAGGGCGCCGATCGCCAGCGGCACGAGGACGAAGGCCAGCATCACGTCGTCGTACGACTTGTGGTACGTCCACAGGCGGCCCCACACCGCCGCAACGGCGAAGGTCGCGGGCAGGGAGTGCCTGACGGTCCACATCAGCAGCAGGCCGGGCACGGAGACGACGAGCGCCGCAGCCGGATTGAGGAGGGCGTCGGGGACACCGAGTGGACCCAGGATCCCGACCAGGCTGAAGGTGCCCTCGGTGGCGTAGCCACCGGCCGCGCGGGCGAGTTGCCCGAGCATGCGCCATGGGGTCGCGCCGGTGATGGCCCACGTGGCCGCGCTCGCCGCGGCGCCGTAGCCGGCGGCGACGGCGCCGGCCCGGTACCGGGCGGCCACCACCAGGGCGATGGCGAAGGGCGCGGAGACCGTGGGCTTGATGAGCGCGAGCGCCACGAGCACGCCCGTCCACAGGGGATGCCCCCGCTCGTCGCACCACAGCGCGCCGGCCAGGAGGGCGGTCACCACGATCCCGACCTGCCCCACCTCGGTCGCCGTCACCGACCCGCCGAAGGCCGCCACCGCGCCGGCGACGAGCCAGCGGGCCGCGGGCGGCAGGCCGCGGGCTTCGCGGTGGGCCCACCCCATGAGGACAAGCAGGGCGGCGAGGTTCAGCAGCGCGAAGTAGGCGCGCACCGCCGGCCAGGGCGGCCAGGTCAACAGCACGCCGGCCGGATACCCCCAGGGCGGCTGGCTGCCCGTGGACACGTCGAAGGGGTTCTGCCCCCCCGTGAACAGCGCCTGTTCGTGGTCCCGGTTGAAGAGATCCACCGCCGCCCCGCGGTCCGTGCCCCACACGAGGTCGAGGTTGCCCTTCACCTGGTAGACCAGCGTGAGCAGCAGGAGCCCGGCGGCACCGGCTCGCACCAGCGCGGGCGGCAGGGGCATCAGGCGTCGGTCCGGGCGGCCGTGCCGGGCGAGGCCCCGGGGACGCCGGGACGGACCGCGGCGGCGATCGCCATCTCGCGCACGAGCCGGGTGACCTGGTTCTCGAGACGCTTGTAGCGCAGGTACTGCTGGTAGTGCGCCCAGAGGAAGAGCGACAGCAGCGCGTAGATCACCAGGTCCACGCCGCGGCCGATCCCCATCATCCGCGCGGCACGCGTCGAGAGCTCGGGGTTCACCACCACGACGATGGCCGCGATCCACAGGGCCGCGAACACGAGCGACGCGACGTGGTGCGCGCGGGCGAAGCGGCCGAGCGCCACGGCCGCCTGCAGCGCGAAGACGATCGTGAAGACGATCTGGAACACGGTCACGAGTTGATCTTTCCGATCATGTACTGGAAGAGCACGCTCACGGAGTTGGACAGCCGCTGGCCCTTCGCCAGCGTCTCCTCGCTGTAGCGGATCGACACGGGCACCTCGACGAACGCCAGCCGCGCCCGACGGATCTGGTCGAAGATCTCGGAGGCGTGCGCCATGCGGTCCTGCTTGAGGTCGAGGGCCAGGGCCGCCTTGCGGGAGAGCGCGCGGTAGCCGTTGTGCGTGTCGCCCACCCGCACGCCGGAGGTCAGGAACGTGATGACGCGCGCCACGTGGAGCACGATCGTGCGCAGCGCCGGCACGTTCGACGTGCCGCTCAGGAAGCGGTTGCCGAGGGCCACGTCCGCGCGGCCCTCCACGATCGGCGCCAGGAGCGCGGGCATGTCGGCCACCTGGTGCTGTCCGTCGGCGTCGAAGGTCACGATCCAGTCCGCGCCTTCCCGCAGCGCGAACGTCATGCCGGTCTGCAGGGCGGCGCCCTGGCCGCGGCTGAGGCTGTGACGCAGGACGTAGCAGCCGCGGGCGCGCGCGACGGCGGACGTGTCGTCCCGGGACCCGTCGTCCACGACCACCACGGCGTGCCCGGTGGGGGCCAGGGTCGCGAGCACGCGGTCCAGGCGCGCGCCCTCGTTGTAGGCCGGCACGACCACGAACACGCGACCAGGCACGGCGGCAGGCATGAGGGTGAACGAAAAGAAAAAGTATAACGTGGCGACCTGCGCCAGATCCCGCCACCCCCGCGCGCCGACGCGCGGTCCCTCGCCGGACGGGAATGAACTGATCAGGTGCGCGCGCGGCGCCGTCGCGGCTCGGCCGCTTCGAGGTCCGTCACCGCTCCCGCGCTGGCGGGCCCCACCAGTCGGGCGTACTTCGCCAGCGCACCGCGCGTGTACCTCGGCCGCGGCGCCTTCCAGGCCTTCCGCCGCGACGCCATGGCGCGCGCGGGCACCGCGAGGTCGATCGTCCGGCGGCGCGCGTCGATCGTGATGGTGTCGCCGTTCCGCACCAGCCCCAGGGGGCCGCCGACGGCGGCTTCCGGCGTGACGTGCCCCACGACGAAGCCGTGGCTGCCCCCGGAGAAGCGTCCGTCGGTGATGAGCGCCACCTCGTTGGCCAGGCCGCGGCCGACCAGGGCGCTCGTCGGCGACAGCATCTCGCGCATCCCGGGGCCACCCCGCGGCCCCTCGTACCGGATCACGACCACGTGCCCGGCCTTGACCGTGCCGTCCAGAATGGCCGCGAGCGCGTCCTCTTCGCGGTCGAACACGAGGGCGCGGCCCGTGAACCGCTCTCCCTCCTTGCCGCTGATCTTGGCCACCGCGCCGTCGGGCGCCAGGTTGCCGCGCAGCACCACGAGATGGCTGTCCCGCTTGAGCGGCGCATCCAGACCGACGACGACGGCCTGTCCGGCGGGATAGTCGGTCACGCCGGCGAGGTTCTCTGCCAGCGTGCGGCCGGTCACCGTCAGGCAGTCGCCGTGGAGCAGGCCGGCGTCCAGCAGCCGCTTCATGAGCGGCGTGAGCCCGCCGATCCGGACGAGCTCGGCCATCACGTAGCGGCCGCTCGGCTTCAGGTCGGCCAGGACGGGCACGCGCCGGCCGATCCGGGTGAAGTCGTCCAGCGTGAGGCGCACGCTCGCGGCCGACGCGATGGCCAGCAGGTGCAGCACGGCGTTGGTCGACCCGCCGAGCGCGATGACCACGGTGATGGCGTTCTCGAAGGCCTTCCGGGTGAGGATGCGCCGAGGGGTGAGCCCGTCGGCCACCAGCCGCGCCGCGGCCTCGCCGGCCCGCCGGCAGTCCTCCTGCTTCTCGGGAGAGATCGCGGCCTGAGCCGAGCTGTTCGGCAGGCTGAGTCCCAGCGCTTCGATGGCCGACGCCATGGTATTGGCCGTGTACATCCCGCCGCACGATCCAGCGCCCGGACAGGCGTGCTGCTCGAGGTCGGCCAGGTCGGCGTCGCTCAGCGCGCCGGCCGCGTGGCGGCCGACCGCCTCGAACACGGACACGATGTCCACCGGCTGGCCTCGCCAGGTGCCCGGCATGATCGTGCCGCCGTAGACGAACACCGCGGGCCGATCGAGGCGGGCGATGGCCATCGCGCACGCCGGCATGTTCTTGTCGCAGCCCCCGATGGCCACCAGCCCGTCGAAGCCCTCAGCGCCCGCCACCGTCTCGATCGAGTCGGCGATCACTTCGCGCGACACGAGCGAGTACTTCATGCCCTCGGTGCCCATCGAGATGCCGTCGGAGACGGTGATGGTGTTGAAGATCACGCCCTTGGCGCCCGCGCGCTCCACGCCCGCGGCCGCCTGGCGCGCCAGCCCGTCGATGTGGATGTTGCAGGGCGTCACCTGGCTCCACGTCGAGCAGACGCCGATCTGCGGGCGGGCGAAATCGGCGCGCGAGAACCCGACGGCGTGCAGCATGGCCCGCCCGGCCGCCCGGGCGGCGCCGTCGACGACGGCGGACGAGTGGCGGCGTGCGCGGGGCGCGGAAGCGGACGGCGTGGGCCGTGAGCGGCGCGACGGCATGCGGCACTCTACCATTCGGCGGTTCGTGGCGCGGAGCCCCCGGACGCGCGCTGACTCCCCGGCCGCGGCCGGAGTACCCTGAGGCCGGATGTCCCCGTCCGCGCCGCCGCCCGCGACCGTCCGCCTCGACGTGTGGCTCGACGTGGCCTGCCTGTACCGGACCCGCTCGGACGCCCAGCGCGCGTGCCGCAACGGCCAGGTCCGGGTGAACGGCGTGCCGGCGAAGGCCCACCGCGGGCTCGTGCCCGGCGACCGCCTGGTGATCGACCGCCCGCTGGGCCGCACGCAGACCATCGCCATCCTGGCGCTCGCCGATCGCCACGTCGCCAGGGCCGAGGCCCGCGCGCTGTACGAGGATCTGACGCCGCCGCCGACCGAGGACGAGCTGGCGCGCCGGCGGCTCGAACGGGTCTTCCGTGCGACGGTGGCGCCCAAGCGCCGCCCCGACAAGCGCGATCGGCGCATCCTGCGCGGGCTCAAAGGCGCGTAGACTGAAGCGATCCCATGCGCTCCCCTCTGCGCGCCGCGGCGCTCGCCGCGCTGGCCATCGTCGCGTTCGTGCTGCCGAACGCCGTGGAACTCGTCACCGACTGGTGGTGGTTCGGCGAAGTGCACCAGCAGGCCACGTACTCCACGATTCTCGGGGCCCAGGCCACGCTCGGCGGCGCGGCGCTCCTGGCCTCGCTCGCCTGGCTGACCCTCAACGTGCGGTTCGCGGCCCGGACGCTGCCGGTGGAGTCGCAGACGGTCTCGACGCCGGAGGGCCTCACGATCGCGCTGCCGGCCCGCCGCGAGGTCCAGAACCTCGCCACGTTCGTGGCGGCCGGTGCGGCCCTCCTCGCCGGGCTTTACGCGGCGTCGGCCTGGAAGGACTACCTCGGCTGGCGCCACGCCGGCGCCTTCGGCACCGCCGATCCCATCCTCGGGTTCGACGTGTCGTTCTACGTGTTCACGCTGCCGATGCTCGAGCTCGCGCGCTCGTTCGCGCTCGCGCAGGTGGGCCTGGCCGCGGCCGGCGCGGGCGCCCTGTACCTGCTGGGCGGGCAGCTGGCCCTGACGCCCTTCGGCGTCCGGCTGGCGGCGCGCGCGCGGCGGCACCTGGGCCTGCTCGGCGCCGCCTTCCTCGTGCTCCTGGCGGCGGGCGCCTGGATGGATCGGCCGCGGACGCTCCTGACGCCGACGGGCATCATCCGCGGCGCCGGCTACACCGACGTCCACGCGCGGATGCCGTTCGCGCTGGCCGAGATGGGGGCCGCGCTGGCCGGCGCCGGCCTCGCCGTGGCCTGGGCCCTCCGCGGGCGCCCCGCGCTGGCCGTGGCCGCCGTCGGCGTCTACGCGGTCACGGCGCTGGCGGGGCAGGTCTACGCGGGCGGCATCCAGCGCTTCGTCGTGACGCCGAACGAGCAGGTGCGCGAGTCCCCCTACATCCAGCACAACATCGAGGCCACGCGCCGCGCCTTCGCGCTGGACACCATCGGGTCCCGGCCCCTCACGGGCGACGCCGAGCTCACCCGGGCGGACATCGAGAAGAACCGGGCCACCCTCGACAACGTCCGGCTCTGGGACCACCAGCCGCTGCTCGAGACCTTTGGCCAGATCCAGGAGATCCGCACCTACTACGACTTCACGGCGGTGGACAACGACCGCTACGTGCTCGACGGGCAGCTGCGGCAGGTGATGCTGTCGGCCCGCGAGCTGAATCCCGGCGCGCTCCCCAACCGCACGTGGATCAACGAGCGGCTGACCTTCACGCACGGCCACGGCCTGACCCTGGGTCCCGTGAACCAGGTGACGGCCGAGGGCCTGCCCGTCCTGTTCATCCGCGATCTGCCCCCGGTCTCCACCGTGGCCATCCCCGTGACCGAGCCGAGCCTGTACTACGGCGAGCTCTCGAACGAGTACGCCATCGTCCGGACGCGGGCCCGCGAGTTCCACTACCCGAAGGGCGACGACAACGTCTTCTCGACCTACGACGGCACCGGCGGCATCGTCCTGGACTCCTTCGCCAAGAAGGTGGCCTTCGCGCTGCGGTTCCGGGCCTACCAGATCCTGCTGAGCGACGACATCACGCCGGAGAGCCGGCTGATGTTCGACCGCCAGGTGAAGCTGCGGGCGGAGAAGATCGCGCCGTTCCTGGTCTTCGACACCGACCCGTACCTCGTGGTGTCCGAGGGCCGCCTCTTCTGGATGCTCGACGCGTACACCGTCACCGGGCGCTATCCCTACGCGAACGAGGCCGCGCCGGGCGTGAGCTACATCCGCAACTCGGTGAAGGTGGTCGTGGACGCCTACCAGGGCACGACCGACTTCTATCTCGCCGAGCCGAACGACCCGATCATCCAGGCCTACGCCCGGGCGTTCCCGTCGCTCTTCAAGCCCCTTGACGCGATGCCGGCGGGGCTTCGCTCCCACGTCCGGTACCCGGAAGGCATCTTCGCGATTCAGGCGTCGGTATACTCGACGTACCACATGACGAGCGCGGCCGTCTTCTACAACCGCGAGGATCAGTGGGAGGTGCCGACGCTGGAGACCTCGGGGCAGGCCGTCCGCATGTCGCCCTACTACACCATCATGAAACTGCCGGGCGAAACGCAGGCGGAGTTCATCCAGATGCTGCCCTTCACCCCGCGCCGGCGCGACAACCTCGCGTCGTGGCTGGTCGCCCGGTCCGACGGCGCGCACTACGGGCAGCTCATGTCGTTCGAGTTCCCCAAGCAGAAGGTCGTGTTCGGTCCCCGGCAGGTCGTCGCGCGCATCAACCAGGACCAGGTCATCTCGCCCCAGATCACGTTGTGGAACCAGCAGGGCTCCGAGGTGATTCAGGGCACGCTGATGGTGATCCCCATCGAGGAGTCGCTGCTCTACGTCCGTCCGCTCTACCTGCGGGCGCAGCAGGGCCGCATCCCCGAGCTCACGCGCGTCATCGCCGCCTACCAGAACTCGATCGTGATGGAGCGCACGCTGGACGCGGCGCTCGCGCGGCTGTTCTCGCCGGAGGCGGTGCGCGCGCGGCGCGCCCAGGCCCGTGACGCGGCCGTGGCGCCCGACGCCGGCGGCGCCGCGCTCGCCGCCGCGGCGGATGCGCGCGGCCCGCTCCCGGAGGCGCAGGCCGCCGCCCCGGGTACGCCGGCCCTGCCGCCGCTGCCGGAGGCCATCGCCGCGCTCCCGCCGCCGCAGCTCGCGGCCGAGGCGCACGCGACCTACCTGCGGGCCCTCGACGCGCAGCGCGCCGGCGACTGGGCGCGCTACGGCACCGAGATCGGCCGGCTCGGCCAGATCCTCGATCTGCTCGCCCGCCAGCGCGCCACGCCGTAAGCGGCGACCACGGCCTCGCCAGGGCGCCCGGCGGCGTCAGTAGACGGCGCGGGCCCCGGTCGTCCCGGCGCCGGCCAGCGAGAAGCGCGGGTCCGGATTCTGCCGTTCGCCCAGGAGATCGGCCACGGCGCGGCCCACCGACGGGGCGTGCTTGAACCCGTGGCCGGACCCGCCGCCCACCACCCACACGTTCGGCCACGCGGGATGCCGGTCGATCAGGAAGTCGCCCGTGGCCGAGTTCTCGTACTGGCAGACGCGGGCATCGACGAGCGGGGCCGTCATCAAGGCGGGAAACCGCCTCGCGAAGAACGCCCGCACGCGCGGCAGCGTCTCGGCGCCGACGAGACGGTCGTCCCCGTCCGGATCGATGGGCGGCCCGTGCTGATCGAGGCCCACCTTGAAGCCGTGGGCGTCGATGTCGGGGACGCCGTAGAGACCCGCGGCGAAGTCGATCCAGGCCGGCAGCCGGTCGGCGGCGAACCGGCCATCGCCGCCCGGCACGCCGAAGTAGAGCACCTCCTGGCGGGTGGGGCGGATCCGGTCGCCAACGGCCGACGGCAGCAGCCGGCCCAGCCAGGGCCCGCAGGCGAAGACGTAGTGATCGGCCGCCAGCACCTCCCCGTCCTCGAGGCGGACGACGGGTGCGGCCAACGCCTCGTCGGGCGGCGCGACGCGCGCCTGCCGGTACTCGGCGCCGTAGGTCCGGGCCGCGGCCACCGCCGCGGCCACGGCCCGCCGGGCGCGAATCGCGCCGCCGCGGGGCTCGAAGAGGGCGTCGCCCAGGCCGATGACGCCGATCTGCGGGAACCGGCTGGCGACGTCGGCCGCGGCGAGGCGCTCGTGCGTCACGCCGCACACGGCCAGGGTCCGGGCGGTGTCGTCCAGGTGCGTCTCGCCGGGCCCGCCCAGGAACAGCGCCCCGCACTCGACGACGAGGGACTCCCCCGCCTTCTTGGACAGCCACTGCCAGTCGCCGAGCGCGTCGGTCGCCCAGCGCGTGTAGATCTCGATGGCCCCGTAGCCCGCCCTGATGACGCGTGAGTGATCCGACGAGCTGCCGCGCCCGTTGGCGGGCCCGTAGGCATCCACCATCGTCACGCGCCAGCCGTCGCGCGCCAGCCGAAGCGCGCTCCACGCGCCGAACACTCCCGCCCCCACGACCACGACCGACCGTCTGCCCATCAGCTACACACTCCAGTACCAGCGCCGGCGGTGGAGCCAGGCGAGCAGGGCGTAGAGCCCGGCCAGGTTGGCCACCGCGAAGAGCAGCGACGCCACCTTGGGCGCCGCCAGGGGTTGGAACGCCGTCACGTACAGCCAGCGCTGCAGCGACACCGGCTCGCCGGCGCCGCCGCCCACCTTCCAGAGGATCAGTGATTTTGCGACGAGGCCGGACACGACGAACAGCAGGAGCGCGTTGCGTCCCAGGGCGACGAAGGGCTCGGTCGCCGCGTCGAGCGCCGGGGACGACCGTCCGTCGTCCAGCCGGCGGTGCAGCAGGCCGAGGACGACGGCCGCCACGCCTGCCGTGAAGAGCGCGTACGAGCTCGTCCAGAGCGCCTTGTTGATCGGGAGCGCCGCGTCCCAGGCCAGGCCGGCCACGGCCGCCGCCGTCCCGACCCAGATGAGACCTGGCGCCCTGCAGGCCGGACGCCCGTCGGCAATCCACAGGCCGGCCGCGAGCCCGAGGAGCGTGGTGCCCACCGCCGGCAGCGAGCTCAGCAGCCCCTCGGGGTCCCACTGGGCGCGCCAGAGGTGCGTGCCGAACACCGCCCGGTCCAGCCAGGCGCCCAGGTTGCCCTCGGCGGTGAGATCCCCGGCGGCGCCGCCAGGCGGCGCCACGAGCGCGAGCAGCGCCCAGTACGCCAGGAGACACGCCGCGGCGGCCGCCCCCGCGCGGCGCAGCGTGGCCAGGCGGTCGCCCGGCCGCTCGATCGCCCGCCACACGAAGGCGGCGGCCAGGTAGCAGAGCCCGATGCGCTGGAGCACGCCGGGCAGGCGCCACCGGGCGGGGGCGAAGAAGGGAAAGCCCGCCAGGAACAGCCCGGCGCCGACGAGCGCGGCTCCGCGGCGGACCACCGCGCCAGGTCGGTGACGCGCGGGATCGGACTGGGCCATGGCCACGCCCACGATGAACAGGAAGAACGGGAAGACGAGATCCGTGGGCGTCCAGCCGTGCCACTCGGCGTGCAGCAGCGGCCAGTACACGGTGTCCCAGTCGCCAGGGTTGTTCACGATCACCATGGCGGCCATCGTCAGGCCGCGGAAGACGTCGAGCGAGCGCAGGCGCATCGGCGGTCGCGCGTCAGTGTGCCACAATCGGGAGGATCCCCCGCGTCATGCTCGTCGATACCTTCCAGCGGCCGCTCCGCAACCTCCGGCTCTCGGTCACCGATCGCTGCAACCTGCGGTGCCAGTACTGCATGCCCGAAGCGGAGTACACCTGGCTGCCCAAGCCCGACGTCCTCACCTTCGAGGAGACCGACCGTCTCGTCGGCGTCTTCCTCGGGATGGGCGTGGACAAGCTGCGGGTCACCGGCGGCGAACCGCTGCTCCGGACGAACCTCCCCGTCCTCGTCGCCCGTCTCGCCGCGCACGACCGGGTCCGCGACCTCGCGATGACCACCAACGGCATCCTGCTGGCGCCGTTCGCGGCCGCGCTGAAGGAGGCCGGCCTCCGGCGGGTCACCGTGAGCCTCGACACGCTGCGGCGCGACCGCTTCGTCCGGATGGCCCGGCGCGACGAGCTCGACCGGACCCTGGCCGGCATCGAGGCCGCGGTCCGCACCTTCTCCGGGGTCAAGCTCGACACCGTCGTCATCCGGGGCGTCAACGACGACGAGATCGCGCCGCTCGTCGCCTTCGCGCGCGAACGCGGCGCCGAGGTGCGGTTCATCGAGTACATGGACGTGGGCGGGGCCACGGGCTGGACCGCCGCGCAGGTCGTGTCGCGCGCCGAGATCCTCGAGCGCGTGGCGGATGCCTTCGGCCCGATCGAGCCCATCGACAAGGAGGCGTCGGCGCCCGCCGATCGGTTCCGCCTCGCCGACGGGACGCCGTTCGGCGTGATCGCCTCGACGACGACGCCCTTCTGCCGCGACTGCGACCGCGCCCGTCTGACGGCCGACGGCGTGCTCTACACCTGCCTCTACGCCACCCGGGGCCTGGACCTGCGCGCGCCGCTGCGCGCCGGCGCGAGCGACGACGAGATCGCCGCGCTGGTCGCCTCGACGTGGCGGGCGCGGGCGGATCGCGGGGCCGAGATGCGCCTCGGGGTGCCGGACCGCCGCCCGCTCATCCCCGTGAGCACGCTCCGCGGACAGCCGCACCTCGAGATGCACACGCGCGGCGGATAGCCGCGCCGGGCCGGCGCGGGAGCCTGATAGACTCTCGCGTCGTGCCAGTTCCCGGATTGCAGATTCGCGGCGGGCTCGAGCGCGAGTACGCCGATGTGTTCACCCCGGACGTCCTCGCGGCGATGGCGGCGCTCGCGCCGCTCGACGACGACCGCATGGCCGTCATGCGCGCCCGCGTCGAACGCCGCGCCGACCGCGCGCGCCGGCGCGAGCCCATCGCGTTCCTCGGTCCGGGCGCCACGATTCCACGCACCCGGCTGACGGTCCAGGAGGCCCGGGACGGGCACTTCGACGGCAGCGCGATCCCGGCCGACCTGGAGCGGCAGTGGATCCAGGGCACGGGCCCCGCGGCCCGCCCGCGCACCTCGATCGAGACGAGCCTGCGCAACGCGGCCTACGCGCTCCTGTCTGGCGCCGACGGCTGGATGTTCGACGGCGAGGACGCCCTGGGCCAGGTGGCCTCGATGTCGCTGGACAACCAGCGCAACCTGCGCCTGGCGCTCGGCCGGGATCCGCTGTTCCTGAAGGTGGCCGAGTCGGTGGCCTCGGAGATGACCGCGTGGGCGCGCGGCTTCTTCGGCAGGGACACGGTACCCGACTGGCGACGCCAGCTCGACGTCACGACCCGGATCTTCCGCCCGCGCGGCCTGCACCTGGACGACCGGCATGTCCGCCGCGCCGACGGCCGAGGATTCTCCGCGTCGGTGGTGGACACGGTGCTGTACGTCGTGCTGAACCACGCGGCCCTGCGCGCCGCGGGCGCCTCGATCGTCCTGTACCTCCCGAAGATCCAGACCGCGGAGGAGGGGGCGCTGTGGCACGACCTCCTCGGCGCGCTGGAGGCGCACCTGGGCCTGCCGCACGGGGCGATCAAGACCTACGTGCTGGTCGAGCAGATTGAAGCCTGCTTCCAGCTGATGGAGATCCGGGCCGCGATGGCGCCGCGCTTCGTCGGCTTCAACACGGGCCGCTGGGACTACATCAACAGCGTCTCCGATGCGATGGCGTGGGACCCGGCCTTCGTCAGCCCGAACATCGACGCCATCACGATGACCTACGGCTACATGCGGCACTACGAGGACCGCGTGCGCCGGGCCGTCAACACGCCGGACCGGCAGGGGCGCTGCGCCCTCTGGCAGGGCGGCATGGAGCCGAACATCCCGGTCGGTGGTGCGCAGGGCGTCACGAACGGCATGGCCCGCGCGGTGGCCGGCGCCGAACGCGAGGAGCGCGAGGGCGCCAGCGGCAAGTGGGTCGCGCACTGGAAG
Organism: Vicinamibacterales bacterium; assembly: GCA_050187355.1. GTDB lineage: Bacteria > Acidobacteriota > Vicinamibacteria > Vicinamibacterales > UBA2999 > CADEFD01. Next base: position 198,316 of record JBFWXO010000002.1, read on the forward strand.
ATGGTCCACATCGTCCGGCCCGTGTGGGAGAAGACGGGCCGGGCCAACCAGCTCGGGCGGACGTTCCCGCCGCTCACCCACACCGCCGAGGACGCGCGGAACCTCACCCTGCTGGAGGACGCCCCGAGGACGGTGGCGGGCGCGCGCGACCTGCTGAGCGTGGCGCTCCAGTACGGCAACGCATTCGGCCAGGGCCTGCAGGCGGCGGCCCTGAAGCCGGCGGACTTCTTCGGGAACGAGGACGTGCTCTACCTGATGGAGGACATGGCCACCGGCGAGATCCGGCTGAGCATCCTGTGGGAGTGGCTGCACAAGGGCGCGCGGTTCACGGCCGACGATCCGGCCAGCGGCACGCGCGCCGGGGACGCGCTGACGCCGGAGCGCTTCGCCCGCCTGCTCGCCGAGGAGTACGCGAAGCTGCAGGCCGCGTCGGATCGCGACGTCTACGACCGCTCGAAGCGCACGACGCTCCCGATCGCGCGCGCCATCGTGGAGGCGTACGTCACCGATCCGCACAAGCTGCCCTGGTACATCGACCTGCTGAACATCAACCTGGGCAACGAGGACCTGGACGAAGCGCGGGCCCGCATCCGCCGGCTCGCGGCGGCCTTCCACGCCGACGGCACCCGCCTCACCGCGAACCCGGACTTCACGGCCTAGCGCACCGCTTCAGCGCGGCGACGTGACCGCCTGACGGGACCTGCCCCTTCCGCAGTCGCTGGTCGCTGGTCCCCGGTCCCGAGTCCCTAGTCCCTGCTGGTTCGCCCCTAGAAGAGCCCCACGATCCGGCCGTCGCCGCCGATGTCGATGGCGTTGGCCGCGGGGACCTTCGGCAGGCCCGGCATCGTCATGATCTCGCCGCAGATGGCCACGACGAACTCGGCGCCCGCCGAGAGCCGCACCTCGCGCACGTTGATCGTGTGGTCGCTCGGGGCGCCCTTGGCGTCGGGGTTGGTCGAGAAGCTGTACTGGGTCTTCGCCACGCAGATCGGCGCCGTGCCGTACCCCATCGCCTCGAAGGCCTTGAGCTGATCGACGACGCTCGCGTCGGCGGCGATGTCCCGGGCGCCGTAGATCTCGCGGGCGATGGTCCGGATCTTCTCGAGGAGCGGCATCTGGTCGGGATAGAGCAGCTTCAGGCGGCCCGTCCCGCGGTCGCACACCTCGGCCACGGCCCGGGCCACGTCCACGGCGCCGGCGCCGCCCATCGCCCAGTGGTCGGCCATGTGGCACTGGACGCCCAGGGCGGCGCAGGCCGACTTCACCAGGTCGATCTCGGCCTGGGTGTCGGCCGAGAAGCGGTTGATCGAGACGACGGGCTCCAGGCCGAACTTCCGCACGTTCTCCACGTGCCGGCGGAGGTTGCTCATGCCCGCCTCGAGCGCCACGAGGTTCTCGGTCTTGAGGTCGTCCTTCTTCACGCCGCCGTGCATCTTGAGCGCCCGGATCGTCGCGACGAGCACGACGCAGGCCGGCGACAGGCCCGCCTTCCGGCACTTGATGTCCAGGAACTTCTCGCCGCCCAGGTCCGCGCCGAACCCGGCCTCGGTCACCACGTAGTCGGCCAGCTTGAGCGCGGTGGTGGTGGCCAGGACCGAGTTGCAGCCGTGGGCGATGTTCGCAAAGGGCCCCCCGTGGATGAACGCGGGCGTGCCCTCCAGCGTCTGGACCAGGTTCGGCGCCAGCGCGTCCTTGAGGAGCGCCGTCATCGCGCCCTCGGCCTTGAGATCCGAGGCGCGCACCGGCTTCTTGTCGCGCGTGTAGCCGACGATGATGCTGGCCAGGCGCCGCCGCAGGTCGCCGAGATCCGAGGCCAGGCAGAAGATGGCCATGACCTCCGAGGCCACGGTGATGTCGAAGCCGTCCTCGCGCGGGTAGCCGTTGGCGCTGCCGCCCAGGGAGTTGACGATCTTCCGGAGCGCGCGGTCGTTCATGTCGAGGACGCGGCGCCAGGTGACGCGGCGCACGTCGATGCCGAGCGGGTTCCCCCAGTAGACGTGGTTGTCGATCATGGCCGCCAGCAGGTTGTTGGCGGACGTGATGGCGTGGAAGTCGCCGGTGAAGTGGAGGTTGATGTCCTCCATCGGCACGACCTGCGCGTACCCGCCGCCGGCCGCCCCGCCCTTCATCCCGAAGGAGGGCCCGAGCGAGGGCTCGCGCAGGCACAGCATCGCCTTCTTGCCGATCTGGTTGAGCGCGTCGGTCAGGCCCACGGTGGTCGTGGTCTTGCCCTCGCCCGCCGGCGTGGGCGTGATCGCCGAGACGAGGATCAGCTTGCCGTCCGGCCGGTCTGCCAGCGACGTGATGTAGTCCATCGAGACCTTGGCCTTGTAGTGGCCGTACGGCTCGAGGTCCCGGGCGTCGATGCCGAGGCGCGTGCGGGCCACCTCGGCGATCGGCGTCATGGTGGCCGCCTGCGAGATCTCGATATCGCTCTTCGGAGACTGGTGCTGGGAAGCTGGCATCGAACGTCCTCTCGTGGAAGCGCCGGCGGCGGCGTCAGCCCAGCCGGGTACCGACGGCCAGGCCGGCCGCCGTCGCGAACTCGGCCGCGGTCACCTTGCCGCCGTCGGCGGGCTTGACCCGGCGGACCAGGAAGCGCCCGTCGGCGCACACGACCGTGAACCCGTCGTCGCCGGTCGCGACGACCTCACCGGGCGCCCCGCCGATGCCCTTCGGGTCCTTGGCGGGGAGCGGCGTCGCCTCGACGATCTGGAGGCGCTGCCCGGCCAGCGTCGTCCACGCCCCCGGGGCCGGCGTGCACCCGCGGATGAGCGGGTCGAGCTGCCGCCAGGACCGTGCCCAGTCGATGCGGGCGGTCTCGGCCGTGCACTTGCCCTCGTAGGTCGCCAGCGCCTCGTCCTGCTTGAGGCGCGGCGCCGTGCCCGCCTTCACCAGGTCCACCGCCTCGAGCATCGCCGCGACGCCCATCGGGAACAGGCGGTCGAAGTAGACGCTGCCGAGCGTGTCGGTCCCGGAGATGGGCGTCGTCTTCTGCAGCAGGATGTCGCCCGTGTCGAGGCCGTTGTCGGGCCAGAAGATGCTGAGCCCCGTCTCCTTCGCGCCGAGGATGATCGGCCAGTTGATCGAGGAGGCGCCCCGGTGCAGGGGCAGGAGCGACGGATGGTACTGGATCGACCCGTGCGTCGGGATGTTCAGGAACTCCTCCGGCACGAACAGCGTGACGAAGGCCATCACCTGGAGATCCGGCTTCAGGGCGCGGAACGCGTCCCAGACCTCGGGCTTCCGGTAGGACGTGGGCTGGTGGACCGGCAGGCCGGCCGCGAGCGCCGCCTCCTTGAGGGGATCGGGCTTCTGCCCGGGCTTCTCGGGCGCGACGTAGACCGCAACGACCTCCTCGCCTCGCGCGAGAAGGGCTTCCAGCACGGCTTTTCCGAACGCCTGCTGACCGTGAACGACGATTCGCATGGACGGCTGCTCCAGACGCCCGCCCGGCGGCGGCGCGCCAAGACGCGCTCCCCCGCTGGGCGCGCGTGCGCGGGGCGCTCAGGCGCTGGTGGCGCCCGAGGCCAGGATCTCGGCGACGTCGGACGGCCCGTAGCCGAGCACGGACGTGAGGATCTCCTCCGTGTGCTCGCCGAGCAGCGGGGCGCGCTGCACCTCGCACGGCGAGTCCGACAGCTTGACGGGATTGCCGACGGTCAGGTACGTCCCCCGCACGGGATGGGGCACCTCGACCACCGTGCCGGTCGCGCGCAGCGAGGGCTCGTCGGCGATCTCCCGCATCGACAGGATGGGGCCCACCGGGATGTCGTGCTCGTTGCAGAGGTCCATCACCTCGAACTTCGTCTTGGTGGACGTCCAGGCCTCGATGGTCGCGAAGATCTGCTTCAGGCGCGGCAGGCGCGCCGGCGGCGTGGCGTACTCCGGATCCGTCTTCCACTCGGGACGGCCGATCAGGTCGCAGATGGGGCCCCACACCGGCGCCTGGGTGATGAAGTAGATGTAGGCGTTGGGGTCCGTCTCCCAGCCCTTGCACTTCAGGATCCAGCCGGGCTGCCCGCCTCCCGAGTCGTTGCCGGCGCGCGGCACGGCGTCGCCGAAGGGCACGCCCTCGCCGAACTGGCTGTACTCCTCGAGCGGCCCGTGCGCCAGGCGCTGCTGGTCGCGGAGCTTCACCCGCGTCAGGTTCAGCACGCCGTCCTGCATCGCGCACTGCACGCGCTGGCCGCGTCCGGTACGGGTGCGCTGGAACAGCGCCGTCACGATGCCCAGGGCCAGGTGCAGCCCCGTGCCGGAGTCGCCGATCTGCGCGCCGGTGACGACGGGCGGCCCCTCGCGGAATCCGGTGGTGGAGGCCGCGCCACCCGCGCACTGCGCGATGTTCTCGTAGACCTTGCACTCCTCGTAGGGCCCGGGTCCGAAGCCCTTGATCGAGGCCAGGATCATCCGCGGGTTGAGCTGCTGGACGCGCTCCCACGTGAGGCCCATGCGGTCGAGCGTGCCTGGCGCGAAGTTCTCCACCAGCACGTCGCAGGCCTGCACGAGCCGCTCGAGGATCGCCTTGCCTTTCGGGTGCTTGGAATCGATGGTGATGGAGCGCTTGTTGCCGTTCAGCATCGTGAAGTAGAGCGAGTCGGCGCCCTTCACGTCGCGCAGCTGCGACCGCGTGATGTCGCCGATGCCCGGGCGCTCCACCTTGATGCAGTCGGCGCCCATGTAGGCGAGGAGCTGCGTGCAGGTGGGACCGGACTGGACGTGCGTGAAGTCCAGGATCCGGACGCCCTGAAGCGCCTTGCCCGCCTGGCCCCACGGCAGCGACGACGGCGCAACGGCGGAGGCGCGCGACGGCGCGGCGGCACGGCGGGCGGCGGCCCGCGGGGCCTTCCTGGCGGCCTTCTTGACGGGTGCGGCCTTCCTGGCCCTGGCGACGGCCGGCTTCGCGGCCTTGGTCGGGCGACGGGCCGCCGCGACCGGCCGCTTGCCAGCCGTCCCGCCCTTCCCGCTCCTCCCGCCCTTCGCGGTCTTCGCGGTCTTCGCGGTCGTGGCTCTCTTCGCGGCCTTCGCGGTCCTGGTGGCCTGTGCGGCCGTCCCCCGGCGGGTGGGCTTGCGCTTCGTCATGGCTGCTCGGTGTCCCCTACTTGTACATCGTCTGGTTCTTGGTGCCCGGCGCGTACTCGTTCGGGTCCACCCAGATGTTCACGACGGCCGACCGTCCGGTCTTCGCCACCCGCTCCCTGGCCTCGCGGAGCGCGGGCGCGATCGCCGCCGGCTCGTGCACCTCCACGCCCCACCCGCCCCACATCTGCGGGAAGACGGAGAACTTCATGTCGCCCAGCTTGTTGCCCACGTCGCCCCGCTGCGGGCCGTACTTCGCCAGCTGGCCGTACCGGATCTGATTCATCGCCGAGTTGTTCCCGATGACGGCGATGTAGGGCGCGCCGAACCGATCGGCCGTCTCCATGTCGAAGGCCGTCATGCCGAAGGCGCCGTCGCCGTAGTAGCAGAGCACCTCCTTCGACGGGTGCGCGAGCTTGGCCGCCATCGCGAAGCCGGTGCCCACGCCGAGCGATCCCAGCGCGCCCGGGTCCATCCAGTTGCCGGGCCCGCGCGGACGCACGGCCTGGGCGGAAATCGTCACGACGTCGCCGCCGTCGCCGATGTAGATGGTGTCGTCGGTGAGGAACTCGTTGATCTCGTACGCGACGCGGTACGGGTGGATCGGCGTCTGGTCCGAGAGGAACGTCGGCATCAGCTTCGCCAGGGCCGCGTCCTCGGCCTCGGTGAGCTCCTTCATCCAGCCGCGGCGGGCCTGGCGCTTGTCGTTCTTCAGCCGGCCGCTCGCCGCCTGGAGCACGGCCCGGCAGACCGCGCCGGGATCGCCCGCGATGCCGAGGTCGATGTCGCGGTTCTTGCCGACGATGTTGTAGCCCAGATCGATCTGGACGAGGCACGGCACCTTGATGCGCTTGCCGTAGCCCATGCGGAAGTCGAACGGCGTGCCGACGATCACGACGACGTCGGCCTTCGAGAAGGCCAGCGAGCGCGTGCGATCGAAGTGGTGCGGATCGCCCGGCGGGAGCAGGCCCCGGCCGGCGCCGTTGAAATAGCCGGGAATGTCCAGGCCGCGGAGGAGGGCCACCGCGTCCTCGTGGCCGCGGCACATCCACACCTGCTGCCCGAACCGGATGGCCGGGCGCTCGGCGTTCACCAGGATGTCGGCGAGCCGCTCGATGTCGGCGGGGTCGCCGATCGACTTCGTCGACGCGCGATACCGGCCGGCGGCCGGCAGCACGGCGCGCGCCACGTCGATCTCGCGATCGAGGACGTCGCGGGGAATCTCCAGGTACGACGGGCCGTAGGCGCCATTGAAGCACTCGCGGGCGGCCATCGCCACCATGTCGGCCACGCGCTCGGTGGACGTCACCGTCGAGGCGAACTTCGTGATGGGCCGCATCATGTCGGTGTGCGGCAGGTCCTGCAGGCCGCCCATCCGCCACTGCGTGAGGGCGCTCTGGCCGCCGATGTGCAGCACCGGGCTCTCGGAGCGGAACGCGGTGGCGATGCCCGTCACGGCGTTGGTGCACCCGGGACCGGCCGTGGTCACCACGCAGCCGAGCTTGCCGGTCTGCCGGGCGTAGCCGTCGGCGGCATGCGCCGCCGTCTGCTCGTGCCGCACGTCGACGATCCGGATGCCCTCGTCCAGGCAGCCGTCGTAGATGTCGATGATGTGCCCGCCGCAGAGGGTGAAGATGGTGTCGACGCCCTCCGCCTTGAGGGCCTTGGCCACGAGATGGCCGCCCGAGATCACGGTGGCGTCCCGGCTCTTCTCCTTGAGCGTGTCATCGGCCGTGGTCGTCGGGCCGGCCTTTGCGACTGCGTCTGCCATGGAGCCTCCTGCGGTGCAGGCATACAATAAGCGACTCGTTGGCATGCGGCAACCGTGCAATCGGCCCGCACCGTGGCGACGCGCGATCGAGACGCTGGCGCTCCAGCGACGAGATGGCCCGCGCGGCCTCGCCGCAGCGCGCGGGAGGCGCGGAACGCGCGGCCGTGCGCCGCGCGCGGCTCGGAGGCCCGCCAGGCCGCGGGCCCGGACGGCCGCTACTTGCAGTGCTCGTCGAACGCCGCCGCCAGGGCCTCGGCGATCCGCTCGGCCGGGCGGCCTTCGATGTCCCGCCGCTCGAGCATGAACGCGAGCGCGCCATCCTTGAAGAGCGCGATCGACGGCGACGACGGTGGGTAGGGCGCCATCCGGGCCCGCGCCTGCTCGGTGGACTCGATGTCGGCCCCCGCGAACACCGTGCCGAGATTTGCCGGTCTCGTGGCGTTGCGGAGCGCCATGGCGATCCCGGGCCGGGCCTTGCCGGCGGCGCAGCCGCAGACCGAGTTGACGACGAGGAGCGTCGTGCCGGGACGGGCCAGCGCCTGATCCACCGCGTCCGGCGTCCGGAGCTCCTCGAAGCCCAGGGCAGTCAACTCCTCGCGCATGGGCGCAATGAACGGTTCGGGATAGCGTTGCACCATCATTGGGGATCGCACTCCTTGAGTCGGGGACGGCGCGGGCGCGCCGGGCGTCCAACCGATTGTCGCATGCCCACTACCTCACGCCTAGCGCCGCGACGGCGCACCGGGCAGCCCCGGCCGTGATGCCCATGCCCGACGCGCGCGTCCGCGTCCTTCTCGACCGCCCCGCCGGCGGCGGGCGCTACGTACTCTATTGGATGGTGGGCGCACGACGCGCGCGGTCGAGCTTCGCCCTCGACCGCGCCGTGGGCCATGCCCGCGCCCTCGGCCTCGGGCTGCTCGTCTACGAGCCGCTGCGCGTGGACTACCCCTGGGCCTCGGCCCGCTTCCACGAGTTCGTCCTCGAGGGCATGGTGGACAACGCGAAGGCGTTCGCCACGCCCGGCGTCACCTACCTGCCCTACGTGGAGCCCGCGCCGGGCGCCGGGCGGGGCATGCTGGAGGCGCTGGCCCGGGACGCGGCCGTCGTCGTGGCCGACGACGTCCCGGGGTTCTTCCAGGCACGCATGGTCGAGCGCGTCGCGCCGCGGCTGTCCTGCCGCGTCGAGGCCGTGGACGGCCACGGTCTCGTCCCGATCCGCGCGGCCTCGCAGGCCTTCCCGACGGCCTATGCCTTCCGTCGCTACCTGCAGGCCACCCTCGCCGGCGCGCTCGCCGATCGCCCGGCGGCGACGCCGTTCGCCGACGAGCTGGGCATGCCCGCGCCGGCCGTCGCCGAGGCGGTGCGCGAACGCTGGCCGGCCTGGGACGTCGGCGAAGACGTCGGGACGGCCGTGGCGCGGCTGCCCCTGGACCAGGCCGTCGCGGCCGTGCCGGACACGCCCGGCGGCGCCGTCGCGGCCGCGCGGCGCCTGGATCACTTCGTGCGCCGCTCCCTGGCGCGCTATCCCGGGGAGCGCAACGATCCCGATGCCGGCGTCACGAGCGGCCTCTCGCCGTATCTGCACTTCGGCCACCTGTCGGCCCACGACGTCTTCGACGCCGTGATGCGGCGCGAGGGCTGGCTCGGCGATCTGCCGCGCGCGGGCCGGGGCGCCCGCGCCGGCTGGTGGGGCGTGTCTCCCGAGGCCGAGGCCTTCCTCGATCAGCTGATCACGTGGCGCGAGCTCGGCGCCAACGCGTGCGTCTTCCTGCCCGACGTCACGCACTACGCCTCGCTCCCGGCGTGGGCGCGGGCCACGCTCGCCCGCCACGCCGGCGACCCGCGGACGCCGCTCTACGACGTCGAGACGCTGGACGGGGCCGCGACCCACGACGCCGTCTGGAACGCCGCGCAGCGCGAGCTCCGCCGGGACGGGCGGATCCACAACTATCTCCGGATGCTGTGGGGCAAGAAGATCCTCGAGTGGTCGGCGACGCCCGAGCAGGCGCTGGCGACCATGATCGCGTTCAACGACCGGTACGCCCTCGACGGGCGCGACCCCAACTCGTACAGCGGCATCTTCTGGACCCTGGGGCGCTACGACCGGCCGTGGGGCCCGGAGCGTCCGGTGTTCGGCACGATCCGGTACATGTCGTCGGACAACACCCGCCGCAAGGTGCACCTGGAGGGCTACCTCGCGCGCTACGGACCGCAGGCCGGCCTCTTCGGGCCGTGAGGCGGGCGCTGCTAGAATCGCGCGCATGCGACGCCAGCCCGCACTCGCCCTTGCCCTCATCCTTCTCGCCGCCAGCGCGGCCTCGGCCCAGGTCACGGCCTTCGTGGGCGGCCGCGTCATCGACGGCACCGGCCGCGTCCTCGAACGCGGCACGGTGGTGGTGCGCGACGGCGTCATCACGGCCGCCGGCCCGGCGGCGGACGTCCGCATCCCGGACGGGGCCACGCGCGTCGACCTCGCCGGCAAGACCCTCATGCCGGGCCTCGTGAACGCGCACGGACACCTGTCGCCGGTGGACGGGTTCAGGACGGGCCAGCAGTTCTACACGCGGGACAACCTCCTGCGGCAGCTGCGCGCCTACGCCACCTACGGCGTCACCACGGTGTTCTCGCTCGGCGACGACGGCGACGAGGCGTTCGCCCTGCGGGCCGAGCAGTCGGCCGGGCCGCCGGGGCGGTCGCGGGTCTTCGTCGCCGGCCCCATCGTCTACACCGACACGGCGGACGCGGCGCGCACGGCAACCGACGCCGTCATCGCGCGGAAGCCCGACCTGGTCAAGATCCGGATCGACGACAACCTCGGCACGACCAGAAAGATGCCGGAGGCCGCGTGGCGCGCCACGCTCGAACGGGCGACGGCGGCGGGGCTGCCGCTGGCCGTGCACATCTTCTACCTGGCCGATGCGAAGGCGGCCGCCCAGGCGGGCGCCCACTTCATCGCGCACAGCGTGCGCGATCTGCCCGTGGACGACGCCTTCCTGGCGGCCATGCGTTCGACCAACGCGTGCTACTCGCCGACGCTGATGCGCGAGGTGTCCACGTTCGTCTACGAGTCGACGCCGCCCTGGGTGCACGACCCGTTCTTCCGCCGGGGCTACGGGCCCGGCATTGCCGCCACGGTGGCCGACACGGGACGGCAGGCGACGTTCAGGGCGAGCCCGGGCTGGGCGCAGGGCCAGAAGTACAAGGCGGGCCTGGAGGTCGCCAAGGCCAACCTGAAGCGGGTGCACGAGGCGGGGATCCGTGTCGCCTTCGGCACCGACACCGGCCCGGCCGGCCGGTTCCAGGGCTTCTTCGAGCACCTGGAGCTCGAGCTGATGGTGCAGTCGGGCCTCACGCCGATGCAGGCGCTGGTGGCCGCGACCGGCACCGCCGCCGCGTGCTGGAACAAGCAGGGGCAGCTCGGCACGATTGCGCCCGGCGCCGCCGCGGATCTGCTGGTCCTGGACGCGAACCCGCTCGACGACATCACCAACACGCGGCGCCTGAACGCCGTCTACATCGGCGGACGCCGCGTCGAGCCGACGACGCGCTGAGCCCGCGCGTCAGGCCAGGCCGAGCACGGCCGGGACGTCCGCGATCGACGCGCACAGGTGCGTGTACGGCGCCGCGGCCAGGCGCGCGCGGTCGTGCGCGCCCGACCAAACGCCGATGTTCCAGCCGGTGCGCGCGTGGTGGCCGGCCTCCAGATCCACGACGGTGTCGCCGACGTTGGCCACGCGGCCCACGTCGATCACGCCCGTGCGCTCCATCGCGCGGTAGATGAGGAACGGCGCGGGCCGCCCCTGCGGCACCTCGTCCCCCGCGACGAGGACATCGGCGACCGCCGTCCACCCGAGCGCGTCGAGCAGGTGCGACGCCAGCGCGCGGTCGAAGCCCGAGTTCAGGGCCACCCTGGCGCCGGCGCCGCGCAGGGCGTCGATGGCCTCGAGGGCCCCCGCGATCGGCGCGACCCGGCCCGGCGTGTACGCCTCGAAGAGCCGTGTCTGGAACCGGCCGTACGCGCGCTCCACCCGCGCGGCCAGGTCGGGCCCCGGCGGGAGGAGCGCCTGCACCGCCTGGCGCTTCGTCGCGCCACGCAGCGCCGCGAGCGCGTCCGGGGCGATGGAGACACCTTCGGCGGCCAGCGCCGCCGCGAAGGCCTGGGGCACGGCGTCGTCGGCCTGCACCGTCGTGCCGATCAGATCGAGGACGACGAGGGCCACGCGGCTCATGCGCCCCCCTCGGCCAAGCACGACGGGCACCGGCCGCCGGCAAGGTCGGCCGGTGGCGTCGGGTACCCGCAGCTGCCGCAGGCGCCGGGCTCCAGGCCGTCGGCCCCGCCGGCGCCGTAGACGTCGCCCAGCACCTCCCGCGCCCGATCGACGACGGCGCGGCACTCCGCGGCCGTGAGCGCCCGCTTCCCGAGTGACCACGCGAAACGGTCCGCGAACGGCGGGAAGGTCGGCGCCTCCCCCCAGCGCCAGGACGCATCGGCCGAGGTCCGGCTCCGGCCGCACAGGTGCAGGTGCAGCTGCCGGTGCGCCGGGCCCGTCTTGGGCCCCGGCGGATCCGCGGCCGGGTTCAGGGCCCAGTTCCCGGCGTCCCAGTAGTTCAGGCAGCCCCCCGCCAGCTGCGGCAGGGACTCGAGCATCGCCCGCGCCGTGGCCGCCACGAGCCGCGTCCAGTCGAGGAGCTCGCCGTGCGACAGCGCCGTGCGGTCCCAGACGGGCCGCGGCGGATAGACGACCAGCTGGCCGCCGTCCTCCCTGTCGATCATGATCGTCGCCGGATCGGGCAGGCTGACGGCGCCGCCCGCCGCGCGGGCCAGCACGTGGGACATGGTGGGACCACTCCTTCGGTCGGCCGCGGCAGGCGCGGTCGATATACTTGCCGCCGACACATGGCCACGTGGCACACGCTCGCGCGGCCCGGCGAGTCGCGGCCGGGGCTCTTCACCGCGGACGAGTATGCCCGTCAGCGGGCCTTCTTCTCAACGCGCGGGGGGGCCACGCCGCTCCAGCGCCTGCCGGCCCTGGCGGCGGGCCTGGGTCTCGGGGCGGTCTGGATCAAGGACGAAACGGCCCGCTTCGGCCTGCCCGCGTTCAAGAGCCTGGGCGTGGAGTTCGCCGTGGACGCGCTCCGGGCACGCGGCGCCCTGGCGACGGGCGGCACCGTCGTCTGCGCGAGCGCCGGCAACCACGGCCGGGCCGTGGCCCGGGCGGCGAGGCTCGCCGGCCTGTCGGCGCGCATCTATCTCGACCAGGCCGTCACGCCGCCGCGCGTCGAGGCCATCGCCTCGGAGGGCGCGGACGTGGTCCGCGTGGCCGGTACCTACGACGACGCCGTCCGTCTGGCCGCGGACGACGCCGCGCGGACGGGCGCGACGGTCATCTCCGACACGTCGTACGACGGGTACGAGCAGGTGCCGCGCGACATCATGCTGGGCTACACCCGCGTGATGGACGACGCCGAGGCGCAGTGGGGCGCCCAGGGCCCGCCGGACGTCCTGCTCGTCCAGGCCGGAGTCGGCGGGCTGCTGGCCGCCGTGGCCAGCTGGTCGGCCTGGCGCTTCGGCGGCGAGCGGCCGCGGCTCATCGCCGTGGAGCCGGCGGCCGCCGCCTGCGTGCAGGCCTCGCTGCGGGCGGGGGGACCGACGCGCCTCCCCGGTCCGCTGACGACCATCATGGCCGGCTTGCGGTGCGGCGAGGTGTCGCCCCTCGCCTTCGAGAGCGCGCGTGGGCTCGTGGACGGCGCGGTCGCCATCGACGACGCGTCGTGCCGCGCGGCCATGCGGCGCTTGGCCCGGCCCCAGGCCGACGACCCCGCCCTTGCGGTCGGCACGTCCGGCGCCGCGGGCGTCGGGGCGCTGCTCGAGCTGGCCGACGACGACGCCGCGCGTGCCGCGCTCGGCCTCACGGCCGGGGCCCGCGTGATGGCGATCGCGACCGAGGGCGTCACCGAGCCGGACCTCTGGCGCGCGGCGACGGGCCTTTCGTAGGCGCTCGCCTGCGCCGGTCCCGCCGGCCGTCACGGCCCGCGCCGGCGGCGGCGGCCGCCGCTGTTCACGCCCGGTCGCCACGTCCCACTTCCGGACACGGCGGGATGGAACTCCTGATGCTGAAGTCTCGTTCCTTCAATAGGTTCGGTGGACACGACGCGTGGCACATCGTTTGGTAATCTCCACACAGGCGCCATCCTTGTGAGGGTGGCCACCGTCTAAGGAGCAACGCGCGCACATGGACATTCAACGCCCGGCCTCGGTAGCCCAGCAGAAGCGGCGGAAGCGAATCATGATCGGCATCGCCGGCGCCCTCCTGGTGGCGGGCGTGTCGGTGGTGCTCGCCCGCCTGAAGCCGGCCGCGCCCACCGTCGAGCGTGCCACCGTCTGGGTGGACACCGTCAAACGCGGTTCGATGCTGCGGCAGGTGCGGGGACTCGGCACGCTCGTGCCGGTGGACGAGGCGCGCCGCTGGCTCCCGTCGGCCACCCAGGGCCGGGTCGAGCGCATCATCCTGCGGCCCGGCGCGCAGGTCACGCCCGACTCCGTGATCCTCGAGCTCGCGGACCCCCAGCTCCAGCAGCAGCTGCTCGAGGCCGAGAACCAGATGCGCGCCGCGGAAGCGGACCTCGCCAGCCTGCGCGCCCGGCTCGAGACCGAGCGGCTCAACCAGAAGTCGATTGCGGCCACGGTCGACGCCGACTACGAGCAGGCGCGGCTGGAGCGCGAAGTGAACGAAGGCCTCGCCAAGGAAGGCCTGGTGTCGGCGCTCATCCTCAAGCAATCCACGGTGCGCGCCGACTCGCTGCACACCCGGTCGAACCTCGAGAAGGAGCGTGTCGAGGTCGCCGAGGAGAGCGTACGCGCCCAGCTCCTCGCCCAGCAGGCACGCGTGGATCAGCTCCGGACCCTGTACAACCTCCGCCGGCAGCAGGTGGACCAGCTGCGCGTGCGCGCCGGCATGAGCGGCGTGCTCGAACAGGTCCCGGTCGACGTCGGCCAGCAGGTGGCGCCCGGCACCAACGTCGCCCGCGTCGCCGATCCGACCCGCCTCAAGGCCGAGCTCCGGATCGCCGAGACCCAGGCCCGCGATCTCGCCATCGGCCAGGTCGCGCAGGTGGACACGCGCAACGGGATCATCCCCGGCAAGGTCGCCCGCATCGATCCGGCCGCCCAGAACGGCACCGTCACCGTCGACATCGAGCTCACCGGCGAGCTGCCGCGCGGCGCCCGCCCGGACCTCTCGGTGGACGGCACCGTTGAACTCGAACGGCTGGACAACGTCTTGTACGTCGGGCGTCCCGCATTCGGACAGGAGAACAGCGCCGTGGGCCTGTTCCTGGTCGACGGCACGACCGGCGAGGCGACGCGCACTCAGGTCCAGCTGGGCGTGAGCTCGGTGAACACCATCGAAGTGAAGGGCGGCGTCAAGGAAGGCGATCAACTCGTGCTGTCGGACATGTCCGCGTGGGACGCGTTCGACCGCGTGCGTTTGCGATAGGCGTGAGAAGGGGTGGCCTGGTCTTCGGTCCCTGGTCCCCGGTCCCTACAGTGAAGGAGCGACGATGTCCGAGTCCACCCAGTCCCTCATCAAGCTCGACGGCATCAAGAAGGTCTTCCTGACGGATGAAGTGGAGACCCACGCGCTGTCGGGCATCCACATGGAGATCCAGCGCGGCGAGTACGTCGCGATCTCCGGACCGTCGGGATGTGGGAAGTCCACGCTGCTGGCCATCCTCGGCCTGCTCGACTCGCCCAGCGACGGCCGCTACTTCCTGAACGGCCAGGAGGTCGCGGACCTGCCGATGTCGCAGCGGGCGCGGGTCCGGAACCGCGAGATCGGTTTCATCTTCCAGAGCTTCAACCTGATCGGCGACCTCACCGTCTTCGAGAACGTCGAGCTGCCGCTCATCTACCGCGGCATGAAGTCGAACGAGCGGCGCGAGCGCGTCAACGCGGCGCTGGAGCGCGTGGGCATGGCCCACCGCGCCAAGCACCTGCCCTCGCAGCTCTCGGGCGGCCAGCAGCAGCGCGTCGCGGTGGCCCGCGCGGTGGCCGGGCAGCCCTCGATCCTCCTGGCGGACGAGCCCACCGGCAACCTCGACTCGAAGAACGGCGAGGCCGTGATGGAGCTGCTCCGCGAACTGCACCGCGGCGGCGCCACCATCTGCATGGTCACGCACGACCCGCGCTACGCCGCCCACGCCGATCGCGCCATCCACCTCTTCGACGGTCGCGTGGTCGAGGACAACGTCGCCGCTCCCGTCTAGGGCGACGCGAGGCCGGGCGGCGTGAGCCTCATCGACGACCTCAGGCACGCCGTCCGGGCGTGGCGGCGGGCGCCGGCATTCGTGGGCCTCGCGCTGGTGACGCTCGCGCTCGGCATCGGCACCACGTCGGCCATGTTCAGCGTGGTCTACGGGGTGCTGCTGCGACCGCTGCCCTTCCGGTCGCCCGAACGGCTCGTGCAGGTGTGGCACGTCGCCGCCGACGGACGCCGCGGCAACTTCGCGGCTGGCACCTTCCGCGACCTGCAGCGCGAGGCGCGTGGGGTGCGGGACGCGGCGGCGTCGGTCGGCACGGCCGTCGGCCTCGGCGTCGGCGCCGACGCGGCGCGCGTGAGCGGCGCCGTCGTCACCCCGAACTTCTTCGACGTGCTCGGCGCGACGGCGGCCCTCGGGCGCGCGTTCTCGGCCGAGGCCGACCGGCCAGGCGGCGACGGCGTCGTGCTCGCCGACGGCGCCTGGCGGCAGCACTTCGGCGCCGATCCCGCCACCATCGGACGGACCATCCGCCTCGACGGCGCCCCCGCGACGGTCCTCGGCGTGATGTCCCCGGAATTCGACTATCCCGCCGGCGCCCGCGTCTGGCGCCTGTCGGAGCGCTCCGTGCCGGCCCCGCCGCTCGACGTCGAGGGCGATCCGGAGACGAACCGCGACGTCGGGTATCTCGACGTCGTCGGGCGGCTCGCCGACGGCGTGTCGCTGCGCGAGGCCGACGCCGAGCTGCGCGTCCTCGCCCGGACGCTGAGCGAGCGCCACCCCGACAGCGACAAGGACGAGGGGTTCGCCCTGACGCCCGTGCACGAAGCCCTCGTCGGCGACGCCCGGCCGTCGCTCCTCGTCCTGTTCGGCGCGGTCGGGTTCGTGCTGCTCATCGCCTGCACCAACCTGGCGGGGCTGCTCGTGGCCCGGGCCCTCGGACGGCGGCGCGAGTTCGCGGTCAGGACCGCACTCGGCGCCGGCGGGCCGCGCCTGGTCCGGCAGTTGCTCGCCGAGAGCCTCGTCCTGGCCCTCAGCGGCGGCGTGCTCGGCGTGCTCGCCGGGGTCTGGCTGCTGGACGGCCTCCGCGTCCTGTTGCCCGAGTCGATGCCGCGCGCGGCCGAGATCCACCTGGACGCGGCGGCCGCGGCCTTCGCGTTCGCCGTGTCGGCGCTCGTCGGGCTCGCGTTCGGCGCCGTGCCCGCCTGGTGGTCCACCCGCCAGGACGCCGCGGCCGCCCTGCACGACGGAGGGCGCACCTCGACCGGCGGCCGACAGCGGGGACGGCGCGCGCTGGTCGTGGCGCAGGTCGCGCTGGCGGTCGTCCTGCTGGCGGGCGCCGGCGTCATGGTGAAGTCGCTCGTCTCGCTGCAGCGACGGGACATCGGTTTCGCGCCGGCGGGCGTCGTCACCCAGCAGATCGTCCTGCCGCAGACGCGGTACGACAACCCGGCGCAGGCGCGCTTCTTCCAGCAGGTCACCGAGCGCGTGCGACAGGACCCGCGCGTGACCGCCGCCACGGTGGTCTTCCCCACCCCGCTCGTCCACAACGAGGCGAGCGCCTCGGTGCGCCTCGACCGCCCGCGTCCCGGCGATCCCCCCGACCGCGAATACCGGGTCCGCCTCGCGTCGATCGGCCCGCAGTACTTCGCGACGCTGGGCATCCCGTTCGTGACGGGCCGCGATTTCGAGGCGGCCGACCTGGCCGAGGAGGCCCACGCGATCATCGTGAACCGCACGCTCGCGGAGCGGCTGCTCGGCGACGGCGACGTCCTGGATCGACGCATCGGCTTCGGCGAGAACGCCTCCGAGGCCTATCGCGTCGTCGGCGTGGTGGCCGACTCGGCGGCCGCGTCGCTCGACGCCGATCCCGATCCCACCGTGTACCTGCCCTTCACCCACCTGACGCTTCCGTTCATGCGGGTGATGGCGCGCGGCACCGGCCCGGAGGCCGGCATCCGCGACGCCCTGGTGTCGGCCGTGCGCACCGAGGCGCCCGACCTGGCGCTGGATCCCGCCGAACCGCTGACCGACGTCGTCCGCGCCGCCGCGGACGAGCCGCGCTTCCGCGCGCGGCTGTCGGCCGTGTTCGCGGCGGTGGCGCTCGCGCTGGCGTCGCTCGGACTCTACGGCCTGCTGACCATGTCGGTCGCGGCCAGGACGCGCGAGTTCGCCACGCGCCTGGCCCTCGGCGCGACCCCGGCCGCGATGCGCGCCGGCGTCCTGCGCGAGGGCCTGGGGCTCACGGCCGTCGGCCTCTTGGCCGGCGTCGCCGTGGTGGTCGCGCTGGGGCGCGTCGTCGACCGGCTGCTCTTCCACACGACGACGGCCGATCCCGCCGTCCTGGGCGGCCTGGCCGCCCTCATGCTCGTGGCCTCCGCGGCGGCGTGCTATCTTCCCGCCCGGCGTGCCACGCGCGTCGATCCCATGACCGCACTCCGCGCCGACTAGGCGTCCCCATCCGCCGCGCGGCTGGCGCGGCCCGTCCCCGGGAAGGTCCATGATTCGCCTGTCCAACATCGAGAAGTCCTACCGCCACGGCGTGACGCAGACCTTCGTGCTGCGCCGCATCTCGGCCGACATTGCCCAGGGCGACTTCGTGTCCATCATGGGACCGTCGGGCGCCGGCAAGAGCACGCTGCTCCACATCCTCGGCATGCACGACTCGGCGTGGCAGGGCGAGTACTGGCTGCACGATCAACCCGTGCACGCCCTCTCGCAGAAGGATCGCCTGAAGCTCCAGAAGCAGCACATCGGGTTCGTCTTCCAGAGCTACCACCTGCTCGACAACCTCACCGTCTACGAGAACATCGATCTGCCGCTCTCCTACCGCGACGTCAAGCGCACCGACCGCCAGGGCATGGTGGGCGACATCCTCGACCGCTTCAACATCGTCGGCAAGAAGGACCTCTACCCGAACCAGCTCTCGGGCGGCCAGCAGCAGCTGGTCGCGATCGCGCGCGCCGTCGTGGCCAACCCCTCGATCATCCTGGCGGACGAGCCGACCGGCAACCTGCACTCGGATCAGGGCCGCGAGATCATGGAGCTCTTCGCCCGGCTGAACGAGCAGGGCACGACCATCGTGCAGGTGACGCACTCGGAGGCCAACGCGGCCTTCGGCCGGCGGGTGATCCGCCTGAAGGACGGGTGGGTGGTGGATGCCGCCTGACGTCCCGTGCCGCGTCCTGATCGGCGACGATCAGGCCGATGTCCTGGAGGCGCTGCGCCTGCTGCTGAAGCCCGAAGGCTACGTCGTCGACACGGCGTCGTCGCCGGCGCAGGTGGCGCGGGCCCTCGAGCTCAAGGACTACGACGTCGTCCTGATCGACCTGAACTACTCGCGCGACACGACCTCGGGCGAGGAGGGCCTCGACCTGCTGCGGCGGATCCGCATGGCGGACGAGTCGCTGCCGGTCGTCGTGATGACGGCCTGGGGATCGGTGGATGTCGCCGTCGAGGCGATGCGGCGCGGCGCCCGCGACTTCATCCAGAAGCCCTGGGACAACGAGCGGCTGCTCTCGATCATCCGGACGCAGACCGAGCTCGGCCGGGCCATCCGCCTCGGCCGCCGCCTCGAGCTCGCCAACCAGGCGCTGATGGCCGATGGCCGCTCCCCCATCCTGGCCGAGTCGGCCGCGATGCGCCCCGTGCTCGAGGTGATCGCCCGCGTGGGCCCCTCCGACGCCAACGTGCTCGTCAGCGGCGAGAACGGCACCGGCAAGAGCCTCGTCGCCCAGGCGCTCCACGCGGTGTCGCCGCGCCATGCCAGGCCCATGGTCACGGTCAACGCGGGCGGCATGGCGGAGGGCGTCTTCGAGAGCGAGCTCTTCGGCCACGTGAAGGGGGCCTTCACCGACGCGAAGGCCGACCGGGTGGGGCGCTTCGAGCTGGCCGACGGGAGCACGCTGTTCCTCGACGAGATCGCCAACGTTCCGTCCAGCCAGCAAGCCAAGCTGCTGCGCGTGATCGAGACCGGCGAATTCGAGCGGGTCGGCTCGTCGCGGACGCGGAAGGTGGACGTCCGGATCGTGTCGGCCACCAACGCCGACCTGGACGCGGAGGTGGAGGCTGGCCGGTTCCGTCAGGACCTGCTCTTCCGGCTGAACACCATCGAGATCGCACTGCCGCCGCTGCGCGACCGCCGCGAGGACATCCCGCTCCTGGCGCGGCACTTCCTGACGCAGCACGCCCAACGGTACCGCAAGCACGTGACGGGCTTCGAGGCCGCGGCCCTGCAGGTCCTGGCCGACCATCGCTGGCCCGGCAACGTGCGCGAGCTGGACCACGCCATCGAGCGCGCCGTGCTCATGACGCAGTCGACGGTCGTGCGCGCGGCCGACCTGGGCCTGCGCGTGGACCCGTCCTCGGCGGGCCGGCTGGAGGACATGAGCCTCGAGGAGGTCGAGGCGTTCCTCATCAAGAAGGCGATGGCGCGCTACGGCAACGTGAGCCACGCCGCGCGCGCCCTGGGCCTGTCGCGCAGCGCGCTCTACCGGCGCCTCGAGCGCTACAAGCTGTAACCTAGCGCCCGCCGGCCCGGGCACGCGGGCCGCCGGTGCGACCATGAGCCGTTTCCGCTTCGATCGCCACGCCATCGCCCTCGCCCTCGCCGCGGCGGCGCCGCCGCTCGCCGCGGCCCTCCTCCTGCTCTGGGTGGGCGACTACTCGGCGAAGCTCCGGTGGACGGCGGCCCTCGTGCTGGGCACCACGACGCTCGGGGCGCTCGCGGCGCTCCAGACGCACATCGTCGCGCCGCTCCAGACCCTGGCGAACCTCATCGCCGCCCTGCGGGAGGACGACTTCTCCATCCGCGGGCGCGGCTCGGCCGCCGGCGATCCGCTGGGCGACGTGATGAGCGAGGTGAACGCGCTGGCCGAGACCCTGCACGAGCAGCGGCTCGGCGCGGTGGAGGCGACGGCCCTGCTCCGGACGGTGATGGAGCAGATCGACGTGGCGGTCTTCGCCTTCGCCCCCGACCAGCGGCTGCAGCTGGTGAACCAGACCGGCGAGCGGCTGCTCGGGCGACCCGCCGAGCAGGTCTTGGGGCGCCTGGCCTCCGAGCTGTCGCTCGATCAGTGGCTGGGTGACGCGCCGGGTGTCGTGGCGGTGGACCTGCCCGGCGGCTCCGGGCGCTGGGACGTGCGCCACACGACCTTCCGTCTCGGGGGGCAGCGCCACGACCTCCTGGTGGTGTCCGACGTGAGCCGCCCGCTGCGCGAGGAGGAGCGCCAGGCCTGGCAGCGCCTCATCCGCGTGATCGGCCACGAGCTCGGCAACTCGCTGGGCCCGATCAAGTCGATTGCCGGGTCGCTCGACGGCCTGCTCCAGCGCGATCCGCCGCCGGCCGATCTGGCCGACGACCTGCGGCGGGGCCTGCAGGTGATCGGCTCCCGCGCCGACGCGCTCGGCCGCTTCACCGCTGCCTACGCGAAGCTGGCCAAGCTGCCACCGCCCCGCCTGGCGCCGGTGGTGTTGAAGCCGCTGGTGCTGCGCGTGGCGGGCCTGGAACGGCGCGTCGCGGTCGCCGTCCGTCACGGCCCGGACGTCACGGTCCGCGCCGACGGCGATCAGCTCGAGCAGCTCCTCATCAACCTGCTCAAGAACGCGGCCGAGGCCACACTGGAGACGGGCGGGCACGGCGTGGTCATCGGGTGGCAGCGCACGGCGCGCGGCCTCGAGGTGTGGGTGGACGACGACGGCCCCGGGCCGCCGAAGACGTCGAATCTCTTCGTGCCGTTCTTCACCACCAAGGCGGGGGGATCCGGCATCGGCCTCGTCCTGTGCCGCCAGATCGCCGAGGCGCACGGCGGCACGCTGTCGCTCGAGCCCGGCATGGGCGGCACAGGCTGTCGCGCCACGCTCACGCTCCCGATATGACGGATGCGCCCCGCCGGGGCGCGACCGCATGTCCGTCCCCCGCGCCTGGGTCTGTCCGTCGTGCGAGCGGCGCGTGCCGCCGCGGGTCGCCGTGTGCCGATGCGGCGTGCGGCACGACGACGTGCACGCGCCCGCGGGCGACGACGGCGTCGTGCCGGCCCTGTCGGACGCGGAAGAGGAGGCCGCCAGACGCTCGGGCCCCTTGTGGACGGTGCCCCTCGCGTGCATCCTGGCGGTCGTCCTGTGGAACGTCATGCGGCCCGCGCCCGCTCCCGAACCGGGACCCGTGGTGCAGGCGGCCGCGGCGCCCCCACCCGCCCAGGCGCCCGCCGCGCCAGCGGCTCCCGCGCCCGCGCCTCAGGAGGCGCTCGCCAGCCTGCGTCTCGAGCGTCCCGTGCCCCCGGCGGCCGAGCCCGCCCCTGGCCGCGCCGCGCTCGAAGACGTCGTCGCGCAGGCCCTGGGCGGCGTCGTCATGATCGAGACGTCGGCCGGCCGCGGCACGGGCTTCTTCGTCACCGCCGATCTCGTCGTCAGCAACGACCACGTCGTGGGCCGGGACCCGGTGGTCACGGTGCGGATGAACGACGGTTCGACGCGGCGCGCCACCGTCGAGCGCACCGCCCCCGAGGTCGATCTCGCCATCGTGCGCGTGCCGCCGTCGTCCACCGTCGCCGGCGCGACGATTCTCTCGCTGGGCCGGGCCGGCGACGCGCGCGTGGGGCAGGAGGTGATCGCCATCGGGTCGGCGCTCGGCCTGCAGAGCACGGTCACGCGCGGGATCCTGAGCGCGAAGCGCCAGTCGGGCGCGGTCGCGATGCTGCAGACCGACGCTGCGATCAACCCCGGGAACAGCGGCGGCCCGCTGCTCGACCGCGACGGCGTCGTCCTCGGCGTCACCACGCTCAAGATGGGCGGACAGGCCGAGGGCCTGGGCTTCGCGGTCGCCGTGGACCACGTCCGCGCGCTCCTCGAAGGTCGGCCCACCACGGGCGCCGGCGTCCAGGCGCCCGGCGCCCCGGCCGCGCCCCCGCCCTCGCAGGCGGGGCCGCCGGTGGGCACGCAGGACGACACCGGCGGTGACGCACGGCGCCGCGCGAACCTGGAGGCGCTGGACCGCGAGCTCGGCAGCCTCGCCGCGCAGGCCGCGCAGGTGGACGACCGCTGGACGCGATTCGATCAGCTGTGCCGGCCGGCGGCCGCAGGCGACGGCGATCGTCCGTGGTTCGGTCTGGCCGAGCGCCCGACGAGCTACAGCGGCCACGACCGCAGTTGTGCGCCGTGGCTGCGCGATCTCGAGACCCTGAGCCGGGACTTCGCGCAGGCGATGCGCGCGCTCGGCGAGGCGACGCGGCGTGCGGGGCTCTACCCGGGCGACCTGCGCGAGCGGCGCCGGCAGCACCGGCTGGACTGGACGGGTTTCGATCGTTGAGCGGGCCGCGCCCGGCCCGCGCGGGTCAGACCGCCACCACCCGGCCTTCGGCGGCGCGCCGCAGTCGGTCCCAGACCGCCGCGCCGAGCCCCAGCGGCTCGGGGCCGGCCGCGAGGATCGCGTGGACGCCCGCGTCGTCCAGCCGGCGAAGCGCGGCAAAGAGCGCGCGCGCGGCCATCTCGGGCTGGCGCCACGGCCCGAGGCTCTCGACGACGACGCGTCCGCCCGATGCCGCGGCGGCCACCGCCGGCGCGAGGGCGACCAGCACCTCGTCCGGCGCGAGGATGCCGAGGCGGACGCCCGCGCCGACCTGGTGACGCGCTTCCCGCGCGAGGCGAACGGCCACCGCGTCCGGCGCACCGGCAAAGGCCGTGAGCCGCGCCGACGGCGCGTAGTGACGCAGCAACTGTCCGGGCGCGACCTGTGCCTCGGCGGCCGACGCGGCGGCGTGCACGGCGGCGATAGCGGGGACGACGCCGGCGAGCGCCTCGATCGGCACGCCGCCCGCCCGGCGCACGACCGGCGGATCGGCCACGCAGTCCACGATCGTGGACTCCACGCCGATCGTCGTCGGCCCGGCATCCACCACGAGATCGATCCGCCCGTCGAGGTCGGCCAGGACGTGCGCCGCGGTCGTCGGGCTGGGCCGCGAGAAGCGGTTCGCGCTCGGCGCGGCGACGGGCACGCCCGCCTCTGCGAGGATCGCGCGCGCCACCGGATGGTCGGGCACGCGGACGGCGAGCGTCTCGAGCCCGGCGGCCACGACGGCCGGCACGATCGGCGCGCGGGGCACCACGAGCGTGAGCGGGCCGGGCCAGAAGCGCGCCGCCAGCGCCCGCGCCGCCGGCGGGACGCGCGCGCTCACCGCGTCCAGATCCCGCGGGGACGCCAGGTGGACGATGAGCGGATCGGTCGGTGGGCGTTCCTTCGCGTCGAAGATGCCGGCCACGGCGTCGGCGTCGAGCGCGGCCGCGCCCAGACCGTAGACCGTCTCGGTTGGGAACGCCACGAGCCCTCCGTTCCGGAGGATCTCCGCGGCGAGGCGCACGGCCTCCGGCGCCGGATGGATCGGATCGACGGCGACGACGCGGGTCGGCCGCGTGCGAAACGGCGTCATGGCCGCGACGGCGCCCCGGCGGCCGCCCGCCGCGCGCGGACGATGAACTCGACCACGCGGGAGTAGCTGCGCACCCCCTCGTCGACTCCCTGGGCCCGGAGGTAGCGGTCGTAGACGCGCCAGCCGACGCGCTCGACGAGGTCGACGCGCCAGCGCGTCGCACGCTCCGCGATCGCCGCCAGATCCCGGCGCGGCCCGTCGGCCAGGCGATCGAGGGCCTCCCGCCGGGCGTCGCCGCCGACCTGCCGCGCGGTCTCGGACAGCAGGAACAGCCAGCCGCTGTACTGCAGCAGCGGATGGTCGGACGCCGTCACCGAGAGCCACGCGACGAAGTTCGCGTCCGCCTCGGGCGCGTAGCCCGACAGGTGCGCCCACTCGTGGGCGAGCACGAACGGGCGCTCGACGGCCAGGAGGTCGGGATTCAGCAGCGTCTCCAGCGCGAGCGGCGCCGTCAGGCCGTCGACGCCGGCCACGCGGAAGTACGGCGCCAGGAGCGTCAGCTTCGGCCGCCCGGGCACGGTGGGCACGGCGCGTCCCTGGCGCGCTTCCACGCGGTGCAGGGCGCGCGCGACCGCCTCGTCGGCCGTGCCGGCGTCGGCGGCGTGCGCGGGTGCGTAGCCATCGTTGGCCCCGTCCACGGCGAGGGCCAGGAGCGAGGCGACGTCGGCGTCGCTCGGCGGCCCGGCCGGCAGGCCGAGGCGCACGTCGAGCGGCGGCCGCGCGTAGTTCAGCCCCCACGCGCCGAGGAACCAGAGGTAGCCAGCGGCGCCGAGGGCGCCCGTCGCGAGCAGCGCCAGGCCCAGCGGCGCCATCGTCCCGCGCGTCCAGGCGGCGCGGAACGCCGTCGTCCACCACCAGAGACACCACGCGGCGGCCACGACGATCACGACGTCGAACAGCGCCACCGGGATCACGTTCGACATCGACGTGACGACGCGCTGGAGCGCGGGATAGATTCGCCGGCCGTAGTACTGCTCGACGAGATCGGCGGGGCGCGGGACCACGGCCGCGGCGAGCCCGGCGGCGACGAGCGCCGCCCCTGCGGCGGGGCCGAAACGCGGGGCGGCGGGGCGGACGCGTCGGACCACGGCCGCGGGCTGGCCGCTCAGGGCAGCGTCACCGACACTTCGTTCGACGGCGCGCTGGTCCCGCACGCGTTGCGGGCGTACACGCGGAGGAAGAACGTGCCGGGCACGCCGTCACGCTCGGTGCGCGTCGCGCTGCCGGAGATGATGTAGGTGGCCACGTCGTTCTTGCCCGCGCCCGAGCCGGCCTCGAGCACGTACGACGTCGGCGACTCGGTTCCCACCGGCTCCTGCCACGTCATGCGCGCGCGGAGGTTCGGCAGCTTCTCCACGGCGAAGCCGGTCGGGGGCTGGGGCGGCGTCTCGCAGTCGAACTGCCGCGAGCCGGCGCGCTGCTGGCCCGTGCGCACGACCCACAGCCCGATCAGCACGACCGCCGAGACGACGATCACGACAGAGAGCACGCCGTTCTTGTTCATCGCTGGTCGGGCACGGGCCCGGGCGCCGTCGCCGCGGGACACCGGAAGGTGGGGAAAGTGGTCGGGATGCCGGGATTCGAACCCGGGACCTCCTGCACCCCAAGCAGGCGCGCTAGCCAGGCTGCGCTACATCCCGATTGACGCCGCACGACGCGTCCTCGCTACCGCTTGCCGCGGCGGGCGGGCTTGACCGTCTCGCCGGCCCCCGTCGCGGCCGGTGCCGCGACGAGCTGGAAACCCCCGGGGTCCAGGGGCTTGTCGAGCACGGCCAGCAGCGCGACCAGCCCGTCTCGTATCGAGCGTAGCCGCGTCCGCGTCGCCGCGTCGACCAGCGAGAACTCCACGGCCGTTCCGTCGCTCGCCGCTTCTTCAAGCCTGCGGCGAGCCCCCGACAAGGTCAATCCTTCGCCCTTGACGAGCTCCCGAATCTGCAGGATCCGCTCGACGTCGGCCCGGCTGTAGGTCCTCGCTCCCCCGGCCGTGGACTGGCCGAGGTCGGCGAATTCGGTTTCCCACGAGCGCAGCTCGTACGGCTGCACCTGCGCCAGCTGGCACACGTCGGCGGCCCTGAAGCGCTCGGGTTTCGGAGCGGCCATTCGCGTCGTCTCCTCCAATCGGCGCCGTGACGCCGACCGGTGGAAGGACGCAGTATAGCACGCAGGATCAGGCGCGTTCGGCCTGTGCGCCGCGCCGCGTCCGGCGGCGGACGTGGAGCCGGATGGGCGTCCCCGCGAAGCCGTACTGGTCCCGCAGCCGGTTGATCACGTAGCGCTGGTAGGAGAAGTGCAGCGACGCGGCCACGTTCGTGAACAGGACGAACGTCGGCGGCGCCACCCCGGTCTGCGCCGCGAACAGGACGCGAACCGCGCGCCGGACGTCGGCCACCGGCGGCTGGGCCGCCGTGATCTCGCGGATGAACCGGTTCAGCTCGGGCGTGGGAATCCGCCGGCGGCGCTCCACGGCGACGCGGTCGATGAGCTCGAGCAGCCGCTGCGTCCGCTCCCCCGTCTTGGCCGACAGGTGGACGACCGGCGCATAGTCCAGGAACGGCAGGCGGCGGCGCACCTCGTCGTCGATGGCCTCGGCCGCCTCCTGTGTGCGGGTCTCGCGGAGATCCCACTTGTTGAGGGCGATGACGATGCCCCGCCCGGCGGCGTCCGCCTCGCCGGCGATGGCCGCGTCCTGGTCGGCCGCGCCGGCAATCACGTCGATGACGAGCACGACGACGTCGGCGTCGGCGATGGCGCGGCGGGCCAGCATGACGCTCAGGGACTCCAGCGCTCCGCCCCGGGCGATCCGGCCGGCCTTCCGGATGCCGGCCGTGTCCACGATCCGGACCTTCTTGCGGTGCCAGGTGAAGACCGCGTCCACGGGGTCGCGCGTCGTGCCGGGAACGGGCGACACGATGGACCGCTCCTCGTGCAGCAACTGATTGACCAGCGACGACTTTCCGGCGTTGGGCCGCCCGACGATCGCCACCTTGAGCTCCGCCGGCCGGTGGGCCCCGTGACGTGCCTCCTCGTCGGACGGTTCCACGGCGTCGGCGGAGGCCCCCTGCGGAAGCCGCCGGCGCACCTCGTCGAGCAGGTCCGCCACGCCGATGCCGTGTTCCGCGCTCACCTCGAACACCGGATCGAACCCCAGGCGGTACAGCTCCAGGACACCGGCGGCCGCGCGCCGGTCGTCGATCTTGTTGATCACGAGCAGGGCCGGCGTGCCGGTCGCCCTGACGGACGAGGCGATCTCCTCGTCGCCGGACACCAGGCCCTCCCGGCCGTCCACCACGAAGATCAGGAGGTCGGCGTCGCGAATCGCGCGGTGCCCCTGCTCGACGACGAGCTCGTGCAGCGGATCCTGGCTGCTCCCGAAGAGCCCGCCCGTGTCGACCACCATGAACCCGCCCTCGGCCGCCGGTACGGGCTGGGCCAGCGCGTCGCGCGTCGTCCCGGCGATGGGCGTGACGATGGCGCGGCGGGTGCCGGTCATCCGGTTGAACAGCGTGGACTTGCCGACATTCGGGCGTCCGACGAGCACGACAGTGGGCAGGTGACGGGCCACGGGCGGGGCAAGTGTAGCGCGTCGGCAGCGGGCCGGCCGGCGGGCCTGGGGACCGTCGCCGAGATTGACAGTCTAAGTCTCTCTATCTATGCTGGTTATCGCTTTCGAGGAGTCACCCGCCCCCACGATGATCAAAGTGGACATCGTCAACGAAGTCTCGCGCCTGGCCGAGATCACCAAGGTCAAGGCGGAGCTGGCAGTCGATGCCGTGTTCGACGCCATGCGGCTGTCCATGCAGCGGGGCGAACGCATTGAGCTGCGGGGATTTGGCGTGTTTCAGGTCAAGCCCCGGAAGCGCGGCATCGGCCGGAACCCGCGAACCGGGCGCGAGGTGAAGATCCCGCCCGGACGCACGATCCGCTTCAAGCCCGGCAAGGACCTCCAGAACATCGGCTAGCGAAGCCGGCGGGCGATGTCCACGGCCCCGGCGCTCCCCTTGATGCCCCTCCCCCCAGCCCGTCCCGACCGGCGCTGGGTGCTGCCCCTCCTGGCGCTGGCCACCACGTTCCTGGCCACCACCTTCTTCGGGGGCTGGCACTACCTGGCGTTCCAGGCCGACCTCGGGCAGCCGCCGCCCAAGCTGTCCTACGGCGACCCGGCCTTCTGGCTCGGCGGCCTCTGGTTCAGCCTGCCGGTCCTGGCGATCCTCGGCACCCACGAAGCCGGGCACTACATCGCCTGCCGGCGCTACGGCGTGGACGCCTCGCTGCCCATGTTCCTGCCGGCGCCGCTGCCGCTCACCGGGACCTTCGGGGCCTTCATCCGCATCCGCGACGTCATCCCGAACAAGCGGGCGCTCTTCGACATCGGCGCGGCCGGCCCGTTCGCGGGGTTCGTCGTGGCGGTGCCGCTCCTGGTGCTCGGGCTCGCGAAGTCGCGCCTCGTGCCCATGCCGCACCACGTCGAGATGCTCGCGCTGGGACGCCCCCTCATCTACCAGATCGTGCAGCAGCTCCTCTGGGGGCCCACGCCCGACGGCCAGCTCCTGCACCTGCACCCGGTCGCGCGAGCCGCGTGGTTCGGCCTGCTGGCCACGGCGCTCAACCTGTTCCCGATCGCGCAGCTCGACGGCGGCCACGTCGCCTATGCCGTCTTCGGCGCCCGCGCGCGCTGGATCACGCTCGCCACGGCGGCCGCCGTCCTGGGCCTCACCTTCGTGTCGGCCAGCTGGCTCGCCTGGGCGTTCCTCGTCACCGTGACCCTGCTGACGGCCGGGATCTCGCATCCCCCCACGGGCGACGACCACGTGCCGCTGGGCCGCCGCCGCACCGCGCTGGCCCTGGCGGCGGCGCTCGTCTTCGTCCTGTGCTTCACCGCAGCGCCGGTCGAGGAAGTCGACGGGCTCGATGCCGCGCCGCCGGTCACGGCCACCGACTGAGGCCGTCCGCCCTTACAGCATCGACACCGGGTCGATGTCCACGACGGTGCGCCGCGCCAGCGAAGGGTGTGCCGCCAGCGCGTCCCTGAGCGCCGCGTTCATCGCGCGACGGTCTCCGCCCTTCAGGAAGAACTGCGCCCGGTGCTCACCCCGCAGGCGGGTCAGCGGCGCGGGCGCGGGCCCGAGGAGGGCGACGGGGCGATCCGCGAGCCGCGCCGCCACGTCCCGCGCGAGCACGTGCGCGGCGTCGAGCGCGCGCTCCAGCGTCGACCCGCGCACCACCACGTTCGCCATCGCGGTCACCGGGGGATACCTGAGCGCGGTCCGGTACTCGAGTTCCTTGCGGACGAACGTCTCGTAGTCCTGGGCGCAGCCGCAGCGGACGGCATAGTGCGACGGGAAGACGGTCTGCACGAACGCCTCACCGGGCCGATCGCCGCGCCCGGCGCGCCCGACGACCTGCGTGATGAGCTGGAAGGTCCGCTCGGCGGCGCGGAAATCGGGCACGCCGAGTCCGACGTCGGCCGACACCACCCCCACGAGCGTGACTCTCGGGAAGTCGTGCCCCTTCGCGATCATCTGCGTGCCGACGAGCACGTCCAGTTCGTGCCGGGCGAACCGCGCGAGGATCGCCGTCAAGCTGCCCCGCGTCGAGACCGTGTCGCGATCCACGCGCCCGATCCGCGCCGCCGGGAACCGCGCGGCCAGGTCCTGCTCCACCTTCTCGGTGCCGACCCCGAGGTGCTCGAGGTACGGCGCGGCGCAGCGCGGGCACGCCGAGGGCACCGCCGCCGAGTACCCGCAGTAGTGGCACCGCGCCCGGGCCCGCGGCGGCGTGCCGTGCACGGTCATCGAGACGCTGCAGTGCGGGCACTCGACGGTGCCGCCGCACTGGCGGCAGAGCACGGCCGACGCGATGCCGCGGCGGTTGAGCAGCACGAGCGCCTGCTCGCCCTGCTCGAGGCGCGCGGCCAGGGCCTCGACCAGCGGCCGGCTCAACGCCACGTCCGCGCCGGCCTCCGCCCATTCCTCACGCATGTTCACGACGCGCACGTCGGCCAGGGGACGATCGGCGACGCGGCGGTCCAGGGTGATCCGCACGTAGCGTCCGCGCTCGGCGTTGTGGAACGACTCGAGCGACGGCGTCGCCGAGCCCAGCACGACGAGCGCGTCGTGCCGCCGCGCCCGCACGACGGCCACGTCCCGGCCGTGGTAGCGGGGCGACTCGTCCTGCTTGTACGACGTGTCGTGCTCTTCGTCCACCACGACCAGGCCGAGGCGCTCGAGCGGCGCGAAGACCGCCGACCGCGTCCCGACCACGACGTCCACCGCTCCGGCGCGCACGCGGTGCCACTGATCGTGGCGCTCCCCCACCGAGAGCCCGCTGTGCTGGATGGCGACGCGGTCGCCGAACCGCGCGCGCACGCGGCCGGCCAGCGCGGGGGTGAGCGCGATCTCGGGCACCAGGAGCAGCGACTGCCGGCCCTGGCGGCGCACGCGCTCGGCGAGCGCCAGGTAGATCTCGGTCTTGCCGCTCCCGGTCACGCCGTGCAGCAGCGCGGCGTGGAACCCGGGGGCGTCGGCGAGCGGGCCGAGCACGTCGAGGGCCCGCGCCTGATCGGCCGTGGGCACCGGCGGCGTCAGGTCGCCCAGCGTCTGCGCGTGGACCGCGAACGGGTCGCGCTCCACGGTCTCGTGATCGATGGCGGCGAGCCCGAGCTGCACGAGCCGTGCGGTCGTCGTGCTGGAGACGCCGCGCCCGGCGAGATCCGCGGTCGGCAGACCGGCCGGCGCCCCGGCGAGGAGCCGAAGCGCCTCGCGCTGGCGCGCGCCCAGGCGCGCCGGCGGCGCCGCGTCGCCGGGCGGCGCACAGGCGGGCGTCGCCGCCGCGACGGCGGCGACGTCCGTGCCCAGCGCGGTGAGCCGCGCGACCCGGCGCCGGCGGAAGGTGCGCTGATCGCCGGTGAGCACCCGGGGCGGCAGCGCGGTGGCCAGCACGTCGCCGGGGCCCGCGAGGTAGTAGTCGGCCACCCACGCCGCGAGGGCCACGAGCGAGGCGGGGACGAACGCGCGGTCGTCGCGCACGGCCGCCACCTCGCGGAGCACGATCGGCGGCGGCGGCGCCGGCGCGTCGGTGGCGACGACGATGCCCGTCAGGCGCCGGGGCCCGAGCGGCACGTCCACCCGCGCGCCGACCACCGGCTCGGGCGCGCCGGCGGGCCAGGCGTAGGTGAGCACGTCGAGCGCCGGCACCGGGACGGCGATGCCGACGGCGCGCCGGGCGGGCGCCGGCGCGGCCGTCGCCGGATCGTCGCGATCCGCACGTGGACCGGCGGGCGGGGACACGCTACCCCTGCAGGAGGTCGCGGACCTTCTTCATGTCCTCCCAGACCTCCCGCTTGGCCGGGGGATTCCGCAGCAGGTACGCCGGGTGGAACGTGGGGATGAGCGACGCGCCGCGGAAGTCGAACACGCGGCCGCGCAGGCGCGTGATGGGCTCGGTGGAGCGCAGGAGCGACTGTGCCGCGAACTTCCCGAGCGCCACGACGATCCGCGGCTGGATGGCCTCGATCTGGCGAAAGAGGTACGGCTCGCACGTCTCGACTTCGTCGATCTCGGGATTGCGGTTGCCGGGCGGACGGCACTTGATCACGTTGGCGATGTAGACCTGCTCCCGCGTCAGCCCGATCGCCTCGATGATCTTCGTGAGGAGCTGGCCGGCGCGGCCGACGAAGGGCTCGCCCTGCCGGTCCTCGTCCTCGCCCGGCGCCTCGCCCACGAACATCAGGCGCGCCTGCGGACTGCCCACGCCGAAGACCACCTGCCGCCGTCCCAGCGTGTGCAGCTTGCAGCGCGTGCACGCCGGGCCGATCTCGGCCTTCAGGCTCGCCAGCGCCTCGGCCGCCGGCCGGCCGGGCCCGGGGTCGGCCGCGCGGTCGCCGCCCTCGGACGCGGCGGGTCCGGGGCCGCCGTCGCCGGCCGCGCCGGCCGCCAGCCGCGTCCGCCATTCCGGCGCCCGGCTCACGCCCTCGACGCCGAGGTCGCGGAGGAACTCGAGGTGCGCGTGCAGGGCGTCCCGGTCCATCAGCGATCCACCCGGGCGGGCGCGACGCCGAGCAGCCCCTCGACGCGGTCGAGCAGGCGTGCCGCCACGTCGGCCTTGGTGAGGAGGGGCAGCGACTCGCGGCCGCGGTCGTCCAGCAGCGTCACGATGTTCGTCTCCACTTCGAAGCCCGCGCCGGTCTGGCTCACGTCGTTGGCGACGATGAGATCCACGCCCTTCCGGCGGCGCTTCGCGTCGGCGTGATCCAGCACGTCGTGGGTCTCGGCCGCGAACCCGACCAGCACCGGCCGGCCGCCGGCCCGGGACGGCAGGGCGCCGAGCGTCGCCAGGATGTCCGCGGTCCTGGTCAGCGACACGGTCCAGCCGCCATCGGCCTTCGCGACCTTCTGCGCGGCCACCTGCTCGGGCGTGTAGTCGGCGACCGCCGCCGCCATCACGACGACGTCCACGCCGCCCGCGCGGGGCAGGACCGCGTCGAGCATCTGCGCGGCGCTCCGCACGCGGACGACCTCCACGCCGGCGGGAGGATCGAGATGGGTCGGCCCGGTCACGAGCGTGACCTCGGCGCCGCGCCGGCGCGCCTCGTCCGCGACGGCGTACCCCATGCGTCCGCTCGACCGGTTGCCGATGAACCGCACCGGGTCCAGATCCTCGTAGGTCGGGCCCGCGGTCACGAGCACGCGCCGGCCGGCCAGCGTGCCTCGCCCGCCGAGCAGCGCGTCGGCCGCGGCGACGACGTCCTCGGGTTCGGCGAGCCGGCCCTTGCCGACCCACCCGCAGGCCAGGTAGCCCTCGCCGGGCGCGACCAGGCGGACCCCGCGTGCGGTCAGGGTCGCGAGATTGGCCGCGACCGCCGGATGCTCCAGCATGTGGGTGTTCATGGCCGGCGCGAGCAGGACCGGCGCCGTCGTGGCGAGGAACAGCGAGCTCAGGAAGTCGTCGGCGAGCCCGTGCGCGAACTTCGCGATCGCGTTCGCCGTCGCCGGGACCACCAGCAGCAGGTCGGAGGCGGTGGCCAGCGCGATGTGCTCGATGTCGGCGTTCAGGCCGGGCGCCCACTGGCTCGTCACGACCCGCCGGCGCGTGATGGCCTCGAAGGTCAGTTCGCCGATGAAGCGCCGGGCGCTCCTGGTCATCACTACCGTGACGTCGTGCCCGCGCTTCTGCAGTCCCCGCACGACCTCGACGGCCTTGTAGGCGCCGATGCCGCCCGTGACGCCCACCGTGATGCGTGCCATGACTCCGCTCCCGGGCCGCGCTACCGCGGCGCCTGCGCCGTGAAGAACGTCCGGACGATCGCGTCGGCGACGCCGGTCATCCGGTGCGCGCGCGACCGCTCGGCCGCGATGATCTCCTGGAGCCGCACCACCGTGGACTCCAGATCGTCGTTCACCACGACGTATTCGTACTCCTTGTAGCTCGACACCTCGGCGCGCGCGGTCTCCAGGCGCCGCTGCAGGGCCGCTTCCGAGTCGGTGCTCCGCCCGCGCAGGCGGCGCTCGAGCACCTGGAACGACGGCGGCATCACGAACACCGCTGTGTGATCGGTGCCGCGCTGGCGCACCTGGCGCGCGCCCTGGACGTCGATGACCAGCACGACGTCCTGGTCTCGATCGAGCATCGCCTCGACATCCGCGGCCCGCGTTCCGTAGAGATTGCCGAAGACGTCGGCCCATTCGAGGAACGCGTGCTCGGCCACCATCGCCTCGAAGGCCTCGCGGCTGATGAACTGGTAGTCCACGCCGTCGCGCTCCCCGGCCCGCGCCGGCCGGGAGGTGTACGAACGGGACATGCGGAGGTTCGGAAGAATCTGCACCAGACGCTCCACGAGCGTCGTCTTGCCGGTGCCCGAGGGCGCCGAGATCACGAACAGCAGGCCCCGGCTATTCGACATTCTGGACTTGTTCCTTCATCCGCTCGAGCTCGGCCTTGAGCGTGATGATGTGCTCGGACACCTGCACGCCATCGGCCTTGCTGCCGATGGTGTTGACCTCGCGATTCATCTCCTGCAGCAGGAAGTCCAGCTTGCGGCCGCACGGCTCGTCGCCCTCGGTGAGCGCGTCCCAGTGCTCCAGGTGCGCCCGGAAGCGCGTGACCTCCTCGCTGATGTCCGACCGCTGCGCGGCGCGCACGATCTCCTGGGCCAGGACGGCCTGATCGATCGGCAGCGTGGCGCTCAGCTCCCGGGCGCGCTCCAGGAGCCGCGTCTCGAGCTGCGCGCGGCCCGCGTCGGCGGCGGCCACCACCTGATCGAGCAGCCCGCCCAGGACCCGCTTGCGGGCGGCCAGGTCGGCGCCCAGGTGGGCGCCTTCGTGCGACCGCATCTCGTTCAAGGCCGTCAGGGCCCGCCCGATCACGCCGTCGACCGCCGGGGCCCAGCCCGCGCTGCCGTCGGCCTCGGCCGGACGCTCCCGGATCGAGAGCGCCTGCGGAAGGCGCAGCAGATCGCCGGGCGTCAGCGCGCCCTGCACCAGGCCCGCGGCCGTGGCCGGCGCCAGCGCCGCCGTCAAGGCCGACACGAAGTCCTGGTTCAGCTCCACGTCGGGCGCGGCCGCGGTCCGCGGCTGCAGCGAGGCCTGGAACTCCACGCGCCCCCGGGCCACCTGCGCCTGCACCAGGGCGCGCACGCGCGGCTCGAGGTCGGCCAGCGCCGCCGGGAGCCGCACCTGCAGGTCCAGGAAGCGGTGGTTGACCGCGCGAATCGTCACGGCCACCGTCCCGCGCTCGTCGTCCACGGTCGCCGACGCGAACCCCGTCATGCTCCTCATCATCGTCCGGCCGTCTCCCTCCGCGTGCCGCCCCGTCAGGGACGGGGCGCGGCGATCGCTCGCTGGGCCTTCCGCGTGTCGGTGAACTGCGCGCGGTGCAGGCGGGCGTACGCCCCGTCGAGCGCCAGCAGCTCGTCGTGCCGGCCCGACTCCACGAGCCGCCCGCGCTCCAGCACGAGAATCATATCCGCACGCTCGACCGTGGACAGCCGGTGCGCGATCACGAACGAGGTGCGGCCGCGCATCAGCGCGGCCAGCGCGTCCTGCACCAGGCGCTCGGACTCGGAGTCGAGCGACGAGGTGGCTTCGTCCAGGATCAGCAGGGGCGCGTCCCGCAGGATCGCCCGGGCGATCGCCAGCCGCTGGCGCTGCCCGCCCGACAGGCGCTGGCCGCGTTCGCCGATCCGGGTGGCGTAGCCCGACGGCTGCGCCACGATGAACTCGTGCGCGTGGGCCGCGCGCGCCGCCCGCTCGACGTCCTCCTGGGTGGCCGCCGGCATGCCGTAGGCGATATTGGCGGCGATCGTGTCGTCGAACAGCACCGTCTCCTGGGTGACGATGGCGATCTGCCGCCGGAGCGAGGCGAGGGTCACGTCGCGCACGTCGTGGTCGTCCACCAGCACCGCCCCGGCCGTCACGTCGTAGAACCTCGGCAGCAGGTTCACGAGCGTCGTCTTGCCCGCGCCGCTCCTGCCCACGATCGCCACGAGCTGGCCGGCGCGCACGACCGTCGAGACGCCGCTCAGCACGTGCCGGCCGTGGCCGTCGTCGTAGCCGAAGGTGACGTCCCGGAACTCGACGAGCCGCTCGAAGCGCGGGAGGTCGCTCGCGCCGGGGCGTTCGCGAACCTCGGTATCGGTGTCGAGGAGCTCGAAGACCCGCTCGCCAGCGGCGGCCGCCTGCTGCAGGTTGGCGTTGACGCGCGTGAGCTTCTTGACCGGCCCGTACATGAGCAGCAGCGCGGCCACGAACGAGGTGAACTCGCCCGGCGTCAGCCGCCCCGACGCGATCTGGCCGCTGCCGTACCAGAGGGCGCCGACGATGGCCAGCCCGCCCAGGGCCTCCATGAGCGGCGGCAGGACCGACAGCACGCCGGTGACGCTCATGTTCGTGCGGTACAGGTCGTCGGAGGCGGCCCGGAACTTCTCGCTCTCCCGGCCCTCGGCCAGGAAGGCCTTGACGATCCGGTGGCCGGCGAAGGCCTCGCCGGCGACGTGCGACAGGCGCTCGAGGGCCTCCTGGCTGCGCCGCGAGACGGTGCGGAGGCGCCGGCCGAGCCGCGCCAGCGGGTAGACGACGATCGGCGCCGCCGTCAGGCACACGAGGGCCAGCCCGCCGTCGATGTACACCAGCAGCCCCGCGTAGCCCACCACCGTCAGCGTCTCGCGCGCGAGATCGCCGATGGTCTCCGAGACGGCGCGCTGCACGAGCCCGACGTCGTTGTTCACGCGCGAGAGCAGCTGGCCCGTCGAACGCTTCGCGAAGAACGCCGCCGACTGCCCCAGCGTGTGCTCGAACAGCTCGTTGCGCAGCGTCCGGACCACGCGGTGCCCGAGGTCGTCCATCCAGTAGCTCGACAGGAAGTTGCCGATGCCCTTGACGACGTACACCGTCATGATGGCGGCTGCCACGAACCCCAGCGACTCGCGGGCCTGGAGCACGTCGTCGAGGATGGGTTTGATCAGCCACGCGAGCGCCGCCGAGGCGGCCCCGTAGAGGAGCATCGCCCCCAGCGCGCCGCCGATCACGAGCCGGTGCGGCGCGGCGTATCGGAGGAGGCGGCGCAGCGGATCCATCGCGATTCGGCCTAGCGGGCGGCGGCCGTGCGGTAGCCTCCAGGGCGTGCGGCGTGCCAGCGGGCGGCGTGGGACACGATGGTCTCGAGGTCGCTCATCACCGGCCGCCAGCCCAGCTCGGCCTGCGCCTTCTCGCTCGACGCGTAGAGGGCCGATGGATCGCCGTCGCGGCGGGGCGCGGGCGTCCACCTGACCGGGGCGCCCACCACGCGGCCCACCGTGTCGATCACCTCGCGCACGGACCACGGGCGGCCCGTGCCGACGTTGTACTGCGCCGAGGGCGCCCCGGCCTCGAGCGCGGCCAGGGCCCGGACGTGGGCGTCGGCCAGGTCGGCGACGTGCACGTAGTCGCGCAGGCAGGTGCCGTCGGGCGTCGGGTAGTCGAGGCCGAACACCTTCAGCCCGGCGCCGCCGCGCGCGGCCGCGATCGCGAGCGGGATCAGGTGGATCTCCGGGTCGTGATCCTCCCCGAGCTCTCCGTCCGGATCCGCCCCGGCCGCGTTGAAGTACCGCAGCGCGATGGACCGCAGCCCGTGCGCCCGGTCGAAGTGCGCGAGCGCGCGCTCCACGGCCAGCTTCGACTCGCCGTAGGCGTTGACCGGATGCTGCGGGTGATCCTCGGTGAGCGGCAGGCGCAGCGGCTCGCCGTAGGTCGCGCAGGTCGACGAGAACACGAAGCGCGTGACGCCCTCGGCCACCATGGCCTCGAGCAGCCGGAGCGAGCCGGTGAGGTTGTTCTCGTAGTACTTCCCGGGATCGCGGACCGACTCCCCCACCGCCAGCCACGCGGCGAAGTGCATGACGGCGTCGATGCGATGCCCGGCCAGCGCGCGGCGCACCGCTTCCTGGTCGTGCACGCGGGCCGTGATGAGCGGGAGTCCCCGGACGGCCTCGGCGTGCCCGGCTGAGAGGTCGTCGAGGACCACGACGTCGTGCCCGGCGGCGACGAGCGCCTTGGCGGTGTGGCTGCCGATGTAGCCGGCTCCACCCGTGACCAGCACCCGCGCCATCGTCAGCGCCCGATCGAGAAGTAGGTGAAGCCCAGCGCCTTCATCTGGTCGGGCTGATAGATGTTGCGGCCGTCGAAGATCACGGGCGTCTTCAGCAGGCTCCGCATCCGCTGGAAGTCTGGCTCCCGGAACTCCTGCCACTCCGTGAGGATGGCCAGCCCGTCGGCGCCCTTGAGGGCGTCGTAGTTGCGGGTGGTGTAGGTGACGCCCTTGAAGAGCCCCTTCGCGGTGTCCATCGCCTCGGGATCGTGCGCCTGCACCTTGGCGCCCTTCTCGAGCAGCGTCTTGATGATGGGGATGGCGGGCGCCTCGCGCATGTCGTCGGTCTTCGGCTTGAAGGCCAGGCCCCACACGGCGATGGTCCTGCCCTTGAGCGTGCCGAAGTGGGCTTCCATCTTCTTCAGCAGCACCCGCTTCTGCGACTCGTTCACGGCCTCGACGGCCTTCAGGATCTTGAAATCGTACTTCTTGTCGCCCGAGAACTTCACCAGCGCCTTGACGTCCTTCGGGAAGCAGCTCCCGCCGTAGCCGACGCCCGGGAACAGGAACGCCGGCCCGATGCGGCGGTCGGAGCCCATGGCCTGGCGGACGCGGTCCACGTCGGCGCCGTAGGCCTCGCACACGTTGGCGATCTCGTTCATGAACGAGATCTTGGTGGCCAGCATCGCGTTGGCCGCGTACTTCGACAGCTCCGCGCTCGCGCAGTCCATCACCATGATCGGCGCGCCGGTCCGCGTGAACGGCTTGTGGAGCGCGACCATGAGCTCGGCGGCCTTCTCGTCCTCGGCGCCGATGACGACACGGTCGGGCTTCATGAAGTCGTCGACGGCGGCGCCCTGCTTCAGGAACTCCGGGTTGCTGACGACGCTGAAAGGGTGCGTGGTCTCGCGCCGCACGATGTCGCGGACGCGCTCGGCCGTGCCGACGGGCACCGTGCTCTTGTCCACGATCACCTTGTAGCCGTTCATGGCCTTGGCGATCGACTTGGCCACGCCGAGCACGTGCTGCAGATCCGCGGATCCGTCCTCGCCTTGCGGCGTCCCGACCGCGATGAACACGATGGTGGACAGGCGCACGGCCCTGGCCAGATCGGTCGTGAAGCTCAGGCGGCCTTCAGCCTTGTTCCGCCGCAAGAGATCCTCGATGCCCGGCTCGTAGATGGGGCTCTTGCCCCGCCGGAGCATCCGCACCTTGGCTTCGTCCTTGTCCACGCAAATGACGTCGTTGCCGCTCTCGGCCAGGCAGGCACCCACCACCAGCCCGACGTATCCCGTTCCCACCACCGCGACTTTCATGCACGCCCCCGGATGCGCTCGGCGGGCCTCCCGTGCCGCCCGCTGAAACACGACACCGTACCACCGCCCGAAGACTCCTGTCAACATACTGACCCACAAGGACTTGTCGTCGCTGTGCAGCCGTGGTACCGTTCGCGAACGTGCGTGTGCTCGTCGACTACCGTCCAGCGCTTCGGGCGCGAACCGGCATCGGCGAATACGTGCACGAGCTGACACGGGCGCTCGCCGGCGCGCCGCCACCCGGCTCGACGGTCACGGCCTTCTCGTCGTCGTGGCGTGACCGCGTCGAGGAGACGCTGGGGCGGGACGCCCCCGGCGTGCGCGTCCTCGATCGCCGCGTGCCGGTCCGGGCGCTCACGTGGGCGTGGCACCGGCTCGGGTGGCCGCCGGTCGAGGCCTTCGCCGGGGACATCGACGTCGCCCACTCCCCGACGCCGCTGCTCGTGCCGGCCCGCCGTGCGGCCCAGGTCGTGACGGTGTTCGACCTGCACTTCCTGGCAGGGCCCGACGAGGACGCCGACCCGGTCCGCCGCGACTTCGTCGCCCTGGCGCGCCGGCACGTGACCCGGGCGGACCACGTCATCGCCGGATCGGCCTACGCCGCCCGCCTCGTCGCGACGACGCTCGGCGTGCCGCCGGCCAGGGTCACCGCGACGCCCCTCGGGGCCCCCGCGTGGGCGGCCGGCGTCAGGACGGCGCGTGGATCCGCGCCGGGACGGACGCTGCTCGTCATCGGGACGGTCGAACCGAGAAAGAACCTCGGCCTGGTCCTCGACGCGTACGCCCGGCTGCTCGAGCGCCGGGCCGACGTGCCTCCCCTGGTCGTGGCCGGCCGGGTCGCCGCCGGCGGCGCCGCGTGGGCGGAGCGGGCGGCCAGGCCGCCGCTGTCCGGGCACGTGACGATGATGGGCTACGTGGACGACGCCACCCGGCGGCGCCTCTACGCCGACGCCCGCGCCGTGCTCGTGCCGTCGGTGGACGAGGGCTTCGGCCTGCCGGCGCTCGAAGCGATGGCCTGCGGCGTGCCCGTGGTGGTGTCACCGGCTGGCGCCCTGCCGGAGGTGGTGGGCGGGGCCGGCCTCGTGGCGCCGCTCGACGCCCCCGCGGCGTGGGCCGACGCCATCGAGGGGCTGCTGGACGAAGGCCGCGCCGCGGCACTCGGCGAGCGCGGCATCGCCCGCTCGGCGGACTTCTCGTGGGCCACGGCGGCCGCGGCGACGTGGAACGCGTACCGGCTGGCCGTGGCCGCCCGGGCGGAGCGGCCCTGATGCGGATTGCCGTGGACGCGCGGGAGCTCGCCGACCGGCCCACGGGCGTGGGGCGGTACCTGGCGGCGCTGCTCGGGGCCTGGTCCACGTCGGACGCCACCCACCGGCACGAGTTCGTGCTCTACGCCCATCGGCCCGCCGTGCTGGCGCCGGACGCCTGGCGATCGTCGGTGCGCCTCCTCGCCGGCGCCGGCGGCACGGCCTGGGAGCAGCGGGACCTGGCGCGCGCGATCGCCCGCGACCGCCCCGACGTCCTCTTCGCACCGGCGTACACGGCGCCGCTCCTCACGCGCACGCCGTTCGTCGTGACGGTCCACGACGTCTCCTTCTTCGCGCACCCCGAGTGGTTCTCGTGGCGCGAGGGCCTGCGACGGCGCCGGGTCACGGCCTGGTCCGCGCGGCGCGCCCGCATCGTCCTGGCGCCCTCCGCCTTCTCGGCCTCCGAGATCGTGCGGTTCACGGGCGTCGACGAGACGCGCGTCCGCGTCGTGCACAGCGGCGTCCAGCCCCCGCCCGCGCCGCCGGCCGAGGCGCGGGCGCCGGCCGTGCTCTATGTCGGAACGCTCTTCCAGCGGCGGCGGCTCGACGTGCTCATCGACGCCTTCCAGGCGGTGGCGGCCCGCGTCCCCACGGCCCGCCTCGATCTCGTGGGCGCCAACCGCACGCAGCCGTTCGTGGACTTCGCGGCGCTCGTCGCGGCGCGGGGCCTCGACGGGCGCGTCCGCGTGCACGACTGGGTGGACGACGCGGCGCTCGAGCGCCTGTACGGGGAGGCCGCGGTCTTCGTGTTCCTGTCGCGGTACGAGGGCTTCGGCTTCACGCCGCTCGAAGCGATGGCACGCGGCGCCGTGCCCGTCGTCCTCGACACGCCGGTGGCCCGCGAGATTTACGGCGACGCGGCCTGGAGGGTGGGCGACGGCCCCGCGCTCACGGCCGACGTTGCCGACGCCGTCACCCGACTGCTGGATGACCCGGACGCGCGCGCCCGCTTCCGCGCGGCGGCGGCGCCGCTCCTCGCCGGCTACCGCTGGGACGCGGCGGCGGCGCGTGTGCTGGCCTGCCTCGAGGAGGCCGGCCGTGGCTGAGCCGACGCTCGCGATCGTGATCGTCACCTACAACGTGCGCGCCGACCTGGACCGCTGTCTCCAGAGCCTCGAGGGGCGGACCGCGCCCTTCCCCACGACGATCGCCGTCGTGGACAACCGCTCCTCCGACGGCACGTTCGCGTGGCTGTCCGACGCGTGGCCGTCGGTCACGGCCATCGACGCCGGCGCCAACGTCGGCTTCTCGCGCGCCAACAACCTCGGGATCAAGGCGACGTCGAGCGACCTCGTCCTGCTGCTGAA
Source organism: Vicinamibacterales bacterium (assembly GCA_050187355.1). Taxonomy (GTDB): domain Bacteria; phylum Acidobacteriota; class Vicinamibacteria; order Vicinamibacterales; family UBA2999; genus CADEFD01. Next base: position 239,332 of record JBFWXO010000002.1, read on the forward strand.
CCCCGACACGATCGTCGGCGACGGCGCCATCGCGCGGCTGGCCGGGGCCCTGCTGGCGGACCCGTCGGCCGCGGCGGCCGGCCCGCGCCTGGTCGACGCCGGCGGCCGCGTCGAGCTGTCCTTCGGCCCCATGATCGGGCCGTGGGCCGAGTTCAGGCAGCGCCGCCTGATGCGGGCGTATGCGGCGGGCCAGCCGTGGGCCGAGGCACGCGTGGCCAGGGACACCGCCCGGCCCGGCGCCCGTGACTGGGTGAGCGGCGCGTGCCTGCTGGCCCGGCGCGCCGACCTCGACGCCGTCGGCCTGCTCGACGAGCGCTACTTCATGTACACGGAGGACGTGGACCTGTGCGCGGCCTTCCGCGCCCGTGGGCGTCGGGTCCTCTTCGTTCCCGACGCGACCATCACGCACCTCGGCGGCCGCGCCGCCGCGACCGCGCCGCGGGCGACCGAGGAGAAGCGGCGGGCCAGCCAGCTGGCGTTCTATCGAAAGCACCACCCCGCCTGGGCGCCGCTCCTGGCCTGGTGGCTGCGCCGCCGCGGCTTCGACGTCGCCTAGCCGCCCGGGACTCCGTCCCCGCCGGACTCCGCGCCTCGCGATCCACGCCTCGCGCCGCCGCCGCCGCGGCGCCGCCGCGTCCACGCCGGGCTGCTAGACTGCGGAAGCCCATGCGGATCGCCATCGACGCGCGAAAGCTGCACGACTTCGGCATCGGCACGTACATCCGCAACCTGGTGACCGAGATCGGCGCCCAGGATCCCGTCTCCCACTACGTCATCCTGACCCGGCCCGAGGACGTGGGGACGGCGGCCGCCGCCGGACCGAACTTCGAGGCCGTCGTGGAGACCGCGCGGCCCTACTCCGTCGGCGAGCAGTGGCGGATCCCGCGGGCCGTGGCCCGCGCGCGGGCCGACCTCCTCCACGAGCCGCATTACGTGCTCCCGCTGCTGACGCGCTGCCGGACGGTCGTGACGATCCACGACTGCATCCACCTCCGGTTCCCCGAGTACCTGCCGAACCGATCCGCCTTCGCCTACGCACACGCCATGATCCGGCTCGCCGCCCGGAAGGCCGACCGCGTGCTGACCGTCTCGGAAGCCTCCAAGCGCGACATCCTCCACTACACGGGCCTCGCGCCCGACCAGGTGCAGGTCGTCTACAACGGCATCGACGCCCGCTTCACCGCCGTGCCCGACGAGGAGGCGGTGGACCGGGTGCGGCAGCGGTTCCAGCTCACGCACCCCTTCGTCCTCTACGTGGGCAACATCAAGCCGCACAAGAACCTCGAGCGGCTGATCGCGGCCTTCGCGGCGGTCCGCGCGGACGGGCCGGACGACCTCAAGCTGGTCGTGATCGGAGACGAGACGTCGAAGCATCCGACGGTCCGCCACGCCGTGCACCGCCACCGGCTGGACAAGCACGTGCGGTTCTTCGGCTTCCAGCCGGCGCCGACGCTCGTGATCTTCTACCGTCTGGCGCGGGTGTTCGCCTTCCCGTCCCTCTACGAGGGCTTCGGGCTGCCGCCCCTCGAGGCGATGGCCAACGGCACGCCGGTCGTGACCTCGAACGTCTCGTCGCTGCCGGAAGTGGCCGGCGACGCCGCCCTGCTCGTGGATCCCTACGACGTCGGCGCCATCGCCGAGGGCCTGCGCCGCGCGCTCACCGACGAGGCCCTGCGCCAGGACCTGATCGCCCGCGGCCGCGCCCGGGTCCAGGACTTCTCGTGGACGCGGGCCACGGCCCGCACGCTGGAGGTCTACCGGCAGGTGCTCGGGGCCGCGTGATGCGCGTCGCGCTGGTCCACGACTGGCTCACCGGCATGCGGGGCGGCGAGAAGGCCCTCGAGCGCCTGTGCGAGATCTTCCCGGCCGCCGAGCTCTTCACGCTCGTGCACGTGCCCGGCTCGGTGTCGCCCCTCATCGAGGCCCGGCCGATCCACACGGCGTTCACGCAGCGCCTGCCGCTCGTGGCGCGGGCCTACCGCCACTACCTGCCGCTCTTCCCGTCGGCGATCGAACGGTTCCGCTTCGCCGGCTTCGACCTCGTGGTGAGCTGCAGCCACTGCGTGGCCAAGTCGGTCGTGGTGCCCCCGGAGGTCCCGCACGTCTGCTACTGCCTGACGCCGATGCGGTACGCCTGGGACCAGTTCGATGCCTACTTCGGGCCGGACAAGGTGGGCCGCCTCGCCAGTGCCGCCCTTCGCCCGGTGATGGCCCGGCTGGCGCGCTGGGACCAGGCCACGTCCGGCCGGCCCAGCCGCTATCTCGCTATCTCTCAATATGTTGCGCGGAGAATCAGGCTCTACTATAATCGCGAGTCGGCCGTCGTGTTCCCGCCGGTCGACACGGAGTACTTCACGCCGGGCGCACCCGAGTCCGGCCGGGCACTGGTCGTCGTATCCGCCTTGGTCCCCTACAAGCGTCTCGAACTGGCCATCGACGCCGCCCACCGCGCGGGCCTGCCGCTCGACATCATCGGCGACGGCCCGGAGCGGGCGGGCCTCGAGCGGCGCGCCGCCGCGCTCGGCGGCCCGATCCGGCTCCTGGGGCGTCTGGACGACGAGGCGGTCCGCGCGCACTATCGGTCGGCGATCGCCGTGCTCCTGCCCGGCGAGGAGGACTTCGGCATCGTCCCCGTCGAAGCGCAGGCCGCCGGCCGGCCCGTGGTCGCGCTGGCGCGGGGCGGGGCCACCGAGACGGTCGTGCACGGCGAGACGGGCCTGCTCGTGGAGGGGGACGACACCGGGAGCTGGGCCCAGGCCCTGACCCGCGCGGCGACCACCGCCTGGGACGGCCGCCGCATCCGGGCCCACGCGGAACGGTTCGGCCACGCGCGGTTCCGCGACGAGTTCCGCCGCGCCGTGGACGAGGTCCTCCAGGCCCCCCCGGGGACGCGATGGTAAAGCGCTTCAACCGCCTGCTCGTCGCGCTCCACGTCCTCACCGACGCCGCCATCGGCGTCGTCGCCTTCCTCCTGGCCTACCTCCTCAGGTTCGACTCGGGCCTCTTCCCCGTCCCGAAGGGCCAGCCGCCCTTCACGCAGTACCTCGACGTCCTGCCGTTCATCGCCGCGGTCGTGCCGCTCGGGTTCCACCTGCAGGGCCTCTACCGCCTGCGCCGCGGGCGCTCGCGCATCGACGTGTTCTTCAACGTGCTCGTCGGGAGCGTGTTCGCGGTCGTCATCGGCGTGGTGGGCACGCTCTACTTCCAGGCCTACTACGTGCCCGACGAGCTGAAGAACCGCGGCGCCTACGAGATCTCGCAGCTCGTCTGGGCCATCTTCCTCGTCAACGTCATCGTCCTCGGCTACCTGGCCCGCAAGTTCGTGCGCGAGTTCATGGAGCGCCGCTGGACGGCCGGTCTCGGCCTGCGGCGCATCCTCATCGCCGGCGCGGGCGAGCTCGGGCGGATGGTCGCGGACCGGATGTTCGAGCACCGCGAGCTCGGCTACGTCGTGGTCGGGTTCGTCGACGACCGCGCGGGCGGCGATCACCTCGGCTACCGCGGCGTGCCCCTGCTGGGCACGCTGGCCGAGGCCCCCGAGATCGCGGTGCGCGAGCAGGTGGACCACCTCTACATCGCCCTGCCGATGGAAGAGCACGTGAAGATGCTCGACCTGGTCGAGGGCGCCAGCCGCGAGTGCCTCGACGTCAAGGTGGTGCCGGACCTGCTCCAGTTCATCGCGCTGCGCGCGCGGCTGGAGGACCTGGACGGGCTGCCCGTCATCAACGTGAACGACGTGCCGCTGCAGGGCATCAACGCCTTCGTCAAGCGCGCGCTCGACATCGCGATCTCCACCGCGGCGCTCGCGGTGATGGCCGTGCCGGGCCTGCTCATCGCGTGGCTCATCAAGCGCAGCTCGCCCGGACCGGTGTTCTACTCGCAGGAGCGCATGGGCCTCGACGGCCGCGCCTTCACCGTCTACAAGTTCCGGACGATGCCCATCGACGCCGAGCACGACACGGGCCCCGTGTGGGCCGACGAGAACGACTCGCGCGCCACCAGCGTCGGGCGCTGGCTGCGCCGGCTGGACCTGGACGAGTGGCCGCAGTTCGTCAACGTCCTGAAGGGCGAGATGTCCATCGTGGGCCCGCGCCCGGAGCGTCCCTACTTCGTGGAGCAGTTCAAGCACCGCATCCCGCAGTACATGCTGCGGCACAAGGTGAAGGCCGGCATCACGGGCTGGGCGCAGGTGAACGGGTGGCGCGGCAACACGTCGCTCGAGAAGCGCATCGAATACGACCTCTACTACATCGAGAACTGGTCGGTCTCACTCGACCTGAAGATCATGTGGCTCACGCTCGTGCGCGGCCTGTTCTCGCAGCGCCCGGCCTACTGACCCTTCCTCCTGAGCGCCTCCATGAAACGCGTCGTCATCACCGGAGCCGCGGGCTTCATCGGCTCGCACCTCTCGGACACCCTGCTGGACCGCGGCTACGCGGTGGTCGGCATCGACAACCTGCTGACCGGCGATCTCGCCAACATCGCCCACATCAAGAACCGCCCGTTCGAGTTCATCAAGCACGACGTGACGAACTACATCAACGTCGAGGGCCCGGTGGACTACGTGCTGCACTGGGCGAGCCCGGCCAGCCCCATCGACTACCTCGAACTGCCGATCCCCACGTTGAAGGTCGGCGCGCTCGGGACGCACAACGCGCTCGGCCTCGCGAAGGCGAAGGGCGCCCGGTTCGTGATCGCGTCGACGTCGGAGGTCTACGGCGATCCGCTGGAGCACCCGCAGAAGGAGTCCTACTGGGGCAACGTGAACCCCATCGGCCCGCGCGGCGTCTACGACGAGGCCAAGCGCTTCGCCGAGGCCATCACCACCGCGTATCACCGCTACCACGGACTGGACGCCAAGATCGTCCGCATCTTCAACACCTACGGCCCGCGGATGCGCGTGAAGGACGGGCGGGCGGTGCCCGCCTTCATGTCCCAGGCGCTCCTGAACGAGGACGTGACCGTCTTCGGCGACGGCAGCCAGACGCGGAGCTTCTGCTACGTCAGCGACCTGGTGGACGGCATCATCCGCCTGATGGAGTCGAACGTGAACGAGCCGGTGAACATCGGGAACCCGGCCGAGATGACCATCAAGCAGATTGCCGAGACCATCATCGAGATGACGGGCTCGAAGAGCCGCATCGTCTACAAGCCGCTGCCGGTGGACGACCCGAAGGTGCGGCGCCCCGACATCACCCGCGCGCGCACGCTCCTCGGCTGGGAGCCGAAGGTGGACCTGCGCGAGGGCCTCACGCACACCATCGACTACTTCCGCGCGAAGGTGCTGTAAGCCGCCCTTCGGCCGGCCGCTCGCTGCGGCGCAGCCTGGCCGTCAGACGACCTCGGCGCCGCGGTCCTGCAGCAGCGCACGCAGCACCGACCGGTGGCAGTGCGCCTCGTCCTCGCAGTAGCACCCCACCGAGAGGTTCGTGGTGTGCGAGAGCGCGGCCAGCAGATCAAGCGCGCGGCTGGCCTCGGGACCGGCCATCTCGGCCCGGTAGGCCTTGATGAACGCCTTCCACTCTGCGGGCGTGGCCGCCGCCTGGCCGGCCTGCATGGTCTCCACGCTCGGCGCGAGCGTCGGGAACCAGACGTCGTGGTAGTCGCGCGAGGAGAACTCCGTCTTCGGAACGCCGCGCGGGGGGCGGCGGACCGTGCCGATGCGGAGTCCTTCGTCACGACGACGGGGGGTGCCGAGGCGGACGATGCGGAGGGCCATGGCGCCCAAGCATACCCGCGACCTGGCTCAGATCCGGACCGCCGGTACTGCCGGGGAGGCCGTGACCGTCGTCGTGCGGCCCTCGTGCGCGACCAGGTCGCAGTGCGACGGGGGGCCATGGGCGCGCCACCAACGCTCGGCGTCGGCCTGGCGCCACGTGCCGGCGTCGGCACAGGCGGCCAGGGCCGCGGCCAGCGCGGCGGCGCCCGCCGGCCTCGCCGCCGGGTCGTTGGCCAGGCATGCCATCACGACGGCCTCGAGGTCGGCCGGCAGATCCGGTCGTATCTCGCGCAGCGGACGCGGCGCCGCCGTGACCTGGGCGATCAGCATCTGCAAGGCCGAGCCGGTGGCGAATGCCGGCGTACCGGTCAGGAGCAGGTAGGCGGTGGCGCCGACGGCATAGAGATCGGAGGCGGCGTCGAGGGCCTCGCGCCCCTGCGCCTGCTCGGGCGACATGTAGCCCGGGGTGCCGACGACGACCTGCGGATCGGCCATCGTCTCGACCTGCGGGCCGCCGCCCCGGACCAGACCGAAGTCGAGCAGCTTGACCACATCGAAGATGCCGCCGCGTTCGCACAGCATGATGTTGGCGGGCTTGATGTCACGGTGGACGAGGTGCAGTCCGTGCGCTTCGCGGAGGGCGGCGCACACCTGGCGCAGGACGTTGATGACCCGTCCCGGCGGCAGCGGCCCGTGACGGTGCACGATCTGCTCGAGCGTCAGGCCCGGCAGGTATTCCATCGCGTAGTAGAACGTCCCGTCGTCGGTGTATCCGTAGTCGTAAATCTGAACGGTGTTCCAGTGCGTCAGGCGGGCGGTGGCTTGCACCTCGCGCTCGAATCGGGCCAGCGCCACCGGGTCACCGGCCCGTTCCGGCCGGATCAGCTTGATCGCGACCGGGTGCTTGAGCAGCAGGTGCTCGGCCAGGTGCACCTCGCCCATCCCGCCGCTGCCGATCGGACGCACGAGCTGGTACTGACCCAGCCGCCGCGCCTCGGCCACCTGCTGGCGCAGCTCGTTCAGCTTGTAGGCCCCGAAGATGGCGACCGTGGCCGCCAGGACCATCCAGAACGTCATCTGCGCCATCATCCGGACGGCGTGCGGTGCGTAGTAAGGGTCGACGCGCGCCAGCAGCGCGGTGAGGGCCAGCGCCGTGACGACCTGGAGGCCGACGAGCCGGGCGTTCCGAGCCAGGGTCTCCGGAATCAGTGTGGAGAGGCCGATGATGGCCACGGCCCAGCGCACGGCGATCGAATCGGTGGCCAGCCGCACCAGCATGGCGTCGGCAACGCCCCCGCCGGCGAAGCGCTCGCCGGCGAACGCGAACAGCTGCGTCCAGCCGATGTAGCCGCCCAGGCCGGTGGCGAGGGCGTATTCCGCCAGGCGCAGCCGGCGCAGGTCCCACCATGCCGGCAGCCGCCAGAGCGCCAGCACCAGCGCCACCATTCCGGCTCCCAACGCCGCCTCGAAGCCGAGAAACGCGCGGCCCCACGACGAGGCCAGGAAATACGCGCGCTCAGCCGGCTGGTTGTAACGGAAGGTCGAGAAGAACAGCGTGGCCAGGGCCACCAGCACGGCCACGAGGGTCAGCCGGCGCCGCAGGATGGGCGCCAGCTGGCCGGGCGAGAAGGAGCCGGACGTCAGCATCGCGGCCCCGGCCGGGATGCCGCGGTTCCTCCCGGCATCAGCGCTACTTCGGCGGGTCCGGTAGCGCCAGCGCGACGAGTTCGGCGGCGGCGCCCTGGCCCGAGACGGCCACCACGATGTACTGCTTGCCGTTGTGGAGGTAGGTCATGGGCGAACCGGTCTGCGGTCCCGGGAGCGGCACCGCGCCCAGTTCCTTGCCCGTCTTCTTGTCGTAGGCGCGGAACATGCCGCTGCGCTGCCCGTTGGGATGCGTGGCCATCCCGCTGTCCCCGGCCATCACGAGCGTCTTGGTGGTCAGGACGCCGACGCGGCCGGGACGGCCGGTCCGGGGGATGGTGACGCCCTTCAGCGCCGGATGGTTCTTGACCGCGTCGTCCGTCTCGCCGTGGACGACCTGCCAGAGGATCTCGCCCTTGTTGAGGTCGATGGCCGAGATCTGCCCCCAGGGCGGACGGATGATCGGCAGGTTCTCGACGGCGATGCGGCCTGCGCCCTCACCACCCGAGGCGTTCACGAAGTCCATGTTGGACCGCCGGGGGTCGTTGCGCATCGACAGGCCCGTGACCTCGGCCTTCGAGTAGATGTAGACGACGTTGGTTTCCGGGTCGATCGAGCCCCCGGGCCAATTCGGTCCGCCCGTGCTGCCTGGCAGCTGCAGGGTGCCGCGCATCCCCTTGTCGGGGTCGAGGAGCGAGGGCGGCTCGAACAGCGTGCCGGTGCGGTACTGCTTCACGAACTCCTCGGCCTTCGCGCGCAGCTCCGGCGTGAAGTCGAGCAGTTCGTCCTTGCTCACGCCCTGGCGGTCGAAGGCCGGCGGCTTCGACGGCACGGGCTGCGTCGGCGAATACCACTCGCCCGGCAGGTCCCCCTTCGGCACCGCGACCTCGTTGATGGGCCACACGGGCGTGCCGGTCGCGCGATCGAAGACGTAGAGCCAGCTCTGCTTCGTGGGCACGGCCACGGCCTTGATGGCCTTGCCGTCCACGGTGATGTCCGCCAGGATCGGTGCGCTGGGCATGTCCCAATCCCAGATGTCGTGGTGCGTCGTCTGGAAGAACCACGCCATCCTGCCGGTCTTCACGTTCAGCGCGGCCAGGCCGCTCGAGTAGAGGTTGTTCCCGGGCCGGTGTCCGCCGTAGTAGTCGCCGGTCGGCGCCTCGACGGGGACGTACACGAGGCCGAGCTGCTCGTCGGCCGACATCTGCGCCCACGACCCGGCGTTGCCCGTGTAGGTCCACGACTCGTTGAGCCACGTGTCGTTGCCCTTCTCCCCGTGGCCGGGAATCGGCGTGAACGTCCACAGCCGTTTGCCCGTCCGCGCGTCGTACCCGCGGATGACGCCCTTGATATGCTCCTTGGTTGGCGGCGCGCCACCGGGCAGGTGGGCGGCGCCGATGACGATGACGTCGTTGGCCACGATCGGCGCCGAGTGCAGGCCAATCTCGGCGGTGGCCAGGTCGGGCACGTCGTAGCCCAGCTCCTTGCGGAGGTCCACGATGCCGCCGGTGCCGAAGCCGGACGCGCGCTGTCCGGTCGCGGCGTCGAAGGCGACCAGCTGATAGCCGGGCGTCACCATGTACACGCGCTTGACCGCGCCGCTCTCCCAGTACGCGACGCCGCGTCCCGACAGGACGCGAGGGCCGCGGCGGTCCTTCTCGTCGACGCGACCGTTCCACAGCAGTTCGCCGCTGGCGGGATCGAGGCTGACGGCGGTCCGCCGCGTGCCGACCGCCGCATAGAGGGCGCCATTGGCGTAGAGCGGCGTCGCCTGGAGCTGGATCTCGGGGCGCGGTCCGAAATTGTCGGTGCGGAACCGCCACGCGATCCGCAGGGACCCGAAGTTCTCGGCCGTGATCTGGTCCAGCGGGGAGTAGCGCGTGCTCGCCAGATCGCCACCGTAGGTCCGCCACTCGCCGCGGGCCGCGGCCGGCGCCTGTCCCTGCGTCGCGCCACGGGCCACGAGACCCGCCATCACCAAACCCGCCGCGACCGACAGGCGCACCAGCATCCGTGAACGTGTCATTGCGCAACCCCCAGCCGACCGCGCCCCCGGCGCGCCGCCGCCAAATACTACCAGCGAACACGGGCCCCGGGCGACGGCGCGTCAGTGGCCGACCATGCGGGTGATGCGCCAGACGTAGTCGACCGAGGAGGCCAGCGTGATGACGAGCGAGGCCCACACGAACACATCGACCACCGGCGACACCTGGCCCAGGTAGTTGTAGAAGAGCACCACCACGCCCGTGACGATGAACAGGGCCGTGGCGGCCTTGCCGAGCGGCGAGGGCCGGAACGTCCGCGGCCCGACCGCGAGGTTCACGACGGCCACCGTGAGCACGATGGCGACGTCCCGGCTGATGACGAGGATCGTGAGCCACAGCGGCAGGCGGTTGGGCAGGCCCAGGTTCGGCAGCGTCAGCACGATGAAGGTCGTCACCAGCAGCAGCTTGTCGGCGGCCGGATCCAGCCACGCGCCGAGCGACGTCTTCTGGTTGGCCTGGCGGGCGGCCAGGCCGTCGAGGGCGTCGGTCAGCCCCGCCGCGGCGAACGCGACGAGCGCCCAGCCGAAACGGCCGTAGACGACGCCGATCACGAAGGCCGGGATCAGCAGGAGCCGGAGCAGCGTGAGCTGGTTGGCCAGCGTGAAGACGGGCTCGCTCATGGACGGCTCGCGCCGAGCGCCGAGAGACGCGCGACCGCGTCCCGTGCTTCCTCGCCCGTCACGGGGCGGAGCAGCCCGAACTCGTCGCCGTCGAGCCGCAGCACGCCGGCCGCTACCGCGCGCCGCACGGCCGGGTAGGCCAGGTGCGTGGTCGGGACGTCCTCGGCCGAGACGTCGGCGGCGTCCCAGGCCGCCACCGCCGCCGGCGATGCCACGACGCCCAGCGCGCGGCTGATCGCGTCGGCCAGATCGGCCCGCCGGAGCGGCGCCGCGGGCTGGAACGTGTAATTGGGATACACCTCCATCGCGCCGGCCCGCGCCACCGCCAGGATCCAGTCCTCGGCCCAGTGGCCGCGCACATCGGTGACCACCACCGGCCGCTGCGGCGCCGCCGAGAGGCGCGCGGACAGCTGCACGCCCAGGAGCGCGGCCACGTCGGCCCGCGACGCCTGCGGCCGGTCCGGGATGGCCCGGAACTCTTCCGGCAGCGCCGCGTCGCGGCGCCGCTCGCGGAGCCGGGCCATGGCGGCGTCGATCGCCGCCGAGGGCTCGATGGCGGCCGCCTTCGCGTAGGCGTCGAGGGCCGCGTCGTACTCGTTCCGTTCGGCCTGGATCTCGGCGATCAGGAGATGGGCCTGCACGTCGCCGGAATCGTGGAAGAGGGCGGCGTTGGCCAGTTCGAGCGCGGTTTCCGGCCGGCCGGCCCGTCGCTCCACCAGGGCGAGATCCCGGTAGAGGAACGCCGTCTCCGGCGAGGCGGCGATCGCCGCGCGATACGCCGTGCGGGCCTGGTCCCAGTCTCCGGCCGCCGCGGCGCGTTCGGCCCGGTTGATGCGGTTCTGCACCACCCGTACTCGGAGCGTCGCCACGCGCTCGGCCAGGTCGGGGATCGACGCGTCGATCGCCAGGGCCTGCTCGAAGCTCGTGAGCGCGTCCTCGTCGCGCCGCTCGTCGATGAGCGCCAGGCCGCGGCCCACGAGCGCCGGCACGTAGGGACGCACCGGGCTCGTGGCCGCCTCGAAGTGCGTCAGCGCCTGCGCGGCGCGGCCGCGGGACAGTTCGAGATAGCCGAGCGCGGCGTGCCCGGGCGGGCTCGCCCGGTTGCCGGAGACGATCGCGGACAGCTCCCGTTCGGCGGCCGCGAACTGGTCGGCCTGCAGGTAGCGCCACCCGCGGGCGATGCGCTCGACCGTGCCGCGCGGCGTGCCTGGCGGGGCCACCGGGAACATGTACTCCGGGTGGCGCGGCGGCACCGGCGCCGTCACGACGGGCGGCGCCGTCGCGCACGCCGCCGCGAGGACCGCGCCGGCCGCCAGCGCGAGCAGACGCCTACGCACTGACCTTGCCCTCCGGACGCTGGTGGAGATGGCTCACCAGGCGCCTGGGCACGTCCGCGTCGATGCGCGTCCGGCGCCCGATGGTTTCCTGCGCGACGACCCGGCCGTGGCGGAACACCCATTTCAGCCGCTGGGCGTCGGCCGGATCGTCCGGGTCGAGCTCCACGGTGACGCGCTGCCGGTCCATCGCGACCGCCGCCGCGATCGCCGTCACGAGCTCGTCGCAGCCCTCGCCGGACGCCGCCGAGATGGTGAAGCGGCCGGGCTCGGCGCGATCCACCGCCTGCCGCTCCTCGGCCGTGAGCAGGTCCACCTTGTTGTAGACGTCGAAGCGCGGCACCGCGAGCGCGCCGATGCCGTCGAGCACCTCGGTGACCGCCGCCATCATGCGTTCCCGATCCGGATTGGCCGCGTCGATGACGTGCAGCAGCAGATCCGCCTCGGCGGCTTCCTCGAGGGTGGCCCGGAAGGCCGCGACCAGCGCGTGCGGCAGGCGGTCGATGAAGCCGACGGTGTCCGACACGAGCACTTCGCGCGCGTCGGGCAGGCGCATGCGGCGGACGAGCGGGTCCAGCGTGACGAAGAGCGCGTCGGAGGCGTGGGCGTCCGCGCTGGTCAGCCGGTTGAAGAGCGTGGTCTTGCCCGCATTCGTGTAGCCGACCAGCGCCACGGTCGGCACCTGGGCCTTGTCGCGCCGCTCGCGGAGCTGGCCGCGCCGGCGGCGCACCTGCTCGATCTCGTCGCCGAGCGCCTTGATGCGGGTCCGGATTCGCCGCCGGTCCATCTCGAGCTTCGTCTCGCCGGGGCCGCGGGTGCCGATGCCGCCGCCCAGGCGGGACAGCGCGCTGCCGGCGCCGACGAGGCGCGGCAGCAGATACTTCAGCTGGGCCAGCTCCACCTGCAGCTTGCCCTCGCGGGTGCGGGCGCGGCGCGCGAAGATGTCGAGGATGAGCTGCGTCCGGTCGACGACCTTGCAGTCGACCACGTCCTGGAGCTCGCGCAGCTGCGCCGGGGTGAGCTCGTTGTCCACGATCACGAGGCCGACGTGCGCCTCGGCACAGGCCAACGCGAGCGTCTTCGCCTTGCCGCGGCCGATGAAGGTGGCCGGATCGGGCGCCGTGCGTTCCTGCAGCGCGCGCACCACGACCGCCGCGCCGGCCGCCTCGGCCAGCCCGGCGAGCTCGTCGAGCGACTGCTCGGCATCGGCGCGGCGGACCGTACCGGTGACGAGTCCGACGAGCGCCGCGCGCTCGGGCGCGGCGAGTCGCCGAGTGGTCATGAGGTCACTGTCCCGTGTTCGAGAGGGGCGCGCTCCACGCGGTCAGGAGCGGCTGATCCTGCTCGTATAATGGCACACTTGCTCGCCCTCCGGCGGGCTGCCGGATCACACCGTGCCCGACATTCCCATCGACTTCATCCTCTTCGCGCTCACGCTGACCGGTGTCGCGCTGTTCCATCACTACACGATGCCGGTCGCCGTCAGCGGGCTCACCGTCATCACCGTCTACAAGGTGCTCTTCTCGCCATTCGCCGAGGGCGCCGGCATCGGCGGGCTGGGCGCGCACCTGGTCCACGAGTGGGTCATCGTCGCGAACCTGGGGCTGCTGCTGACTGGCTTCGCCCTGCTGGCGCGGCATTTCGAGGAAAGCGGCGTCCCCGAGGCCCTGCCCCGGGTGCTGCCGTCGGGCTGGTGGGGCGGGTTCGCGCTCCTGGGTCTCGTCTTCGTGATGTCGTCGTTCCTCGACAACATCGCGGCCGCGCTCATCGGCGCGACGGTGGCCAAGATCGTCTTCCCCAAGGTCCATGTGGGCTTCCTGGCCGCGATCGTCGCCGCGTCCAACGCCGGCGGCGCCGGGAGCGTGGTCGGCGACACGACGACGACCATGATGTGGATCGACGGCGTCAGCCCGCTCGACGTCACGCACGCCTTCGTGGCCGCCCTGCCGGCCCTGATCGTCCTCGGCCTCATCGCGGCGCCCCAGCAGCACGCGTTCTCGCCGATGCGCTCGGCCGACGAGGCCCACGGCGCGATCGATTGGGGGCGGATTGGCGTCGTCGCCGTGCTGCTCGGCGCGGCGCTGGCCGCCAACATCGGCGTCAACGCGGCCGCCCCCGACCTGGCGGACCGGTTCCCGGTGCTCGGCGCTGCCCTGTGGGCGGCCCTCATCGCGACAAGCGCGCTCCGGCGCCCCGACTGGTCGGCCCTGCCCAGTGCCGCTAAGGGCGCCGTCTTCCTCCTGTCGCTGGTCCTTGCCGCATCGATGATGCCCGTCGAGCGCCTGCCGGCGGCCTCGTGGATCACGGCGCTCGGCCTCGGCGTCGTCTCGGCGGTGTTCGACAACATCCCGCTGACGGCGCTGGCGCTCCGCCAGGGCGGGTACGACTGGGGCGTGCTGGCGTACACCGTCGGCTACGGCGGGTCGATGGTCTGGTTCGGCTCGTCGGCCGGCGTGGCCGTGACGAACGTCTTTCCTCAGGGCCGTTCCGTCGGACGCTGGCTGAAGGACGGGTGGCACGTCGCCGTCGCCTACTTCGTGGGCTTCGCCGTCCTGATGCTGCTGGCGGGCTGGCACCCGCATGCGCCCCACCGCCCGACGCCGGCGGGGAGCCCCGCGGCGGTCGAGCACTGACGACGGCCGCCGCCGGACCGCCGCGAGCGCGGATGGGGACGGCGCTCAGGACGCGGGCGCGCCGCGCGCCGCGGATGCCTGGGGCGGGGCGTCGCCGGCCATCCACCAGACGGCCGCGGCCAGCACCACCATCAGCAGGATGTCGGCCTCGAAGACGATGGCCAGGCCGGGGCCGCTGATGAACCCGGCCAGGATCGGGCTGGCCGCCAGGCCGATGAGGGACGCCGTCATCATCAGGCCGAATCCCGTGGCGTGCGCGTCGGCCGGCAGGAGCGCTCCGCCGCTGGCGAAGGCCGCCGTCATGCCGACGCCGATCGCCGCTCCCGCCACCGCCAGGGCGAACGCGAACGCCGACAGCGACGGCACGAGCACCAGGACCAGCAGGCCCGCGGCCGTGGCCAGCGCCGACCCGGCGATGAGCACCCGCGACGACCAGCGGCCGAGGAGCGGCGAGGCCACGCGGTGTCCCAGCGCGGCGAAGATCGCCGCCACCGAGAAGAGCACGCCGGAGGCGAGCGGCACCTGGCCGGCGGGCACGAGGCGCTCCACGTAGAGCGGCAGGATCGGCCCGAAGCTCCGGTCGACCAGCTGGAGACCGAGAATCACCGCGAAGACCATCCAGAATCCGGGGGTGGCCGCCAGGCCGCGGAAGACCTCGCCGAGTCCGCGCGTCGAGGCCCGGGCGTGCCGGCTCCGGGGCTCGCGGTAGGCGATGGCGATGAGGAGCACGGACAAGAGATAGAAAGCGGCCGCCACGAAGAACGTGGCCCGCAGGCCGACCAGCGGCGCCAGGGCCCCGCCGACCACGGGGCCCACCGCCGGCCCGAGCCGCTGCGCGACCTGGACCGTGCCGATGGCCGCGGCCATGCGCTCGCGCGGCACGGACTCGGCCGCCATGGACGTGGTGAGCGCTCCGTAGCCGGCGAAGATGCCCAGCACGGCGCGCAGCGCGAGGAGCTGCCAGGGCGCGGTCACGAGCCCCATGAGGGCCTTGGTGACGACGAACGCGCCCAGCGACCGCAGCACGAGCACCTTGCTGCCGTACCGGTCGCCCACGCGCCCCCAGAGCGGCGCGCTGAAGGCCGTCACCGCCGGCGTCGCGCCGAGCGTGAGGCCCGTCCACATCGCGATGTCGGCCACGTCGTTCACGCCGAGCTCGCGGATGTAGAGCGGCAGGAACGGCATGACGAGCGTGAAGCCCGTGTAGCCGATGCCATTGGCGGCGGCCGCCGCGAGCACGTTGCGGCGGGAATCGAACGCCGGCGCCTCCGGGCCTCCGCCGCTCGTGTCCACGATGGCGCTAGAACCGGATGCGCACCGTGGGTCCGGCGTAGACCTGGATCCCGTCGATGAACCGGATGCGATGCGGGGAGTTCTGCATCACGATCGAGCTGGTCCGGATGCCGTCCCCGAAGAAGCGAACGCCCTTCAGCAGGCTGCCATCGGTCACGCCGGTCGCCGCGAAGATGATGTGCTTGCCCCGCGCCAGATCCTCGGCGCGGTACACCTTGTTGAAGTCCGTGATGCCCATCGCCCGGCAGCGCTCCTCGTCCTCGGCCTTGGCGATTACGAGCCGGGCGAAGATCTCGCCGTTCAGACAGCGCATGGCCGCCGCCGTCAGGACGCCTTCGGGGGCGCCGCCCGTACCCATCACCGCGTGGACGCCGCTGCCGGACACGGCCGCGGCGATGCCCGCGGACAGGTCGCCATCACCGATGAGGCGGATGCGCGCGCCCGAGGAGCGGATGTCGTGGATGAGGCGCTCGTGGCGGGGCCGATCAAGCACCACCACGGTCAGTTCGTCCACCTGCCGGCCGAGCGCCCGCGCAATCGCGCGGAGGTTGTCGCGGACCGGCGCGTCGAGGTCGACGTGGTGCTTGGAGCTCGGCCCGACGACGAGCTTCTCCATGTAGAGGTCCGGGGCGTGCAGCAGCCCGCCCTCGTCCGACGCGGCCAGCACCGCGATGGCGTTCGGCGCGCCGGTGGCACAGAGGTTCGTGCCTTCGAGCGGGTCGACGGCGATGTCGACCTTGTCGTAGGCGTGGCCGCGGCCTTCCGGCTTCCCCGCCAGACCGACCTTCTCGCCGATGAAGAGCATCGGCGCCTCGTCGCGCTCGCCTTCACCGATGACGATCGTGCCGTCGATGGGCACGGTGTCGAGTTCCTTCCGCATGGCCTGTACGGCCGCCTGGTCGGAGCCGTGCCGGTCGCCTTGGCCCATCGTGTGGGCGCAGGCGATCGCGGCCTGTTCGACCACCCGGAGGAATTCGAGGGAGAGGTCTGATTCCATGTCGGCGTGTCGTGCCGGTCGCCTGGCGCGGGACAACCCCGTGCCGCACAACGACTTACGGGACGACCGCCAATCCTATCACACCGCGCGGCGGCGGACGGTCACCGGGGTGCCGGCGCCCTTCGCGAAACGGCGCGCGGCGCTGCCGCCGTTCAGGGCGATCTCGAGGCGGTCGGTCGAGCCGAACAGGGCGCACACCTCCCCGGCACCGGCCTCGGCGTAGGTCGCCACCAGTCGGTCCACGGGCTGGCCGTCGATGCCGACGTCGATGGCGCCGTCACGGAGCAGCCGATCGACCTCGGCCCGCTCGATGTTGGTGATGAGGTTGCCGAACCGGTCCACGACCTCCACCTCGCCGGTGAGGCCGCCCGCATCCGCCGCCGCCGCGGGCCAGTCGAGGCGTTCGTAGCCGCTGACGCCGCGCCCGAGCAGCGTGATGGCGACGCCCTTGGCGAGCCACCCGGCCGCCGGCGCGAAGCGGTCGCGGCCGTCGAAGGTCCGGCTGACGGTGGGGCGCTGGTACTTGCGCTCGGTCAGCTCGACGATCCGCTTCGGCGGGTGACGGTCGAGCACGACGCCCAGGACGCCGTTGTCGGGGCCGACGAGCCGATAGTCGCCCGTGTCCACGGCCAGGGCCCGCCGGGCCGACCCCACGCCGGGGTCGACGACTGCGACGAAGATCGTGCCGGGCGGATAGTAGGCGTGGCAGTCACCGAGGAGGCGGGCGCCGGTCCGAACGTCGTGCGGCGGAATCTCGTGCGAGAGGTCCACCAGCGTGACATCCGGGGCGATCGACAGGATGACGCCCTTCATCGACGCCACATAGGCGTCTGACGTCCCGAAATCGGTGAGCAGGGCGATGACCGGACGCGCCACGGCGCTTCTCCTCTCCGGACGGGGCCGCGCCCCCCGGGTCAGAGTCCGGCCAGGTAGGCGGGCTTGCGGAAGATGATCTCCCGCACGTTGGTCTTCATCAAGAACGAGTCCGAAATCCGGAGGCTCTCGAAGAGCTTGATGATGTCGCGATTCTGCAGGCTGCGCTGGCGGACGCGCGTCCCAGGGTACGGACGGTACCGCAACGTGCCCTGATCCACCACGATGTATTTCGTGTAGTGCGCGCGCCCCGGATCGGTGGCCGTGCTGAAGAAGCCGAGCAGTGAGCCCTCGACGTTCAGCAGGCGCGTCAGCGAGGCCGCCAGCGACTCAGCCGCGGGACGCTCGAGGTAGTCGAAGACATCCCAGCAGAGGATGCCGTCGACCGTCCCGGGTTCGCTCTTGAACCTCGTCCGGAAGAACGCGGGCAGCGCGTCCAGCGTTCCGGTGGCCGCGTGGCGCTCGATGTCGGCCATCACGTCCTCGACGCGGATCCGGCATCCCAGTTCCTCGCCGAAGAACGACACGTTGGTGCCGACCACCGACCCGAGGTCCAGCAGCGCGGGCGCCTGCTTGGCCGCCATCGTCGTCAGGAACTTGGGCAGCGCCTTGGTCGGATAGGAGAGCTCCGGTGTCCGCGCCGCGGACACACCGGCAGCGCCGTCGGCGCTGCTCCGCCGTCCACCCAGCCTCGAAAAGAGGTCGTTCAGTCCGCCGCCCACTGATGCGTCTCGATGAAGCCGGAGGGGAGGCCGGCTCCATCCGTTCTCATCCGGCTCAGGCGCCGGCCTTCGCGGCCACGGGCGCTTCCTTGGCGGCGGCCTTGGGGGGCGGCGCCGACCGCTGCATGTCGATCGCGCCGCGGAAGTGCGCGCCCTCGGCAATCGCCACGCGCGGGGCCGTGACGTCGCCGTCCACCGAGCCGTTGTCGCGGATGTCCACCTTCTCCGACGCGGTGCAGTTGCCGGTCACCTCGCCGAGCACGATGACCTGCTTGGCGTAGATCTCGGCGCGGATCTTGCCGTTCGGGCCGATCGTGAGCGTGTTCTCCTTCAGCTCGATCTTCCCTTCGACGGTGCCCTCGATGGTGAGATCCTCGCTGCCGCTCAGCTCTCCCTTGATGAAGACGGACTTGCCAATATTCACGTTGTCCCTCCCGGTCTCGCGGCGGTACTCGCCGCCACTGGGGACGGCGGCTGCATGCGCCGGCGCGTTCACCGGCGCGGGAGCCTGCGCCGGGGATGCCGGCTTGGGCGACTCATCACGCTTCCACATTGCTAAAACCTCCCCAACGTTTCGGGCATGCTCCACCCGACACTGCTCGCCGAGATTCACCTGGGAGATGGGCTCCGGATCGAAGCCCTGTCAGTATAGGCACCCGGTGAAATACGTGTCTAGTCCTTTTGTTGCTGAGGGTTAGAGCCAGTGCTACGATCAGGCCGTCGTGCCGCGCATCTACCTCGACCACAACGCCACGACTCCGTTCGTATCGCCCGCTCTCGCCCGGTTCTGTAGTGCCGCCGCCGAGGTCTGGGGCAACGCCTCGAGCGTCCACCACTTCGGCCAGCAGGCCAAGGCCGTCCTCGACGCCGCGCGGGCGGCCACGGCGGCGCTCCTCGGCGCCGAGCCGCCGGAGATCGTCTTCACGGGCGGCGGGTCCGAAGCGGACAACGCCGCGATTCGCGGCGCCGCCGAGGCGCTCGAGCCGTCGGGGCGCCGGCACCTGGTAGTCTCGAGCATCGAGCACGAAGCGGTCCTCCAGACGGCCAAGGCGCTTGCCCGCCGCGGCTGGCGGGTCACGTTCCTGCCGGTCGGCGCGAGCGGCGTGGTGGAGCCGGAGGCGCTGGCCGAGGCGCTCACCGATCAGACGGCCCTCGTCTCGGTCATGCACGCGAACAACGAGATCGGCACCGTGCAGCCGGTCGCGGCGCTGGCGGCACTCGCGCGGGCGCGCGGCGCGCTGTTCCACACCGATGCCGTGCAGACCGCGGGCAAGGTGCCCGTGGACGTCCAGGCGCTGGGCGTCGATCTGCTGTCGATCTCGGCGCACAAGTTCGGCGGCCCGAAGGGCGTCGGCGCGCTGTGGATCCGGCGCGGCGTCCGGCTCGTGCCGTTCATTACGGGCGGCCGGCAGGAACGCGGCCGCCGCGCGGGGACCGAGAACGTGCCGGGGATCGCGGCGCTGGGCGCCGCGGCCGACTACGCCCGGGCGGCCGGGCCGGCCGCCGCTCCGGCGGTCGCGGCGCTCCGCGATCGCCTCGAAGGCGGCATCCTCGCCGGCGTGCCCGGCACGGTCGTGAACGGCTCGGGCCCTCGGGTGCCGAACACCACCAACATCAGCTTCGATCGCGTCGAGTCGGAATCATTGCTCATCGCGCTGGACCTCGAGGGCGTCGCCGTGTCGTCCGGGTCGGCGTGCTCCTCGGGCACGCTCGAGCCCTCGCACGTCCTGAAGGCGATGGGCCTGCCCCATGCCCGCACCATGAACTCGCTGCGCTTCAGCCTGGGCGCGACGAACACCGAGGCCGAGATCGATCACGTCGTCGCCGTGCTGCCGGCGCTCGTGACCAAGCTGCGCGGGCTCGCCCTCAGGGCCAGCGGCTAGGCGGCCGCACCGCACGGGCAGGGGCCAGGGAGCGGCAGTGACCATGCGGATCGTCGTCGCGATGTCGGGCGGCGTGGACTCGTCGGTGGCCGCGGCGCTCCTCGCCGAGGCCGGCCATGACGTGGTCGGCGTGTCGATGCAGCTGTACGACAACACGCAGGGCTTCGGCACCTGCTGCACGATCGACGACCTCCACGACGCGCGCCGGGTGGCCTCGGCGCTCGGCATCCCTCACTACATCGTCAACTTCGAATCGCACTTCCACCGCCACGTGCAGGACGACTTCGTACGCGAGTACGCCAGCGGCCGGACGCCGATTCCGTGCGCGCATTGCAACAGCGAGGTGAAGTTCACCGAGCTGCTGCTGCGCGCGGGCGGCTTCGGGGCCTCGCGTCTGGCCACCGGCCACTACGCCCGCGTCGAGCGGGCCGCGGACGGCCGGGTGCGGCTGCTCCGGGGGCGCGACCCGCTCAAGGACCAGAGCTACTTCCTGTTCTCCCTGACCCAGGCGCAGCTCGCCCAGGCGCTATTCCCCGTCGGCCACCTGACGAAGGACGAGGTCCGGCGCGTGGCCGGGCGCATGGGCCTCGCGGTGGCGGCGAAGCCCGACAGCCAGGAGATCTGCTTCGTGCCCGACGGCGACTACGCGAGGTTCGTCGAGGCGCAGGCGCCGGCGCTGGCCACGGGCGGCACGATCGTGGACGGCGGCGGGACCGTCATGGGGCGGCACGGCGGCGTGCACCGCTTCACCGTCGGCCAGCGGAAGGGGCTGGGCCTGGCCACGGGCATCCCGCTCTACGTCGTCGGGATCGACGCCGGGCACCAGGAAGTCACCGTCGGGCCGCGCGAGGCACTGGAGCGCACCCGGCTGACGGCCGCCCGCGTGAACTGGATCGCCGCGCCGCCGGGCGGCTGGCGCGAGGCCCGCGTACAGATCCGCCACCGGCATGCCGCCGCGCCGGCCCGTCTGCGGCCGCTGGACGACGCCCGCGCGGAGGTGGAATTCACCACCCCCCAGTCCGCGATTGCCCCGGGCCAGGCGGCCGTGTTCTACGACGGGGACGAGGTGCTGGGGGGCGGGTGGATTGAGTGATGCTTGTAGGGACCAGGGACCAGGGACTGGGGACCGGGGCTCCGGCGCCTGCGCAGTGACGGCCGAGCAGACGTCGGCTAGTGGCCGACCCCGCTCAGGAACCGCTCGGCATCGATCGCGGCCATGCAGCCGGACCCGGCCGCGGTGACGGCCTGCCGATACACGTGATCCTGCACGTCGCCGGCGGCGAACACGCCGGGCACATTGGTCCTGGATCCGTGGTGGGTCTTGATGTACCCCGTCTCGTCCAGTTCCAGCTGGCCGGCGAACAGCTTCGTGTTCGGCGTGTGGCCGATGGCGATGAAGACGCCGTCGACGGCGAGTTCGCTCACCTCGCCCGTGATCGTGTCGGTCAGGACGAGCGACGTGACCTCGCCCTTCGACACGTCCTTGATGTCGGTCACGGCGGTGTTCCACCGGAACGAGATCTTCGGGTCGTTCAGGGCCTTGTCCTGCATCACCTTGGAGGCCCTGAGCGTGTCGCGCCGGTGGATCACGGTGACGTGGGACGCCAGCTTCGACAGATAGATCGCCTCTTCCATGGCCGTGTCGCCGCCGCCCACGACCGCGACGTGCCGGCCCTTGAAGAAGAAGCCGTCGCAGGTCGCGCACGTGGACACGCCGCGCCCCGAGAGCTGCTTGTCCACGCCCAGGTCCAGCCACTTCGCCGAGGCGCCGGTGGCCACGATGAGCGCGTCGGCCGTGTAAGTGGCCTTGCCGACGCGGATGGCGAACGGCCGCGCCGACGTGTCCACGGAGGCGACGTCGCCCTGGAGGAACGTGGCGCCGAAACGCTCGGCCTGCTTTCGCAGCTCCGCCATCAGATCGGGCCCCATGATGCCGTCCCGGTAGCCCGGCCAGTTCTCGACCATCGTGGTCAGCATCAGCTGGCCGCCCGCCTCGATCCCTTCGATGACCAGGGGCTGGAGGTTGGCGCGTCCCGCGTAGAGTGCCGCGGTCAGGCCCGCCGGACCCGACCCGATGACGACCACCGCGTGGTGGGTGCCCGCCCCGGCGCTCACAGGTGCTTGTCGATCATGCGGGCCAGGTCGTCCTTGCCCGCGAGTCCGACGACGGTCTCCTTCAGGTCGCCGTTCTTGAAGAGCAGCAGCGTCGGGATGCCCCGCACCATGAACTTGCTCGGCGTGGCCGGGTGCTCGTCGATGTTGACCTTCGCCACGGTGACGCGGCCGGCGTAGTCCTCGGCGAGCTGGTCGACGGTGGGCGCCAGCCGGCGGCAGGGGGCGCACCACTCGGCCCAGAAGTCCACGAGCACCACGCCGTTCTTCACCTCGGCGTCGAAGTTGCCGTCGCCGAGCGTCTTGATCTTGTCCGATGCCATCCTTCGTTCCTCGTCGGTTTGATGCCGGCCACGTATCGGCAGTGTCACGTCCGAGGCGCGGAGGCTCGTTGCCGGCGCGGTCGTCGTGCGGCGATCACTCCTTTATACACCGTGACGTACGCCCGGGCCGACCGGTCCCA
Organism: Vicinamibacterales bacterium; assembly: GCA_050187355.1. Taxonomy (GTDB): domain Bacteria; phylum Acidobacteriota; class Vicinamibacteria; order Vicinamibacterales; family UBA2999; genus CADEFD01. The sequence continues at coordinate 261,670 of JBFWXO010000002.1, forward strand.
CGAGAAGTCCGCCTTCATGCCATTGCGCTGGAGGCGCCGCCAGTCGGCCGGCGCGGCGAACGTCCCGATCGCCTCGTCCACCGCGCCGAGCATCGCCTGGCCGGTGTACTCCGAGAACAGGAACCCCGTGCCCCGCTTCGTCTCCGCGTTCCAGGGGGTCACCGAGTCCACCAGGCCCCCGGTGGCGCGGACAATCGGCACCGTCCCGTACCGCTGGCTGTACATCTGGTTCAGGCCGCACGGCTCGTAGCGGGACGGCATCAGGAACATGTCGGCGCCGCCCTCCACCAGGTGCGCGAGGCGCTCGTCGAACCCGATGTGGACGCCGACCGTCTCCGGACGCCGGGCCGACAGCATCCGCCACAGGTGCTCGTAGCGGCCGTCGCCGGTTCCGAGGACGAGGAAGGCGGGCCCGCGGTCCACCAGGCGCTCGGCCACCTGGGCCACGAGGTCGAAGCCCTTCTGGTCCACCAGCCGCGACACGAGTCCGATGAGCGGACGCGCCAGGGTGTCCGGACCGGCGGGCAGCCCGAACGCCTCGAGCACTGCGCGCTTGGCGGCCGCCTTCCCGGCAGGCGCCGCGGCCGAAAACGGCTCCGGCAGATACGGGTCGTGCGCCGGGTCCCAGGCGTCCACGTCGATGCCGTTCAGGATGCCGGTCAGGGCCGAGGCCCGCGCCCGGATGACGCCGTCGAAGCCGAAGCCGTATTCAGGCCGCTGGATCTCGTCGGCGTAGGTGGGACTGACGGTGGTGACGGCATCGCTGAAGTTGACGCCGGCCTTCAGGAAGCTGAGGTGGTCCCAGAACTCCAGGCCGTGCACGGTGAAGAGATCCCACCCCAGGCCCAGCCGCGGCAGCCACGACTTGTCGGCGGGCCCCTGGTAGGCCAGGTTGTGGATCGTGAAGACGAAGGGCAGGCGCCCGACCGTCGGATGGCGGGCGAAGTGCTGCGAGAGGTAGGCCCCGGTGAGGCCCGCCTGCCAGTCGTGGCCGTGGACGACGTCCACGGGGCCGTCGGCTGCCGACGCCAGCCATTCGAGGGCGGCGATGCTCAGGAACGCGAACCGGAGCGGGTTGTCCTCGAAGTCGACCTGGTGGGTGTTGTACAGGCCCTCCCGGTCGTAGAGCGGCGGACAGTCCACGAACAGCGCGCGGGCGCCCGGGCCGAGCGGCTCTTCCCAGAGGCCCGCCGCGAACGTGTGGCCGCCGACGGTGGCCTGCACGTCCGCGCGCCAGGTTCCCGCGGCGATGCCGCGATACCGCGGCGTCACCACCGTCACCCGATGTCCGGCCCGGCCGAGGGCCTTCGGGAGCGCCGAGGCGACGTCGGCCAGTCCACCCGTCTTGGAGTACGGCGCCAGTTCCGACGCGATCATGAGGATGCCGAGCCCGCGGGCGATCGAGGCCTTGGGCGGCCGGGGACGGGGTGGCGACGGGGGCGCGGGAGCCGGCGGCTTGCGTCGAGGCATCCGACTACCTTACCGGAGCCGCACGGCTCCCGGCGAGCGGGACGCCTCGGAGTCGCCGGTCCCGCGCTGATAGAATCGCGGACGCGTGTCCGTTCCCTACCCCGAGCGAGGGGCCGCGCCGCCGCGCGAGCGCACCGAGCCCCGAGAGATGGCCGCCCTGGCAGCACTCGCCGAGGCCCATCCCGAGCTGGCGCCCGCCGTGGCGCTCGAGCGCGAGCTCTTCGACGGCGAACGCCGCCTGCTGCGACGCATCGGCACGCCCAGCCTGGCCGGCTCTCCCGCCGATCTCGCCGGACGCCTCGCCGGCGGCCAGCGCCTGGCCGCCTGGCACGAACTCAGCCTGGACTGGCCGGAAGTGCGCCTCCGCCTGCGGCAGGTGGTGGACGTCCTCCGGCGCCACGACGTCCTCGAGCCTGACGAGGCCACGCGCTTCCAGGTGCTCGGACGCGACGGCGCGCTCGTGGAGGCGGGAGCGCGGTGGTACGACGCGCCGGAGGCCGGCGGCGAGGACGCGCTCGGCGACGTTCTGGCCCTGACGCTCCGCCCGTTCCTGACCCGGACCGCCGACGTCCTGCTGCAGCGCGTGTCGGTCGACGCCTGGCGCCGGGGCACCTGTCCGGTCTGCGGCGCGAGCGCCGCCTTCGGGGTCATCCCGTCGAGCGGCGAGCGGCAGCTCGTGTGCGCGCGCTGCCAGGGGCGCTGGCCGTTCGATGCCCGGACCTGCCCCCGGTGCCTCGTGCCGGATCGCCTCCGGGTGTTCGCGGCCATGGAGGGACGCTACCAGGTGGCGGCGTGCGAGGAGTGCAAGCGGTACGTGAAGGCCCTCGACGTCCGGAAGGCGGGACGACCGCTCTTCCTGCCGCTCGACACGGTGGCCACGCTGGCCATCGATCAGGCCGTCGGCGAGCAGGGCTACACGGCGGATTGAGGGAGACGGGCGCGGACGCGCCTGAGGCCGGGCCTACTGCTGTCCCTGGCCGCCGTCGTGCGCGGCTGCCGCCAGGGTGGTGGTGCTCAGCCAGTTGAAGAGGTGCTTCGTCTCCGAGAAGCGGGCCGCGTTCGACCGCGCGCCCAGCACCACGAAGACCACCTGCTTGCCCGTCTGCGGCAGCCGTACCAGCGTGGCCAGGCAGTAGCCGGAGCTGCTGATGAAGCCGGTCTTGCCGCCGAGGACCTCGAGCTCGCCCGACCGGACGAAGCGGTTCGTGCTGTTGACGTGCACGTTGCGCTTCAGCGGCACGAAGTCGTATTCGGCCTTGCGCATCACGCTGCTGATGCGGTCGTCCGCCACGGCGAAGGTCAGCAGGTGCGCCAGGTCGTAGGCGGTCGAGACGTTGCCCGACATGAGGCCCGACGGATCCTCGAAGTGGGTGTTGGCGAGGCCCAGCTCGCGGGCCTTCTCGTTCATCCGGGCGATGAAGCCGTCGGTGCCGTAGGGCGACGTGCGGGCGAGCACGCGGGCGGCCGCGTTGTCGGACCCGATGAGCAGCAGGTGGAGCAGCTGCTCGACCGTCACGGTGTAGCCGGCCCGCAGGTAGGTCGTGGACGCCCGGGAGACGTCGGCCCGCACCACCTTGACCTCGGTGGAGGGTTCGGTGAGCGACTCCAGGAACACCAGCGCGGTCATCACCTTGGTGATGCTGGCGATGGAGCGCTGGTCGCCGGCGTTCTCCTCGAAGAGGACGGTATCGGTGTCGGGATCGTAGATGAGGGCGGCCGCGGCCCTGGGGGCCGGCACTTCCCGCCCGCTGTCGTCGGTCCGGAACCGCGGCCTGGCCAGCTCGCGCGCCTCGCGGGCCCGTGCCGCCGCCCTGGCCCGGGCGATGGCGCGGCGCCGGGCGGCCGACGAGGTCCGGGACGCCGTGGACGCGCCCTTGCTGGACGCCTTGGGCGCGGCCGAAACCTTGGCGGTCTTCTTCGGGGTGACAGCTTTCTTTACGGGGCGGGCGGGAGCGGTCGTGCGGGCCGGCGCGGCCTTGGCCCGCGCGGTCTGTGCGGCGGCGTCGAGCGGGCCCGCGCAGAGACAGGCCAGCACCGCGGCGAGGCCGCTCAGTCTTCGCACGCGTCCGGTCGTCAGTGCCACCATGAGGAGCGGGATACACACACCCCGTTCCGGGGGCGCACTCCGCGATACCGAAAGTGTCGGCATTGTAGCAAAGGCACTTTAGCGCGCAAGCCCATTTCTGCGTCGGGCGCCACGGGGCTGCCTGTCCCGGCTGACAGAGACAGCGACGAGCCGTGCCGAAGGCCCTCGTCCCGGCCCCGGGGCGCGCCGATCAGGGCTGCGCGAGCGCCACGGTGAGCAGCAGCGCGCGCTGGGTGCCCCGCCATGAATCGGTGGCGTCGAACGCCTCCGCCAGGGAGTGGGCCCCGCTCCCCCGTCCGCCGCCGTCGATCGTGATGGCCGCGATGCCCAGGCTCTGGGGATAGTTCGCGTCGGTGGATCCCTCGTCCATCGACACCGGCAGGCCGAGCGCGCGGGTGACCGAGGCGGCGGCCTGCACGATGGCCGAGGTGGCCTCGGCGCGGCCCGCGGGCCGGTTGCCGACCAGTGTCTTCTCGACGGTCAGCGCATGGCTGCCCCACCGGAGGTTCTCGGCGGCCACCGCGTCGTCGACGGCCTTGTGGAACTTGGCGTCGAGCGACTGCAGCGAGGCGGCGTCGGCCGAGCGCATGTCCACCTCGGCCCAGGCTTCGAACGGGATGGAGTTCACCGAGGTGCCGCCGCCGATCCGGCCGACGTTGAACGTGGTCTTGGGCTCGGTCGGCACCTGGAAGTCGGCGATGGCGGCCATGGCGCGCCCGAGGGCGTGGATTGGATTGACCATCCCGAAGGCGCCGTAGCTGTGGCCGCCCGGGCCCTTGAACGTGACGCGGTAGCGGAGGCTGCCGACCGAGATGTGGGTGATGCCCAGGCCCGTGCCGTCGATGGAGACGAAGCGGTCGATCCGGCCCTTGAGGCCTTCGTCGAACAGGTACTTCACGCCGCGCAGGTCGCCCAGCCCCTCCTCGCCGACGTTGCCCACGAACGTGATCGTGCCCGGCGTCTGGACGTTGCCGGCGGCCAGCGCCCTGATGATGGCGAGCTGCACCGCCAGGCCCCGGCAGTCGTCGCCGATGCCCGGTCCCCGGATGATCGAGCCCTCGCGGGTCGTCTTGACGTTGGTGCCTTCGGGGAACACGGTGTCGAGATGGGCGGCCAGGACGAAGTGCGGCCGCGGCGCCGCGCCCGGGCGCTCCCCGAGGACGTTGCCGACCTTGTCGATGCGCACGTTCTGCAGGCCGAGCTCCCTGAACTTCCGCGCGTAGACCTCGGCGCGCCCCGACTCCTTGAACGGCGGCGCCTCGACTTCACAGATCTCGATCTGCTCCGCGACCGTCCGAGCCTCGTCGGCCCTGGCGGATTCGAGCGCCGCCCTGACCGACGCGTCCTGCATGAGCTTCGAGCCCAGCTGTGCGGCGCCCTGCTGGGCGAGGGCCGGCGCGGCGGCGAGCGCGGCGAGAGCGGCGAGGACGGCGGCGGCGGTGCGCATGGCGCGCATTTTATCCGGTCGCTGGGGCGCGTTTGCGTCGCGGCGCGCCGCGCGCGATTGGTCCCACCATTGGCGGACGCACGTCGCGCCCGCCCCTCTTACGGCCGGGTCTGACTGCGCTACAATGCCGAGCTCGAAGGCACGCCTGAGGTTCCCGGTGCCGTCCGAGTCCCGCGATGGGGACAGGTTTCGCTCGGACGATCGCACTCCCTTGGTGGTGCGTTCGACGTCTTGCCTGCCTTGCTCGTCCGCCGCCGGGATACACCCGGAGTTCGGCGTCCAACGTGTCGCACGGCTCGCCCCGCGTCCAGGGTGAGCGCGAGGGGCCCGGTGCGAAACCCGGGAATCCCTGTGGGAGACGTTCATGACGTTCAAGACGGGAGTCGTCCTGGCTCTGCTGGCTGCCCTGACGGCGGCACGGCCGGCAAGTGCCCAGGACTTTCGCGGCCGCATCAACGGCACGGTCACGGACGACACGGGCGGCGTGCTGCCCGGGGTGACGGTCACCGTGTCGAGTCCGGCGCTCATCCAGGCGCAGACCCAGGTCACGGGCGCTGACGGGCAGTACCGCTTCATCGCGCTGCCGCCCGGGCTCTACGAAGTGACGTTCGAGCTGGCCGGGTTCCAGGGCGTCAAGCGCGAGGGCATCCGCGTCGTCATCAACACCACCCTCTCGGTGAACCAGCAGCTCCAGGTCGCCACCCTGCAGGAGACGGTGACCGTGACCGGCGCCTCGCCGGTCGTGGACACGACCACGAACACGATGGCGACGAACTTCACCAAGGAGCTCCTCACCGAGATCCCGAACGCCCGCGACGTCTGGGCGGCCATGGCGCAGGCGCCGGGCATCCAGATGAACGGCTACGACGTGGGCGGCTCGCACACCGGCACGCAGACCGGGTACGTCACCTATGGGCTCAACGTCCAGAACCAGACGAAGATCGAAGGCATCGACACCACCGAGGGCAACAGCGCGAACGCCGGGTACTTCGACTTCGGCAGCTTCGAGGAGTTCCAGGTGGGCGGCGCCGGCAGCGACGCCACCAACTTCGCGCCTGGAGCCTCGCTGAGCGTCAGCGTGAAGTCCGGCGGCGACCGGCTGTCGGGCAACTGGTACAGCGACTACGTCGGCAAGAAGTTCATCTCCGACAACGTCCCGTCGAACCTCAAGACCGCCAACACGCGCGACGACGACGGCTTCTTCGTCCGGAACGCCCTCAACAAGGGCAACCCGGTCGATCACCAGTACGACCTCAACTTCAACGTGGGCGGCCCGCTCTGGAAGAAGAAGGCCTGGCTGTTCTACAGCTACCGCCTGAACGACCAGTACAAGTACACGCTGGG